>DATNKO010000081.1:0-2188 GCA_035603345.1 Steroidobacteraceae bacterium | reverse complement strand
GCTTCGGCGTCGCGAACATGATCAACCTTCCCTCCGGCACACGCGTCCTGCTGGCCACGCGGCCAATTGATTTCCGCAAGGGTGCCCACGGACTTGCTGCATTGGCGCAGGAGGTGTTGGCCGAAGACCCGTTCTCTGGCGTGGTCATCGTCTGGCGCAGCAAGCGAAGCGACCGTGTGAAGATATTGGTCTGGGATACCAGCGGGCTTGTGCTGGTCTGGAAGCAGCTGCAGCAGGGTTCGTTCCGCTGGCCGCCGATCATGGACGGGGTGATGAAGCTGTCGCCGGTCGAGTTCGCGGCTTTGTTCGACGGGCTCGATTGGACGCGTGTTCAGACCACAAAGGGGATTCTCAAACCGTCAGTTGCCGCGTAGGATTCGTTGCGTGATGGATTCCCCGCGCACCGACCAGCAGAGCCTGCCCACCGGCATTGAAGCTTTGCGCGCGCTGGTGCTGACGACGATGTCCGAACGCGATGCAGCGGTCACGGAGCGGGACATCCTGCTGGCACAGAATGACCGGCTGCGTCATCTGCTGCTGCAGCTCAGACGCATGCATTTCGGCGCCAGGTCGGAGCGTCTGCCTGAAGAACAGCTGCAGTTGGCCTTCGAAGCGATCGAGCAGGCGATCGCCAAAGCAGATGCCGAGGCGGAGAAGCATGATCCCGATCTGCGCAAAGACAATGCTGCCAAGCGCCGCGCGAGTCGTGGCGCACTGCCGGCTCACCTGCCGCGGATCGAGGTAACGCTGACGCCCGATGACACCGCGTGCCCATGCTGCCGAGCTGCCATGACGGTGATCGGCGAGGACACCTCGGAACGGCTGGACGTGATCCCGGCGCAGTTTCGAGTGATCGTGACCAAGCGTCCGAAGCTCGCCTGTCGGGCCTGCGCCGGCACCGTGGTGCAGGCACCGGCGCCGGCGCGGCTGATCGAGGGCGGCATCCCGACCGAGGCGATGGTCGCCCATGTGCTGGTGGCACGCTATGCCGATCATCTGCCGATGTATCGCCAGGCGCAGATCTTTGCACGGCAGGGTGTCATCCTCGAGCGGTCCACTCTGTCGTTCTGGATGGGGTACGCCGCGGCCGAAGTCGCCCCGGTGGTGGCGCGGTTGCGCGAGATGCTGCTCGCCTCGACACGGATCTTCGCCGACGAGACCGTCGTGCCGGTGCTTGATCCGGGCCGCGGGCGGACGAAGCAAGGCTATTTCTGGGCGATTGCGCGTGACGATCGCCCATGGGCCGGCAGCCAACCGCCGGCGGTGGTTTACAGCTACGCGCCTGGCCGGGGGCATATCCACGCCAACACGCTGCTCGGCGGTTACCGCGGCATTCTGCAGTGCGACGGCTATGCGGCCTATAAGTATGTCGCCGGGTCCAAATCGACCGAGACTTCCATAACGCTGGCTTTTTGCTGGAGCCACGTGCGTCGGGGCTTTTACGATCTGGCCAAGGCGAAGGCGCCCATCGCGACGGAAACGCTCCAGCGCATTGCCGCGCTCTATGAGATCGAGGCGCGTGTCCGCGGCAAGAGCGCCGCTGATCGGCTGGCGGTGCGTCAAGCCGAGAGCAAACCGCTGGTCGCGGAACTGCGCGTCTGGTTCGAAGCGCAGATCGCGAAATTGCCCGCTCGCGGTCCGACCGCCGAGGCAATCCGCTACGCGCTGAACCACTGGGATGGGCTGGAACGGTTCCTCGAAGACGGGCGCATCGAGCTCGACAACAATAGCGTCGAGCGCGCCATGCGCCCGGTCGCATTGTCGAGGAAAAATAGCCTGTTCGCCGGCAGCGACGAAGGAGCGGAAAACTGGGCATGCCTGGCATCGCTGATCGAGACCTGTAAGTTGAATGGCGTCAATCCGCAGGCGTATTTCACCGATCTCCTGACACGGCTCGTGAACGGCTGGCCGCAGAAGCGCGTCGACGAACTGATGCCATGGTGCTGGGTGCCCGAACGGCCACCTTGAGTCACGACGATTCTCTGAAGGGTGGCGGGGCACCGCTTACCATCGACCGCGATCCGCACGTTGAACAACCCGCGTTATGCGGGCGCCTACGCCTACGGTTCGGCGCCACTATCGGCGCGCCGTTGATGGGAAGAAGATCCTGCGAAAGCGCGAATGTAATGACTGGCTCACCTGCATCCCGAACGCCCATCCCGGCTACATCACTTGGGAGCAATTTCAG
>DATNKO010000080.1:0-17442 GCA_035603345.1 Steroidobacteraceae bacterium | reverse complement strand
GGCGCGCCCGCCGCAGCTCGAGCGGCGCATCACCAACGTCGTGCTCATGGGCATGGGCGAACCGCTCGCCAACTTTCGCAACGTGGTGCCGGCCCTCGATATCCTGCTGGATGACTTCGGCTTCGACCTGTCGCGCCGGCGCGTGACGCTCTCGACCTCGGGACTCGTGCCGCAGATCTACCGTCTGGCGGAGGTGAGCAACGTGGCGCTGGCGGTGTCGCTGCACGCGCCTGGCGATGCGTTGCGCAACGAGCTGGTGCCGATCAACCGCAAGCACCCAATCGCCGAGCTCCTCGAGGCCTGCTGGCACTACCTCGACGAACAGAACGGCCGCAGCGTGACTTTCGAGTACGTGATGCTGGACGGCGTCAACGACTCGCCGGCCCAGGCGCGCGCGCTCGCGCGGCTGCTCAAGGGTCACCCGGCCAAGGTCAACCTGATTCCATTCAACCCGTTCCCGGGCACGCGCTACCGGCGCTCGCCCGCCGCGGTCATCCAGCGGTTCCGGGATGAGCTGATCCAAAGGGGCGTGCTGGCGACCGTGCGCCGTACGCGCGGCGAGGATATCGACGCCGCCTGCGGCCAGCTCGCAGGCCGCGTGATCGATCGCACCACGGTGCGGCTCGGCAGCAAGGTCATTGGCTTCAGCGTCCAACCATGAGCAGACAAGTGAACATCATCGCGTCTCCTCTGCCGCCGCGGCCGCTTGCCGCCGTCGTGCTTGCGTTCCTCATGCTCGCCGCGTGCGCGGCCACCCCGCAGAAAGCCGGCCGCGAACACGAGGCGGCCGTGGACAACGTGCAGCTGGGCATGGCCTACATGAACCAGGGCGACCTGCAGCTGGCAAAGGACAAGCTCGACCGGGCGCTCGCCCAGGATCCGGGCAACCCGGACGTGCACAGCGCGCGCGGCATGCTGTTTGCCCGCCTGGGCGATCACGCCAAGGCGGATGAGGAGTTCCGTACCGCGCTGCGCGAGACGCCGCGCAACCCGCAGGTGCAGAACAACTACGCCGTGTACCTGTGTTCCAACGGCCGCACCGACGAGGGAGTCAAGCTGTTCCTCGAGGCGGCGCACAACGGGCTGTACCCCACGCCGCAGGATGCCTACGTGAACGCCGGCGTGTGCCTGCGCGCCGCCAGGCGTTATGACGAGGCGGCCACCAACTTCAACCAGGCGCTGGCGCTGCGGCCGAACTACGCGGAAGCGGCTTTCCAGCTCGCGACGCTCCAGTTCGAGCGCGGTGATCTCGGCGCAGCGCGCACCGGCATCGACACTTTCGTGGGCACCTACGAGGCGACGCCCGACCTGCTGCTGCTCGGGGTGCGCGTCACGCGCGCGCAGCACGACCAGATCGCCGCGCAGCGCTACGCGCGACGCCTGCAGCTGGACTTCCCCGAGTCACAGCAGGCGCGCGCCCTCGCGTCGCTCAACAACCCCGGCTGAGGCACCATGGCGAGCGAAGCTGGCGGCGACGCCCGCGGCATCGGCGCACGGCTGCGTGGGGCGCGTGAAAAACGCGGCCTGACGATCCTGCAGGCGGCGGAGAAGCTGCACGTCGACGCGCGGATGCTCGAGGCGCTCGAGGCGGGCAACTTCGCAGCCCTTGGCGCTCTGGTGTACGTGCGCGGTCATCTGCGCCGCTACGCCGAACTGCTCGGCGAGCCGCCGCCGGAGCCCGGAGAGCAGTATGCGGCCGCCCCCAGCCCTGACCTTACGCGCATTCCGCACCGCGAGCCCGGCCGCGATTCATCGCTGGTGTTGCCGGCGGTCATCGTGTTGGGCGTGTTTGCGGCGGTCGGACTGCTGTGGTGGCTGGTGACTCTGCCCGGCGTGAAGCCGCAGCCGGTGACGCGGCCGCCGGCGGCCGCGGCACCGGCGCCGGGCTCTGCCGTTGCGGAGGAGGCGCCGCCGCCCAGTGCCGTCGGAATGGCCGCCGGGGCGCATCTGGCGACCGCCGCCGGTGCCCCCGCCGCGCCGGGTGAAGCCCGGCTCGCCCTGAAGTTCTCCGATGCGAGCTGGGTTGAGGTGTACGACGCCGGCGGCCGGCGCCTGATCGGGGGTCTGGGGGTCGCGGACAGCGCACGCACTCTGAGCGGGGCGCCGCCGCTGCGCGTGGTGCTCGGCAACGCGCCGGCGGTGGCGATGCAGCTCAACGGTCGGCCCGTGATTCTCGACGGCCTGGTGCATCGTGACCACAGTGCGCGCTTTGTGCTCGATGCCGCCGGGCACGTCGCGCCCGCGCCGCCCGTGCCCGGCCCCGGAGGCTGAGCGTGACTGCCGAGATCCAGCCGGTGCGCGGCATGAACGACGTGTTGCCGGCGGAGATTCCCGCCTGGCAGTACTTCGAGGGCGTGACCCGCGAGCTCCTTGGCGCCTACGGCTACGAGGAGATCCGCGTGCCGCTGCTCGAGCACACGCAGCTTTTCAAGCGCGCGATCGGCGAGCACACCGACGTGGTGGTCAAGGAGATGTACACCTTCACCGACCGCGGCGGCGACAGTCTGACGCTGCGGCCGGAGGCCACGGCCGGTATAGTCCGCGCTCTGATCTCCAACGGGCTACTGCGCGGACAGCGCCACAAGCTATGGTGCCTGGGGCCGATGTTCAGACACGAGGCGCCGCAGGCGGGACGCTACCGGCAATTCTGGCAGGTGGACGTGGAGGCGGTTGGTTTCGCCGGCCCCGACGCGGACGCTGAGCTGATCGCCATGAGCGCGCGGCTGTGGCAGCGCTTAGGTATCGCGCCGGCACTCAGGCTCGAGATCAACTCGCTCGGCACCCCCGAGAGCCGCGGCGCCTTCCGGGCGAAGCTGGTCGAGCATTTCTCCGCCCACGAATCGCAGCTCGATGCCGACAGCCGGCGACGTCTTGCCGGCAATCCGCTGCGGATCCTCGACAGCAAGAACCCCGAGATGCAGGAGTTGATTCGCGCCGCCCCGCAGCTGACCGAGCACCTCGATCCCGAGTCACGCGCACACTTCGAGGCGCTGCGCCGCATGCTGGATGAGGTGGGAGTCGCCTATCAGGTCAACCCGCGCCTGGTGCGGGGGCTCGATTACTACACCCGGACCGTGTTCGAGTGGATCACCGAGTCCACCGGCGCGCAGAATGCCGTATGCTCCGGCGGCCGTTACGACGGCCTGATCGCCCAGCTCGGCGGCGAGCCGACTCACGCGATCGGCTTTGCCATGGGGGTCGAGCGGCTGGTCGCGCTGGTGGTCGCGGCCGGGCGCAGCCCGCCGGCTGCGCATCCGGACGTGTTCGTGGTGGTGAACGGCGCGCGCGCCGCGGCGCAGGCGCTGCCGATCGTCGAGCGGTTGCGCGGTGAGCGGCCGCACTTGCGCTTCGAGCTCAATCTCGGCGGCGGCAACTTCAAGGCCCAGTTCCGGCGCGCAGATCGCAGTGGGGCCCGCCTGGCGCTGATCATCGGCGACGACGAGCTCGCACGCGGCGTGCTCGCCCTGAAACCTTTACGCGAGGAGTCGGGTCAGAACGAATGCCCGATCGACTCCGTGGCAGCGGGCGTGGATGCGGCCCTGGCCGCTCTCGCGACCGGCGGCCGGTGAACGCTGCGCATTTTCTGCAAGGAGTGACCGAGTGACCGACTACCTGTCCGAAAAAGAACAATGGGAGCAGATCCGCGAGTGGGCACGCCAAAACGCTGTATGGGTCCTCGCCGGGGTTGCCGTCGGCGGCGCGTTGCTTCTCGGCTGGCGCTGGTGGCAGGGTTACCGCGACACCCAGGCGCTGCAGGCGGGGGCCAGGTACATGCAGATCGTCCAGGCCCTGGAGCAGGGCGATCGCACCGACGCGCTGGTGCACCTGGGCGAGCTCGAGCGCGGCTACCCGCTCTCGGCGTACGCCGACCAGGGGCGGCTGCTGGGCGCGCACATTTACATCGACTCCGGCCAGCTCGAGCAGGCTGCCGGGGAGCTTCAGTCCGTGAGTGAGCACTCCAAGGATCATGAGCTCGCGCTCATCGCGCGGCAGCGCCTGGCGCGGGTGCAGATCGCGCAGGGCAAGCCCGATCTGGCGCTTGCGACGCTGAACGCCGCCGAGCCCGGCGCGTTCGCCCGCAGTTACCACGAGGCGCGCGGCGATGCCTACTACGCCAAGGGCGACAAGGCCGCGGCGCTCACCGAGTATCGTGCCGCCGCGGCCGGTGCTACCGAGGCGGCGACCGCCGACTCGCTCCTCGACCTCAAGATCGCCGACCTTACCGGCAGCGCCGCGAACGCCACGCCCGCCGCCGCGCCGGCGGACGCTCCGCGGCCCGAGCCTGCGAAATGACTATGCGACACCTGCAACTTTCGATCTGCGTCGCGGCGCTGCTGGTTGCCGCCTGCTCCAAGGACAAGTCCGTCGAGACGCCTGCCAAGCTGACACCGCTCACGGCAACGCTGCGCGTCAGCAAGGTCTGGACGGCGAACGTCGGGTACAAGAAGGAGGCGCCGCTGCGCCTGTCGCTGGGATTGAGTGTCGCGGACGGTCGGGTGTTCGCCGCCGGTCACCGCGGCGACGTCGTGGCGCTCGATCTTGCCCGCGGCCACGTCGTATGGCGGGCGGGCACCAAGGCGCCGCTGTCCGGCGGCACCGCGGTCGGCGATGGCCTGGTGCTGATCGGCAGCAGCGACGGTCGGCTGTTCGCGTTCGACGAGGCTACCGGCAAGAGCCGCTGGGTGGTGCGCGTGAACGGCGAGGTGCTGGCGCCCGCCGCCATCTCCGAGCGCCTGATCGCGCTGCGCACGGTCGACGGCAAGCTCCATGGCCTGAGTCCGGCGGACGGACACGAGCTGTGGTCCCAGGAACAGCAGGTCCCACGCCTGTCGCTGCGCGGCACGGCGCGCCCGGTGATCGCCGGTGACCAGGTGCTGAGCGGCTTCGACAACGGCAAGGTCATGGCGCTCAACGTCAACGACGGCGCCGTGCAGTGGGAAGCCAACATCACCCCGGCTCACGGGCGCACCGAGCTCGAGCGCCTGAACGATATCGACACGACCGTCAGAGTCTCGGGCGCCGACGTCTACACCGTCGGCTTCCAGGGCAAGGTCACGATGCTGGCGCTCGACACCGGCCAGGTATGGTGGTCGCACGAGGCGTCGAGTTATCGCTCGCTCACTCTTGACGACGATACGCTCTACATGGTCGCCGCGTCCGGCGAGGTAGTCGCGATGCGGGCCAAGACCGGCGCCGAGCTGTGGCGGCAAAAGGTGCTGCTGAATCGCGGGCTGTCGGCGCCCGCGACCATGGACGACCTCGACGCGATCGTGGTCGCGGATTTTCAGGGCTACGTGCACTGGCTCGACAAGTCCACCGGCGCACTCGCCGCGCGCGCCTCCAGCGGCAAGGTGCGCGTCAGCACCACCCCGGTGGTCGAGGGCGACAGGGTGCTGGTAATCAACGATCGCGGGCAGATCACTGCATTTCGGGTGGCGCCGCTGCGGGGTGCCAGACACCGCGCCGCACCGTACAAGGCCACCACCGCACCGGCGCCGCCGGATGCGACCGCGGCGCCGGCAGCGCCCGCAGCGCCCACGGCGCCGGCAGCACCCGCTCCGCAGGAGAGCAAGTAACCCGCTCGACCGCCACCGGCCGCCCGCTGCCATGCTGCCCGTCGTAGCGCTCGTCGGCCGGCCGAACGTCGGCAAGTCGACGCTGTTTAACGTTCTCACCGGCACGCGCGCGGCCATCGTGGCGGACGTGCCGGGGCTGACGCGCGATCGGCAATACGGCTTCGGGCGGCTGGGCCCGGTTCCCTGCGTGGTGGTCGATACCGGCGGGCTCATCGAGAATCCGGTCGGTCTCGAGGCGCAGATACGCGCGCAGACCGAGCGCGCGGTCGCCGAGGCCGACCGCCTGGTGCTGCTGGCGGACGCGCGCGCGGGACTCTCGCCCGAGGACTGGTTCGTCGCGCGCGAGCTGCGTCGCTCGGGCAAACCAGTCACGCTGGCGCTCAACAAGGCCGAAGGGCTCGACCCCGACGTCGCGGCCGCGGACTTCCATGCGCTCGGATTCGAGGCACCGGTGGCGATCTCCGCGAGCCACGCGCAGGGCTGCGAGGCGCTCATGGAGCAGGTGCTCGCCGGTGTTGAGCCGCGCGCCGCCGCGGAAGCCGACTCCGGTGCGATCCGCATCGCGATCATCGGCCGGCCGAACGTCGGCAAGTCGACGCTGGTGAATCGGCTGTTAGGCGAGGAGCGGGTGATCGCCAGCCCGGATCCCGGCACGACCCGCGACAGTATTTTCGTGCCCTTCGAGCGCGACGGGCGCAGCTTCCTGCTGATCGACACCGCCGGCCTGCGGCGTCGCGCCCGGGTGGCGGACGTGGTCGAGCGCGCGAGCGTCGCGAAAACGCTGCAGGCGATCGACGCGGCGCATGTGGTGATCCTGGTGCTCGATGCGCACGATACGGTCGCCGAGCAGGACGCGAGCGTGCTCGGAATCGCGCTCGAGCGGGGTCGCGCGCTCATCATCGCGGTCAACAAGTGGGACGGCATCCCGCAGGAGCAGCGCGCGGAGATTCGTCGCCAGCTCGCGCTGCGTCTCGACTTCGTGCCGTTCGCGCCGCTGCACTTCATCTCGGCGCGCCACGGCACGGGCGTTGGCGAGCTGCTGGACTCGACGGTGCGCGCCTACGACTCGGCGATGCGCAGTCTGCCGACCAGCCAGCTCACCCGGACCCTCGAGGACGCGCTCATCAAGCATCAGCCGCCGCTGGTGCGCGGCCGGCGCATCAAGCTGCGCTACGCCCACCAGGGCGGGCGCAACCCGCCGCGCATCGTCATCCACGGCAACCAGACCGCCTCGGTCCCGGAGGCCTACACGCGCTATCTGGCGAACGTGTTCCGCAAGGCCTACGACCTGTTCGCAACCCCGGTGGCCATCGAGTACCGCACCGATCCCAACCCGTATCGGCCCGAGCCGCGCAGTAAGGTTAAATCCGATCGCGGCGGGCGGCGCCGCCGGACGGGGTCGCGGCGTTGAGGCCGATGGACCCTGTAGAATCCCACCCTCGGATCACCCCGGCAGGCGATCTACAGGAGTCCACCCGGATGCGATCACTGGCGCTTCTCGCCGCCTCGACCGTACTGTTGACCGCGTGCGCAAAGCCACCCGTCTACCTGCGCCCGGACCTGACCCCGCACGACGCCCGCGCAGAGGTCCAGAGCAGCAAGGCGAACATTCTCGGCGCGGCGGTGGTGGCGCTGGCCGCCGACGGCTACCCGATCGCGACCGTCGACAATGATAAGGGCGTCCTCACAACAGCGCCGCGGCCGGTGGTCGTCACGGCGGCCGAAGCGGACTGCGGCAAGGAGAAGTCGCGCGCGCGCACCAGCGATCCCCTCAATGTCGACGATCCGGATACCTACGTGGCGTTCACCGTGCTCGCCGGCGAGGATTACATCGTGGTGCGTGCCACGGTCGAGGATCGGCGCAATACCTTCGACGAGAAGACCCCGCTGATCTGCACCTCGCGCGGCCTGCTCGAGCAGGCGATGCTCACCGACATCAAGGCGAGGCTGTGACGGGGGACGCGCCGGCACAGCACGGCTCCTGCGGCGCGTGGCATCGGCAGCCGCCTGAGTAGCACCCGCCGGTACGCGCGCCCGCCGTGAGAGGCACCTTCCGTTCGCTGCGCGGCTTCAACTTTCGGGTGTGGTCGGCCGGCGCGCTGATCTCCAACGTCGGCACGTGGATGCAGCGCACCGCGCAGGACTGGCTGGTGCTCACCGGGCTGACGCACAACAACGCGACCGCGGTCGGCGTGGTCATGGCGCTGCAGTTCGGGCCGCAACTGCTGCTGCTGCCGCTCACCGGCCTGGCAGCCGATCGTCTCGACCGTCGCCGGCTGCTGTTCGCGACTCAGGCCGCGATGGGAGCGCTGGCGCTCGCGCTGGCGGTGCTCACCCTCACCGGACTGGTCCGGCTCTGGCACGTGTATCTGCTGGCGCTTCTCCTCGGCTGCGTCGCCGCGTTCGATGCGCCGGTGCGCATGACATTCGTGTCGGATCTCGTGGAGGAGATCGACCTGCCGAATGCGGTGGCGCTCAACTCCACCTCCTTCAACGCCGGCCGCC
This sequence comes from Steroidobacteraceae bacterium, assembly GCA_035603345.1. Lineage (GTDB taxonomy): Bacteria > Pseudomonadota > Gammaproteobacteria > Steroidobacterales > Steroidobacteraceae > 13-2-20CM-66-19. The sequence continues at coordinate 9,361 of DATNKO010000080.1, read as the reverse complement.
TGATCGGTCCAGCGGTCGCCGGGGTTCTGGTCGGCATGGTGGGCTTCGGCTGGGTGTTCCTCATCAACGCCGCCTCATTCGGCGCCGTGCTGGCCTCCCTGTGGATGCTGCGGCTCGGGGAGCTGTATCACAGCGACCGGGCGCTGCGCGCACCCGGGAACCTCGCCGGAGGCCTGCACTACGTGCGGCAGCGTCCGGACCTGTGCGCCGTGCTGCTCATGCTGTTCCTGATCGGCACGTTCGGATTCAACTTCGCCATCTTCATAGCCACCATGTCGGTGAGCGCGTTCCACGCCGGCGCGAGCCAGTACGGCCTGCTCACTTCGATAATGGCGCTCGGATCGATTACCGGCGCGCTGTTGGCGGCCACCCGCGGCAGACCCGGGATCGAGCGGCTGCTGGTTGCGGCTGCAGTGTTCGGATCCGCCCTGGCACTGGCGGCGATCATGCCCGATTACCGGCTGTTCGGCTGCGCGCTGTTCGTCGTCGGCCTGGCAGCCCAGACCTTCAGTACCTCGACCAACAGTCTGGTGCAACTGTCGACCGAGCCTGCGATGCGCGGGCGCGTAATGGCGATCCTGCTGGCGATTGCGCTCGGCGGCACGCCCATCGGAGCGCCGATCGTGGGCTGGGTGGCCGACACGTTCGGGCCGCGATGGGCGCTCGCTGTCGGTGCCGCCTCGGGTCTGGCCGCCGCCGCCGTTGCGATGCGTTATCTCGCCAGGTTGCGCAGGGCCGCACATCTGACCTGAGCGCCCGTGCGGCGCTCTCCTGCCTGTGACGGCCGGGCGTTGGTCGTGCCGGGCGTTGCGCGAGCCCGCACGATGTGATGCCATTCGGCCCCGGCGCCGCTAAGGGGGGATTTGTGCTCAGGAAACTCGTGTGTCTGACGGTCCTCGGGCTCGGGTTCCCACCTTTGAGTCCGGGCGCCGAGCCGTCCGACAGCGCCGCCTACGTGTCGATCCGCGCGAGCTCCGTGGCACTGCGCCACGTCGAGATCATCGACGGCACGGGCGCGGCCCCGCGCACCGACCAGACGGTGGTCATCACCGACGGCAGGATCGCAGCCGTCGGCCCCGCCGCCTCCACGGCCATCCCGAGCGGTGCTCTGGTGCGCGATTATCCCGGCTACAGCCTGCTGCCCGGGCTGGTCGGCATGCACGACCATCTGTTCTACACCGCCTCGCGTGATACGCAGCGCAATTCTCCCGGCGGAATGGAGCCGGGCTTCGTCGTCAATGAAATCCCGTACTCCGCGCCGCGGCTGTATCTGGCGGCCGGCGTGACCACGCTGCGCACCACGGGAAGCATCGAGCCCTACACCGACCTGAAAGTGCGCTCGCGGATCGAGGCGGGGGCCATGCCGGGGCCGCATCTGGATCTGACAGGGCCGTATCTCGAAGGGAGCGGAACCTATTTCGCGCAGATGCACGAGCTCGCGGGACCGAAGGAGGCGCAGCAATTCGTCGACTACTGGGCCGACGCCGGCATGACCTCGTTCAAGGCCTACATGAACATCACTCGCGCGGAGCTCGCCGCCGCGGTCGCGGCCGCTCACCGGCACGGCCTGCGCCTCACCGGGCACCTCTGCTCAGTCAGCTGGCCGGAAGCCATCGCTGCCGGCATCGACGACTTCGAGCACGGCCCGGTCTACACCGACAGCGAGTTCGTTGCCGGCCGGCAGCCCGATAAGTGCCCCGACGGCAAGGCCATGCAGGCGTCCTGGCTCGGCAAGCACGCCGGCGATCCCGAGCTCGTGGCGCTGATTCACTCGCTGATCGCACACCACGTTGCCGTGACCTCGACGCTGCCGGTGTTCGAGCTCGGGGTGCCCGGCCGCGCAGCGGCGCAACGCCGCTCGCTCGATGCCATGTCGGCCGCGGCGCGCGACAGCTACCTGGTATTCAGGGCACAGATCGATCCCGAAAACCCAGCGCCCGCGCAGCTGTTTCGCACCGAGATGGATTTCGAGCGTGCCTTTGCGGCGGCCGGCGGCCTGCTGCTGGCCGGCCCGGACCCGACAGGTGCGGGAGGCGTGCTGCCGGGTTTCGGCGACCAGCGCGAGATCGAGTTGCTGGTGGATGCGGGCTTCACGCCGCTGCAGGCCATCCAGATCGGTACGCTGAACGGGGCACGCTTCATGGGCCGCGAGCGCGACATCGGCAGCATCGCCGCAGGCAAACACGCCGATCTCATACTCGTACACGGTGATCCTGCCGCGCACATCGACGATATCGAAAACGTCGAAGTAGTCTTCAAGGACGGTCTGGGCTACGACCCGCAGCTCCTGATCGCGGCGGTGCGCGGACAGGTCGGTATCCGCTAGGCCCGCGCGGGCGCAGCGCGTTGGGAGATGCCATGAAGAGCTTTGCAAAGACAAGAACACTCCTCGCCGCGTCGCTCGTGCTCGTCTCGGCGCAAGTGAGCCGGGCCGATCCGCCCGCAGGCGCGCAGCCGGCTGAAACACAGGGCGGCTTTCTTTCGAGCCTCAGGCAGGCCTTCGGCGAGGACCTGGGTCGCGAAGTGGTGCGCGGACACTTCGACGTAGGGTCGCCGCCGGACACGCGACGGTACTACTGCCTCGTCGATCCGAAGACCGGCAAGCGCGAATCCAACGGCGTGTCGGGTGAGACCATGCAGCGGCGCGACGGCATGACCGGCATCAAGTCCGCGGTCGTGAGTCCCTTGAGCTGCGCGGATGCGGAGCAGAAGGGCATGCTGGTCACGGCCGATTACAAGTTGACGGGGAAGGCCGCGGCTGCGGCGAGCCCGCCGGTGCCGGCGCCGACCGTACCTCCAGCCAGCGCATCTCCCGCACCCGCCGCGTCTGTCGCCGTGCCGGCGGCCGCCGCGCCCGCCGCGGTGCCGGCTGCACCCGTTGCGCCTCCTGCCTCAGCCGGTAGTGCTGCGACCTCTGCCGCGACTGCGCCGGATGATCCCGAGCGCCGTGAAGTGATGGGCGCCTTCGCGCGCTTCATCCTGGCGCAGAATGCCCACGATTCGGCCGCCCTCTCCGACGTGCTGCTCGATTCGCAGGACTTCCTCTGGGTTCAGGAAGGCGGCGGCCCGATCTGGGGATATCAGCAGGCGCTCGCGGCCTTCGAGCAGGCGTGGAAAGGAACCTGGAGACTCGATCCGCAGGCACGAGGCTCGCGAGTCGCGAACCTGTCGCCGGGCGTGCGGATGCTGGTCACGCCGCTCCTTTTGACCTCGGGAGCGGCGCGCAGGGACCCGGCGGCACAGCGCTTCAGCTGGAGCGGGGTGTTCGTGCAGACGCCATCCGGCTGGCGCATTGCATCGATATTCGTCACCCCGCTCAGGGACTAGCAGCGCTAGCGCTGGGCAACGTCGGGCTCATGCTTGGCCTCTTCCGGCTTGGCCTTCGGATGCGGCTTCGTGGCTTTGGCCTTGACCGGCTGCGGCTTGCCATGACCCTGGCCGCCAGCGGCGCCGTTCGGGTTGTTGGCGTGCGCCAGCGCGGGCTGAGCGTGCTGCGAGCGAGGCGCCGCACCATGCGCGCCCACGGCGCCCGGCGCGTTGAACGCTGACGGCCGGGGTGTTGCGGCGATCGATGGGCGGCCGCCGTTGTTGCGCGCCAGCAGGGCCGGGTTGCTCGCCGCCAAGTGAACGTGCTGCGTCTGCGCCGTAGTAGCCGCGACGTGCGGCTCCTGGGCGGCCATGCGTTCCTGAGGAGTCGGCGTTGCCGCGATACCGCCCGCGCCGCCGTTATAGCTCACGCGGTTGATCGTGGTGTTGTTGACGACGGTCTCGTTGTAGGTGTTGTGTACCACCGTGACGTTGACGTTGGTGACGGTCTGATTGTAGGCAAACGAATTGCCTACCCAGCGGCCGCCGGCGAACCCGACCCCGCCGTAGCCGAAGCCGTAGTGCACGCCGCCGTAGAAACCGACGTGCGGACCCCAGTAGCCGGCGTGCCAGACGTACACGGCGCCGACGAACCCCCAGTAGCCCGGAGTCCAGAGGAAGCCAACACGCGGCGGTGCGACCCAGGTGCCCGGCACCCAGTAGTAGCCGCCGGGTCCGAAGGCCCAGTAACCCGGGGCCCACAGATAACCCTCGACCGGGCAGGCTGGCTGCTCATAGACGGGCAGCGCCGGCGGCGCCTCACTCGCCTGCACTTCGGCGTCGACTGCCGGTGCGGGTGCGACAGACGCGGGTGCCGGCGGCGGCGCTACATAGACGGCAGGCGGGGGCGGCGGCGCGGCGAAGCCCGCGCGCACGACACAACCGCTGAGTGTGATCGCTGTGCCCGCGAGCAACAGTACGCCGGCGAGGGACGCAAGCCTGCGTGGCAGGCGCGTGAAGAGTTTGAACATAAGACCGCCCTGGACTGTGGTGGTGGGGCAGCCTACGCACAGGTCAGGCTGCGTGACACACACAACGTCACAGTTTGAAATCTGCTGACACACGCTCAGCAATTGCCGCGCCCTGTCGTCAGCCGCAGACAGGGGCAGGTGAAACGCCCGAGGAACGTCAGGCGCGCGCGAAACGGCGGCGGCTGACGGCGCTTACCGCCTCTACGCCAGAGTGAACCTGAGCGATCCCAGCTTCTCGATCGTACTCACGATCTGATCGCCGGCCTTGAGCCACACCTGCTTGTCGCGGGGATAACCGAGGATGACGCCCTCGGGTGTTCCGGACCAGATGATGTCGCCCGGCTCGAGCGTCCACATGCGCGAAATGTAGGCGATCAGCTTCTGCGGATTGAAGATCATGTTGCGGGTATTGGACGACTGGCGCTGCTCGCCGTTGACGTGCGTTTCGATCTTCAGGTTGTTGGGGTCGCCCACCCGATCCGCCGACACGAAGTAGGGCCCGATCGGGCCGAAGCCGTCGAGCGTCTTGCCGATCATCCACTGCGTGCTCGGGGTCTCGAGCTGCAGGTCGCGGGCGGAGAAGTCGTGCGCGGTGCAGTAGCCCGCCACGTACCCGAGCGCGTCGGCCTCGGAGACGTTGCGGGCCGGCTTGCCGATGACGATGAGCAGCTCCGTCTCGTAGTCGAACTTGTACGCCACGTCACGGGACGGGAGAGTGATGGTGCAGTTATGCGCTGCGAGCGCGTTGTCGTACTTGTTGAAGAGGACCGGGGCGCTTGGGAGCTTCATGCTGGTCTCGGCAACGTGCGCCCGATAGTTCAGCCCGATGCAGACGATCTTGCCCGGATGCGTGAACAGCCTCCCGAAGGTTATGGCGGACTCCTTGAGCTTCGCCGCTTGTGCTTTGCGGGAGGTTGACGCTGTGGCGATGAGCTCGCTGAGGCCGCGGGCGTTGCCCTCCGTGAGCAACTCCCCGAGCGTCAGGGGAGCCGCAATGCCGAGCAGCCGCGACGCCGTGCGCACGTCGAGGACCGAACCCTGGTCGAGCTTGGCGCCGAGTGTCTCCGAGCCGTCAGCGTTGCGCATCGCGAGCAGCGTGACGTCGCGCGGCATCTCGTGAGGGCCGTGATAGCCGCGTGCCGCGCCGCGCTTGTCCGCTGCCGCCGGAGCCGCCACTGCACCGGCCACTCCGGCCGCCAGTGCGCCCGCTTTGAGGAACGCTCGCCTCGAAGTCATGTGGTCGTCTCCCACTATTCCCACTCGATCGTCGCCGGTGGCTTGCCGGAGATGTCGTAGACGACGCGCGAGATACCGGCGACCTCGTTGACGATGCGTCGCGACACGTGGTCGAGAAACTCGTACGGCAGCCGCGCCCAGTGCGCCGTCATGAAGTCCACCGTCTCCACCGCGCGCAGCGCGATGACGTAGTCGTAGCGGCGGCCGTCGCCCATCACGCCCACCGAGCGCACCGGCAGGAACACGGCGAACGCCTGGCTCACGCGGTCGTAGAGGTCGTGCCGGCGCAGCTCGTCGATGTAAATGGCGTCGGCGCGCCGCAGCAGCTCGGCAAATTCGCTGCGCACCTCGCCCAGGATCCGCACCGCCAGCCCCGGGCCCGGGAACGGGTGACGATGGACCAGCTCGCGCGGCAGCCCGAGCTCGACCCCCAAGCGGCGCACCTCGTCCTTGAAGAGCTCGCGCAGCGGCTCGACGAGCTCGAGATGCATGCGCTCCGGCAGGCCGCCGACGTTGTGGTGCGACTTTATGACCTGCGCCTTGCCCGTGCGTGCGCCGGCCGATTCGATCACGTCGGGGTAGATCGTCCCCTGCGCCAGGAAGCGCACCCCGGGGAGCTTGCGCGCCTCCTCTTCGAACACCTCGACGAACACCCGGCCGATGATGCGCCGTTTGGCTTCAGGGTCGGTGACGCCGGCGAGCGCCGCGAGGAAGCGCTGCCCGGCGTCCACCCGGATCACCCGCACGCCCAGGTGCTGCGCGAAGGTGCTCATCACCTGGTCGGCCTCGCCGAGACGCAGTAATCCGTGGTCGACGAACACGCACACCAGTTGATCACCGATGGCGCGATGCAGGAGCGCTGCGACCACCGACGAGTCGACACCGCCAGACAGCCCGAGCAGCACCTTGCTTTCGCCAGCCTGCTCGCGGACCCGCGCGCTCGCATCTTCGATGATGTTGCCGGCGCTCCACAGCGCATCGGTGCCGCAGATCTCGCGCACGAAGCGCTCTATCAGCCGCGCTCCCTGCGTGGTGTGCGTGACCTCCGGGTGGAACTGCACGCCGTAGAAACGCCGCCGCTCATCGCCCATCGCGGCGAAGGGAATCGCGGCAGTCGCGGCCGTGACCGCAAAGCCGCTCGGCAGGGCATCGACCCGGTCGCCATGGCTCATCCACACGTCGAGCACCGCGCGCCCGTCGGGATCGCGCCGGTCCTCGAGCTGATCGAGCAGGCGCGAGGCTCCGGTTACCCTCACCTCGGCGTAGCCGAACTCCCGCTCGCTGGAGGGCGCCACGCGCCCGCCGAGCTGCTGCGCCATGGTCTGCATGCCGTAGCAGATGCCGAGCACCGGAACCCCGAGGTCGAACACCGCGCCGGGCGCCCGCGGCGGGCTCGCCTCCGTCACCGACTCGGGGCCGCCGGACAGGATCACCCCGCGCGGCGCGAACCCGCGCACCCAGGCATCGCTCACGTCCCACGGGTGGATCTCGCAGTACACCCCGATCTCGCGCACGCGCCGTGCGATGAGCTGCGTGTACTGCGCGCCGAAGTCGAGGATCAGGATGCGCTGCGCATGAATGTCAGGCTGCACCGCGTCATGACGCCCGGTAGTTGGGTGCTTCCTTGGTGATGCTGACATCGTGCACGTGACTTTCGCGTATACCGGCGTTGGTGATGCGCACGAACACCGGGCGCGTGCGCATGTCGGTGATGTTGCGGCTGCCGGTGTAGCCCATTGCGGCGCGCAGCCCGCCGGAGAGCTGATGCAGGATGGCCACGACGCTCCCCTTGTAGGGCACCCGGCCTTCGACGCCCTCGGGCACCAGCTTCTCGAGCTCGGTCGCGGCGTCCTGGAAATAGCGATCGGCAGAGCCGTGCCGCTCGCCCATGGCCCCGAGCGAGCCCATGCCGCGGTAGGACTTGTAGGAGGCGCCCTGGTAGAGCTCGACCTCCCCGGGGGATTCCTCGGTGCCGGCGAACAGGCCGCCGATCATCACCGCGTCCGCCCCGGCCGCGATCGCCTTGGCCAGGTCGCCCGAGAAACGGATGCCGCCGTCGGAGATCACCGGCACGTCCGCATCGCGCAGCGCCGCGGCGACATTGGCGACCGCGGAGATCTGCGGCACGCCGACGCCGGCCACGACCCGCGTGGTGCAGATCGAGCCCGGGCCGATGCCCACCTTGACCGCGTCCGCCCCCGCATCGACCAGCGCGCGCGCGCCTTCGGCGGTCGCGATGTTGCCGGCGACCACCTGGTGGTCGGCCCAGCGCGCCTTGATGCGCTTGACGGTGTCGAGCACGCCGCGCGAATGGCCGTGCGCGGTATCGACCACCACCAGGTCGACGCCCGCGTCGCGCAGCGCCGCAACCCGGTCGAGCGTGTCGGGAGTGGTGCCGACCGCGGCACCCACCCGCAGCCGGCCGCCCTCGTCCTTGCAGGCGCGCGGAAACTCCGTGGCCTTCTGAAAATCCTTGACGGTGATCATGCCGACCAGATCGTGGTTGGCGTTCACCACCAGCAGCTTCTCGATGCGGTGTTTGTGCAGGAGCTTCAGCACCTCGTCCTTGGAAGCGTCCTCGCGCACCGTGACCAGGCGCTCCTGGGGCGTCATGACCTGCGACACCGGCTGATCGAGCTTTTGCTCGAAACGCAGGTCGCGATGCGTCACGATGCCGACCGCCTTGCGGCCCACCACCACCGGCACGCCGGAGATGCCGCGCGCGCGCGTCAGGTCCAGCACCTCGCGGATCGACATATTGGGCGAGACGGTAATCGGGTCCCTGATGACGCCGCTCTCGAATTTCTTCACCCGGGCGACTTCACGGGCCTGGGCTTCGATGCTCATGCTCTTGTGGATGACGCCGATCCCGCCTTCCTGGGCGATGGTGATCGCCAGCCGCGCTTCGGTGACCGTATCCATGGCCGCGGACAGGAGTGGCACGTTCAGGCGGATACGGCGCGTGACGCGCGTGGAAAGGTCGACCTCGCGTGGCAGAATTTCCGAGTAGGCCGGAACCAGGAGGACGTCGTCGAAGGTGAGAGCTTCTTCGAGGATGCGCATGCGTAATTATAGGCGCTTGGGCTGCGGCGGTAAACGGCGCCGGCAAGCCGCATGCTAAGGTGACCTATGCCCGCCGTACCTGAGGATCGCGCCGCCACTGCGCCCGCCCGGGACGTCTACAGCGTCACGCGCCTGACCCGCGAAGTGCGCGCGCTGCTCGAGCGCGGTCTCGGTGTCGTGTGGGTGGCGGGCGAGCTGTCGAACCTGTCGCAGCCGGCCTCTGGCCACTGGTACTTCTCGTTGAAGGACCGCGGCGCACAGCTGCGCTGCGTCATGTTCCGCATGAAGAACTCACTGCTCGGCTTCACGCCGGGCGCCGGCGCGCAGGTGCTGGTGCGCGGGCGTGTCGGCGTGTACGAGGCGCGCGGCGAATACCAGCTGGTGGTCGAGCACCTGGAGGAGGCGGGGGTCGGCGCGCTGCAGCGCGAGTTCGAGCGCCTGAAGACCCGGCTCGCCGCCGAGGGCCTGTTTGCGCTCGAGCGCAAGCGCAGCCTGCCGCGCTTTCCGCGGCGCATCGGGCTGGTCACCTCGCCCTCGGGCGCGGCGCTGCGCGACATCCTGCAGATTCTCGCCCGGCGCTACCCGCCCGCGGCGGTGCTCATCTACCCGGCCCCGGTGCAGGGCGCGGCTGCGGCTGCGGCGCTGGTCGCCGCCCTCGAGAGCGCCTCGCGGCGCGCGGAGTGCGATGTGCTGATCGTGGCGCGCGGCGGCGGCTCGCTGGAAGA
>DATNKO010000008.1:0-3665 GCA_035603345.1 Steroidobacteraceae bacterium | reverse complement strand
CAGGGCCTCACCCAGGTGCAGGCCTACGACGGCTCGCAGGCGTGGCAGATCAACCCCTTCCAGGGCCGCAAGGACCCGGAAAAGCTCTCCGCGGACGATGCCAAGGGCCTGTCCGAGGACGCGGGGGATTTCCTCGGTGCTCTGATCGACTACCGCGCTAAGGGCTATACGCTCGACTACCTCGGCACCGAGGACATCGACGGCACCGAAGCGCACAAGCTGCGCGTCACGCGGCCGAACGGCGACATCACCTTCGTGTACCTGGATCCGGATCACTTCCTCGAGATCCGCGTGGTCAACCGGCGCATCGAGCACGGGGTGCCGAACGAGACCATCATCGATTACGGCGACTACGAGAAGGTGGACGGCGTGTACCTGCCGTTTGCGCAGGACTCGTGGCAAAAGGGCTCGACCGACCATCAGAAGGTCCAGTACGACAAAGCCGAGGCCAACATCGCCGCCGACACCGGCGAGTTCAGCTTTCCGGCGCCGCCGGCGGCCCCCCCGCCGCCCCCGGCCAAGTAAGCACTGAAGGGAGAACGGTGATGCGATTCGGTTCCGCACTATCGGCGTGCGCGCTGCTCGCGTGGACTGGCAGCGCTGCCGCGCAGTCCCCCGCTCCGGTGTCGCTCGACTCGGGCGTTGTCTCCGGGCTCGGCGCGCGCAACATCGGCTCGGCGGCCATGAGCGGTCGCATCTCGGCGCTCGCCGGTTATCGCGACGCTTCCGGCAAGGTGACGCTGTTCGTGGGCGCAGCGAGCGGCGGCGTGTGGAAATCGACCGACGGCGCGACGACCTTCAAGCCCGTGTTCGACGAGCAGCCGGTGCCGTCGATCGGCGCGATCGCGGTCGACCCTTCCAACAACAGGAACGTCTGGGTCGGCACCGGCGAGTCGTGGACCCGTAACAGCGTTTCGATCGGCGACGGCGTCTACAAGTCGACCGACGGCGGCGAGACGTGGAGCCACGTGGGTCTGTCCGATTCGGAGCGCATCTCGAAGATCGTCGTCGACCCGCGCAGCTCCGACACCGTGTACGTGTGCGTGCCGGGCAAGCTCTGGAGCGACTCCGCCGACCGCGGCCTGTACAAGACGGCCGACGGCGGCAAGAGCTGGCAGCTGATTCTCAAGGGAGGGAATCTCTCGACCGGCTGCGGCAGCGTTGCCATGCAGCCGGGCCATCCCGAGGTGCTGCTCGCGAGCCTGTGGGACTTCCGCCGCAAGGGCTGGACGTTCCGCTCGGGCGGCGACGGGCCGAAGGTGCCTTCCGGCAGCGGGTTGTACCGCAGCGTGGACGGCGGGGCGAGCTGGAGCGAACTCGCTCCCGGCAAGGCGAAGGGACTCCCGCCCAAGCCCTACGGCCGCATCGCGCTTGCCTTCGCGCCGAGCGAGCCGCAGACCGCGTACGCCTTCGTCGAATCGACCGACTCGGGGCTCATGATCTCACACGATGGCGGCGCCACCTGGGAGCTGGGCGACAAGAGCCAGTGGATGGTCTGGCGGCCGTTTTATTTCGCCAATCTGATCGTCGATCCGAAGGACGCCAAGCGAGTCTTTAAGACCGACGGAGCGATGATCCTCAGCGAGGATGGCGGCAAGAGCTTCAGCGCGATCGGCGGCTTCGTCGGCATGCACGGCGACGTGCACGATGTGTTCGTCGACCCGGGCAATTCGCAGCATATATTCGCCGGCGACGACGGCGGACTGTGGATCTCTTACGACGGCGCCAACAAGTGGTGGAAGACCGATAACCTCCCCATCTCGCAGTTCTACCATGTGAGCCTCGACAACGCCGACCCGTACCATGTCTATGGCGGCCTGCAGGACAACGCCGCCTGGGTCGGGGAATCCGCCTACCCCGGCGGCATCACCAGCTCGCGCTGGGAGAACATGTTCGGCGGCGACGGATTCTGGATGTATGCCGACCCCTCCGATCCGAATTACCTGTACGCCGAAGCCCAGGGCGGCAGCATCGGCCGCGTCAACATTCACAGCCACGAGACGCGCGACATCCAGCCCAAGCTCGGCGCCGAGGATCTCAAGCGCTACAAGAAACTGCGCTTCAACTGGAACACACCCATTGCGCTCTCACCGCATGATCCGAACGCGCTGTACATCGGCGCCCAGTTCCTGTTCCGCTCCCGGGATCACGGTCAGAGCTGGGAGCGCATCTCCCCGGACCTGACGACCAACGATCCGCAGAAGCAGAAGCAGGAGCAGTCCGGTGGCGTCACGGTCGACAACTCGGTCGCCGAGATGCACACCACCATCTTCTCCATCAGCGAGTCGCCGCTCGAGAGCGGCCTCATCTGGGTAGGCACCGACGACGGCAACGTGCAGCTGACGCGCGACGGCGGACAGCACTGGGAGAATGTGGTCGGCAACATCCGCGGCCTGCCGAAGAACAGCTGGGTCAACTGGGTGCAGGCGAGCTCGTTCGCGCCGGGCACGGCGTACGCGGCCTTCGACCGCCATACCTTCGGCGATATGGCGCCGTACCTGTACGTGACGGTCGACTACGGCAGGAGCTGGGCCGCGCTCGTCACCCCTGAAGATGCCAGGGGCGTGCGCGGCTACGCCCACGTGATCCGCGAAGACACCGTCGACCCGCGGCTGCTATTCCTCGGCACCGAATTCGGCCTGTGGATCTCGATCGACCGCGGTGCACATTGGGCGCAGTTCAAGGGCGGGCACTTCCCGGCGGTGGCGGTGCGCGATCTCGCCGTCCAGCCGCGCGACGGCGATCTGGTGCTCGCGACCCACGGCCGCGGCATCTGGATCATCGACGACATCACCCCGCTGCGCCGCCTGACGCCAGACCTGCTGGCGCAGGACGCGGCGTTCGTGTCGGCGCGCCCGGTGCAGCAGCGCATCGAGGCGCAGGGCGGCTGGGTCAACGGCGCCGCGGCCTTCGTTGGCGAGAATCCCAAGGCGGGCGCCGTCATCACCTACTACCAGCGGACGCGGCAGCTCTACGGCAAGCTGCGCATCGAGGTGCTGGACTCGAGCGGCGCGCTGATCGATGAGCTTTCCGCCAGCAGCCGCCGCGGTCTCAATCGCGTCGTCTGGACCATGCACCGCAAGGCGCCACACGTTCCGCCCGCGGTGCAGCTCGCCTTTGCCGGCACCAGCGGCCCGCGCGTGCCGCCCGGCACTTACACCGTGCGCATGGAGAAGGACGGCAAGACCTACGATACGACGCTGACCGTCGGGCTCGACAGGCGTGTCAGCTGGACGGCCGCCGACCGGCAGGCACAGTACGACGCCGCCATGAAGGTCTATGACCTGTTCAACGACGAGTCGGCGCTGTTTGCGCGCATCGCCGGCCTGCGCGAGCAGGTCGCGAAGGCCAGGCAGTCCCGGCCGGCGGGCGATGCGCTGGCACACAAGCTCGGCGAGCTCGACGGCAAGCTCGATGCGCTGCGCAAGCAGATCGTCGCGACCACCGAAGGCGGCGCGATCACCGGCGAGGAGCGGCTGCGCGAGCACACCGATCAGCTCTACGGCGCCATCACCTCCTGGGATGGCCCGCCGACGCGCTACCAGCTCGATAACATCGTCGCGCTGCGCAGCCAGCTCGATGAGATTTCCGGTTCCTTCACGCAGCTGACGTCGAAAGATCTGCCCGGGCTCAACAAGTCGCTGGGCGAGAAGGGCGCGGCTCCG
>DATNKO010000069.1:0-18788 GCA_035603345.1 Steroidobacteraceae bacterium | reverse complement strand
TGGAAAGGTGCAGGCCGTCGAGTGTTACTTCGGTACTGCATCGGGCTTTCCGTCGGCAGTCAACAGCAAACATAGCTGATACCGCGGCGTAGCTGCCCGAGCTCCGTGCAGAGCTTGGGCGTCGTGATTCCGACCCCTAGGCCTTGCCTGCGTAGATCAGTCGCCCAGGGCCGAGCCTGGTCAATATCTCGTCCAGGCTGGATTTGGCCACGGCAAGGCAGCCTTGGCTGCGCCCGAGCTTGCCGCACTCCCTGACAATCTCCTCACTCACGTACCACGCGCCGTGTACCACGAGCGCCCGCGACTCTGCGTTGCTGTTGGTTGGGTCGAGGCCGGCGAGACGCAGCGAGCGGCCGTGACTGCCGATATAGACGCCGTCGGTTCTGTAAGCGCCCGCGGAGGTCGCATTCGAGCGCGGTTCATTGGAAAAGCGCTCGAGCCACCCGGTATGCGCGGGATCAGAGCCTCGGCCATGCGCGACCAGATGTGCGCTTGCGCTACCGCCCGCGAGAGCCACCAGGTAAAACCTTGGCGTAGCGGATGAGAGGGAAAAGTCCGCGATTCCGACTACGTCTCGGTACACGAGGCTGCCCCGATGCCGCTCCAGGGCGTCCAGGGCCTGGCGAAGGAGACTCGGGGCGACGGCGCCGTTGAGCGTTCGCGTCCACGTTTCGGCCGGCCGGGCGACCGCTGAAGCCAGACTGGCTACAGCTGCTCCCAGAAAGAAACGACGCGAAGATGGCAAGGTGATGCGCTCCCGGGTACAAGCATACTAAGACCCACGTAGACACGCTAAGTTCGCTTGACATTAAGTGGCTACTCGGGCGGCGAGGTCTCTCATGCGCCGGATAACCCACTGGCTCCTCGTGCTGATCCTGGCTGCGGGGATCGCGCTGCACGCTCCGCTAAGAGCGGCCTCGGTGCCGTTCTGGGGAGCCAAGGCCTCGGTACCCATCGACACCCCGATCGATCAGCTGAAAAAGGGCGAGTTCATTTGGCTGGGCGAAGCGCTGACCTCGGGTCCGGTGGTCATGGTCGTCAGCATCACCGAGCAGAAGGCGTTCGTGTATCGCAACGGCGTCCTGATCGGCGCCACCACCGTGAGTACCGGCCGCCCGGGGCATCTGACGCCTACCGGAGTGTTTACAGTGCTGCAGAAGCAGAAGGAGCATCGCTCAACGATCTATGACGGTGCGCCCATGCCTTATATGGAGCGACTCACGTGGGGAGGCATTGCCCTGCATGCCGGTGGGCTGCCCGGTTATCCCGAGTCCCACGGATGCGTTCACTTGCCGAGTGAGTTTGCGCGGCAGCTCTTTGAGATCTCCCCCAACGGCATGACGGTGGTGATTGCGAGCGACCGTACCGAGCCCGAGAGGGTCGCGCATCCGGGATATCTCGTACCGGTGAGTGCGGTCGGCGGTCGACCTCTCGAGCGCGTACCGTTGGCAGCTACCCAAGATGAGCGTTGGCAGCCGGAATTGTCGCCCAGTGGCCCCGTCAGCATGGTACTAAGTCGTGCGAGTCGTCGCGTGATCGTCTATCGCAATGGAATAGAGATCGGCCGAGCGCGACTGACCGTCGCTGGCGATGCGCCGTTCGGGGATCACGTGTTGGTGCTCACGGAGAGCGCAAGCCGCGGACCGGATCCATTCGTTCCCGATCCCGCCAAGTTTCGCTGGTCGAGAATCGGCGTGCCGGGGCATACGCGAGAGGCCGGTACTCAGATCGATCCGACGGCCGTGGCGCGAATCAAACTCCCGGCCGAATTCGTGCACCAGGTGAACGCGATGCTGCAGCCAGGAGCGACCGTGTTCGTCACGGATGCCGCCATTACGCCCCAAACGACGGGAGCCGCGGTCCAGGTCTTGGACGCCGATCCGCCTTCCGGCAAGAAATCGTCGACCCTCTGAAACAGTCACTGCTCCAGGCGCGGGCGATTCGGAGCAGCGCTGCTTAGTAAGGCGCGAATTCCGACTCCGAAACCAGGAACGCCCCAGCCTGCCGCGTGAACGACTCGTGGAACTGGAAGAGCGAGCCGTGCCCGGAGTCCGGATAGGTCACAAGCACGGCGTTCGGCAGATGGGCGCTCAGCCAATACGAATTCGCGACCGGGATCATCTCATCGTAGACGCCGTTCATTACCAGTGTCGGGTGATGAATGTTCCTTAAATCCGCAAAGCGTTCGCCTGAAATCTGCTCCCAGTCGCGAAATGCTGCCATTTGCGCCGCGGCCACCGCCGGCCCGGAGACGGGCTCACGGTCTTTCGAGCGCAGCATAAGCCTTTCGATGAAGGCCGCGCCCGCCGCTTGGCTTGACTGAGTCGGCGCGAAGAAGATCTTCTGCAGCACCGCGTATCCCCGCAGCGTCGGATCGCCCAGGTGTTTTGCCAGGCTCGGCTTGTCGAGGTGCATGATGTCCTCTCCGCCCTTTGGCGCCGTTCCCACCAGGATCAACCTGCGGAAGATCGACGGGCGCTCGAGGACCATCTGTTGCGCAACCATCCCTCCGAGCGAAAATCCGAGGACATCGCAGATACTCAGCCCCAACGCATCCAGGAAGGCCAGGGCATGCGACGCCATGCCAGCTATCGTCTTCGGCACCGTGCCGCTGGATCGACCGACGCCGGCGTTCTCGAACAGGATTACTTCTCGTTCCGCCGCCAGTGGGTCGGTGACCGCCGGATCCCAATTGTCGAGCGTTCCGGTGAAGTGCTGCAGACACAGAAGTGGAAGTTTCGACCCTGAGCCGAAGCGCCGGTATGCGTATTGCGCGCTTCCAGCGTCAATAAATCTGGTTGGGGCGGTAATGATGCTGGTGGTCTTCTCGCTCGACATGTATCTGCGCTCCTCAAGCGCACTGCCTCTACCTGCTGATTTGCTTCACTGCCCCGGTCCAGTTCTCGACATGATACGCGGACGCCAGCTTGCCGTTTTTTACCGTGAATACATCAATCGACATGGTCTTAAAGCGTTTGCCGGTAGGCTTCGCTCCGAACAGTTCGCGTATCGGAGTCCCGCTCGCCTCACCACGCACTACGATCTGATCGCCAAACGTCTGGATGTCCTTAATTGTCCAGCGCAAATCCGGGATCACCGACCCAAGCGTCTT
This sequence comes from Steroidobacteraceae bacterium, assembly GCA_035603345.1. Lineage (GTDB taxonomy): Bacteria > Pseudomonadota > Gammaproteobacteria > Steroidobacterales > Steroidobacteraceae > 13-2-20CM-66-19. The sequence goes on along the minus strand of DATNKO010000069.1, from coordinate 15,676 downwards.
GAATGCCTCGGCCAGTTGGTCGCGGGTAAGCCAATCTTCATTGGTTGAGTATGAGCGATAATCCGCACTGGCCGCTTTGGCCAGCAATGCCGCCACATCTTTCTTGCCGGGTTCGTTCAGCGCGTCATAGAGCGGTGCAACGATCATTCGCGCCGTCTCGACCGTCAACGAGGGACCAGCGGCGGCGGGTTGGGGTCTGTGATCCGGTTTAGCGAATGCGGTGCCAAACATCGGTAGCCCACTTATCGATTCTTCTCTGGTGACTTCGTCTTGCAGTACATCCCAGTGCTCTGCCAGGCGTCCACCTTCCATTCTCACAATGTCGGCAGCAATCCATGCTCGGGGGCGACCGTGTCCACTGAACCGCCCGTGCAGCATTACGTAGTCGCCCTCTGCGAGAATGAGTGCATTCTCATAGCGTAGCGTCGGCGGCACGCTGCGCACGAGGTTGAACAAGCCATCGCGCCCCGGCGCGATGTGGGCACTGTGCTGGATATAGCCCTCTGACCAGAACTGCGCTGCTTTCGCGTAATCACGCTTGTTAAAGAGCGTGTCAAAAGCCTCCAGAACCAGCGCTTTGGTTTGTTCAGCCGACCTCACGCCCACGGTCTTCCCCTGATCTGCAGCCTTCCAATCCATAATACGACCGGTCGTCTTAGATAGACAAGTAAATTCAGCAAACGGGCCGGTCTTGGATTCACACCACGATGCTCGAGAACACAACCTTGATGAAGTACTTCAGTGCTCTAGGGCTCTCCTCAACGCGCGTCCGCAGGATTGCCCCTTCGTAGGAGTCGATGAGGAAGGCGGCTAGATCGTCGGCCTTGAGATCCTTGCGAATGGAACCCTGCTCCTGCCCATCCCTGATGGCTGCTGCAATCTGTCCGCCCCAGACCTTCAAGACGCTCGAGAGCCTGTCGCGGATCTGCGGTGTGTTGCCCGACACCTCGGCCATGAATTTCCCGACCAGGCATCCATCATTGCACCGAGAGAAATATTTGTTGAGAGCTGCGAAGTGCTCCTTGAGGCGGGTAATCGCGGGGACTTCGAGGTTAGTGAGGATGCTCCGATCGGTGGTGCCCTTTCCGTACTCGGTAATGATCTCTGCCGCCAGAGCTTCCTTGCTCTTGAAGTGGTTGTAAAACGACCCTTTCGGAACACCCGCCGCGTCGGTGATGTCCTGAACGCTGCACGCGCTGAATCCGCGTTCGGTGAATAGCTTCATCCCGGATCCCAGGACGCCATCACGAGTGTTGTATCGAGCCAAGGAATTGTTCCTTTTGGTGGAGAATTCACCACCAGCCGCGCCACTTGAACCACGCAATCGGCAAAAGCGTGCTCAGGACAATCAGCGATAGTCCCCAAGCATAACCGTAGGCCCAGTGATATTCGGGCATACTCTGGAAGTTCATCCCGTAGATGCCGGCAATCAGCGTCGGAGGTATGCCTACCACCGATACGATTGTCAGCACCTTGAAGATGTCATTTTGCTCCGTATTGATGTACCCCAACACGGCGTCAAGAAGAAACTGCACCTTGTCCGTGAGATGTACTTCGTAGTCAGTCAGAGACCCGAGATCGCCCGTGGCCGTCCTCAGTCTCGTCTGAACGTCGCCGCCGATCCAGTCATGACCCTTCTCGCCGACGAACGAGGTAATTCGCTGGAGACCGAGCAAGCTCTCGCGGATTTGCGACAGCCGCTCGCCGAGCTCTCCGACTTCGCGCATCGCCTGGCGCAGGGCGCGACTGGCGCGTGCCACGTTGCGCTTACGCGTGCTCCCGTATCCCTGGAATACGCGGCGCGAAATGTCGTTGAGCTTCGCGGCGATGTTCTGCAGCAGGTCGGCGCCGAAATCGACCATGCCTTCTAACAATGCTATGAATGTGCCGACCGGGGTCGGCACGCGGTCGCTACCCGCCAGCTGTTTCTTGGCAGTCTCAAATCCTTGAATCCCCGTGTATCGCAAGGTCACGAGTATCCGTTGATTCAGCACGAATCCGACCGGCGTCGGCGCGGTCTCGTTCTGCTCGGCATGGGCACTGAGCGGCGTACTGAGATAAAGCGTGTCGCGCTCCACTCGAAGCCGGCTCGAAGACTCGATTTCTTCCAGTTCGTCCCGAGTCGGAATGCGCGTTTTTGACAGCTCGGTGGCGTTGCGGATTTCTTCAGCCGTGGGATCGCACAGGTCGATCCATATCGGGTCGACTCCATGTGCAGAAGTCTCAGGATACAGCCTGAGCATGTGCTACTCCGCCAGAGTTCTCGACGAGCGTGGGCTCAAGCGCGAATCAAGGTGAAGTTTTGAGGCGAGACTCCACGGCCTCGAACAGCGCGCGCATACCAAAGGATATGTCCACGATCACCCCATTCACAAAGAAGCCGGGTGTCGCTCGCACGTTACTGGCGCGTCCGCTCTCCTGGTGCTCGCGGATGCGCTGCAGGTAGACACCATCGTCCATCTCGGAGGTGAAGCTGGCGATATCGAGCCCGAGCTGCTGCGCATAGCCGTGTAAATTCTTCAGGGACAGATGGGACTGATTCTCGAACAGCAGAGCGTGCATGGCCCAGAACTGCCCCTGCGAACCGGCGCACTCGGCAGCCTCGGCCGCCTGAAGCGCATGCGGATGCGCTGCCTCCTGGGGGAAATGCCGGTACACGAAGCGGACAGCGTTCTCGAAGCGCTGCAGGAGCAGGGTCACAGCCGGAGCTGCCTGCTTGCAAGTGGGGCATTCGAAGTCGCCGTACTCCACCACAGTGACCGGCGCGTGAGGATCTCCCATGAGGTGGTCAGTGGCAGTCACTGGCTGCGTCAGATCGCTGTGAGATGGATTGTTCATCGAGCCTCGCCTGGGGTGCGCCGCGGTGGCATTGTAGTGCCGTGCACCGCAACGGAACTAGCGGTCGCGCCCCGCTCTCTAATTCAGCCACCGAAGCCGCTGAGCGACCTATGATCTTTCATGACTGGATCCACAAGGCGCGTGAGCTCGGGGCGAGCGATTTGCACGCGGAAGCCGATGGTCCCCTCATGGTGCGGGTGCGCGGTAGGCTGCAACCCCTGGGGGAGACATCCAACGCAGCGGATCTGCAGCGAACGGGCGAGCAGATCCTCGGCGCCGATGGCTGGGCGGGCCTCCTGAGCCGGGGCTCGGCGGATCTCTCGCTGGAAGTGGCCGGCACGCGCTGTCGCATCAACATCTTCAGAACTGTCCGTGGCATTGCCTTTGCGGTGCGCCTGCTGTCGGCCTCGATCCAGGACCTCAAGTCCTGCAATCTGCACCCGGACCTGCGGCGACTGATCGAGCCGACGACGGGTCTCGTCATAATCTCGGGTCCGACCGGTAGCGGCAAGTCCACCACTCTCGCCGCGTTGATCGAGGAGATCAACGCCACTCGGTCTCGCAACATCATCGTCCTCGAGAGTCCGCTCGAGTACGTGCATACCAACCGACGTTCGTTCATTCGGCAGCGCGAGATCCCGACTCACTCGCCAAGCTTCGAGCAGGCAATCACAGACGGACTGCGGGAGAACCCCGACGTTCTGGTGATCAGCGAGATGCGCACTCCGGAGGTCATGCGGCTCACACTGAACGCGGCGGAGACCGGCCACCTGGTGCTGGCCACCATGCACTCGGCGACCTGCGCCGAAGCCCTGACACGCGTGTGCATGTCCTTTCCTGCGGAGATTCAGGGCAGCATCCGCGCCCAGGTGGCCGATTGTCTCCTGGGCGTGTTGTGTCAACGGCTCGAGTTCCTGAGCAGCTGGCGTTTGCTGGTGCCCCGTTGCGAGCTGCTGTTGGGTAGTAGCAGCGCCAAGGGGACGATTCGCGCAGGTACCTTCGCCCATCTCGCCAACGTAATCCAATCCGGCGGTGAGGAGGGGATGTGGTCCTTCGATCGTTATGGGCGCTGGATCGAGCAACGCACGGACTGGGCGCGCGCGGCCCCTGCGTCTGCTGGCGAAAGCCCGCGCCGCGCCGCGCCGACGGAGGAAGCCATGGATCTGGAGGAACTGACCGAGCTGGTTGACAGGCTCGAGAAGCGCCAGGAGTAGGTGGCGGTGGCGAAGCGCCGGCCAGTGCTGCGGTCAGGGATTATGTAAAATTATCATAAAGCGCAACGTGTTACCTGGCTCCGCCGAAGCGGGCTACCCCGTGCGGCTCGTGCAAGCGCCAGAACTGAGCGCCGTGCCCGTCACCGCTTTCCGACACTTGGCTATCTTCGACCAACAGACTTAAGCTGGCGCCGCGCCCGTTGCGGCAAGAACATAGAGCGGAGAATCGATGTCGATACAGACGTTGCGGGTCCCAACACCAGCTTCGAACCCCGATCAGCTCTGGTTCTATAACGCTGAGCTCTCGCCGGCGCCCATTCCGCCCGACTGGATTATCGATGGCCAACCGGTCGCGCGAAATCGCCAGATCGCCCCAAGCACCGATGGAATGGCTTCCTCATATCTGTGGGACTGTACGCCAGGTCGGTTCAACTGGTTCTACGGTCTCGACGAAACGGTATGCTTGCTGGCCGGCGCAATAACAGTCGTCGACAGCGCCGGCACACGCCACAATTTAAAAGCCGGCGATGTTTTTTTCTTTCCAGCCGGGTCTCGTTTTGAGTGGACGGTCGTCTCTCACGTTCGCAAGATCGCATTCCTGCACGTGCCACTGTCCCGAAAGATCCGGCTCCTGCAGCGGATATTCGGCGCATTCAAGAGACTGTTGCGACCTGGAACACCCCAGGCGCCGTCGTCCCCTTCGCTCTAGAGTCGCGAGTCAGTCCGGAACCGGTGCGGGCATCGTCTCGCAGGCGGTGGCCGTTGCGCCGATCGATGCGGTAATGACCAGCACGATCGCGCTCCATTGCAACAGCCCGAGTCTTTCGCCGAGAAACAGCAGTCCGGACAGCGCACCGACGGCGGGCTCGAGGCTCATCAACACGCTGAAGGTTCGCGTCGGCAGGCGCCTCAGGGCGATCATCTCGAGCGTAAACGGCAACGCGGTCGATAACACCGCAAGCGCCAACCCGGGCAGCAGCACGGCTCGCGAGAACAGCGTCGGCGGCGCAGCGAGCAGGCCGACCGGCACGATGAGGATGGCGGAGATGATGCTCCCGAGCGCGACGCTGTGGGACCCCACGAGGTTGCCGACCTTCTGGCCGGAGACGATATAGACCCCCCAGCAGGCGCCGGCCCCCAGGGCGAACAACAGTCCAGCCACACTCGCATGTCGCGCCTCATGCAGCACCGGCAGCAGCAGCGCGAGCCCGCACACGGCGATCACGATCCACAGGAAGTCGACCAGCCGTCGCGAGGACAGCACCGCCAGCGTGAGCGGCCCCATGAATTCCACGGCAACAGCGACCCCGATCGGCAGGCGATCGAGCGCCTCGTAGAACAACAGATTCATGATGCCGAGCGTGACTCCGTAGACCGCGAGCGGCAGCCACGAGTCGCGATGAAGCCGCGCCCGCCAGGGACGCCCCGCGAGGCAGAGGATGACCGTGCCGAAACCGATGCGCAGCGCAGCGCTGCCGATCGGCCCCGCGATCGGGAACAGCATCTTCGCGACCGACGCGCCGCTCTGCACGGACGCCATCGCCACGAGCAGCGCCAACAGGGGCAGCGTCCGACCCATCGTCAGGAGCGTCCCCCGATCTCGTCGATGTGGCTGAGCAGATCCGCCGGGTCCTCGTACACCCGGATCGCGCCGGCGCGCTCGAGCTCATCCTGTCCGTAGCCGCCGGAGAGCAGGCCCACGCCCAGGCCGCGGGCTCGGCGCGCGGCCAGCATGTCCCAGATGCTGTCGCCGATGATCACCGACGATTCGATCGCCGTACCGAGCCGAGCGGCCGCGGCGATGAACAGGTCCGGGTCCGGCTTGGCCCGCTGCACATCGTCACGGGTGACGACCACGGCGCTCGCGGCATCGAGTCCCAGTAGCTCGAGATTGTATCTCGCGGTCGCCATTCGCCCGCTGGTCGCGATGGCCCAGGGCAGGCGCGTGCGGGTCAGATGCTCGAGCAGCCTGATTGCCCCCGGGAGCGGGCGCACCCACCGGGCGAGGTCGATGTAGGCCTCGGCGTGCCGCGCGTACAGCTCGGCGAGGAGCTCCGGTGTGACGTCGCGATCGATCTCGCGCAGTAGCATCTCGGTAAACAGCCCGCCGCTCATGCCGATACGACGGTGAATTCGCCACACCGACAGCTCGATATCCGTGGCATGCAGCGCCTGCTGCCATGCGGCCACGTGCTGATAGACGCTGTCGACGAGCGTGCCGTCGAGGTCGAAGAGAAAGCTCACGCCACTCTGAGTCAAGGCGATCTCCTGTCGGGTGGGCAATTCTAGCCTCTTGCTGCCGCGGCGTTCGGCATGCGAACTTTCTCCAATGAGCACGGGCGAGTCGCCGGAGATCCACCTCGGGTTTGACACCGGCGGCACCTACACGGACGCCGTCGCGCTCACCGGCGAGCGGCGGATCATTGCCACCGCCAAGGCGCTCACCACCCCCTGGGATCTCTCGATCGGGCTCGGCGCTGCGCTGCGAGCCGTGCTCGGTGAGCTTCCTGCGGGCACGAGTCGCGGCCATGTCACCCTGGTGTCGGTGTCGACGACTCTCGCAACCAACGCCGTGGTCGAGAACCGCTTCAGCCCGGTGTGCATCGTCCTCGTCGGCTTCGACGATCGCATGGTCGAGCGCTCGGGCCTCGGCCGCGCGGCCGGCGGCGTCGTGGTACGGGTGCGCGGCGGTCACGACGCGACCGGAGATGAGGCCGAGCCGCTGGATGAGTCCGCGGTCGAGGCGGCCGTGCGTGCCCACGGCGCGCAGGTCGAGGCATTTGCGGTGGCGTCGATGTTCTCGGTCAGAAATCCCGCGCACGAGCAGCGGGTGCGCGAGCGGATCCGCGCCGTATGCGGCAAGCCCGTGACCTGCAGCCATGAGCTGAGCTCGCATCTCGATGCACCGCGGCGCGCGCTGACCGCCGCGCTCAACGCGCGCCTGACCCCGCAGATCGCGCGTCTCCTCGAGGCGCTGCGCGCGGTGCTGGGGCAGGAGGGGATTGCAGCGCCGGTCATGATGGCGAAGGGCGACGGCACGCTGATGCGGGCGGAAGTGGCGCTCGAGTACCCGGTCGAGACGGTGCTGTCGGGGCCGGCCGCGAGCGTCGTGGGAGCGGGCTTTCTCACCGGGCTCGAGGACTTCGTGGTCGCCGACATGGGCGGCACGACGACCGACGTGGCGATCGTCGCCGGCGGCCGGCCGGTTGTGTGCGCCGACGGCGCCGTGATCGGCGGCTGGCGCACCATGGTCGAGGCCATCGAGGTTCACACCTGCGGCCTCGGCGGCGACAGCGAAGTGCAGTTTGACCGCGAGGTGCGCTTGACGGTCGGGCCGCGCAAGGCGATGCCGCTCGGCCTGCTCGCCGAGCGCTTTCCCGCCGTGCTGTCGCAGCTGCGCCAGCTCGCCGCCGCCGAGCGCCTGCCGCCGCATGCCGGCCGCTTCGCATTCCGCAATCCGGGGCGCGAGGCGCCGCGGGACCTCGATCGCCTCGAGCAGCGCGTGTGGGAAGGGCTCGGCGCCGCGCCGTGCCGGCTCGGGGACGTCGCCCGCACGGCACCGGGCGTGGAGGCGGTGCGGCGGCTGGTGGACCGCGGGCTCGCTACCCTTGCCGGCTTCACGCCCACGGACGCGCTGCACGTCCTCGAACGGCAGCAGGGCTGGAACGTCGAAGCCGCGCAGCACGGGGCGGCGATTCTCGCCATCGAAGAGCGCAACGCGCGAGGCCGGAGGGAAGCCGACAGCGCCGCCGGCATCTGCGAGCGCACCTATCAGCACGTGGTGCGCGAGGCGGCGCGGGTGCTGCTCACCAGCGCTCTCGCCCGCGACCCGGGCGTGGAAGCGAAGCACGGCCACTGGGGACCGCTCGGCGTCCTCATCGAGGATGTGATCGGGGGGCGTTGCTTCTCGCAACTCATCGAGGCGCGACTGCGCCTGGCGACGCCGCTGATCGCGGTGGGCGCTCCGGTCGGCGCCTACTATCCCGAAGTCGCGCGCCGCCTCGGCGCGCAGCTCTCCGTCCCTGAGCGCGCCGAAGTCTGCAACGCGATCGGCGCGGTCGTCGGCGTGGTGTCAGAGAGCTGCGACGTGCTGGTGAATCAGCCGGCGTTCAACCTCTTCCGGGTGCACGACCCCAGGGGCATCCGCGACTACCCGAAAGCGGATACGGCGATCGAGGACGCGCGGCACGTGTCGCGCGAGCTGGCGCTCGCTGCGGCGCGGCGTGCCGGGGCCTTGGAGCCACAGGTCGAGACTTTCGTCATCGAGCGCCGGGCGCGCGGCGGCGCCGACGGCGACTATCTGGCCGAAGCGACCGTGCGCTCCACCGCGAGCGGACGCCCGCAGACCACGCGCGCCGGCCTGCGCTGACGACCGACGGCCACGCCTCGGCCGTAACGAGACCCGCGTGCGCGTGGCCATGCCACGGGACTATAGTTGCCTGGAATCCGGTTTCCGCGCCGCTCGCAAGGAGACTCCACGATGAACGCCGCACTCAAAGAACCACAGACTTCCCGTACCGTCGCCCAATTCCTGGCGACCCCAAAGAGACTGCTGATCGACGGCAAGTGGGTCGCGGCCGCCTCGGAGAAGACCTTCGAGGTAAAGAACCCGGCGACCGGAGCGACCATCGCCCGCGTCGCCGAAGGCGACAAGGCGGACATCGACCTCGCGGTGCGTGCGGCGCGGCGCGCGTTCGAGTCGGGACCCTGGCCCGCGATGACGGCCTCCGAGCGCGGCAAGCTCGTGTGGCGGATCGGCGATCTGATCTCGAAGTACACCGATGAGCTCGCGGAGCTGGAGTCGCTCGACAACGGCAAGCCGATGGCGGTGGCGCGCGCGGCAGATGTGCCGCTGTCCGCAGACATCTTTCAGTACATGGCGGGCTGGTGCACCAAGATCGAGGGCAAGACCATCCCGCTCTCGGTGCTTTACACGCCGGGCGTGCAGTACCACTCCTATACGCGGCCGGAGCCGATCGGCGTCGTGGGCCAGATCATTCCCTGGAACTTCCCGCTGCTGATGGCGGCCTGGAAGCTCGCACCGGCGCTCGCCACCGGCTGCACGGTGGTCCTGAAGGTCGCGGAAGAGACGCCGCTCTCGGCGCTGCGCCTCGGGGAGATTCTGCAGGAGGCGGGGTTGCCGCCGGGGGTGGTGAACATCGTGACCGGATTCGGTGAGACCGCCGGGGCGGCGCTCGCGGCGCACCCGGGCGTGGATAAGGTGGCCTTCACCGGATCCACCGAGGTCGGGAAGCTCATCGTGCAGGCGGCGGCGCGCGATCTGAAGCACGTGTCGCTGGAGCTCGGCGGCAAGTCGCCGAACATCGTCCTCGAGGACGCGGATCTCGACATCGCGATCCCGGGGGCTGCGAGCGCGATCTTCTTCAACCACGGACAGTGCTGCTGCGCGGGCTCGCGGTTGTACGTGCACGAGCGGCTGTTCGACAAGGTCGTGGCCGGAGTCGCCGACCAGGCCAAGGCGATCAAGCTCGGATCCGGACTCGATCCGGCGACGCAGATGGGCCCGATGGTGTCGCAGATCCAGCGTGACCGCGTCTGCGGCTACCTGGAGTCCGGCAAGCAGGATGGCGCCAGGGCCGTTACCGGGGGTCGGGCGCGTGAAGGTGCAGGCTACTTCATCGAGCCGACGGTATTCGTCGACACCAGGCCCGACATGAAGATCGTCAAAGAGGAGATCTTCGGTCCGGTGGTCACGGTGTCGCCGTTCAAGGAGGTGGGCGATGCCCTGGTGCACGAGGCCAACGACACGATCTATGGACTGGCCGCCGGCATCTGGACGCGCGACGTCAGCAAGGCACACGCGCTCGCCGCGCGCCTCAAGGCGGGAACGGTCTGGGTCAACTGCTACAACATCTTCGATGCCGCGCTGCCCTTCGGCGGCTACAAGCAGTCCGGCTGGGGCCGCGAGATGGGCGAGGCGGTGCTCGAGAACTACCTGGCCACGAAGGCCGTGACCATCCGTCTGTAGATGGTGTCCTGATGGATGAGGAGACCCCGCTGCCGCGGGGTCTCCTTCAGACCTCCAGCCGGTCCCCCGGGCGCGCGACCAGCGAGTAGAGCACCGGCATCAGAAACACGCTGATCAGGAGCCGGGTGAACAGCCCGCTCACGATCACCAGCGCAAAGGGGCGCTGCGAGTCGGTGCCTACGCCGGTGGCGAGCGCGACAGGCAGCAGGCCGAGAGCGGCCACCAGGGCGGTCATCATGATCGGCCGCAGGCGCAGGATCGCGGCATGGCGGATGGCCTCGGCGAGGTCGGTGCCCTCGCGGCGCAGCTCGTTCACGTACGAGATGTAAACGACCGCGGTCTGCACCGAGACGCCGAGGAGCGCAAGGAATCCGATGCCGGAGGACACCGAGAATGGCGTGTCGGTGATCCACAGCGCCACGAGCCCGCCGGCGGGCGCCGACAGCAGCACACCGAGCACCGTGATGAATGGGAACTTGAAGTTGTTGTAGAGCGCAAACAGCAGCAGGAAGATCAGGCACAGGGTGAGTGGCAGGATCACGCGCAGCTGCTGCCGCGAGGCGGTGTACTCGGAGTATTCGCCCCCCCAGTCGAGATGATAGCCCTGCGGCAGGGTGACCTGGCGGCCGACCTCCCGGATGGCTTCGTTCACCGCGCTCGCCAGGTCGCGTCCCTCCACCGAGAACTGCACGCCGATGTAGCGCGAATTGTTCTCGCGGTAGATGAACGAGGCGCCATTGGTCACGCGGATGTCGGCGACCTCCTTGAGCGGGATCTGTTGCCCGGCGGGTGTCGCCACCAGGATATTGCCGATCTCTTCCGGGTTGTCCCGGTACTGCTGCTCGAGGCGCACGATGAGATCGAACTGCTTCTCGCCCTGCACGACTTCGGTGGCGACGTCCCCGCCGATCGCGGTCTGGATCAGGGCGTTGATGTCGGAGACGTTGAGACCGTAACGGGCGATCCGGGCGCGGTCGATGGAGATGGTGAGGCTCGGCTGGCCGAGCTCCTGCACCAGGGTGATGTCGCGGATGCCGCGCACCCGCTCGAGGATTCGCTTGATCGCCTTGCCCTTCTGCTGCAGCGTGTTGAGGTCGGCACCGAAGACCTTGACGGCGAGCGCGCTCTTCAAGCCGGTTTCGGCCTCATCGACCGCGTCCTCGGCCGGCTGCGTGTAATTGAAAGTGATGCCGGGGAAGGCCGCGAGTTTCGAATTGATGGCCTCGATGAGTCCCGCCTTGTTGCGATAGGCGCCGCCCCATTGCCCGTAGGGTTTGAGTCCGACGTAAAACTCGACGTTGAAGAACCCGGTGGAATCCGTGCCGTCGTCGGGCCGGCCGAGCTCGGAGGCCACCGTGGTGACCTCCGGGAACGAGCTGAGGACCGTGCGCACGCGCGGAGTGATTTTCGCCGCCTCGTCGAAGGAGATGGTGTAGGGCATGGTGGCGCGCACCCAGAGCGCGCCCTCGTCGAGTTTGGGCATGAACTCGGCGCCGATGCGCGGAATGAGCAGGAGCGTAACGGCCAGCAGCACCGCCGCCGCGATCGTCGTCTGCCAGCGGCGGGCGAGGCAGTAGTCGAGGCCGCGGATGTAGCGCGACCTGATCGCCTCGAAGCCCGGGTTGCGCCGCTCCGGCACACCGCGGCGCATGAACACCGAGCACAGCACCGGCAGGAGCGTCAGCGTCACGATGAGCGAGCCGATGATGGCGAAGACCATGGTGTCGGCCATCGGCTTGAAGAGCTTGCCCGAGGGCCCGGACAGCACGTAGATCGGCAAAAAGCCTGCGACGATCACCGCGACGGCGTACACCAGCGGGCGGTCCACTTCGGCCGCGGCCTCGCGGATGATCTCACGCACGTCGAGCGCCGTCCCGGCGCGCGCGGCCATCTGGCGGTAGATGTTCTCGACCATGACGACCGCGGCATCGACCAGGATGCCGAAATCCACCGCGCCGATCGACAGCAGATTGGCGGAGGCGTTCTGCAGATCGAGACACACGAACGCGAAGCACAGGGCGAGCGGGATGCTGACGGCGACGATCAGCCCGGCGCGCAGGTCGTACAGGAAGAAGATGAGGACCGCGACGACCAGCAGCATGCCGCGCAGCAGGTTGCGCTCGACCGTCTCGGTCGTCAGCTCGACGAGATCGGTGCGGTCGTAGAACGGGACGACCTTGACGTCCCTGGGCAGGATCTGCTGGTTGAGCTCCCGGGTCTTGGCTTCGACCCCCTTGAGCACATCCTGGGTCTTCTCACCAGTGCGCAGCAGGATCACGCCCTCGACGCGGTCGTCCTGCTTCTCGTAGCCGAACTCCCCGAGGCGCGGGGCAATGCCGATGACCACGCGCCCGACGTCCTTCACCAGCACGGGCGTGCCGTCGTGCATTCCCACCACGACGTTGCCGATGTCCTCGGTCGTCACGAGGCGCCCCATGCCACGCACGTAGTAGAACTCGCCTCCCTGTGAATAGAAGCCGCCGCCCGAGTTGTCATTGTTGGCGGTGAGCGCCGCCTCCACCTGAGCCACCGACAGCCCGACGGATGCGACCCGGGCCGGATCGAGCAGCACCTGGTACTGCATGGTGCCCCCGCCGAAGCCCGAGTCGTCGGCGACGCCCGCAACCGAACGGTACTGTGGCTCGATGATCCAGTCCTCGAAGGTCTTGAGCTCCATCGGCGAGCGGTCGGAGCTCTGCAGCACGTAGCGGTAGATTAGTCCCGAGGGCGAGGACATCGGCGAGAGGCTCGGACTGACGCCGTCGGGCAGGCTGAGCTCGCCCAGGCGATCGAAGACCTGCTGCCGCGCGAAGTAATTGTCGGTGCTGTCCTCGAAGGTGAGGATGACGTCCGAGAGTCCGTACAGCGAGATCGAGCGGATCGTCGTCAGTTGCGGGATGCCGTTCATCTCGCGCTCGACGGGCACGGTGATCAGCCGCTCGACCTCCTCGGAAGCGCGTCCCGGCCACTGCGTGATGACCTCCACCATGGGAGGAGAGAGGTCCGGGTAGGCGTCCACCGGCAGCCGCACCAGCGAGCGCCAGCCGGCGCCGATCAGCACCACCGTCAGCAGCGCGATCAGCAGGCGCTGGTGGAGCGATGAGGCGACGATCCGGTTCATGATCGAGGCCCGGGGCGGACCGGCGCCCGCTGCAGGCACGGGATCGCTCATTGGGTCTGCATGAACTGCATGAACAACCCGCCCGTTATTACCACCTGGTCACCGGCGCTCAGCCCCGCGGGGATTTCATACTGGTCCCCGCTGCGGTAACCGAGCGTCACGTGGCGGCGCGCAAAGCTGCCGTCGGACAGCGCCACGTACACGAAGGGCAGATTCTCGTCGTCGCGCAGCACCGCCGACACCGGAATCAGCAATCCGCTGCTCGGCTGGCGCGCCTCGATGCGCACGCGCACGTACATCTGCTTCTTGAGGAAATGCCGCGGGTTGTCGACAACCACCCGCACCGCTACGGCGCGCGTGTCGGGATCGACGAGCGCCGCGATGTTGTCAACCTTGCCCTGGAAGTTGTTGGCGCCGATGCCGGTGATGACCTCCGCAGTGTCCCCAACGCTCACCGCGGAAAGATCCGCTCCGAACAGCTGGGCCATGACCCAGACCCGCGACAGATCGGCCACCGTGAAGCAGGGCGTGGTGCCGCCGTCGAGAAGCTCACCCGGCGTAATGAGCTTCTCCACCACCGTTCCGGTGACCGGCGAGCGGATCAGCGCACCGGAGTGCTCGGTGACGCGCCCCGCCTCGATGTCGCGGATGACCTGCGGCGGCACGTTGAGCGAGACGAGTGCCCGCAGTGCCGCATCGCGGTCGGCCTCCGCGTTCGAGGCGTCGGTTTGCGCCTGCTCGGCTTCGCGCTGCGAGACGCCCTTGTGCTGCAGCAGATCGCTATCCTGGTCGGCGATGCGGCGGTCGGTCTGCGCGGTGGCGAGCGCCTTGCGGTAGGCGCTCACGGCCGCGGCGAAGTCGGGTGAATCCACCGCTGCGAGCGGCTGTCCCTGTTTGACGGAATCCCCCGGCGAGACGAGCAGGCGCGACACCGGTCCGGAGAAGGGCGCCAGCACGCTGGTGGCCTGATCGTTGTCGAAGTCGACCACGCCGTTGACCTCGACCGTGCGCCGGAACTGTGCGGGCTCGACCGTGTGCAGGTGAATGCTCTGCCGCTGCGCCTCGGTGAGCCGCACGTTAATCGGGGTCACCGTGGCAGCCGCCGGATTGGTGTCGCCCCGGGGAGAGCAGCCCGCGCAGCTGAGAGTGGCGGCGAGCAGCGTGAAAAGCGCTGCAGCGGGGGCTGCGTTTCGGCGGGTTCGGCGCGGCGCGGTTTGCGGTAGGTCAGTGTCCATGATGATCCGTGGCGAGATCCGGGCGGTGCCACCAGCCACCGCCGAGCGCCTGAAAGAGCGCGGCGGTGTCGGCAAAGCGATTGGCCTGGGCCTGCACCAGGGCACTCAGCGCCTGTTGATAGGCCTGCTCGGCGTTGAGCAGTGCGAGATAGCCGGCGTAGCCGGTCTGCCATTGCCGCTGCGCGAGATCGAGGGTGACCTTGGCGGCATCTGCCGCGCGTGCGGCGGCTTCGAGTGCGGCGGCATCCTGCTCGAGCGCTGCGAGTGTATCGGCGACGTTCTGGCACGCGGTGAGCACCGTACTGCGGTATTGCTCAGCAGCCTGGAGGTAATCCGCTTTGGCGGCCCGCTCCTGGTGCAGGAGCGTCCCGCCCTCGAACAGCGGTGCGGTGGCCGAAGCGCCGAGTCCCCAGAAGCCCGTGCCGGAGGTGAACAGCTGATTCATGGCGAGCGCGGTGCTGCCGGCGTTCGCCGTCAGCATGAGGTTTGGCAGGCGATTGGCGATCGCGACTCCTACCCTGGCGCTCGCCGCATGTAGGTTGGCCTGCGCCTGCAGGACGTCCGGCCGCTGCTCGACGAGCGCCGCCGGAAGACTGACCGGCAGGTCCTGTGGCAGCTTGAGACTCGACAGCTCGAAGTCATCCGCCGGCGCCTGGCTGGGATAGACGCCGGTCAGTGCCGCCAGCGCGTCGCGCAGCTGCGCGGACTGCTTCAGCAGCGGGGGCAGGAGCGCCTGCGCCTGTGCCAGCTGCGATTCCTGCGCGGCGACGTCGAGGCCGCTGGCGTAGCCCTTCTCGAGCTGGTAGCGCAGGATCTCGAGCATGCGCGAATTGAGGTCGATGACCTGGCGCGTCGCGTCGATCTGCGAGCGGATCGCGCCCGCCTGGATGGCGGTCACCACGACGTTGGAGGTGAGGGTGGTGTAGGTGGCGATCATCTGGAAGCGAGCCGCCTGCTCCTGCGCCTGGAGCGACTCCACGGTGCGGCGGTTGAGGCCGAAGACGTCCGGCACGTACGAGACCGCGACTTCGGGCGTGAACAGGTTGTATTGCAGGACGTTGTTGCTCAGCGCGGGCGCGAGTATGCCCGACTGCCGCTGGCGGCTCGCGGAGAAGCTGGCCGAGAGGCTCGGATAGTAGCCGCCGCGTTGCGCGAGCACATCCTCCCAGGCCGCCGTCAGCGCTGCCTGTGCCGCCTTCAGGTCGGGGTTCTTCCTCAGTGACTGCTCGATCAGATCGTTGAGTGGCCGGGAATGAAAGAGCGTCCACCAGTCCGCGGG
>DATNKO010000062.1:0-2096 GCA_035603345.1 Steroidobacteraceae bacterium | reverse complement strand
TGGTGCGTTTCGTGACGGTGATAGTGGTGCCGTCGACCTCGGGGAGCGAGTGCTGGTAGCGCGTCTCGCGGTTGTAGCGCTCGCGGCTTGCCTCGACGATCACCGGGCCGCCCGGCTTGGTCGGGCGCTGCGCGGCCGGGGTCGGCGCCGGCTGCCCTGGCTCCCCGGGCGCGGCAGTAGTCGCGTTGCCCGCAGGGGTGCCTGGGGTGGACGGGGTACTGCCGGTCTGCGTGGGACTGCTCTGTGCGCTGGAGCCCGGCGCGGGAGAGGTCTGCGCGTGCACCACTCCCGCAGCTGCGAGCAGGCCGCCGGCCACCGCGATGGCTGCAAATTCGAATGAGAGCTGCATGGGTCGAGCGCCTATTGACCGTGCCGAAGGCGTGAAAATGCTTCCGGAAATTGTCCTTACTCAACCAACCTACTACCAGCGGTCGTAGGGAGTGGCGTATCTTTGGCAGCCGAAATGTCCTCGAGAAAAAGCCTTCCCAGGGAGCGCACCGGACTCGGCCCCCTCGAGACACGGGTGCTCGAGTACATGTGGGGCGAGCGGCGAGCGCTCACGGTCGCGCGCTTCTGTCCGGCTTTTCCGAAGCTCGCTTACACCACGCTGATGACCACGCTCGATCGGCTGCATCGCAAGGGGCTGCTGCTGCGCCGGCGCGAGGGCCGCGCCTTCACCTACGAGCCCCGCTGCTCGCGGGATGAGCTGCTGAGCGAGCGGATGTCGAGCGACGTCAGCAACTACCTGAGCGCCGTCGATCAGAGCACGGCGCTTCTTTCGACCTTCGTGCGCACCGTCGGCAGAACCAACGTGGCGCTGCTCGAAGAGCTCGATGAGCTGCTGCAGGCGGAGCGGCTGCGGCTGAAGAAGCGGGAAGCCACGTGATATTCGCCGCGCGACTCTCGCTCGTGCTGCTGGCGGCGTTCGGGCTGGCGACGCTCATGCTGTCGGCAGTCCTGGCGCTCGCCTGGCATGGCGGTCTCGGCCGGGCGCGACTCACGTCGGGCGACCTCCTGGCCGCCCGCCTCTTTCCCGTCGGTGGCGGCCTGATCGTCGCGCTGACCGGGGTATTGCCGGCCTTCCTTCTTTACGAGCCGGCTCACGAGCCGGAGGCGATCGGTCCTCTGGTCATCGCGTTCGCGCTGTTGGCGCTCGCAACGCTGCTGCACGGCGTCGCTCGCGGCGAGCGTGCGTACCTCGCAGCCCGCAGGATCCTGAGGGGCGTGGGGTCGCTCGAGCCGGGAAGCGCACCGGAGGGCGAGGCCTTCGCGCTAGTCGATGCCGCCGAGCCCATCGTCGCCGTGGTGGGAGGATGGCGGCCTCGTATCATCGCGGCGCGCTCCGTGCTCGCGGCCTGCGAGCCCGATGAGTGGCGGCAGGTGCTGGCCCACGAGGCGGCGCACGTGGTTGCGCTCGACAATCTCAAGTTCTTGCTGCTGCTCGCGAGCCCGGACGCGCTTGCCTGGACGCCGCTGGCGGCGTCTCTCAAGGCACGCTGGCGGGCGGCGACCGAGTTCGAGGCCGATGAGCGGGCCGCCGGCGGCGACCCGCGCAAGCGCATCGCGCTGGCGTCGGCACTCCTTAAGGTGGCGCGGCTGTCCAGCGGGGGACGTGGCCCCCGCGCCGAGCTCAGCATCTCTGTCGCATCGGCCGATGTCGAGGAGCGCGTCCGCCGCCTGCTGCGCCACGAGCCGTCCGACACCCCGCGCAGGCTCCTGGTCCGGGAAGCGCTCGGCGCCTGCGCGCTTCTGATCCCACCGCTGGCGGTGCCGCTCTACCCCCGCATTCAGGACCTGACGGAGCTGCTGGTGAGACTCGGATCCTGACTCCGCGCAGCGCGCACCCCTAGTTCCAAAGTCGCAGATTCCCCGGCAGCACGACCGGTCGGACCGCGTCTGCGTCCGGCCGGTCTGCCATCACGCCGCCCCCGATATCATCGTCCTCGAAAGCTGTCTGCGAGGGCACGGCGAGCGGAGCCGCGCCCTTCTCGCCCAGCGACTTGTTGAGCCCGGGCAGATCTTTCGACGTCAGCTGCGTGAAGGAACCGGAAATCTCATCGAGCTGGCTGCGCAGCGCGACGATGTTATCGAGCTGG
>DATNKO010000052.1:0-22356 GCA_035603345.1 Steroidobacteraceae bacterium | reverse complement strand
GACGCCTTCG
Organism: Steroidobacteraceae bacterium; assembly: GCA_035603345.1. GTDB lineage: Bacteria > Pseudomonadota > Gammaproteobacteria > Steroidobacterales > Steroidobacteraceae > 13-2-20CM-66-19. Next base: position 22,346 of record DATNKO010000052.1, on the reverse strand, counting down.
TGTCCGCCGCCGGCACCGGCGGCACGCTTGCCGGCGTGGCGCACTACCTCAAATCCCGCCGCCGCGAGATCCGCTGCGTGCTGGCCGACCCGCCGGGAAGCAGCCTGTACGAATACGTCCGCAGCGGCACGCTCAAGGCGACCGGCAGCGGCTCGATCACCGAAGGTATAGGTATCGGCCGCGTGACTGAGAATCTCAACGGCGCACCCATCGACGACGCGGTACACATCGAGGACGGCGAGACCGTCGCGTACGTCTACCGCCTGCTGTACGAGGAGGGGTTGTTACTCGGCAGCACCTCCGGCATCAACCTCGCGGCGAGTGTACGCGTGGCGCGCCAGCTCGGTCCCGGGCACACCGTCGTCACGGTGCTGTGCGACGGCGGCGCCAAGTACCAGTCGCGCCTCTTCAACCGCGAATGGCTCATGCAGAAGGGGCTCGCGCAGTACGCGCCCGCCCCGCCCGCCGGCGCACCGGTCGCCATCAGCGCCGGCCTGGTGGCGTAAGCCCACGGGGTCGTGAGACCCTTGCGCCCGACCTGACAACTGGCGAACAACCGCGCTGTCGAAAAGACCGCGCGCCGCGCCCATGACCGCAAGCCCAAGCTCCGCGGAGCTCGACGCCCTGCTCCTCAGCCTCGACGTCGCCGCCCGCAGCGTCGCTTTCACGCTGCCGCTCGCGGTGCTGGCGGCCTGGCTGCTGACGCGCGCGCGTTTCCCCGGCCGCACCCTCCTCGACGCCTTCGTGCACCTGCCGCTGGTACTGCCGCCGGTCGCGGTGGGCTACGTGCTGCTGCTGCTGTTCGGCGTGCGCGGCCCGATCGGCGGCTGGCTGCGCGCGCACTTCGGCATCCAGCTCGCATTCACCACCGCGGGCGCGGCGCTCGCCACCGCGGTCATGACCTTTCCGCTCATGGTGCGCGCGATCCGCCTGTCGCTCGAGAACGTCGACCGCGGGCTCGAGGCGGCGGCCACCACCCTCGGCGCGGGACCGCTGGATCGCTTCGCCACCATCACCTTGCCGCTGATGCTGCCGGGGATCCTGGCGGGGGCCGTGACGGCCTTCAGCGCCGGGCTCGGAGAATTCGGCGCGGTGATCACTTTCGCCTCCAACGTGCCGGGAGTCACGCGCACGCTGCCGCTCGCGCTCTACACCGCGATGCAATCGCCCGGGGGCGAGACGCTCGCGCTGCGGCTGGCCGTGCTGTCGTTCGCGCTCGGTCTGAGCGGGCTGCTGGTCGCGGAATTCCTCGTGCGCCGCGTGCGGCGGATGCTGGGCCGCTAGCGTGCTCAGCGTGTCGGTGACCCGGCGGCTCGGGAGCTTCACACTGGCGGCTGCGTTCACCGCGCCGACCCCCGGAGTCACCGCGCTGTTCGGCCGCTCGGGCAGCGGCAAGACGACCCTCGTCAACATCATCGCCGGGCTCCTCGCGCCCGATGAGGGCGAGGTGCAACTCGCAGACACCGTCCTCACCGACACCCGCCGGCATATCGCCGTGCCGGCCCAGCAGCGTCACATCGGCTATGTGTTCCAGGATGCGCGGCTGTTTCCACACCTCACCATCGCCGGCAACCTGCGTTACGGCCTGAAACGCGCCGCGCGGCGCCCGCAGTTCATCGGCTTCGAGGAGGTGGTGGCGCTGCTCGGTCTCGGCGCGTTGCTCGAGCGCCGCCCGCACCGCCTCTCGGGTGGCGAACGCCAGCGCGTCGCGCTCGGCCGCGCGCTCCTGTCCCAGCCGCGGCTGCTGCTGCTCGATGAGCCGCTCGCCGCCCTCGACGCAGCACGTCGCGAGGAGGTGCTGCCGTACCTGGTCGCGCTGCGCGACCGGCTGTCGGTGCCGATGGTCTACGTGAGCCACCAGTTCGAGGAGGTGCTGCGGCTCGCGACCTGGATCGTGCTGCTCGAGTCCGGCCAGGTACTCGCGCATGGCCCGGTGAATGAGATCAGCCTGCGCCCGGAGCTGCGTCGCATCGTGGGGCCTGAGCTCGTCGGCTCGGTGCTGGAAGGCCTGGTCACGCGCGTGGACGCGAGCGGCGGCACCGTCGACCTCGTCATCGGCACCGGCACCGGCACGCTGAAGGTGAGCCTGCGCGAAGTGCCGGTCGGTGCGCGCGTGCGGGTGCAGCTGCTGGCGCGCGACATCATTCTCGCGACGCAGCCTGCCCAGGGGCTGAGCGTGCGCAACGCACTGGCGGGAACGGTGCGGGACATCGCCCCCGACGAAGACGAGAGCGTGCTGGTCAGGATCGACGTCGGCGGCGCCATGGTGCTGGCGCGCATCACGCAGGCTGCGCGTCAGGCGCTCCGGCTCGAGCCGGGCGATGCGGTGTGGGCGCTGGTGAAGGCGGTATCGACGCGCGGGCACGCGTTCCAGCTGCCGGCGGCGGCCGCAGGCCTCAGGGGGCGTCCGGAATCGCCTTCTCACTCACCATGGTGAGGACGTCGTAGCTGGCGACGACCTCGCCGTTCTGGTTGGATATCTCGGTGTCCCAGCGCACCTCGCCGTAGCCGGCCTCGAGGCGCAGCGATTTTTCCTTGGCGGTGAGCCGCACCTTGATGCGGTCGCCGGGCTTCACGGGCTTGACGAACCTGAGCGCATCGATCCCGTAGTTGGCGAGCACTGGCCCATACGGCGGATCGACGAACAGTCCCGCGGCAGCCGACACCAGGAAATAGCCGTGTGCGACCCGCCCGCCGAACAGCGGATTGCGCGCCGCCGCGGCCTCGTCCATGTGCGCGTAGAAGCGGTCGCCCGAGAGCTCCGCGAAGCGCTCGATGTCCGCGATCGTGACCTCGCGCTCGGCCGAATGGAACGTGTCGCCGACGCGCAGCTGTCCGAAGGGCTTGCGGAACGGGTGCACGCCCGGGTCGAGCTCGCGCGCGCCGCGCACCCAGCGGCCGGTGGTCGCGGTGATCACGTCGGGGGTGCCCTGGAGCGCCGTGCGCTGCATGTAATGCAGCACACCGCGGATTCCGCCCATCTCCTCACCCCCGCCCGCGCGCCCCGGGCCGCCGTGCACCAGGTGCGGAAGCGGCGAGCCGTGGCCGGTCGATTCCTTGGCGCAGTGCCGGTTGATCACCACGATGCGCCCGTGGAACGGCGCCAGTCCCAGCGCCAGCTGCGCCGCGACCTCATCGTCCGCAGTCACGATCGAGGCGGCGAGGCTCCCGCCGCCGAGCCGCGCGAGCGCGATCGCTTCCCCGAGGCTCGCGTACGGCAGCAGCGTGCACACCGGCCCGAACGCCTCAACCGAGTGCACCTCCCGGGCCCGGCCGGCGTCGCGGCAGTAAAGCAGCGTCGGGGCCAGGAAGGCGCCGCGCTCGGCATCGGCGCCGACCGGATGGAGCGTACCGGCACCGCCGTACACGACCTCGGCCTCGCCCTTGAGCCGCGCCAGCCGCTCGTTCACCTCACGGCGCTGAGCGAGGGAGGCCACCGGTCCCATGCGCACCTCCTTGCGCCGCGGGTCGCCGACCACGATGTCGCCGAGCGCCGCGCGCAGCGCCTCGATGACCGCATTGACGGCGGTGGCAGGAACCAGCGCCTTGCGGATCGCGGTGCACTTCTGACCGGCCTTCACCGTCATCTCGCGCACCACCTCGCGCACGAACAGCTCGAGCTCGGGCGTGCCCGCCGCCGCATCGGGTCCCAGGATCGAGGAGTTGAGCGAGTCCGTCTCGACCGTGAAGCGCACCGAGTTGGCGATGACGCCGCGGTGCTGCCTGAGCAGCATCGCGGTACTCGCAGAGCCCGTGAACGACACCGCATCCTGGCAGGTGAGGTGATCAAGGAGGTCGCCCACGCCGCCGCAGATGAGCTGTACGGCACCCTCGGGCAGGATCCCGGACTCGATGATCCGCCGGAATGCCTGCTCGGCGAGGTAGCAGGTCTGGGTGGCGGGCTTGACGATCGCGGGGACGCCAGCGAGCAGCGTCGGGGCCAGCTTCTCCAGCATGCCCCACACGGGAAAGTTGAAGGCGTTGATGTGCACCGCCGCGCCTTCGAGCGGCACGCACAGGTGCTGGCCGACGAAGCTGCCCTGCTTCGACAACGCCTCCACCGGCCCCTCGACGTACACGTGGCCGTCGGGCAGCTCGCGCTTGCCCTTGCTCGCGTACACGAACAGCGTGCCGAAGCCGCCGTCGATGTCGATCCAGGAATCGCCGCGTGTCGCGCCGGTCGAGTACGACACCCCGTAGAGCTCGTCCTTGTGCTCACCGAGGCGCTGCGCCAGCGCCTTGAGGAGCGCGGCGCGCTCGTGGAATGTAAGGCGGCGCAGGTTCGGACCACCGACCTCGCGCGCGTAATTGAGCATTGCCCGCGAATCGAGTCCGTCGGCATTGGCGTGCGCCACCACCTCGCCGGTGGTGGCATCGCGCAGCGCGACGCCGCTGCCGCTCCCGGACGTCCATTTGCCGGCGACGAAGCTCTGCAGCTCCATGTCCCTCACTCCTTCACCACCTGTCCGTCGATGCGATACGAACGGCCGCGGAACAGCGCCACCCGCTCGCGGCGCTGATTCACGACCGTGATCTCGTAGATGCCGTTGCGCCGGGTGCGCCACAGCTCGACAGCCTCCGCGCTGAGCTCATCGCCCTCGCGCGCCGCCGCCAGAAAGTCGATGGCGGCCGCGGCCGCCACCGTGCTGTCGTTGTAGGAATTGCAGGCGAAGGCGAAGGCGCTGTCGGCGAGCGCAAACACCAGGCCGCCGTGACACACCCGGTGGCCGTTCAGCATATCCGCCCGCACGGTCATGGCGACCCGTGCGCGGCCCGGGCGCACCTCGAGCAGCCGCATGCCGAGTCCGTGCGAGGCGCGATCGCGCTCGAACAGCCCGTGTGCCGCCCGCTCCGCCAGGCGCTGCGCGTCGCTCGAGCCCGTCTCACTCATGGCATACCCCGCGCCATCTCACTGCCTCACTGCCCGGTGAATCTGGGCGTGCGCTTCTCGGCGAACGCGCGCACGCCCTCGGCGTAGTCGGCCGTGCGGCCGAGCTCGCCCTGGTAGTCGCGCTCGACGTCGAGCTGCTCGGCGAGCGTGCGCCCCCAGCTCTCGTAGATCGCCTGCTTGGTGCGCGCGAGTCCCCGGGTCGGCGCGGCCGCCAGCTGCCGCGCGAGCGCCTCGACCACGGCGCCGAGCTCGCCGTCCTCGACGCAGCGCCAGATGAGTCCCCAGGAGGCCGCCTGCTCGGCTGACAGCTTGTCCCCGAGTAATGCGAGCCCGAGTGCGCGTGCCGTACCGGCTAGCCGCGGCAAAAACCACGTGCCCCCCGAATCGGGCACCAGTCCGAGTTTTACGAACGCCTGCACGAAGCTCGCCGAGCGCGCCGCCACTACCAGGTCGCAAGCGAGCGCGAGGTTCGCGCCGGCGCCGGCGGCCACGCCGTTCACCGCGGCGATCACCGGCAGCGGCAGTGCGCGCAGTGCCAGCACCAGCGGCTTGTAGTTCCTCTCGATCGACTCGCCGAGGTCCGGCGCGCCGCCGCCCGGTGCCACCGCGCGGTCGTTGAGATCCTGTCCCGCGCAGAAGCCGCGGCCCGCTCCGGTGATGACCAGCACGCGTGCGCCGCGCAGCTCCGGCGTGGCGAGCGCGGCGCGCACCTCGGCGTGCATCTCGGTGTTGAAGCTGTTGAGACGCTCCGGCCGGTTGAGCGTGAGGCGCGCGATGCCCTCGGCCGCTTCGAACACAATGCTCTGGTAACTCACAGCGATTCCTTCAGCGCTCACTTGGCGTCGTAGTCCAGCTCGAGCTGCGGGGTCTTCACCCGCGACTGGCACGCGAGCACGTAGCCTTCGGCGAGCTCCCAGTCCTCGAGCGCATAGTTCTGATCCATCACCACTTCCCCGCGCACCACCTTGGTACGGCAGGTCGAGCACACGCCCGCGCGGCACGAGAACGGCAGCTCGACTCCGGCGCGCGCCGCGGCCTCCAGCACCGTCTCGTCGTCCATCTTCATGGCAAACGAGCGCTGCCGGCCGTCCATGTGCACGATCACCTCGGCGGTCCCGGGGGCCGGCGCGGCGGCGGCCGGCTGGGCACCGCGCTCGGAGCTCCGGGAGGCGGCCGCCTCGGGCGCAGCGTCCGCGCCGGTGGTCGCGACCGTGAAATGCTCGACGTGCACGCGCCCAGCGTCCACGCCGAGCTCGCGCAGCGTCGCGCTCACCTGCTCGATCATGTCCCCGGGCCCGCAAACGAAAAACTCCGCGACCTGATCCGGCCGGAACAGCCCGGCAGCAAACTGCCGCACACGCGCCGGGTCGATCCGCCCGTTGTACAGCTCGACCTCCTGCGGCTCGCGGCTCATCACGAAGTGCAGCGACAGTCGGGCGAGGTACCGGTCCTTGAGCCCCTGCAGCTCCTCGAGGCACATGGTGCGGCCGGTGCCGGTGTTGCCGTAGAACACGATGACGCGGGTATCCGGCTGCGCCAGCAGCGCGCGCGCGACCGATACCACCGGCGTGATGCCGCAGCCGGCGGCGAACGCCACGTAGGTGCCACCGGGGGTGCCACCGGGCGCGGCGCGGCGCGGCGTGAAGCTGCCGTTGGGCGGCAGGACCTCGAGCGCATCACCGGCGCGCAACTGCTCGGCCAGGTAGCGCGACATACGGCCTGAGGCGTGCACCCGCGGCACGATCCGCAGCGGCCACTCGCCCGGCGCATTCACCAGCGAGTAGGTGCGACGCGTCTCCTCGCCGTCGATCTCGACGCGCACCACCACGTGCTGTCCCGGGCTGCCGAGGTACTCGGCGTGCAGCTCGGGGGAAACCTCGAGCGCAATGGCGAGCGCGTCTTCCGCGTCCGGTCGCACCTCTGCAACGCGCAATGAATGAAACCGCAGCATGTTTGGGCGCGCGACCTACACGGCTAGATGCACTTGAAGGCGTCGAAGGGCTCGAGGCATGCGCTGCAGCGGTAGTGCGCCTTGCACGGTGTCGAGCCGAACTCGCTCACGCGCTCGGTGGCACCGCTCCCGCAGCGCGGACAGCACACCGGCTGCGGCGACGGCGGCGCAATACCGAAGGCTGCGAGCTTGCGCTGTCCAGCCTCCGTCACCCAGTCGCTGCTCCACGGTGGCGACAGCACCGCCTCGAGCGCGGCATCCGCGTAACCCGCTTGATCCAGCGTGTCGCGCACCGCGATACGGATCGCCTCGGTTGCCGGACAGGCGAGATAGGTCGGGGTGATGCCGACGTGCAGGCGGCCGTCGGCCTCGCGGCGCACGTAGCGCACGATGCCGAGATCGAGGATGCTGACCACGGGAATCTCGGGGTCGGGCACCGCACCGAGCAGCCTCCAGATGCGGGCTTCCTCACCGCCGCTCACCAGCGCGCACCCGGATAGCTGCGCGACACGTGCTGCATCTCCGTCAGCAAGTGCCCGAGGTGCTCGGTGTGCACGCCGCGCTTGCCGTGCCAGGCGTAAGGCTGGTGCGCGGGGCGCGCGAGCGTGGCTTCATCGAGAACCTCGTCGATGCGCGCCGACCAGCGCTGCCCCTGCGACTCGAGCCGCGGGGCGATTCCGGCCGCGCTGATCTCGGCCTCGACCTCATCGGCAGCGAACAGCTCGCCGGTGAAACGCCACAGCGACTCGAGGCCCTGCTGCGCGCGCCTGTGGCTCTCATCCGTACCATCGCCGAGTCGCACCAGCCAGCCGCTGCTGAAGCGGTAGTGGTAGCGCGTCTCCTTGAGAGCCTTGGCGGCGATGGCCGCGAGCCGCGTGTCGGTGGAGCTCGCGAGCCCCTCGTAGATCTCGAGCTGCCAGGCATCGAGCAGCACCTGGCGGACGATCGTCGAACCGAAGTCCCCGTTCGGCTGCTCGGCGAGCGCCAGGTTGGCGAACTGCGGCGCATCGCGGCCATAGGCGAGCGCGTCCTCGTCGCGCCCGCGGCCTTCGAGCTCGCCGGCGTAGGTGAGAAACAGCCGCGCCTGGCCGATCAGATCGAGCGCGAGGTTGGCGAGTCCCAGATCCTCCTCGAGCGCCGGCGCGTGCCCGACCCACTCGCCCAGGCGCTGGCCGAGCACCAGACTCGTATCGCCGAGCCTGAGCACGTAGCGAAACAGCGCCGCGGTGAGCCCGGCCGGGTGGCGCCGAGGGGGTGTGACCGCCGCGTTCACAGGTTCTTGACCTCCTCCGGAATGGCGTAGAACGTCGGGTGCCGGTACACCTTGTCGCGCGCCGGCTCGAACAGCGCGTCCGCCTCCTCCGGATCCGAGGCGATGATGTCCGCCGAGCGAATGACCCACAGGCTCACGCCCTCCTGGCGCCGCGTGTAGACGTCGCGCGCGTGCTCGATCGCCATGCGCGCATCCGCCGCGTGCAGGCTGCCGACATGCTTGTGCTCGAGGCCCGAGCGCGAGCGGATAAAGACTTCGAACAGCGGCCAGTCACCGCCCGCCGCTGCCGATTCCGGCTGTGTCATGGTTGCCTCGCGCCCGTTGCCTGCTTCGCCGCCTGTTTCCGTGCATGAGCCGCCGCCGCCGCGCGCACCCACTCGCCGGCCGCGTCGGCGTCGCGGCGCGCCTGCAGGCGCTCGCGGTTGCAGGGCCCGTTGCCTTTGAGCACTTCGTAGAACTCGCTCCAGTCGATCGGTCCTATACGGAAGTGCTGGCCGGCCTCGTCCCAGCGCAGCTCGGGGTCCGGCACCCGCAGGCCGAGGAACTGCGCCTGCGGCACCGTGATGTCGATGAACTTCTGCCGCAGCTCGTCGTTGCTGAAGCGCTTGATCTTCCAGCGCATCGATTGCGCGGTGTGCTTCGAGTCGGCATCGCTCGGGCCGAACATCATGATCGACGGCCACCACCAGCGGTCGAGCGCGTCCTGGGCCATGGCGCGCTGCTCGGCAGTGCCGCCGGCGAGCGTCAGCATGATCTCGAACCCCTGGCGCTGGTGAAAGCTCTCCTCCTTGCAGATGCGCACCATGGCGCGCGCATACGGCCCGTACGAGCAGCGGCAGATCGGTATCTGATTCATGATCGCGGCGCCGTCGACCAGCCAGCCGATCGCGCCCACGTCCGCCCAGGTGAGGGTCGGGTAGTTGAAGATGCTCGAGTACTTCGCCGTGCCGGACAGCAGCTGCTGCACCATCTGCGCCCGCGAGATGCCGAGCGTCTCCGCGGCGCTGTAGAGATACATGCCGTGGCCGCCTTCGTCCTGCACCTTGGCGATCAGCACCGCCTTGCGCTTGAGGCTCGGCGCGCGCGTGATCCAGTTGCCCTCCGGGAGCATGCCGACGATCTCCGAGTGGGCGTGCTGCGAGATCTGGCGGATGAGCGTCTGACGGTAGGCGTCGGGCATCCAGTCCTTGGGCTCAATCTTCTCATCGGCGTCGATACGCGCCTGAAAGCGCTGTCCGGCCGCGTCACCGGCTGCGGCGGAAATCGGCTCCTTGCCGTGCGTGTCGAGCGCCTGCGTGTACATCAGAACCTCCGGGCCGGCATGGCCCGCATCGAAACACAATGATACAAGACCCCTGGGAGCGGTGAGCCGCTCGCGGCCGCGGCGCTCATGGCGTGCCGCGCCGGTCGAGCACGTGCCGCGCCTTGCCGGCCGAGCGCTCGATCGAGCCGGGATCGCCGACCACCACCTCGGTGGAAATGCCGACGCTCGACTTGATGCTGCCGGAGAGCTCCGCCGCGAGGTGCCTGCGCAGCGCGGCATCGCCGGCCGCGCTCTCCACGCACTCCACCCGCACGGTCAGCTGATCGAGGTGCCCGGCGCGAGTCAGCTCGAGCTGATAATGCGGCGCCAGGCCCACGAGCTTCAGCAGCAGTTCCTCGATCTGACTCGGGAACACGTTCACGCCGCGCACGATGAGCATGTCGTCCGAGCGGCCGGTGATCCGCGCCATGCGCCGCATCGGCCGCGCCGTCGGCGGCAGGAGCGTCGTCAGGTCCCGCGTGCGGTAACGGATCACCGGCAGAGCCTCCTTGGTGAGCGAGGTGAGCACCAGCTCACCCGGTGCACCGTCCGGCAACGGCGCGCCGGTCTCGGGATCGACGATCTCCGGATAGAAATGATCCTCCCAGATCACCGGGCCGTCCTTGGTCTCGAGGCACTCGCTCGCGACTCCCGGGCCCATCACTTCCGACAGTCCGTAGATATCGAGCGCGTCGAGCCCGTTGCGGTTCTCGATCTCATCGCGCAGCGCTTCGGTCCAGGGCTCGGCACCGAAGATCCCGACGCGCAGCGAGCTGCTGCGCGGATCGAGCCCCTGGCGCACGAACTCCTCGACGATGGCCAGCATGTAGGACGGTGTGACCATGATGATGTCGGGTTGGAAGTCACGAATCAGCTGCACCTGCCGGGCGGTGTGGCCGCCTGACACCGGCACCACCGTGCACCCCAGCCGCTCCGCACCGTAGTGCGCTCCGAGGCCGCCGGTGAACAGGCCGTAGCCGTAGGCGATGTGCACGACGTCGCCGGCACGGCCGCCGGCCGCGCGGATCGAGCGGGCGACGAGCCCCGCCCAGGTCTCGAGATCGCGCCGCGTATAGCCGACCACCGTCGGCGTGCCCGTGGTGCCGCTCGAGGCGTGCACGCGCACCACCTGCGTGCGCGGTACGGCGAAGCCGCCGAACGGATAGCCGGCGCGCAGGTCGTCCTTGTCCGTGAACGGAAAGTGCGCGAAATCCGCCCAGCTGCGCAGGTCGCCGGGTTGCACGCCGGCGCGCTGGCACTTGTGGCGATAGCGCGCGACATTCTCAAAAGCGTGGCGCACCGACCATTGCAGCCGTTGCCACTGCAGCGCGCGCAACTCGTCCGGGCTGGCGCGCTCGATGGGCTCGAGCTCATCTCGCGCGGCGTGTCGCAACACAAGCGGCCCCGTCTGGCCGTTACACCGGCCAGTCACTCAACCGGCCGACGAAAATCTGCATGAAACGGTTCGCCTGGTGGCCGTCCATCACCCGGTGATCGAGGGTGAGCGTGACGTAGCAGCGCGGCTGCACCACGATCTTCTCCTCGTCGCCCTCCGCCACCGCCACCGGACGCTTCTCGAGCTTGCCGATGCCGAGGATCGCCGATTGCGGCTGGTTGATGATGATGGGAGCGGCGATGAGGCTGCCGCTCACGCCGTGATTGGAGATCGTGAACGTGCCGCCGCGCACGTCGGCGGGCGTGAGCTTGCCCGTGCGCGCACGCGTCACGAGCTCATCCAGTCCCTGCGCGATCCCGAACAGGTCACGCGAGCCGGCATCCCGCAGCACCGGCACGACCAGGCCCGTGCCTTCGACCGCGGTGGCGATCCCGATGTGAATGTCGGTGTAGATCTCGAGCGCCGCGTCCGTCCAGCGGCTGTTCGCCTCGGGCACCGCGCGGATGGCCGCGACCGCCGCCGCCACGAAGTACGCAGTCAGGGTGAGCGGCGCGCCGCGGCGCGCAAACTCCTCGCGCTGCCGCGCACGGTCGGCGAGCACTGCGGTCATATCCGCGTCGAACACGGTGGTCACGTGCGGGGCGCTGTGCAGCAGGCTCTGCACCATGTGCTCGGCGATGCGCTTGCGCACCGCGCTGTGGGGCACGCTGCGGCTGGCCGCCGCCGGCACCGCGGGCGCCGTGACGGAGGCACTCGCCCCGCCCGGGCGCGGCGGCGCGCCCGGGCCCTCGGCCGCGGCGCGCAGCACATCCTCGACCGTAATGCGACCTTCAGGGCCGGTACCCGGCACGTCCGCCGCGGTGAGCGCATGCTCGGCGAGCAGCCGCCGCACCGCCGGAGCCAACCGCCCGCCGCCGCGGCCGGCGGCGACCGCCGGCCCACTCATCGGCGCAGCAGCGTCCGCAGCCGTCTCCCGTGCGCTCGCCGTGAGCTCGGCCCGGGTGGCCACGGGTGCCGCCGCCGCGCTCGCGGCAAGCTCGATGCGCCCGAGCAGCTCACCGGCTGCCACCTCGTCCTGCTCGTGCTTCACGATCTCGCGCAATACGCCGGAGCCGGGCGCGGCGACCTCGACGGTGACCTTGTCGGTCTCGAGCTCGATCAGCGGCTCGTTCTCCACGACCTGATCGCCCGGCTGTTTCAGCCAGCGCAGCAGCTGCGAGCGCGTGCCTTCGGCCTGCTCCTCGGCGGGAGCCCTGATCTCGATGCTGCTCATGCGCGTGTCACAGGCTGGCGAGCCGGCAGATGGCGGCCGCGATGCGCGCGACGTCCGGCACGGCCGCCTCCAGCAGCACCGGGTTGTGGGGGCTCGGAATGTCCGGCATGCCGAGGCGCTCGACCGGCGCCTCGAGGCTGAAGAAGCTCTCCGCGGCGAGCCGCGCGGCGATCTCCGCGCCGAACCCCGCCGTCAGGTTGTCCTCGTGCACGATGAGGCAGCGATGGGTCTTCTCGGCAGAGGCGCGCACCGTCGCATGATCCCATGGCGAGAGCGTGCGCAGATCGATGACCTCCACCTCGACCTGCGATTGCGCCGCGGCGAGCTCGCAGCGCTCGACCATCGCGCCCCAGGTCACCAGCGTCAGCTCGCTCCCCGGGCGCACCACGCGCGCCTGCCCGAACGGTACGACGTACTGGTCGCCGGGATACGGGCGACGCGCCCAGGCGCCGTCCAGCATGGCGCGATGCTCGAAGAAGATGACCGGGTCGTTGCCGCGCAGCGCCGCGCGCAGCAGGCCCGCCGCGTCCTCGGCGTTCGACGGCACCGCCACCCGCCAGCCGACGCCGTGCACCCACGCCACCTCGTTGGTCTGGCTGTGCCACGGGTCGCCGCACTTGAAGAAACCGCCCGGCATGCGCACCACGATCGGTGCGGCGAAGCGGTTGTGAGTGCGCCAGCGCAGCGTGCCGCAGTCGTTGAGCTGCTCGGCGGCCGGGTCGGCGTACTTGCGGAACTGAATCTCCGCCACCGGCAACAGGCCCGCGAGCGCCATGCCGACCGCGCGCCCGATGATCCCCTCCTCGGACAGGCTGGTGTCGAACACGCGGCCCGCGCCGTACTTGTCCTGAAGCCCAAGCGTCGCGCCGTGCACGCCGCCCTTGGGTCCCACGTCCTCGCCGAACACCAGCATGCGCGGATTGACGGCCAGCTCGCTGTCGAGCGTGCGGCGGATAGCGGTCAGCATGTTGATGCGCGCGCCGTGCGGATTCGCACTCAGGCTCGAGGGCGGAAACACGTGTCCCCCGGGAGCGAGGCCGCCCTGCTCCTGAAGAAGCGGCGCGCCGTTTGCGGTTTCCGCAAACACGAACTGCGCAAGCTGGCGCGGGTCGGGCGCCGGTCGCGCCAGTGCCCGGCCGACCGCCGCTTCGACGTCGGCGCGTGCCTCGGCCGCGATGCGCGTCCACTCACTCTCGGGCATCCAGGCGGGCACCAGGAAGCGCTGCAGGCGCAACAGCGGGTCGCGGGCGCGCTCGGCGTTGAGCGTTTCCGCGGACTTGTAGGTCTGCGTGTCCTGGCCGGAGTGACCCGAAAGGCGCGGCACCGTGAGCCGCAACAACAGCGGCGCGCGCGTCGCGCGCACCTGCAGCACGGCGCGCCGCGTCGCTTCGTGAGCCTCCGCGGGGCTGGTGCCGTCGCCTTCGAGAATCGTGAGCCCGGCGAAGGAGCGCAGGTTGGCCGCGATGTTGCCGCCCGGGGTCTGCAGCTGCGATGGCACCGAAATGCCGAAGCCGTTGTCCTCGATGTAGAAGAGCATCGGGAGCTTCAGCGTGGTCGCCATGTTCAGAGCCGACCAGAAGCCGTTGGTAGCGCACGACGCGTCCCCACCCAGCACCACCGCGATGCTGCGCGTGTACGCGGGATCGGCGAGCACCTCGCGGCGGTAGCGGATCGCCTGGGCCCAGCCCGCTGCCGGCGTGTACTGTGTACCGACGCCACCACACGACGGCAGCACCGTGGGGCCGCCGCGGCCGGGCTGGTTGAACACCACGCCGATGTCACGACCGTCGCTGAAGGACCCGGAACGCGCCAGCGGCCCGGCGGCGGCATCCTCGAGGCTCACACCGAGCGTGAGCATCATCGGTCGCGAGCGGTAGTAGACGCTGACCCCGTCGTGCGCGTCCGTCAGCTCCAGCCCGAGAAGGACCTGCGCGAGCTCATGGCCGCGCGCCGAGAACTGGTAGAGCACCTTGCGTTCCGGCAGCAGGCGGGTCTCCTCGATGTCATCGAGGGCGCGCGATTGCTGCACCAGGGCGCTCACGCGGCGCCAGTCGGGCTGATCGCCGGGCGCTGCGCCCACGCGGACGGGGTTGACGATCGCATCGACGCGGGCGGCCATGAAGGCACAGTCTATGCCCACTAATTGGCAATTACCTTGCGTGTCTTGCCCACTACAGCAATAGTTTGGCAATATTATTGCTGTGCCAGCCGCCCCCTCCTCCGCACCCGCCGGCCGCCCGCTCGACCGCCTCGACCGGCGGATACTCGAGGAGCTGCAGGCGGATGCCCGCATATCCAACCAGGAGCTCGCCAAGCGCGTCGGGCTGTCGCCCGCGCCGTGCTGGCGCAGGCTCCGGCGTCTCGAGAAGGCGGGCTACATCGCCGGCTACGCGACGATCCTCAAGGCGCCCGCGATCGGGCTGCCGATCCTGGCGTACGCCGTGGTGTCACTCGAAAACCACCACCCGGAGTCGGTGCGGCAGTTCGATCAGCTGGTGAAGGAACGGCCCGAGGTGCTCGAGTGCCACTCCATGAGCGGTGCCAACGATTACCTGTTGCGCATCGTCGCCGCCAGCATGGAGGCCTACGAGCACTTCCTGTCGACGCAGCTGCTGCAGCTGCGCGCCGTGCGCTCGGTCAACACCAGCTTCGTGCTGCGCACCAAGAAGTTCACCACTCGCCTCCCGGTGGGCTAAGCTCAACGGCAGGGGGCCTCATGTTGTCTGGCTGGCTGCTTTCGGCACTGGCGGTTGCCTATCTGGCGTTTCTGTTCGCGATCGCCTTCTACGGCGATCGCCGCTCGATCTACCCCAACCAGCAGCGGCTGCGACCCTATATCTATGGACTGGCGCTGGGGGTGTATTGCACCTCATGGACGTTCTACGGCGCCGTCGGCACGGCCGTCCGCGAGGGCTGGGGATACCTGCCGATCTACGTCGGCCCGTCGCTGGTTTTCCTGCTGGCACTGCCTTTCCTCGAGCGGCTGGTCGAGATAGGACGTGCTCACAACGTGGTGTCGATTGCCGACTTCATCGGCTCGCGTTTCGGCAAGAGCCGGCTGCTCGCGGTGCTGGTGACGGTAATCGCAGTTACCGCCGCGGTTCCCTATCTGGCCTTGCAGTACAAGGCAGTCTCGGCAGGCATAGCGTCATTGACCACCGGCGCCGCCGGGCCGTCGCCCTGGTACCGGGACTCCGCCTTAGGCGTGGCGTTGGTAATGGCGCTGTTCGCGGTGCTGTTCGGCGCGCGCCGCGTCAACGCCACCGAGCATCACGAAGGCCTGATGCTCGCCATCGCGTTCGAGTCACTTCTCAAGCTGGTGGCGTTCGTGGCGGTCGGGGTTTTCGCGTGGCTGCACTTGAGCGGGCGACCGCTGAAGCTCCCTCCCGGGCTCGAGACCGTCGACACCATGCTCAACGGCAACACGGTGGTGGCGACGGTGCTGGCTGCCGCCGCCATCTTCTGCCTGCCGCGGCAGTTCCAGGTAACCGTCATCGAGTGCGCCGACAGCACCGACTTGAAGCGTGCGCGCTGGATCCTGCCACTTTACCTGGGGATCTTCTCCGCGCTGGTGGTTCCGATCGTGGCGTTGGGCGCGAGCAGTGGGCACACCGCTGAATCGGACACGCTCATTCTCAGGCTGCCGCTCGCCTACGGGGCTCCGTGGCTCGCGGTGCTGGTTTTCCTCGGCGGCTTGTCGGCGGCGACCGCCATGGTGGTGGTGGCGAGCATTGCGCTGTCGACCATGATCTCGAACGACATTGCCGTGCCGTTGCTGTTGCGTCGACGGCTCGAGGCCGGCGACAGCCTGGGACGGCGAGTCCTGTGGCTGCGGCGCTTCGTCATCGTCGCCCTGGCGCTGCTGGCTTTCGCTTACTACCGCGGCGCGTCCGAATCGAGCAGCCTGGCGTCGATCGGCATGCTGTCCTTCGTGGCGATGGCGCAGTTCGCGCCCGGCATCCTCGCGGCGCTCTACTGGCAGGGCGCGAGCCGTGCCGGTGTTTTCTGGGGAATGTTCGCGGGTTTCGTGACCTGGGGGTATCTGCTGTTTCTCCCCAACCTGGTCGCGGGCGGGGTGCTGCCGTCGCGCTACTTCGTGCCTCCGCAGGCGCTCAGCTGGCTCTGGCCGCAGGCGCTTGCAGATCAGTCGAGTCACGGGCGCGTCGCGGCCGCTGCCGTGCTGTCGCTGACCCTGAATGTGCTGATCCTCGTGACGGCTTCGTTACTCCGGGGTGTCAGCCTGCAGGAGCGCCGTGCGGCGCGCGTGTTTGCGACCCCCAAGCGCCCGACGATTTCCGCCAAGGTCGGCGATCTCGAGGCGGTGGCGGCCCGCATCATCGGCCCGGCCGCGGCACGTCGCTCGCTGGCGGAATACGCAGCCCAGTCGGGACGGGCGCCGTCCCGGCCCGCCGACACCGTGGATCGCGGCATGCTGCAGCACGTCGAGCGCGTGCTCGGCGGCTCCATCGGTGCATCGTCCGCGCGCATCGTGCTGACTCACGCGCTCAAGCGCAAAGGCCTCGACGTCGACGAGGTGGCGGAGCTCCTCGACGAAACCTCGCAGGAGCTGCGCTTCAGCCGCCGGCTGCTGGCCGCGACCATGGAGAACGTCACCCAGGGTATCAGTGTCGTGGACGCGGACCTGAACCTGGTCGCCTGGAATCACCGCTACATCGAGCTGTTCGACTATCCGGGCGACCTGGTGTACGTGGGCCGCCCGGTCGCGGATCTGATCCGCTGGAATGCGCAGCGCGGCGAGTTCGGTGCCGGTGATCCCGAACAGCACGTGGCCAAGAGGCTCGCCCACATGCGAGCCGGGACTGCCTACACGTTTCAGCGCGAACGCAGCAACGGCCGGGTGTTGAGCATCACCGGTCAGCCCATGGCCGGCGGCGGGTACGTCTCGACCTATACCGATATCACTGAGTTCAAGCGCACCGAGCAGGCGCTGCGCGAGGCCAAACACGAGCTCGAAGCGCGCGTCGAGCTGCGCACCCGCGAGCTGCGCGAGGCGCTCGACGCGCAGCGCGCCGCGAAACTGCAGGCGGAGGCGGCCAACATCGGCAAGACACGATTCGTGGCCGCGGCCAGCCACGATCTGCTTCAGCCGCTCAATGCGGCGCGGCTGTTCGTGTCGGCGCTCGAGTCGCGCGCGGCGGCGCACACTGAGCTGGTGGAGCTCACCCGGCGAATCGATGGCTCGATGCGCGCGGCCGAGGAGTTGCTCAGGGATCTGCTCGATGTAGCGCAACTCGACAGCGGCGTGATGCGCCCCGACGTCACGACGTTTCCGATCGCCGAGCTCCTCGATGACCTGCGGCGCCAATACGCGCCGCTCGCCCAGGCGCGTCGCCTGCGGCTGCAAGTGGTCAGCTGTGGCGAGACGGTACGCAGCGATCGGGTGCTGCTGCGCCGGATCCTGCAGAACTACCTGTCAAACGGCTTGCGCTACTGCGAGCGCGGCGGCGTTCTGATCGGCTGCCGGCGGCGCGCAGCGGAGCTCGAGATCTGTGTGTGCGACACCGGACCGGGGATCGCCTCGCATCACCGTGAGCGCCTGTACGTCGAGTTCAGCCGGCTCGAGCAGGGCTCGCCGTGGGGGGAGAAGGGCCTGGGGCTCGGCCTGTCGATCTGCGCTCGCCTGGCGCGGCTGCTCGGTCACGAGCTGACACTCGGCAGCAGGCTCGGCCGCGGCTCGGTATTCGGGGTGCGTGTTCCGCGTGTGGTGCAGGCGCGGCGCCCGGAGCGTCGGCGTGCCGCGAGTGCCCCGCCGGATCCCGCCGGCCTGCAGGCGCTCAGTGTGCTGGTGGTGGACAACGACCTGATCATCCTCGAGGCGATGCAGATGCTTCTCGAGCAGTGGGGCGTGCGGGTGCTGAAGGCGCAGGGCTCGGACGAGGCGCTGCGCTTGAGCGGCAGCGAGCTGATCGACGTGGTGCTGGCCGACTATCACCTCGGCGACGGCACGGACGGGCTCGAGCTGCTGCAGCAGATCAAGGAAGCGCGCGGTGCGGGTATCGCCCTGGCCCTCATCACGGCGGATCATGCCGCGGAGCTCACGCGCGCCGCGCGCCGCGCCGGCGTGCCGCTGCTGCACAAGCCGTTGCGTCCGGCCGCGCTGCGGGCGCTGCTGAGCGCGTTCAAGCTGCGCCTGACGCGCAGCTCGGCTGCCTGAGGAGCTCGCGTCTCTTAGTCCTCTTCCGGCGGCGGCCTGATCTGTTGCGGATCGAGCACCAGGCGACCCGCGAGCAGCACCGCCTGAGTACGGTTGGCGGCCCCGAGCTTGCGCAGTATGGAAGTCATGTGCGCCTTGACGGTGGCCTCGGTGATCTCGAGCTCGTAGGCGATGTTCTTGTTGACTCGCCCGAGACACAGCATGCCGAACACCCGGAACTGCTGCGCCGTCAGCTGCGCCAGCCGCTGCGCCAGGTCGAGCATCGCCTCGTCCGCCTCGGGCTCCAAAGACGCACCGAGCGCGGTGGCAGAGACCGGCTCGCCGCGCAGTACCGCCCCAACGTCGCGGCCGATGGTCGCGGCGTCAGCCGACTTCGATAAGAAGCCCTGTGCCCCGAGCGCCAGCGCATGGCGCACGGTGCGCGGGTCGTCGGTCGCCGATACGACCATCACGGGCAGCTCCGGGCGCGACCCGCGCAAATGTGCCAGCACGCAAAAGCCGTGCGCGCCGGGCAGATTCAGATCGAGCAGTACCAGATCGATGTTTTGCTGATGCTCGAGCGCATCGAACAGCGACGGCACGCTGTCGGCCTCGAGGAACTCACAGTCCGTGCAGGCTGACGCCAGCGCCCCCTTCAGGGCCGCGCGGAACAGCGGGTGGTCGTCAACGATGAGGACTTGATAGTTCATCGGCGCGGGTCGCGTCTACGACTTTAGTCGAATGCTCGCTCGAAATGGGGCCCCTTACGACCAAAGTCGAATGTTCCGGCGCGGCGGGCCGGGCCAATCTTCGCCGCCGCGACCAGGTAGACAGCAGAACAATCACAAGGAGCTCACCAGTGGCCACGACCATGCCGGCAAACCAGTCGGGTATCGATGCCGCACACCGACAGGTGATCTTCGCGTCGAGCCTCGGGACGGTCTTCGAGTGGTACGACTTCTATCTCTACGGCTCGCTCGCGGCGGTGATCTCCAAGCAGTTCTTCTCCGGTGTCAACGAGACCACCGGGTTCATCTTCGCGCTGCTGGCATTCGCGGCCGGTTTCGCGGTGCGGCCGTTCGGGGCGCTGGTTTTCGGCCGCCTCGGCGATCTGGTCGGCCGCAAACACACCTTTCTCATTACCATCGTCATCATGGGGCTCTCGACCGCTCTGGTCGGAGTGCTGCCGAGCTACGCGCAGGCGGGTGTGCTGGCGCCGATCATCCTGGTCGGGCTGCGGCTGCTGCAGGGCCTGGCGCTCGGCGGCGAGTACGGCGGGGCGGCGACCTACGTGGCCGAGCACGCGCCGCAGGGCAAACGCGGCCTCTACACCAGCTGGATTCAGACCACCGCGACGCTCGGTCTCTTCCTGAGTCTCCTGGTCATCCTCTTCACCCGCAAGTTCCTGGGGACCGATGCCTTCGACTCATGGGGCTGGCGCGTGCCGTTCCTGCTATCGGTCGTGCTGCTCGCGATCTCGGTCTATATCCGCATCCGGCTGAGCGAATCACCCGTGTTCCTGCAGATGAAGGCGGCGGGCACCCGTTCCAGGGCGCCGTTGACCGAGTCCTTTGCGCGCTGGGGGAACCTGCGCATCGTGATCCTGGCGTTGTTCGGAGCGACCGCCGGGCAGGCGGTGGTGTGGTACGGGGGTCAGTTCTACGCGCTGTTCTTCCTCACGCAGGTTCTCAAGGTCGACGCGCAGCCGGCCAATCTGCTGGTGGCCGCGGCGCTGCTCATTGCGACGCCGTTCTTCCTCGTGTTCGGAAGTCTCTCCGATCGCATCGGGCGCAAGTGGATCGTGCTGTCCGGGTGCCTGCTTGCGGCCGTCACTTATATACCGATCTTCCACGGCATCACTCACTACGCCAACCCGGCGATCGAGAGCGCCGCCGCGAGCGCGCCGGTGACCGTAGTGGCCGACCCGGAAGCCTGCAGCTTTCAGTTCGATCCGGTCGGGAAGAAGACCTTCGTGCGATCGTGCGACATCGCCAAAGCGGCGCTCGCCAAGGCCGGCGTCCCTTACACCAACCAGAGCGCTCCTCCCGGCAGCGTCGCCATCGTGCGCATCGGCAGCGCCAGTCTGCCGTCCGTCGACGGCGTCAACATGGCGCCACCCGAGTTCAAGGCCGCAAGCGGCAAGTTCACCAAGGAGCTCGCGACACAGCTCAAGCAGGCCGGCTATCCGCCCAAGGCCGATCCGGCGCAGACGAACTACCCGATGGTGTTGCTGCTGCTGGTGATCCTGGTCCTGTACGTGACCATGGTCTACGGACCGATCGCCGCGTGGCTGGTCGAGCTGTTTCCGGCGCGCATCCGCTATACCTCCATGTCGCTGCCCTATCACATCGGCAACGGCTGGTTTGGCGGGTTCCTGCCGCCGGTGGCGTTCGCGCTGGTCGCCTACTCGGGCGACATGTACTACGGCCTGCGCTACCCGATCATCGTCGCGCTCATGACGGTGGTGATCGGTGCTCTGTTCCTGCCGGAAACCAAGGACCGCACGGTTTGATGGTCAGCATTAAGGGGGGAGTGATATGAATAGAAATTATCTGCTGGCAGCAGCATGTGGCCTGGCGCTGGCCGGCACGACCGCCGGCGCCGACATGAAGGATCCGCTGCCGGACAGCCTGAGTCTCGGTGGCGTCACGGTCTACGGCACGATCGACGTCGGCTATGCCTATCAGAATCACGGCGTGCCGCTCAACGGCACGTACCCGGGGGGCCTTGAGTACCAGGCCTTCACCACAACACGCAACTTCGCCGGCTCCGTGTCGACGGTCGCCGAGAGCGGACTCGAGCAATCGAAGATCGGCCTGCGGATCGCGGAGCCTATCGTCGAGGGCTGGACTCTGGTCGGCCGACTCGAGACCGGATTCAACCCATTGTCCGGGCAACTGACGGACGCTTGCGCGAGCATCGCCAACAACGGCCCCAACAAGCAGGGGAATCAGACCGCCAATGCCGACAGCAGCCGCTGCGGGCAGGCCCTCAACAGCATGGCATGGGGCGGAGTGAGCAATGCGCAGTTCGGCCAGCTCACCGTCGGCCGTCATAACTCGCTGCAACTCGACGCACTCGCCGTGTACGACCCGCAGACCCTGTCCTATGCGTTCTCGTTCCTCGGCTATTCGGGCTTCAACGGTGGCGCGGGCAGCACGCAGGCGGCGCGCTGGGACAATTCCGCGCGCTATGCCGTGCAGACCGGGCCGGTGCACGTGGCGCTCATGTATTCCAACGGCGGCGCAGATACCGGCATCATCGGTAAGGCCTATGCCGGCGAGATCGGCGTGACCATTCAGGCGCTCTCTCTGGATGCGGTCTACGAGAATGAGAAGAGCGCAGTCAATCTGCGCAGCTCCTTCGATGACGGCGGAGTAAATCCGCTGACCACCCCGGCCGGGCCGGGACTGCCACCGCCGGGGCTGGCCGCGTACATCTCTGATGACACGTCCTGGAACCTGATGGGCAAGTACGTCTTCGAGTTCGGCGACTCCAAACTGAAGGACAAGCTCACCCTGTACGCCGCGTACTCGCATATCCAGAAGGCGCATGGCGACTACAACGGCGGCTCTGCCCAGGGCGGCTATCCTCTCGATGTCGGGATCAACATCAATGATGCCGCCGTCTACAACATGGAATGGGTTGGCGCCCGCTACGCCTTCAGCTCCGGCTTGAATCTCGTGGCTGCCTACTACCACATCACCCAGAACAGCTGGACGATCGGACTCGGACCGACCGCGGCGACCGGACTCGGCTGCGCCGCCGCGGGCTTGCTCTGCTCCGGGGATTTCGACGAGGCCTCGTTCGTCGTCGACTATGTCTTCAACAAGCACTACGACCTGTACGCGGGTCTGAACTGGTCGGAGGTTCAGGATGGCCTCGCGAACGGCTTCGTCGGCACCACGGTCGGAACTTCCGGGAGCGAGTCACAGACGACCTTCATGGTCGGCGGGCGCGTGAAGTTCTGATATGGAACGACCTGTCAACTACTGGGTGATGTTCTCTACTCATGGCTCCTGAGCGTTCAAGCGCAAGTGGACAGCGGCCGTGGCAGCGATGTGCGACGGTTGATCACTCTGATATTCGTGGATCGAGCGCGAAC
>DATNKO010000025.1:0-55310 GCA_035603345.1 Steroidobacteraceae bacterium | reverse complement strand
GAAACCGAGGTGGTGGTAACCCACGAACGTATTCCAACCAAGACGGCGCGGGACAGGCACGAGCAAGGCTGGTTCGGTTGCCTCGATGGTTTGGCGGATTTCGTATCTGGCCCCGCGCGCCCCAGGACGTCCGACTAGCTAGGTCGCGATTCGAGCGCCAGCCCGAGACCAAACAGCACAAATAGACCGCCCGTTAGTCGGTCGCAGCCCTCGAGCACGGCCGGTCGATGAAGGAGCTGGCTGATGGGACGGGTGGCCGCGATCAGGCACGCGAACCATAACAGGCCGAGCAGTGCATGGATCGCGCCCAGCAGGAGAATGAACGGAGCAACCGCGACACCATGGGGAACGAATTGGGGCAGGAAGGAAACGTAGAAGATGCCGACCTTGGGGTTGAGGAGATTCGTCAGAAGTCCCATGCCGAAGGCCGTTCGATCTCCCTTCATCCCTGCGGTTTCCACCACAAAGGTTCGGCGGGGATGCCGCAGCATCTTGTACCCGAGCCACACCAGGTATCCGGCGCCGACCCACCTTACGATTGAGTACGCGGCGTGAGAAGCGGCCAGCACCGCGCCGAGGCCGACAGAAACCACAATGGTCCAACAGAAGCAGCCGGTGACAACTCCGAGCGCCGCGAGCCCTGCCCGGCGCGCACTGCGGGTCGCGGCGGTTCGGAGCACCAACGCCGTGTCCAGGCCAGGCGTGATCGTGAGCACCGTGGCCGCGGCCGTATAGGTGGCCAGCGATACAGCTACCGATTCCATTCCGCCATGTTACGGACAGATGGCGCAGAGTCCAACGCCAGCGCTGTGTTACTGCGGGTACGTCGAGGGAATGCTCTTGCTGACGACGTAGATATCCCAGGATCCAACCCCGGTTACGTAGTCATATCCCGGCAGCGCGGTAAACAGGCCGTTGCCGCCGAGAAGCACGTCGTTGAAGTAGGTGCTGCTCGGCGTTGGACCGCCGTTTGCCAGTTGATAAATCAGCGGTCCTGCAAAGCCGAGCTTGTTCTTATGAGCGCTCTCGATGCGTGCCCACGCTCCCATCGATAGCGGCGACGACAGGCTGGTGCCACCGATCAGCTCGGCAGTGCCATCGACGAATATGTTTGCGGCACAAATCGCCAGCTCGAAACCTCCGGCGCACATCGCGACATCCGGCACGCCGCGGTTGCCCGTCTCGGAGCTCGGCACGATGGGCAGGGTTCCCGATCCCGTGTAGGCCTGCCAGAACGGAGAAGTCTCAAAATAACTGAGGCCGCCGCCGCTGAAATCAGCCGCGGTCTCGAAATCGAAGCTGTAGTCCGCATTGGTGAAGAGGTAGGTTCCACCCACCGCAATCACGTAGGGCGATGAGGCCGGGTAAGCCGTATCCGGCGGGCCGGACAGTGGTACACCGTTCGTGCCCTCCACGGGGCAAGCAGAGCCCTGGTCGTCCGACGAAGCAAAGGGCGTGATGCCCTGCAGGGCGGCTTCGCCGAACACCTCATCGTCCACCAGCATCGCCCCGTCGAGATAGGGAAGAATCTCGCACTCCCCGAACGACATGTTGAAGGCCTTAACCTGGTTACTGGAGACGGCTTTGTTGATGGCGAGCGCGATATCGGAATCCGTCATCGATGTGGCCACATAGAAATACAGGTGCGACACCTGTTGCGCGATTCCGGTCGAGGTCTGCGAATCGAGATCCCACTCGTCCGCGCCACTGGTGTCCGAACTGGCGATTCCGGCGTTGACGACCGTCACGGGGACCTGCGGTAAGCCGTAGGTCGTCTCGTAGGTCCGCAGGTCTTTCACCACCTGCGTCAGATCGCCTTCCGCGATCACAGCTACTGCGGTAGCGGACCCGGTCGGAAAATTCTTCGCCGGGCAATTCGGGTTATCGGCCGGACAGGCCGCATCGTAAGCAATCTGGTATTGCTGCGGCGTATAGCTTTCGTTGTCGAGGTCGGGCACAGCGCAGGTCGTGCAGGGGTCGGTTTGCGGTCCGGTCTGCGCCGTGTGCAGATCCGGGTGCAGCGTCGCGACGTTGTTGAGTCCTAACACCGCAATGACCATACCCGAGAGAGACGCCGGAACCTGCGCAGGCGTCGTGTTCAAATAAACGCTGGTTCCACTCAGCGAATACTGCTGCAAAGTCGTATTGAATGCCGTCTCCACCAGTCCCGCAGTCCCGTCCGCTTCGATCAGCAGCTGATTGTCAGCCACAGTCACGTTGGTGAAGCCTGCAGTCGTCAGATAACTTTCGACTGCCTGCAGCTGCGCTGTGGTCGGCCCGAATTGCGCCACGAACTGCTGCAGCGTGTATGTGGTGCCGTAGAGCGGGTCACCTGGCGTCAGCATTCGTCGCAGTATCGATTGAACCTGGTCGGCGTTCTGCTCCTGCAGGCCGACAACGAGGTGCATTGCGGTGGAAGGCTCCAGAGAACCGACGGCCACCGCGTTCTGGAGATACTGAACGGGATAGGCCTGCGTAGCGGTGGCCGCCCAGCTCTGGGCCGCTGCACTCAGGCTCGTGCAGACAGACACAGCCAGCAGTGCCATGCATGGCACCGTGATGAGTCGCCGGGTAAACCATACCCTTAAGCCTGGCATACGCGGAACCTCCCTGTTAGGTCCGGCGAGCGAGGACTGTCGGCGCGTTGCAAGTTAGGGTCAACGGACGAAAGCCCTATTCGTCGATAGGGACTTTCACGGATCCGGGGTCGAATGTTTGGTGTGAAACCCGTGAGGAAGCCACGAAGCCGTCATGACAGCGATCTCCTTCCGGGACTCGCATCCATACCCACACGCTTGAGCTTCTGATAGGCAGTACCGAGGTTTGCGCTCACTATGTCAATCTGCGGCGATGACAGAGGCCGCGCCGCTTCAGCAACCAGTCCCATTCCCATTCCGATTCAGGGGACACACCATGAGCACGATCACGACCAAAGACGGCACGCAGATTTACTACAACGACTGGGGTCGCGGACAGCCCGTAGTCTTCAGTCACGGGTGGCCGCTCTGTGCCGATGCATTCGAAGATCAGATGTTCTTTCTGGCCTCGCACGGTTACCGCTGCATCGCGCATGACCGGCGCGGCCATGGACGTTCAAGCCAGCCGTGGAATGGCAATGACCTGGACACGTACGCTGACGACCTCGCCGAACTCGTAGAGAAGCTCGACCTGCAGAAGGCCATCCATGTTGGTCATTCGACCGGCGGCGGAGAAGTCGTCCGCTACATTGGACGGCATGGCACGAAGCGTGTGGCCAAGGCTGTTCTCATTGGCGCAATCCCGCCACTGATGCTGAAAACCGCAGCCAATCCGGCAGGCACGCCCATCGAGGCCTTCAATCAGCTTCGTGCTGCGGTCCAAGCTGATCGGTCGCAGTTCTGGAAGGATCTGAGCATGGCGTTCTACGGCTATAACCGGCCCGGCGCCAGGATCTCGGAAGGTGTGCGCGAGTCTTTCTGGCTGCAGGGGATGAGAGCCGGCTTCCCTGCCGCGTACTTTTGCATCAAAGCGTTTTCCGAGACAGATCTCACCAAGGATCTCATGGAAATAAATGTACCCACACTCATCCTCCACGGTGACGACGACCAGATCGTGCCGATTGCCGACTCGGCCCTGCTCTCTTCCAAGCTCGTCAAGGGAGCCATCCTGAAAATCTTCAAGGGCGCGCCACACGGCATGTGCACGACCCACAAGGATCAGGTCAACGATGAGTTGCTGGCGTTCTGCAAAGCCTAGCGTGAGGAGAGCCGGTCCGATGCGCCCCCGACTCACCGCGTGAGGCGAGGGCGCATCGCTCGCGCCGGGTGTTCGGAGTACGGCGGCCTTAGCACCACCGACATTTCAGGACGCAGCCGCACGCAGGATCGCCGCAAGGCTGCGCTCGACGTCCGCCTCGGTCGTTGCCCACGACGACACGCTGATGCGCATCGCGGTGTGACCCTGCCAGACTGTTCCGCCGCACCAACAAGTCCCGTCCTCCTGGATTCGCCTGATCACCTCGCGGGTGCGCTCCGCAGTCCCAAACGATACCAAGACCTGATTAAGCACGACGTCATTCAGCACACCGTAACCTGCAGCAAGGAGGCCCTCGGCAAACCGCCGCGCGTGTCGGCACGTGCGTTCGATCAGATCGGCGAGACCGGCCCGGCCAAGTTGGCGTAACGCCGCCCAGACTTCGACGCCGCGCGCGCGGCGGGAAAAATCGGGCGTGTATTGATACGGGATACGGTCTTCGTCCTGTGCAAGATAAGCGCCGCTGACGGACATCGCCGCACGTAGAGCGCCAGCGTTACGCGCAAATACCAGGCCGCTGTCGTAAGGAACATTGAGCCACTTGTGAGCATCGGTGGCCCAGGAATCGGCGTCTTCGATGCCGCGGGTCAGATGTGCTCGCGCCGGCGCGGCGGCGGCCCACATGCCAAAAGCGCCATCGACATGTACCCAGGCGCCTTGCGAGTGAGCGCGCTCGCAGATCTCCGCGACGGGATCGAAGGCACCGCTGTTCACATTGCCCGCCTGCACACACACGATTGTGCGTTCGTCGACGGATGGGAACGCATCGATGCGCATCCGTCCTTGTGCATCGACTGGCACGCGCACGACTCTCTCGCTCCCGAAACCGACCAGCGAGAGCGCTTTCTGCACGCTCGCATGTACTTCGTCGCCGACCACGATCGTGAGCGGAGGTGCTGCAAACAATCCCCGTGCTTCAACATCCCAGCCAGCCCGAGCCATCAATGCGTGTCGCGCGGCGGCGAGTGCGGAAAAGTTCGCCGCGGTCGCGCAGGTGACAAACCCGCCAGCGCTTTCCACGGGCAGATGGAAAATTTCCTTGACCCAGCGCAACGCGACGTTCTCGAGTGTGGCGTTGACAGGCGAAGTGACGACCAGACCTGCGTTCTGATCCCACGTCGTGGCAAGCCAGCTCGCCGCAACTGTCACTGGAAGCGACCCGCCGATCACGAATCCGAAGAAGCGTCCGCCGGCCGAGGCCATCGTGGCCGGCGATCCGATTTCATCGAGTTCGGCAACTACCGCCTCTGCTGTCGATCCATGTTCCGGAAAGGGCCGTTCGAAATTGCTCAGTGCAGCGATTGCCCCCTTGTCAGGTGCGACAGGGCGGCTGTCAAGAGAATCCAGATAACGGCTCGCTCGGTGCGCCGCGTCGTCCAACAGATCGCTCATAGTGACACGAAGTATAAGCCGCGCTGGCTGCGGAGCATTTACCGCCTGGTGCGTGTCTTCGCCGCCGGAGCCGCCACCATGGCGCAGCGCACCGCCCGCCGGGCCCACTGCACCAGATCGTCCCGGTCCTCGAGCACGTCCGCCGGTACTTCGTAGTAACGCATGCTGACCTCGGGCCGGTCCGGGTACGGGCGGAAGGCCGCCATTGCGCGCGCGGTGTAATCGGCGCGGTTGGAATCGTCCACGCGCAGGTACAGCGTGTCGTCGGCGATCAACCCGAAGAAGAACTCATCGCAGTACAGCCCCGCCCCGCCAAACATGCGCTGCGACCTGACACCACCCAGCTCCGCCAGCTGATCGAGCACGTACGCCAGATAGTCGGCGTTGACACTCATGAGCGCCGGCGTGAACGCAAACATGACTTTTCGGGGGGCTGCGCGCCAGGGACGGCGCTCCCGCAGCCCCCATGGGCTCGCCGCATGCGGCGAGCGGGCGGCCAGGGATGGTCGCCCCGGGCTTGCGCGGAGCAGGGACTGCGCCGCGCAATGGATTCCCGGCGACCCCGAAAAGTCATGTTCGCGGTCGCACGCCGGCGCCGTGCTCAGTCTTCGCTGATATTCCTGAAGTCGACTCCCAGCGACCTGAGCTTGCGGTACAGGTGCGTGCGCTCCATCCCGACCCGCTTGGCGAGCTGCCCGACCTTGCCGTTGCACAACATCAACTGCTGCTGCAGGTAGGCGCGCTCGAACTGCTCGCGCGCCTCGCGCAACGGCAGCGCCAGCAGGTCCTGCTTCACCAGCGGCTCGTCGGGCGGCGCCTGCACGGCGAGCTCGCGCTCGATCTCCTCGAGGCGGATCTCCTCCGGTCCCCCGTGGATCAGCAGCCGATGCACCAGGTGCCGCAGCTCGCGGACGTTGTCCGGCCACGGGTAGTTGCGCAGCCGGTTCTGCGCTGCGACGGAAAAGCGTCGGAACGTGAGGCCGTCGGCATCGACGATGCGGTCCACCTGATGACGCAGCAGCTCCGGCACGTCCTCGGCGTAGTCGCGCAACGGCGGCGCCCGCAGGATCAGCACGTTGAGGTGCGCCAGCAGATCGCGCCGCACTGTCTCGTTGCCGGCCCGCTGCTCGATCCCGGGCTGCGCCGAAGACAGCACCCGGGCGCGCAGCTTGAGCGGCTCACCGCCCCCCACGCGCGTGAACCCGCCGGTCTCGAACACCCCGAACAGCAACCGCTGGGCGCCCGGCGGCAGATCCTCGACCTCGTGGATGAAGAGCGTGCCGTTGGCCACCTCTTCCAGCAGGCCGGGCGTGCCGCCGCCGTCCGCGCCCTGCTGTCCGAACAGGCGGCTCTCGGCGTCCGCCTCGCGCAGCGTGCTCGCGGTCAGTGTGACGAACGGCGCGGCGGCGCGTGGCCCGCGCTCGTGGATGTAACGCGCGATCGCCTCGCGGCCCGAGCCGGGCTCGCCGATCAGCAGCACCGGCGCGGGGTTCGCGGCGAGCTGCTGCAGCTCGGCGCGCAGCTGCTGCATCACCCGGCTCTTGCCGATCGGCACCGCGAGCGGGGAGCCGAGAACCTTGCCGGCCTGGCGGTGGCGGCGCCCCGCATCGAGCGCGCGCTCCACGGTGCGCAGCAGTTTCGCGAGCGACAGCGGCTTCTCGACGAAGTCGAAGGCGCCGAGCCGCGTCGCCTCGACGGCAGTCTCGACCGTGCTGTGCCCTGACATCATCACCACCGGGCAGCCGTCGGCCACGCCGGTCGACCACTCGCGCAGCAGCGTGATGCCGTCGACGTCCGGCATCCAGATGTCGAGCAGCACGAGGTCGGGGATCTGCCGCGCCCGCGAGGCGCGCGCCTGGGCGGCGTTGGCGGCAACGTCCACCTCGTAGCCTTCCTCGGAGAGGATCTCCTTGAGAAGTCCGCGGATGTCCGCCTCGTCATCGACCACCAGAATGTGTGAGCCGCTCATGCCCGTTCCCTCCGCAACTGATCGCGCCGCGCAGCAGCGCCGCCCGCCGCCGAGCGCGTGCTGTCCTTCACCGGCAGCACCACGCGCACGCGTGCGCCGCCCTCCGGCAGGTTGTCCGCATCGATCCGCCCGCCGTGCTCCTCGACGATTTTCTTGACGATCGCGAGCCCCAGGCCCGTGCCCTTGGGCTTGCTGGTGACGTACGGATCGAAGACCCGGCCAAGCAGCTCGCGCTGGAATCCCGGTCCATTGTCACACACGGTCACCACCGCGTGGTCGGCATCGCCGCCCCGATCGAGCCAGGTGGCGATCTCGAGCGCCGGTTGTTCCATGCCCTCGAGCGCCTCGAGCGCGTTGGTGACCAGGTTGTTGAGAATCTGCCGCACCCGGCCGCGGTCGGCTTCGATGTCCTCGAGCCGCTCATCCAGCTCGAGCCGGATGCGCGTGCGCGGCGCCTGTGGACGGTACAGGTCGGCGACCTCGCTCACCAGATGATTGAGGTTGAAGCGCGTGATCTGCATCTCCGGCGCGCGCGCGTACTCGCTGAACGCGTTCACCATCTGCTGCATGGTCTCGACCTGCTGCACGATGGTGCGCGTGCCGCGCTCGAGGATCTCCGCATCGCGCTCGCTCATGCCGGCGAGCAGCCGGCGCCGCAGCCGCTCCGCCGACAGCTGGATCGGCGTGAGCGGGTTCTTGATCTCGTGCGCCAGGCGCCGCGCCACTTCGCCCCAGGCGGCATCGCGCTGCGCCTGCAGGAGCGCGGTGATGTCGTCGAAGACGATGACGAAACCGACATCGGAGCCCTGGCCGGGGAGCGGCGTGCAGGCGCACATGAGCGTGCGGCGCCCGGCGGCGCCGTCGAGGTCGAGCTGCTCGCGCCACTCCTCGCGCCCGGCTGCGAAGCGCACCGCGAGCGCGGCCACGAACTGCCCGAGGCGCTCGTTGCCGCGGGCGAGCTCGGGCAGCGGCTTACCGGTGGACGCCGACAGCTCGATGCCGAGAATGGCGCCGGCGGCGTGGTTCGCCATGCGCACGGTCATGGAGCGATCGACCGCCAGCACGCCGGTCGAGAGGCGCGCCAGGATGATGGCCAACCGCTCGCGCTCGCGCTCGACTGCCTGTTGGCTCTCGGTCGCCTCGGCGCGCGCGCGCCGCAGCCGCTTGGTCATGTCGTTGAAGGAGTGCACCAGGAAGCCCATCTCATCGCGCGACGGCAGCGGCAGGCGCGTCGCGAAATCGCCCTTGCCGACCGCGCGCGTGCCGGCGATCAGGTCCTGCACCGGCTTGAACAGGCGCTGCGCGGAGTAGATCGCACCGTAGATGGCGGCCAGCATCGCCAGCAGCAGCACCAGGGTGAGCGTCAGGCGGAAGCTGTATTTGAGCGGCTCGCGCATGGCGGCGAGGTTGCCGTACTGCGAGTAGGTACCCTGCACCGCCTCGGAGAGCGCGGCGAGCTGCGCCGGCACCGGGTAGATCGCCACCACGAAGCGGCCGGGGCTCGAGGTCGAGTCGCCGAGCGGCGCGGCGGTGCGGATCAGGTAGCGGCTGTGCGCCTGGGGCTCGAGGCTCAGGTAGGGGAGGTGCTGGTCGACCTGGCGCGTCAGATCCGGCGGCGGCACTGACGGCAGGTTCTCGAGCGGATTGTCGAGGCTCGCGGCGATCACGCGCTCGTGCGCGCCGAAAACCGCGATCTCGAGCGCGCCGTTGGTGCGGCGCTCCCGATCGAGCAGCTCCTGCACGGCGGCGGGCGCCGCGCCGGTGAGCTCGCGCGCCAGCTCCTGCGTCTCGCCGGAGTACTCGCGCATGCGCAGCTCGAGCGCGGCGCGCGACAGCACCACCGCGTCGTTGAGCCCGCGGCGCACCTCGACGGTGAACCAACTGTCGATGCCGCGGTTGAGGAACTCGAGCGACGACAGGTACACGACCAGGAGCGGCGCCACCACCAGCGCCCCGAAGATCCCGACGGTGCGGGCGGTAAGGCGCGAGCCCGGCACGTGCGCGCGGTAGTCGCGCACCAGCCGCCACACCTTGCGCACCACCAGCACGGTGAGCACCGCGACGGCGCCGATGTTGAGCAGCAGGATCCAGCGCTGCAGCCGCTCGAACTCCGCGGAGTTGCGCACGCTCAGGGCGAGCAGCAGGAACGCGGCGGCGGCGATCGCGCCCCACAGCAGCCCGAGCGCCCAGGCGTTGCGCTGCGCCCGCCGCTGCGCGCGCGGCTTTACATCGGCAGCGACCATGTGTACCACTCGCTCACCCGCGCCCAGTCGTTGGTCCAGAACAGCAGCGCCCGCAGCGACGCCGGCAGCGACCCGCGCCGCACGCCGGCGCGCACGCTGATGGTGTAGTTGCCTTCGTCGAGCTGCGGCTCGACCAGGATCGGCCAGTCATTCACCTTGCCGAGGAAATCGAGCGCGTCCTCGAGGGTGGCGAAGCTGTTCTGATCGCCGCTGCGCACGTCGCGCACCACGTAGCGGTCGGTCACCGCGTGGTAGCTCAGATCGCGGCGCAGTGTCACCTCGACGATGTTGGAGTTGAACCAGAGGCGCCGCTCGCGCTCGACGCGCGCCTCGAGGTCGAAGGTGAGCGTCACGCCGTCGCGCAGCGCGATGCCGATCGCGGGGCTGACCGGATACTCCACTCGCGCGTGCAGCAGAAACACCCCCCGATCGATGTTCACGTAGGCGGAGTGCACCTCGAGCACCCCGTCGAGCGCGTCGGCCGGCAGCCCGCTCGCCGCGAGGAGCGCAATGAGGCTGCCCGCTGCGAGGAACCCGGCCCGAATCAAACCGTCCTTTGCTGGATCGCCGCGTAGCATCGATGCAACGGCAGGCCTCGGTTGGAAACTCCGACGACCGGTCGCAAGCGTTCAGGCTCCGGTCGTTGTCTTTTCGAGACAAGCATAATAGAAGCCGTCAGTTCCCGCCTCCGAGCCCGGCAGGAGCTGCACTCCGGGACTCGAGTCGATCGCTCCCGGCGCCAGCTCGCTCCCGCGAGGCATCGCCGCCAGCTGAACCCCCGGCTCGCACTCCAAGAGCCGGCCCACCACCTGCTGGTTCTCCTCCGGCAAGACCGAGCAGGTGCAGTAGAGGAGCCGTCCTCCGACGGCCAGGAGCCCAACGGCCGAGCGCAGGATCCCGAGCTGGAGTGAGCTGAACGCCTCGATGTCGCCCGGACGGCGCAGGAGCTTGATGTCGGGATGACGTCGGATCACGCCGGTGGATGAGCAGGGTGCGTCGACCAGGACGCGCTCGAACGGCTTCCCGTCCCAGAAGGACTCGGGCCGGCGCGCGTCGCCGGCCACGAGCCGCGCCCGACGTTTGAGCCGGGTGAGGTTCTCAGCGATCCGCGCGACCCTCTCGGGCTCGATGTCGACCGCCGTCACTTCCGCCCCCTCGCCCAGCCGCTCGAGGAGGTGTCCGGTCTTGCCGCCGGGTGCCGCGCAAACATCGAGCACGCGCATTCCGGGGCAGGCGTCCAGAAGCGGGGCCGCGAGCTGGGCGCCCGCGTCTTGGACCGATACGAGCCCCTCCGCAAACCCCGGAAGGGCCGAGACGGACGTTGGGCGATCCAAAACAATGGCCGTTGGTAGCCATTGAATCATTTGTGATTCAATCGAGACCCTGGCGAGCGCTGACTGATAGTCCGCGGGGGTGGTCCTCGTGAGGTCGACGCGCAGCGTCATGGGCGGATGCTGATTGTTGGCGGTGAGGATCGCCTCCAGGTCCGGCCACGCACCACCGATGCGGTCGGCGAGCCAGGAGGGATGCGCAGTGCGCCCGGCAAGGGTCGCGTCCACCGCCTCCAAGAGCAGCGCGCGCTCACGGACGAACCGGCGCAGCACCGCGTTGACGAGCCCACCGGCTGGCCCGAGGTCCATGAGGCGCGCGGCATCGACAGCGGTATGCACGACAAGCTCCGGCGCCATGCGCGAGTACTCAACCTGGTGGGCGCCCGCGATGAGAAGCCCGTGCACGAGCGCGGGAGTCTGCGACGGCCGGGCGAGCAGTGCTTCGATCGCGGGCTTCAGGCGCAGGTACCAGCGCAGCGTCCCGAGCGCGATGGCCCGTACCGCCGAGAGCTCGGAACCCCGGTCGGCCGCTGCGAGGGCGGCATCCGCCGACTGCCCCCGCGAGGCGACCGCCTCCACCGCTCGCGCCGCGCCCGCGAGGGCCCTGGCGACCGCGGCGGGCTCGCGCCTAACCAAGGCGCTCGCCCTTGAGCGACTGGCCGTGGGCAAAGTCGCGCACCGCGACCGGCC
The DNA here is from genome assembly GCA_035603345.1 of Steroidobacteraceae bacterium. Classification (GTDB taxonomy): domain Bacteria; phylum Pseudomonadota; class Gammaproteobacteria; order Steroidobacterales; family Steroidobacteraceae; genus 13-2-20CM-66-19. The sequence continues at coordinate 43,893 of DATNKO010000025.1, read as the reverse complement.
GGCGTCCAGCTCGCTGGACCTCGTCGATGGCAAGAAGTCCATTTCCGCATAGAACAAGCAGCGAATTTCCTGAAACTTCCTTGATCGTGCCGGGTTCTTGGTCCGAGCGAGCTCCCGAGGGCGAGTCTACGGCCTGTGCGGACAGGATCCGTAGCTGTTCGCCCCCGAGCCGCGCCTCGGCCATGGGCAAGGGATTGAAGGCCCGCACCTGACGCTCGATGTCGCCGGCGTCCCGGCTCCAGTCGATGCGCGCCTCGGCTTTGGTGATCTTGGCGGCGTGGGTGACTCCCTCGGAGGACTGCGCCCGCGGCCTGAGCGTGCCGGCGCTGAGTCCCTCGAGCGCCTCGAGCAGCGCTGTAGCTCCGAGCCTCGAGAGCGCCTGAAGGAGCGACCCCCCGGTGTCGCGGCGGGCGATTGTGTGCCGCCGCTCGAGGAGCACCGGACCTGTGTCCAGGCCCTCGTCCATGAGCATGATGCTGACGCCGGTCTCGGCATCTCCGGCAAGAATGGCGCGCTGCACGGGGGCAGCTCCCCGCCAGCGTGGGAGGAGCGACGCATGGACGTTCACACAGCCGGCGCGCGGAATCTTCAGCAACTCGGGCGGAAGAATCAGGCCATAGGCCACCACGACCAGCGCCTCGGGCGCCCAGGCGGCGAGCTGCGCGCGCACTGCATCGCTGCGCAAAGTCGGCGGCTGCAGGAGCGGTACGCCGCGCGACTGCGCCAGCTCCTTCACCGGACTCGAGGTCAAAAGGCGACCGCGGCCGCTCGGCCGGTCGGGCTGCGTCAGGACTCCCGCAACCGTGTGATGCGCAAGCAGCGCCTCAAGGGCGGGGAGCGCGAACTGCGGTGTGCCGGCGAACGCAACGCGCAACCTCAGGAGCCTCTTATCGATGGCACGAAAAACGGCCGCAGGCCGGTTTTTCCCATGGATCAGTACGCGCGGCGCGCCTGTCCGGCGGGCGCGTTCGGGCCCGAGGCGCGCTCCTTGCGCTCCTTGGCGAGCTTCTTGCGAATGCGCTCGCGCTTGAGGTCCGACAGGTAATCGACGAACAGCTTGCCGTCGAGATGATCCATCTCGTGCTGAATGCAGATCGCGAGCGTGCCGTCGTAGTCTCCCTCGGACACCTCGCCGCTGCGCGTCTGCCAGCGCGCGCGGATCTTCGCCGCGCGCCGTACGTCGTCGAAGATCCCCGGCACCGACAAGCACCCCTCCTCGCTGCTCGCCTCGCCTTCACGGGTGAGGATCTCGGGGTTCACGAGCACCAGCGGTTGGTTGCGCTCCTCGGAGATGTCGAGGACGAGCACCCGCTCATGGACATCCACCTGGGTCGCGGCAAGCCCGATGCCCGGGGCGGCGTACATGGTCTCGAGCAGATCGTCGATGAGGCGCGAAAGCGCAGCGTCAAAGCGCGTGACCGGCTGTGCGCGGGTGCGCAGCCGCGGGTCGGGAAACTCGAGGATCGTACGTACGGCCATGGGTGCTCGGAATGCCTGGGTATTGCCTGATATGGGGGCGCTGCAACCCGTGATCCAGCGCACAAACTTGACATTAATTCGTATGCCCGTGAGCGCCGTGCCAGTATAACAACTAGAATCTTGGGCGCTGCTTGTGTGCCCCACCTCGTGTCGAAGAGGAGCGGAGGATGGTCTCAAATCAATTGGTTGCGGCTCGTCTCGCAGCCGGCCTCGTGGTCGTTTCGATCGCCGCTGCGGGCTGTGCGCACATGCACCAGCCCGCCGCGAGCACGCAGCCCGTGGCCGAGGCCGCAGCGCCCGCCGCGCAAACCGCCCCGGCGCCCGAGATGACGGCCACGGAAGCGGCGATTGCCTCGACAGGCAATGAGGCGCAGCCAGCGGCGGCCCCGGCCGAGGCGCCGGTGGTCAACCCGAGCGCACCGAAGCACTACGTCGTCAAGAAGGGCGACACCCTGTGGGGTATTGCCTCGATGTACCTGCGCGATCCGTGGCTTTGGCCCGAGGTCTGGATCATCAATCCGCAGATCCCCAACCCGCACCTGATCTATCCGGGCGACAAGCTGCTGCTCGCCTACAGCGCCGACGGCCGGCCGCAGGTGTCGGTCGAGGAGGCAGGCGTCGTGCGGCTCGATCCGTGGCTGCGCAGCGAGCCGCTCGAGAACTCCATCCCGACGATTCCGTACGCGGCGATCCAGGGGTTCCTCTCGCATCCGACCGTGGTCACGCGCGAGGAGATCCACCGCGCCCCCTATGTGGTCGCGATCCGCGACATGCACGAGGTGGCGGGCGCCGGCCTCGAAGTCTACGTGAGCAATCTCGAAGCGCAGCAGAACGCGCGTTTCAACATCGTGCACGTCGAGGAGCCGCTGCGTGATCCGGATGACAACGCGCTGCTCGGCTACGAAGGCGTATATACCGCGACCGCGCTGATCGAGCGCCCGGGCCGTCCGGCCAAGGCGGCGCTGATCGACACCGCGCGCGAGACGGTGCGCGGCGACCGGCTGGTGTCCGCCGACGAGGAAACCCCGGTCAACTTCGAGCTGCGCGCCCCGTCGGGCGACATCCACGGCCACATCATCGCCGTGATCGGCGGCACGGATCTCATCGGCCAGTTCCAGGTCGTCGCCATCAACCGCGGCAAACGCCACGGGCTGGTGCCCGGCACCATGCTGGCGATCGACTCCGCCGGCGAAACGGTGCGTGACTTGTACCGCGACGGCGCCACCGGGCAAGGCACCTCCATCGACCGCTCTTTCTCCCCGAAGGTCACTCTGCCCGACGAGCGCGTGGGAACGCTGCTGGTCTTCAAGGTGTTCGATCGCGTCAGCTACGGTCTGGTGGTGGGCGCTTCCGACATCATCGACCGGGGCGCCGTCGTCCGTAACCCGTAAGGGCCCACGCGCAGGGCCCGGCGGCCGCGGCGCCTCGCGGCCGCCGCCGAAAAGCTCCCGCAAAACACGCGATTCTCGCGCTCAGGGCAGCGCCCGCGTTGCCGTATGCTCGCGCGATGGAGCTGGCGCGCATACGCACACGGCTGGCGCGGGCGGAGCTTTCCGCACGCCACCTGCACGCACTCATCGCCGCCGGCGGCGGTCTCGAGCATGCCTGCGACCGGATGGCGCTGCGCGCGGTGCCGCTGCCGCACGCGGCGCACACCTCGCTCGCCACTTGCGACCAGGCGGCGGTCGATGCCGACATCGCCTGGCAGGCGGCGAGCGGCACGCAGCTGCTGCTGTGCACCGATCCCGACTACCCGCCGCTGCTTGCCGCCATCAGCGGTGCGCCCGCTGCGCTCTACGTGCAGGGCGCGGTCGCGACGCTCTGCGCCCCGCAGCTCGCCATGGTCGGCTCGCGCAGTCCGACGCCGGCCGGGCGCGCTACCGCGCGCGAGTTCGCCACCTGCTTCGCTGAGGCCGGGCTCGCCATCACGAGCGGACTGGCGCTCGGCATCGATGCGGCGAGCCACGAGGGCGCGCTGCGCGGTGGCGGGCCGACCATCGCCGTGTGCGGCACCGGCCTGGACCGGGTGTACCCGGCGGAGCACGCAGCGCTGGCCGCGCGCATCCGCGAACGCGGCGCGCTGGTGGCGGAGTTCCCGCCGGGCACGCCGCCGCGGCGCGCGAACTTCCCGCTGCGCAACCGCATCATCGCCGGCCTGTCGCTCGGTACGCTGGTGGTCGAAGCGGGGCGGCTGAGCGGCGCGCTCATCACCGCGCGGCTCGCGCTCGAGGCCGGGCGCGAGGTGTTCGCGATCCCCGGCTCCATCCACAGCCCGCAGTCACGCGGCTGTCACCAACTCATCCGCGACGGGGCCAAGCTCGTCGAGGAGGCCGCGGACGTGTTGACGGAACTGCCGATTTCGATTCCGAAAGAACCACTTAGGGACGCGGTCGCGCCCCAGCAAGGCGCCCCGGAATTGGACAAGGAGTATGAAATGCTGTTAGATGCCCTCGGCTTTGAACCGGCCACCATTGACGCGCTGGTCGCCCGCACGGACCTCCCGAGCGAATCGATCGCCTCGATGCTGCTGATACTCGAGCTCGAGGGGCGCATCCAGGCTGTCCCGGGCGGGCGCTACGGCCGCGTACCTTGAGAACTCGATGACTGGCAGCATGCTCGACATCCTGATCTACGTCTTCGACCGCTACATGCTGGAGGCGGGTCCGGACGTGCCCGAGCGCGCGCAGTTGACCGACGACCTGACACGCGCCGGCTTCAAGCAGGCGAGCGTCGAACGCGCGCTCGACTGGCTCACCGAGCTCGCTTTGCAGCAGGATCGCACCGAGAGCGGCGCGGCGCGCGCGCTCGGACTGCGGGTGTTCAGCGACAGCGAGCTGGCGCGGCTCTCGACCGAGTGCCGCGGGGTGTTGCTGCGGCTCGAGCGCGCCGGGGTTCTCGATGCGCAGCAGCGCGAGATCGTGATCGAGCGGCTGCTGGCGCTCGATGCCGACGAGCCCGATACCGAGCAGTTGAAGTGGGTGGTGTTCATGGTGCTCTCCAGTCAGCCGGGCCAGGCGCCGGCATTCGAGCGGCTCGAGGGGCTGACGTCCGCGGCGCGTGGCCATGCTGCGCACTGACGCGGCGCTCGCAACCCGCTCCTTCCCAAGCTGCGCCGCTCGCCCGCCGTTTTAATGGCAGCCAACCTCGTCATCGTCGAGTCGCCCGCCAAGGCCAGGACCATCAAGAAGTACCTGGGCCGGGCGTTCGACGTGCTCGCCTCCTACGGCCACGTGCGCGACCTGGTGCCGAAAGAGGGCGCGGTCGATCCCGCCAACGGCTACGCCATGAAGTACCAGGTGTTGGAGAAGAACGAGCGCCACGTGGATGCCATCGCGCGCTCGCTGAAGAAATCCGACGCGCTTTACCTCGCCACCGACCCCGACCGCGAGGGCGAGGCGATCGCCTGGCACCTGAAGGAGATCCTCACGCAGCGCGGCGATCTCGACGGCAAGCAGGTGCATCGCGTGGTGTTCTACGAGATCACGCGCAACGCCATCCGCGCCGCCGTGGAGCAGCCGCGCGGCCTGTCGCTCGATCTGGTCAACGCGCAGCAGGCGCGCCGCGCGCTCGACTACCTAGTGGGCTTCAATCTCTCGCCGCTGCTGTGGAAGAAAGTGCGTCGCGGCCTGTCGGCGGGCCGGGTGCAGAGCCCGGCGCTGCGCATGATCTGCGAGCGCGAGGAGGAGATCGACGCCTTCAAGGCGCAGGAGTACTGGACGCTCGATGCCGAGGGCACGCACGGCGGGCAGGCGTTTCCGCTGAAAGTGCTCGAGTACCGCGGCCGCAAGGTCGAGCAGTTCACCTTCACCGACGAGAGCGCGGCGCGCGAGGCCGAAGGCACCCTCAAAGCCGCGGCGCAGGCCGCCGGCCGCGTCGACGGTCACGGCCTCCTCAAGGTCATCGCCATCGACCGCAAGCAGCGCCGCCGCAACCCGGCGCCGCCGTTCACGACCTCGACCCTGCAGCAGGAGGCGGCGCGCAAGCTCGGCTTCAATGCGCGGCGCACCATGCGGCTCGCGCAGCAGCTCTATGAGGGTGTGGACGTCGGCGAGGGCAGCGTCGGCCTCATCACCTACATGCGCACCGACTCGGTGACGCTGGCGGCAGAGGCGGTGCAGGAGATCCGCGAGGTCGCCGCCCGGCTTTACGGAGCGCAGGAGGTGGCCGAGGAGCCGCGCATTTACAAGACCAAGTCGAAGAACGCGCAGGAGGCGCACGAGGCCATCCGCCCGACCTCGGCCGCCATCACGCCTGCCGACGTCGAAGGGAAGATGGAGGACGATCTCTACCGGCTGTACTCGCTCATCTGGAAGCGTGCGGTCGCCTCGCAGATGAGCCATGCGCTGTTCGACACGGTCGCGGTCGACATGCTGGCAGGCGCGGACGGCCCCGAGCGCCACCTGCTGCGCGCCAACGGCTCGACGCTGGTGAAGCCCGGCTACATCGCCGTCTACCAGGAGGGCTCGGACGACGCCAAGGCGGACGATGCCGACCACGTGCTGCCGCCGATGCACGAGGGCGATGCCGTGGCGCTGACCGCACTCAACCCCACGCAGCACTTCACCGAGCCGCCGCCGCGTTACAGCGAGGCGTCGCTCGTCAAGGCGCTCGAGGAACACGGCATCGGCCGGCCCTCGACCTACGCCTCGATCATCTCGACCCTGCAGGACCGCGAGTACGTCGAGATGGACAGCCGGCGGTTCGTGCCGACCGATATCGGCAAGATCGTCAACCGCTTCCTCACCGATCACTTCCATCGCTACGTCGAGTACGGCTTTACCGCCGCGATGGAGGATGAGCTGGACGCGGTGTCGCGCGGCGAGGAACCCTGGACCACGCCGCTTGACAAGTTCTGGAAGCCCTTCATCCGCCAGGTCGAGAAGATCGACAAGACCGTCACGCGCGAGCAGGTGGCGATGGCGCGCGAGCTCGGCCGCGATGTGGCGAGCGGCAAGCCGGTCAGCGTCCGCATGGGACGCTACGGACCGTTCGTGCAGATCGGCACCAAGGACGACGAAGAGAAGCCGCGCTTCGCGGGCCTGCGGCCCGGGCAGAAGATGGACGCCGTCACGCTCGCTGATGCGATGGAGCTCTTCAAGCTGCCGCGTACGCTCGGCAACACCGCGCAGGGCGAGACGATCGTCGCCAACGTCGGGCGCTTCGGCCCCTACGTGAAGTACGGCAGCAAGTACGCCTCGCTCAAGGAGGACGATCCGTACACGGTGACGCTCGAGCGCGCGCTCGAAGTCATCCGCCTGAAGCAGGAAGCGGACCTCCAACGCATCATCCAGGACTTCCCCGCAGCCGCCATCCAGGTGCTGAACGGCCGCTACGGCCCCTACATCACCGACCGGAAAAAGAACGCGCGCGTGCCGAAGGACCGCGACCCCAAGTCGCTCACGCTGGAAGAATGCCGGGAGCTGCTCGCGGCCGCCCCCGAGCGCGGCCGCTGGGGCAAGGGCCGGCGCGCCGCGGCTGCGACGGTGGCCAAGGACGCCGCCCGCGCGGGCAACGGCGCGGGCGCTGCGGCCGGCGGCAACGCCGCGCGTCCGGGCGGTGCCAAGAAGCAGGCCGCCAAGGCCGCGCCCGCCGCCGCCGCGCCCCGCCGTCGCGCCAAGAGTGCGCACGCAGGGCGCAAGCCCCGCAGCGCCGCCAAGACCAGCGCCCGCAAGAGCGCAGCGCGCAAGGTGCGCGCCAAGTCCGCCGCCGCGCCAGCCCGGGCGCGCGCGGCGAAGCCCTAATCCAACCGACCCCTAGGCTGCCGTCGGCAGGAACTCGTCGATCGCCTGGACACACTCCGGCTCATCGAGCAGCGGTGCGTGACCACGGTTGGCGACGGTGAGCGCCCTGAGGTCGGGTTTCTCGCGCTGCATGCGCGCCAGCGTCGCGGCACTCAGAATGTCCGAATGCGCGCCGCGGATCGCGAGCATGGGCACTTTGGCGATCGCCCCCCACAGCGGCCAGAGATCGGGCGCCGCTCGCGAAGCGTCCTTCAGCAGCTCAGCAATCAGCGGGTCGGCATCCGGCTGCAACACCCCATGCGCATCGGCGCGGTAGCTGGCGCGGGCGATCTTCTCCCAGCGCGACGCCTCGAGCCCGGGCCACGCCGCGCCGTACACCGCGCGCACCTGGGCAACGGCACCGGCCCAGTCGCGCACCGGCGCCGACTTACCGGCATAGCCGCGGATGCGCTCGAGCCCGCTGCGATCCACCTCCGGCCCCACGTCGTTCAGCACGATTCCCGCAACCACCCCGGGGTACATGGCCGCGAGCACCATCGCCATGAGGCCCCCCATCGAGGTGCCGATGACTGTCACGCGTGCCGCTCCGAGCCCGGCCAGCAGCGCGAGCAGGTCGCCGACGTAGACCGGAATCTGGTAGTGGTTGAAGTCGGGGTCGCGCGCCGAGAGGCCGCGGCCGCGCACGTCGGGCACGATCACCCGGCAGCGCGCCGCGAGGTGCGCCGCCAGATCCTCGAAGTCGCCCCCGGTGCGCATCAGGCCGTGCAGGCACAGCACCACAGGCGCCGTCGCCGCGGGCGGCGGGTACACGCGGCTGAAAAGCCGCAGGCCATCCTGACTGTCGAACCAGTACTCCGCCGACGCCATTGTCCACTCCCCGCTTCAATACTCGCGCCCGGCGAGCTCGGCCCGCGCCGGGTACACATTGTGGCTGCCCGAGAGGATCATGTCGTCGGCCTCGAGACAGCCGCGCGCCGCCGCCCGTGAAGTACCGTCACAGCTTCCACGCAGGCAACTTCGCCGACGTGCACAAGCACGTGACGCTGCTCGCGCTGCTCACCGCGCTCAAGAAGAAGGATAAAGGCTTCCTGTATCTCGACACGCACGCGGGCCGGGGCAGTTACGATCTCTCGGGCGCGCCGCCCGAAGCCGCGGCCGGCATCGGACGCTTCCTCGAGGCTGCACCGGGAGCCGCGGAGCTCGAGCGCTACGCCGAGGTGGTCGCGGACTTTCGTGAGCGGCATGCCGGGCGAACGCTCTATCCGGGCTCCCCGCTCATCGCGGCGGGCGAGCTGCGCCCGCAGGACCGGGCCGTTTTCGTCGACAAGCAGCCGGCCGAGGCCCACGCGCTCGAGTCGGCGCTCGGGCCCCTTGCCGCCAGCGTACGCATCGAGCGCGGCGACGGCTTCGAGCGGCTGCGGGCGTGGCTGCCGCCGCCGGAGCGGCGCGGGCTCATCTTCCTCGATCCGCCCTACGAGGAGACGCGCGCGGACTTCGCCCGGGTGACCGAGGCGATCGCCGGGGGTTTGCGCCGCTTTGCGACCGGGGTGTTCGCCGCCTGGTACCCGATCAAGGAGGAGCGTGCGAGCGCCGGTTGGCAGGCAGAGCTCGCGCGCTCGGTGTCCGCCCCGGTACTCGCGAGCGAGCTGTGGCTCTATCCACGTGACTCGCGCGTCGCACTGAACGGCTCGGGGCTGCTGATCGTCAACCCGCCGTACCTGACAGCCGAGCGCATGCAGGTCTGGCTGCCCGAGCTGCTGCAGTGCCTCGCGGCCGGACCGTCGGCAGGCAGCAGCGTTAGGATGCTGTCACAATCGGCAACATGAGCGCCCTTGCCGATCAGTACGGCGTCATCGGCCACCCGGTGGGGCACAGCCTCTCGCCATTCATCCACGGGCTGTTCGCCCGCGAGACCGGGCAGCAGATGAGCTACCGCCCGTTCGACGTGCGGCCGGCGGAGTTCGCCGCCCAGGTCCAGGAGTTCTTCGGGCGCGGCGGCCGCGGTCTCAACGTGACCCTGCCGCACAAGATCGCCGCCGTCGAGGTGGCACATGACCTCACCACGCGGGCGGCGCACGCCGCGGCAGTCAACACGCTCGCGCTCGGCGCGGACGGCCGCGTCCTCGGCGACAACACCGACGGCGTCGGTCTGGTGCGCGACCTGTGCGACAACCTGGGCGTGGTGATCACGCAGCGCCGCGTGCTCATCATCGGTGCGGGCGGGGCGACCCGCGGGGTGCTTGGCCCGCTGCTCGGCCTCGAGCCGGCGATCGTGATGATCGCCAACCGCACACCCGAGCGTGCCGCGGCGCTCGCCGCCGCGTTCTCCGATCTCGGCGCCACGCAGGGCGTCGGGTTCGAGGACCTGGGCGACAAGCCCTTCGACGTGGTGATCAACGCGACCTCGGCCAGCCTTTCGGGCGAGATCCCGCCGCTGCCCGCGGCGGTGATCGGCCCCGATACGGTGTGCTACGACCTCGCGTACGGCAAATCCGCGAACGCCTTCGTCGAGTGGGCGCGCGCGCGCGGCTGCGCCCAGGCGCTGCAGGGATGGGGCATGCTGGTGGAGCAGGCGGCGGAATCGTTCCTGGTGTGGCGCGGCATCCGACCGGTCACCGCGCGCGTGCTGGCGGTGTTACGCGAGCGCGCCGGGATCGCCTGATCGGCCGCGCGCACCTGTTGCGCCCTGACCGTGCAGTCAGCGCATCGTGACGAACTCCTCGGCGCTGGTCGGATGGATCGCGACCGTATCGTCGAAGTCGCGCTTGGTCGCGCCCATGCGCACCGCCACCGCAAACCCCTGCAGCATCTCGTCGGCCCCCTCGCCCACGACGTGCAGCCCGACGATGCGCTGCTCGGAGCCTACCGTGACGAGCTTCATCTCCGTGCTGGGCTTGGCCTGGGTGAGCGCGTGGTAGAGCGGCACGAAACGCGAGCGGAACACGCCGACTTCCTCCGCACGGTAGCGCTCGCGCGCCGCCTTCTCCGAGAGGCCGACGCTGCCGATCGGCGGATGCCCGAAGATCACCGTCGGGATGTTCTCGTAGTCGAGATAGCGGTCGCTCTGGCCGCCGAATAGCCGGTCCGCGAGCCGGCGTCCGGCGGCAATCGCCGCGGGCGTGAGCTGCGCGCGCCCGGTTACGTCGCCGATGGCATAGATCCCGGCGGCGCTCGTCGTCTGGTACTTGTCGGTGCGGACGAAGCCCTGGACGTCGAGCTCGACACCCGCCTTGGCGAGCGCGAGATCTCCGACCGATGCCCCGCGGCCGATCGCCCATAGCACACAGTCGTAGGGACCGAGCCGCCGGCCGTCAATCGCCGTGAGCTCGAGCGCCCCGTGCTCGGTGCGCGCCAGCGCCTTGGGCACGGCGCAGGTCACGATCCTCACGCCGTGCTCGCGCAGCATGGCGAGCGTCACCTCGCCGAGCATGTCATCGAAGGTCTTGAGCGCCGTGTCGCCGCGCATCACCAGCGTGGTGTCGGACCCCAGGCCGGCGAGGATGCCGGCGAGCTCGATTGCGATGTAGCTGCTGCCGACGACCGACACGCGCTGTGGCGGCGCCTCGAGCTCGAAGAAACCGTCGGAGGTGATGCCGAGCTCGGCGCCCGGGATCGCCGGCACCCGCGACCGGCCTCCGGTGGCGATGATGGTGTGCTCGGCGCGCAGCACGCGCCCAGCCGCGTCCACGGCGTGTCCGTCGGCGAAGCTCGCCCGGGCCCGCACCAGCTCCACCTTGCGACGCTCGAGATTGGCGGCGTACATGTCATTGAGCCGCTTGATGTAGACGTCGCGCTTGTGCTTGAGCAGCAGCCAGTCGTGCCCCGCCTGGTCGAGCCGGAAGCCGTACTCCGGGGCATCCTCGAGCGCATCGCCCAGCCTGGCGGCGTTCCACATGATCTTCTTCGGTATGCAGCCGACGTTGACGCAGGTGCCGCCGAGCCGGCCCGACTCGATGATCGCCGCCCGCGCGCCGTACTCCGCCGCGCGCTGGGCCGCCGCCAGTCCCCCGCTGCCGCCGCCGATCACCACCAGGTCGAAACGCTCCATACGCTCACCGCCCGCTTTCACAAACGCGCCCGCCGGCCCATGTTATCCCGGGCGGCCGGTACAATGGCGCCCATGGAAAACCCCCTACTCGGCCCGGACCCCCTGCCGCGCTTCGTCGAGATCCGCCCCGAGCACATCGAGCCGGCGGTGCGCGCAGTGCTGGCGCGCAACCGCGCGCGCATCGGCGAGCTGGCGCAGCTCGCCGACCCCACGTTCGCAACCCTGGTGGAGCCGCTCGAGGATTTGCACCACGGCGTATCGCGCACCTGGTCGCCGGTCAGCCATCTGAACGCGGTGGTCAACTCCGAGGCGCTGCGCGAGAGCTATAACGCCTGTCTGCCGCTGCTGTCCGCCTACCACACCGATCTCACTCAGAGCGAGCCGCTGTTTCACGCCTACCGCGCGATCGCCGAGCGCGAGGCAGCCGCGCTCGGGCCTGAGCAGCGCGAGGTGATCGCCCATGCGGTGCGCGATTTTCGCCTCGCCGGCGTGGGGCTCCCGGCCGAGCGCAAGGAGCGCTTCAAGCAGCTGATGCTCGAGCTGAGTCAGCTGCAGGCGAAGTTCGAGGAGAACGTGCTCGATGCCACCAACGGGTGGACCCGGCACGTCACCGACGCCGCCGAGCTGCGCGGCCTCAACGACATGCTGATCGAGCAGGCCGAGCGGCGCGCGCGCGACAGCGGCGCTGCCGGCTGGATTCTCTCGCTCGACCAGCCGACCTATGTGGCGGTGTCGACGGATGCGGAGTCGCCGGCGCTGCGGCGCGATTTCTACCAGGCCTGGCTCACCCGCGCCTCCGACCAGGGACCGAACGCCGGCCGCTGGGACAACTCCGCCGTCATGGAGGAGATCCTCAGCCGCCGGCACGAGGCGGCGCGGCTGCTCGAGTTCGGCAACTTCGCCGAGTACGCGCTCGCCACGCGCATGGCGCGCAGCGTCGAGGAGGTGCTGAAGTTCCTGCGCCAGCTCACCGCGGCGGCGCGCGGCGCGGCGCTCGCCGAGTTCGCCGAGCTCGAGGCATTCGCCGGCCGCAGGCTCGCGCCGTGGGACGTGGGCTTCTACGCCGAGCGGCTGCAGCGCGAGCGCTACTCGGTGTCGCAGGAGGAGCTGCGCCCCTACTTCCCGCTGCCGCGGGTGCTCGCCGGGGCGTTTGCGGTCGCCGAGCGGCTGTTCGCGGTGCGCATCCGCGAGCGCAGCGGCGTGCCGGTGTGGCATCCGGACGTGCGCTTCTTCGAGATCGAGAGCGCTGCCGGCGCCCCGCTCGGCAGCTTCTATCTCGATGCCTACGCGCGGCCCAACAAGCGCAGCGGCGCGTGGATGGACGAGTGCGTCGGCAGGAAGCGCCTCGCCACCGGCAGCGCGCTCCCGGTCGCTTATCTGGTGACCAATTTCCTGCCGCCGGGGAGCGATCGACCGGCGCTGCTGACGCACGACGACGTGGTGACGCTGTTTCACGAGTTTGGGCACGGCCTGCATCACCTGCTCACGCGTGTCGACTACCCGAGCGTCGCCGGCATCAACGGTGTGGCCTGGGATGCGGTGGAGCTGCCGAGCCAGTTCCTGGAGAACTACGCCTGGCATCCGGAAGTGCTGCGGCAGATCTCCGGTCACTTCGCCAGCGGTAACGCGCTGCCGCCCGAGATGCAGTCGCGGCTGATCGCCACGCGCAGCTTCCACGCCGGGCTCGCGATGATGCGCCAGCTCGAGTTCGCGCTGTTCGATTTCCGCATTCACACCGAGTACTCCCCGGAGCGTGGCGGGCGGATCCTGGAAATCCTGCGCGAGGTGCGCGCCGAGGTCGCGGTCGTGCCGGTCCCGGAGTGGAACCGCTTCCCGCACAGCTTCGGGCACATCTTTGCCGGCGGCTATGCGGCCGGCTACTACAGCTACAAGTGGGCCGAGGTGCTGGCGGCGGACGCATTCGCGGCCTTCGAGGAGACCGGCGTGTTCGACCACGCGACCGCGCAGCGCTTTCTGGATGCGATCCTGAGCCGCGGCGGCGCCCGCGATCCGCTCGAGGCGTTCGTCGAGTTCCGCGGCCGCGGTCCGGACGTGCGGGCGCTGCTCAAGCAGCACGGCATCCAGGCCGACGGGCCGGGCGCGTGATGAGCGCGCGGCCGGCGCCCGCGGCGCTGCTCGCCGTGCTCGCCGCCACCCAGCTGGCAGCTCCCGCGGTGATTGCCCAGGCGGCGCCGCCCGCTGCACCGGTCGCGGGCCAGACGCGTTACGTCATCGAGCAGCTCGCCGTTAACGTCAACAGTGCGGCCGACGGCAGCGGCACGCGGGTCGGGACCATCAAGAGCGGCGACAAGGTGGAGCTCCTCGAGAGCGCGGGCGAGGCGGCGCACATCCGCCTCGCCAACGGCCGCGACGGCTGGGTACGCGCCGGCTACCTCGCAGAGGCCGAGCCTTTGCGGGTGCAGCTCGCGGCACGCAGCGCCGAGGTGGTCTCACTGAGGCAGCAGCTGCAGGCCTTGTCCGCGGCACGTGCCCCGGCCCCGGCAGCCGCAGCCTCGCCCGCCGGGGCCGCTGCCGCAGCGCCCGCCGCCGGGCCGAGCTCCGACGAGGCCGTCCCCGAGGATTCCGGCGAGTCGCGTGGAACTCCCTGGGGCTGGCTGATCGGCACCGCGCTCATCTCGCTCGGCGTGGGGTTCGCAGCCGGCTGGCTGGTGCTCGATGCGCGCGTCCGCCGCAGGTACGGCGGGCTGCGTATCTACTAGCCGCGGCCGCCTTGCGCATCGCAACCTGGAATGTGAACTCGCTGCGGGTGCGGCTGCCGCAGGTGCTGTCGTGGCTGGAGCGCGTCCCGGTGGACGTGCTGGCGATGCAGGAGACCAAGCTCATCGATGCGGACTTTCCGCGCGAGGAATTCGCGACCCGCGGCTACCAGGTGCTCTACAGCGGACAGAAAACCTACAACGGCGTGGCGCTGCTGTCGCGCTGGCCCCTGACCGCCGTACTCACCGACATTCCCGGGTTCGAGGATCCCGCGCGGCGCGTGCTCGCCGCGAGCACCGGCCAGCTGCGCGTAGTCAACCTGTATGTGCCCAATGGTCAGGCGGTGGACTCGGACAAGTACCACTACAAGCTGCGCTGGCTCGAGGCGCTCGCCGGCTGGCTGCGCGCCGAGCTCGAGGGCGGCGGGCGGCTCGTCGTGCTGGGGGATTTCAACATCGCCCCGGAGGACCGCGACGTGCACGACCCGGCGGCCTGGGTGGGACAGGTGCATGTCAGCGAGCCGGAGCGCGCGCGGCTGCGCCGGCTGCTCGACCTCGGGCTCATCGACCTGTTCCGCCGCTTCGAGCAGCCGCCGGAGACTTTCAGCTGGTGGGACTACCGCATGGGAGCCTTCCGCCGCAACCGGGGACTGCGCATCGACCTGGTGCTGGCAGGGCAGGAATTGGCCGCCGCCTGCACCGCCTGTGCCATCGACCGTGAGCCGCGCCGTGCCGAACGGCCATCCGACCACGCGCCGGTGATCGCCGACTTCTCCCTGGGTTGAGTCGCAACCCCCTGAACATGTCAAAAATGTGCACCGTGTCGCTGCCAACGGCGGCCGTCGGCGCCTAAACTGTGTGCTGCGTCACCAACAGGCCGCATGAGGGGGACGGCCAGGCCGCGCACACGCCGGCCGCAAGAAACTAATGTCCAGCACCCGGCGCAGCGACTTCGACGTCACCAACACGGTTCAGGTGAGCTCTCCCGAGGCGGTGTACGCCGCGGTCGAGGCGCTCTACCGTCCGACCTGGCCCGGGCTGTCGCTCGAGCCTCTGGGGCGCGCCTTCGAGCATTTCACGCGCTTGTTCGCCGGCGAGGTGCAGGGCTACCACGGCGTAGATACCGTGTATCACGACCGCCAGCACACACTCGACATAACACTGGCGCTGGCGCGCCTCATGGTCGGTTACGAGCGGCAGCAGCCGCAGGGCACGGGCCTGGGCGGAGCACGCGCCATGGTGGGTCTGATCACGGGACTGTTCCACGACGTCGGCTACCTGCGACGCACCGACGACACCGCTTCGATGAACGGCGCGGAGTTCACCCGCACCCACGTGTCGCGCGGTGCGCGCTTCCTGGGGGAATACCTGCCGGTGCTCGGCTTCAGCGGCTGGGTGCCGATGGCGAGCGAGATCATCCATTTCACCGGCTACGAGGTGCCGTTCGCGCAAATCGAGGCGCAGGTCGCCGAGCCGCGCGACATCAAGGTGGGACATCTGCTCGGCACCGCCGACATGATCGCGCAGATCGCCGATCGCTGTTATCTCGAGAAATGCCGCGACCGCCTGTACGCCGAGTTCGTGCTGGGCGGGGTCGCGCTACCCATCAGCGACGGCAGCCCGCAGGTGAAATACGCCTCGGGACTCGACCTGCTGCGCCAGACCCCGGAGTTCCTGCAGGAGGTGCGCGTCAACCGCCTGGAGCGCGACTTCGACTCCGCGTACCGCTACCTGGAGATACTCTACGGCGGCCACAACCCGTATATCGAGGCGATCGAGCGCAATGTCGAATATTTGCGACAGGTGCTACGCAGCGAGAACTGGCAGTTGTTGCGCCGGCGCCCGCCGATCTTCGCCGCCAGCGCCGATCCCATGGCGACCATGCGCGGGCTGATGCTCGGACACATCAAAAGGGCCTGGTCGGGCAGCTGAGCGCACGGGCGGGCGGTCCGGTGGCGTCTGCCCCGGATCGGCGGTTAAGATGACCCCAATCAATACGGGGGATACGGCGCACCGGGAAGGGTGCGCCGACAGGTATTTTGACCGCGGCCGGCTTCAAGTTCCGCTATGCCGGCGCCGCCTTCATGGTGGCGCTGCTCGCCACGGCTGCGGTCACGGCACTCCTCTTCTACGGGCATAACGCCGATACCGCCCGCCTGGGCACACTCGCCGAGCAGGCCGCGCGCGAGGGTATCAGTCCGGAGCTCGAGGCCCGGGCGAGCAGCATCGCCGCGCACGCCGCCGATTCGATCGCGGGCGCGGTGCGCGCCGGGGACGCGAGCGGCATTGCCCGCAGGCTGCAGCCCTTCATGGACGATGCCACGGTGGCTTCGATCGTCGTGACCGACCCCGCCGGGGCGGTGCTGTTCCGCTGGCAACGGCCCGCGGCCGCGACCCCCGGCGCGCTGACCGCGCAGGCGAGCGTGCCGGTGCGCATGCTGGTGGAGAACATTCCGGGCGCGGCAACACCGGCGACGCTCGCGACGCTCGCGCTTGGCCTCGAGCAGGCGGCGCCCGTGCCGGCGGTGAGCCTGGCCGGACGGTTCGCCGCGGCGAGCGCTCCGGACGCGCGCCTGTCGGTGCAGCTCGCGCTGGCGCTGGCGCTGGTCGGTGCGCTGACGGTTGCGCTGATCGCCTGGCGGGCGCTGCGCGAGATCGAGCGGCCGCTGGACTCGCTCATCCGTAACGTCGATCGTATCGGCCACGGCGACTACACCCGCCCGGTCGAGGTGCATCCCGAGGATGCGCTCTCGGGGCTGCAGCAGGCGCTCGAGCGCATGCGCGGGCGGCTGCGGCACTCGACCATCAACAAGGCCTACCTGAACAGCATGCTGAACGGCATGGCGGACGCGGTGTTCATCACCTCGCCCGACGGCGTCATCAAGCTGACGAACTCGGCGGCCTGCAAGATGCTCGGCTTGAGCGAGGAGGAGTTCCTCGGCCGCAGCATCCTCGCGGTGCTCGATGAGAGCGTGCGCGCCGACTTCGACCTCGCGCAGGCCGCCAACGAGACGCGCGAGACCGTGGTGCGCACGCGCAGCGGGCAGACGATTCCGGTGGCGTTCACCGGCTCGCGCATCGAGAGCGACGACCCGCAGTTCCAGGGCAACATCTTCGTGGCGCGTAACATCACCGACCGCAAGCGCGCCGAGCGCCGCATCCGCTACCTCGCCCGCTATGACGCGCTCACCAAGATCCCCAACCGCATGCAGTTCCACCACGTGCTGCAGCAGACCATCGCGCGCGGGCTGCGCTCGGGGCAGGTGCTGGCGCTGCTGTACCTGGACATGGACCGCTTCAAGGAAGTGAACGACACCTTCGGGCACGGCGCCGGCGACCGCGTGCTGGAGGTGCTGGCCGAGCGGCTGGCGCGTGCCGTGCCGCAGGACACGGTGGTCGGGCGGCTCGCGGGCGATGAGTTTGCGCTGTTCGTCGAGGGGCTGGCCGCGGACACCGATAACCGCGGTCCGATCGCGCAGCTGGCGCGCACTATCCTCACCGAGGTGAGCCGCCCGTTCCAGCTGAACCAGCACGAGGTGTTCCTCACCGCGAGCATCGGCATCGCCTTCTGCCCGCGCGATGCCGAGAACGTCATCGACCTGATCCGCAACGCCGATGCCGCCATGTACTACTCCAAGCAGAACGGCGGCAACACCTTCGCGTTCTATTCGCCGGAGATGAACGCCGCGGCGGTCGAGCGGCTGATGCTCAAGAGCAAGCTGCGCCGGGCGCTCGAGCGCGACGAGCTCGAGATCCGCTACCAGCCCAAGGTCGACCTGCGCAGCGGCCACATCATCGGCGCCGAGGCGCTGCTGCGCTGGCGCCTGCCGGGACACGGCGACATTCCGCCGTCGCACTTCATTCCGCTGGCCGAGGAGACCAACCTGATCCTCGACATCGGCGAGTGGGTGCTGAACCGGGTGTGCGCCGACTACCGCCAGATGCAGAGCGAGGGCGGCGACCCGGGACGCATCTCCCTCAACCTGTCGCTGAAACAGCTGCGGCAGGCCAGCTTCATCCTGCGCTGCCGCTCGGTGTTCCGCCGCCACGGCGTGTCGCCAACCGCCTTCGAGCTGGAGATCACCGAGACCACGCTGATGGCGGATGCGCAGCGCACCGTGCGCCTGCTCGATGAGCTGTTCGCCATGGGCCTGCATCTGTCGATCGACGACTTCGGCACCGGCTACTCCTCGCTCTCGGCGCTGCAGCAGTTCCCGATCGGCACGCTGAAGATCGACCAGTCGTTCGTGCGCGACGCCGCCGAGGACGCAGGCGACGCCACCATCGTACGCACCATCATCGAGATGGGCCGGAGCTTAGGGATGGAAGTGATCGCCGAAGGCGTCGAGTCGCGCGCACAGCTGGAATTCCTGCTGCGCAACTCCTGCCTGTACGCGCAGGGGCGGCTGTTCGGCGAGCCGTGCACGGCCAAGGACCTGCTGCTGCTGCTGACGCGCCAGGCGACCGGCAGCGCGCCGTTCGCGCATCTGCTGCGCGCGCCGGCCGCGGCCGCACCCCAGCGCGCTTAACGCCCGGCGGTCGCCGCGGCCGTTGCCACGGCCGTGCGCGATTGCTGCGCGAGCGAGTTAAGCGCCTCATCGGTCGCTTGCTCGAACGCCGCGACCACGGCGCTCATGCGGTCGGCGGCGGCGGTCGCCGTGCCCTGCGCGATGAAGCTCGCCAGCACCTCGCGCCCCTCGCGCTGGCCGACGACGCAATCGAGCACTACGTGCACCTCGGGCGCCGGGCCGCCTCCGGTGTAGTCGGCCTCGAAACGCCGCACCCTGATGCGCAGCAGGTAATCAGACGGGAACGGACTGTCCGCATCCTGCACCGACTGCCAGCCGCCCGAAGCGCGCAGCGTCTCGACCGTGAGCGCCTCGAGGAGGTCCGGCACCGGGCCAGCCCAGCGGCTGCCGGAGTAGAAGTTCAGGCGGTGGTCGGCCTGCACGAGAATGATGCGCGAGCTGTCCAGGCCCGGGTCAGCAGCCGGCTGCGACACGCGGATCGACGGCAGCGCCGCCGGACTCGCGAGCGCCGCTCCCGGGGGCGCGGCGGGAGCGGCAGCTGTGGGCGGCGCGGGTGCGCGCAACAGGTACGTCTGCTCCGGCGCCGCAGTGCTGTGAAAAAGGCCCGTGCAACCGCTCACAGCGAGCGCCGCGCATGCGGTCGGGAGCGCACCGGACGGCCTCACCGCGGAATCTCCACGCCGCGCTGCGGCGGCTCATACAGCAGCTGCGTCGGATTCTCCCGCAGACTGTTCGACAGGGCACGGATGTCCTGCGCGGTGGCGCGCCCCTCGCGCACGAAGCGCTCGATCTCGGGCAGCCCGTTGTGCACGAAGCCGCGTACATCCTGGCGGTTCTCCGCCACCATGCGGTCGAGCTGATCGGTGGCGTCCGACAGGTGATCCGCCACCGCGCGCAACCGCTGCGCCGTGGCCTGCACTTCGGGAGCCGCCGCGTCGACCATGGCATGCGCGCTGTGGACGGTGTCCGCCACCTGCACGGTCACTGCGCGCATCTCGGCGATGAGCGAGTTCAGGTCCGCGACCGTCTGCGGCAGCCGCCGGCTCGCGGCATCGACGTTGCCGATCACCGCCGCTACGGCGTTCAGATTCTTGTTACTGAGCAGCAGATTGGCGCGTTGCGCGACGTCCCCGGCCTCGGCCACCAGCTCCGGCAGGCTGGCGAGGAATACATCGAAGCGCGACGGCGACGAGCGGATGACCGGATACTGGAGGCTCGGCACCTCGGTCGTCAGGCGTCTATGTTCGCGATCCTCGAACAGATCGATGTACAGGAGCCCCGTGATCCCCTGCAGCTGCAGCTCTGCGACCGTATCCGGCGAGATCGGTGTCCTCGCATCGATGTCGGCGATCACCTCGACGCGGCTCGAGTCGCGCGGGTCGATGCGAATATCGGCAACCCGGCCGACGCCGACGCCCAGATAGCGCACCGTAGCGCCTCTTTCCAGGCCGCTGACGCTGCCGGTGAAAACGATCTCGTAGCGGTCGTAGTTGCGGTGCTCGCGGGTGTCCGAGTACCAGTAGACGAACAGCGCGCCGATCAGCGCCACCACCAGTACAAACGCGCCGACCGCGGCGTAGTGGGCCTCACGCTCCATGTGTACCTCCGAGGCGGGCGCGGGCGCGCTCGCCGTGGAAATAGGCCTGGATCCACGGGTTCGGGTGGTCGACGATGCGCTCCAGGGTGTCCGATTCCATGCGTCGATCCACGATCACCCCGACACGATTGCAGGTACGGAAGATGCTGTCCAGATCGTGCGTGATCATGACGATGGTGAGGCGCAGCTGCTTGTGCAGGAACAGCACCAGATCGTCGAAGGCGGCGGCGCTGACCGGGTCGAGCCCGGAAGTCGGCTCGTCGAGAAACAGCAGCGGCGGATCGAGCGCCAGCGCGCGCGCCAGTGCCACGCGCTTCACCATGCCGCCGGAGAGCTCCGCGGGAAATTTGCCGGCGGCGTCCGCCGGCAGTCCCACCAGACGAATCTTGAGCAGCCCCAGCTCGTCGCGGTCGGCGGGCGAGAGCCGGACATGCTCGATCATGGGCAGCTGCACGTTCTCCAATACGGTGAGGCCCGAGTACAACGCGCCCTGCTGGAACTCGACGCCGTAGCCCGCCTTGACGTCGCGCAGCTCGGCCTCGCTCATGCGCGTGATGTCGGTGCCGCCGAGGAGCACCCTCCCGGCCTCCGGGCGGGCAAGCCCGAGTATGGTGCGCAGCAGCACCGACTTGCCCGAGCCGGAGCCGCCGACGATGCCGAACACCTCGTCCGCATACACCTGGAAGTCGAGTCCGTCGTGCACCACCTGGGTGCCGAAGCGCGTCACGAGCCCGGTGACTTCCACCACGGGCGCGGCCGCTTGCGCCGCGCCGGCCGGCATTGCCGCCGCGGGCGACATCAGACGTTCATCTTCATGAACAGCACCGCGAACAGCGCGTCCGCCAGGATCACGAAAAAGATCGCCTCCACCACTGCGGCCGTGACCAGCCGACCGAGCTCGCGAGCCGAGCCGCGCACCTGCATGCCGCTGTGACAGCCGGCAGCCGCGATCAGCAGCGCGAATACCGGCGCCTTCACCAGGCCCACCCAGAAGGTCGTGGGCGCGATCGCGAGATTGGCGCGCGTCACGTACTGGGTGAGCGGCATGTCGAGCAGATAGCGGCACAGCAGCGCACCCCCGGCGAGGCCGATGAGATCGGCGACGATGGTGAGCAGCGGCAGCGCGATCATGAGTCCGAGGATCCGCGGCAGGACCAACACCTCGAACGGGTTGACGCCGGTCGCAACCAGCGCGTCGACTTCCTCGTTGAGCTCCATGGAGCCGATCTCGGCGGCAAAGGCGCTGCCGGAGCGTCCGGCCACGATGATCGAGGTGAGCAGCACGCCGAGCTCGCGCAGCACGCCGATGGTCACCAGGTCGACGACGTAGATGTCGGCGCCGAGGCCCGAGAGCTGCTGCGCGCTCATGTAGGCGATGATGACGCTGATCAGGAACGCGATCAGCGCCACGATCGGCATGGCGGTGATACCGGTGTCATAGACGTGGCGCGCCACCGAGATCGGCCGCAGGCGCTTCAGGCTGGTGAAACAGCCGAGGAAAGTGACCATCGTGCGGCCGAGAAACGCCAGCCCCCCGACCACGTCGCGCGCCGCCCGGACGGCCTCCAGACCGACGAAGGCAAGGAAGCGATCGGCGTCGGCGATCGCGGCCGCCTCCAGCCCGGCGTCCAGCGAGGCCGGGACGGGCGCGGCTACGGCGGGCCCGTCGGCCGGGTTATTCAGCGTCTCATCGAGGAGCCCGAGCTGCGGCGGGACGGGCCCGACGAAGCTCACCGCCGCTCCTTGAGCGCGCGCCCGCGCGAGGAAACGCCGCAGCGCCAGCGCACCCGACAGGTCGAGGGCGGCCAGCCCGCGCGCATCGATCGCTACTGTGCGCGCGCCGGCCAGCTCGACCTGCGACAGCTCGGCTTCGAGCGCGGCAAACTGCCGCATTCTCCACTCCCCCGTCAGGCCGAGCGTGATACCCGTCTCGGTGCGCCGGACCTCGACGCTCATATCCGCTCACGCGCACGGTAGTACGCGTGCGGGCCGCGCGCGCGGCGCTTCAACGCTTGGCGTGCAGGTGCGCCTCGAGGAACCACAGGTACTTGTCGTTCTCGCGTGACTGTCGGACCAATCGCTGGTCCGCATGGCGATGATAAGCGCGATCTATCGGCGCGCGGAAGCGCTCAGGTGTCGTCGCGGAAGCGGCGGATGCGGGCGGCGGCGTACAGGAGCGCGACGGCCGCCAGCACCCCCAGCCACAGATCGATGTTGGAGAAGGCGGCGGCGAAATGACCGCTGCCGAACTCGGCCGCTGCAACGTCCCGGTGGTGGCCGTGTGCGAAACCCGGCATCGGGCCGAGCCCCAGGATCCGCCAGATCTCAAAGGAGCGATACCTGATGAAGTCCCAAAGATAGTGAGTGCGGAAGCTCAGCCACTCGATGAGCGGCGCGATCGTCGGCGGCAGCGTCGCCCACAAGAGCGGGCTGCGGCGCGCCCAGGCCGAGACGAGCATCAGGTAGGCATAGATCGGCGCGTACCAGAGCGATGCCAGGATGACCACCAGGAGCTGGCGCCACTCGGCGCCCACCCAGGCGGCGCCGTCCCACATGCGCAGCTGCGGGCCGCCGCCGAGCGTGACGAACAGATTCCAGAAGCACACGAACAGTAGGTCCGTCACGGCGGCCAGCACGTAGACCCCAAGGGGTATGGCCAGTGCGGCCACCAGGAATTTCGCGGCCACCGTCAGGCCGTCCGACACCGGCAGCGATTTCCAGAAGAGGATGCTGCGGTCCTTGCGCTCGGCGTACAGGCAGTCGCACAGATAGAAGAACACCACCATGAAGGCCACCAGGTACAGCGGCGAGGCCAGCGACCAATTCGCGCCCGCGAACGCCGCGGCGCGCTGCTCGGCGGTGAACCAGCTCAGGTCGGCGGCGTGCAGATCGGGATGGGTGTAGAGGATCGCCGCGATGCACGCCGCCATGAGGATGCCCGCCACCACCAGCGGGGCAAGCCACAGCCCGCGATGCTCCCAGAGCTCGCGCCTGCCGAGCATCACCAGCGTGTTGGCCAATCCAAAGCCGCGCGCGGCGGGAGCGAGCGCCGGGGCGCCTGCGGTCTCGAGCGTGGTATTCATACCTTGCGGGCTCCCTGCATGCGGGCGACGAACAGGTCGGCGATCGACGGAGTGCGGGTGTCGCCGAGGGGCGCGAGCTCAGCGGGAGTGCGCCCCTCGAAGAACATGGCGACGCGGCCGAACACCTCGCGCTCGTAGAAGGGCCCGAGCTCGCGGGCGCGCGGCGCGGCGTCCGCGCTCACGGTGAGCTGCACGTAGCGCCTGCCCAGCTCCTCGACCGTGGCGTTGAGCGCGATCTGCCCGTGCTTGATGAAAATCACATCGGTGAACAGCTGCTCGACCTCCTCCACCTGGTGAGTGGTGAGCAGGATGGTGCGCTCCTTGTCGAAGTAGTCGTTGAGGAGCGTGTCGTAGAACTGCCGCCGGTACAGCAGATCGAGTCCGAGTGTCGGCTCATCGAGCACCAGGAAGCGGGCGTCGATGGCCAGGATCAGCGCCAGGTGCAGCTGCGTCACCATGCCCTTGGAGAGCTGGCCGACGCGGCTGTCCATGCGGATGTCGGTCTTGCCGAGAAAGCCGGCGGCGACGCTGCGGTCGAAGCGCGGATGCACGCCGGCGACGAACTCGAGCGCCTGCGCGACCCGCAGCCAGCGCGGCAGCACCGCGACGTCGGCCATGAAGCACACCTCGCGCATCAGCTCATTGCGCTGCGAGCGCGGATCGAGACCGAGCACCTTGAGCTCTCCCTCGAAGGAGGTGAGCCCGAGGATCGCCTTGAGCGCGGAGGTCTTGCCGGCGCCGTTCGGTCCGATGAGCCCCACGATGCGGCCCGGCTCGACCGTGAAGCTCACACCGTCCAGAGCCCGGGTGGCGCCGTAGGACTTGGCCAGGCCCCGGGCTTCAACTACTGCTGTCATCGTCTTTGTCCTGCCGGTGGGTCGTGGGCCAGGGAGCCGCAGGCGCTGCGGTGTCGCTCTTGAGGAGCTCCGAGGCGGAGAGTCCGAGGCGCTGGATGGTCGCCTGGACCTTGGGCCACTCGTCCTCGAGAAAGCGCTGGCGCTCGTCCTTCATGAGCGCCTTGCGGGCGCCGGTACTGACGAACATGCCGAGCCCGCGCCGCTTCTCCACCAGCTGCTCATCGACGAGCTGCTGGTAGCCCTTGAGCACCGTCAGCGGGTTCACCCGGAAGTCCGCGGCAACGTTGCGGACCGAGGGTAGCGGGTCGCCTTCCTTCAGCGCACCTTCCAGAATCAACGCTACCACCCGGTCGCGCAGTTGCCGGTAGATCGGCATGCTGTCGTCCCACTGGGGGTCCATGCGCGCGCCTGTAACGGGAGGTTAGTGCACTAATCTACCAAAGTGGCCGGGCGCGGCTGGCCGAACCAGGTCGGCATACCCGTCTGCGCGGCGGTCGTGACGGTCTGCGAGTGGGCGCCGGGCGGGAGCGTCGTGGACTGCACGAAGCTCATGGTGATCACCAGCGTGATCAGGGCGGCGGCGGCGGCGGCGGTGAGGTGCCGATAGGCGTTGTATGCAACTGCGAACATGGTCGTCTCCTTAATCCTGTGGGTCTCGTGGACTCTCTGCCTCGGTTGCCTGTGCAGGCTTCCTTGGTGTTGTACTGTACTAGAACACTACTCAAGTGTCAAGCTAGTCCACCGGATTATTTATCCGTGGAAATCAAGAGACTTGAGGCCTGCAGGGGCTTAGGTCCCGACCGCCATTCGCGTCGCGGAAAGCCCCATGCGCCGCTTTTGAGAGCACTTCGGCCCGGAGGGTTTGAAGAGGTCCTACGCTAGAATTCCCAGCTCTTATGAAACCCGCAGTCAACGTTGCCATTACCGGCGCCGCCGGCCAGATCGGCTATGCGCTCGCCTTTCGCCTCGCCTCGGGCAGTGCGTTGGGGCCAGACACACCGCTCAACCTCCACCTGCTCGAGGTCAGCGCAGCGTTGCCGGCGCTGCAAGGCGTGGTGATGGAGCTCGATGACTGCGCGTTTCCAACACTCAACAAGGTAGTGGCCACCGACGACCCTCAGGTCGCGTTCCGCGACTGCCAGGTGGCGCTGCTGGTGGGCGCCCGCCCGCGCGGGCCCGGCATGGAGCGCAAGGACCTGCTGCTGGCGAACGCGCAGATCTTCTCCGCCCAGGGCCGCGCGCTGAACGCGGTTGCCGACCGCAACGTCAAGGTCTTGGTCGTCGGTAACCCCGCCAACACCAACGCGCTGATCGCGCGTGCCAACGCCCGCGAGCTCAACCCGCGCAACTTCACTTCCATGACGCGCCTCGATCACAACCGTGCGCTCGCGCTGCTTGCGCACCAGACCGGCAGCCGCGTCGGCGCCATTCGCCGCGTGACCATCTGGGGCAACCACTCAGCGACCCAGTACCCGGACCTGTCGCACGCGCTGGTGGACGGCAAGCCTGCGAAGTCGCTGGTCACGCAGCAATGGATCGAGGAGAGCTTTATTCCGGTCGTGCAACAGCGCGGCGCCGCCGTCATCAAGGCGCGCGGCGCCTCCTCGGCCGCCTCGGCCGCCGCCGCCGCCATCGACCACGTGCACACCTGGGTGCACGGCACACCCGCCAACGACTGGGTGAGCATGGGGGTGCCGGCGGACGGCAGCTACGGCATCGCCGATGGGATCATCTACTCGTACCCGGTCACCGTCAGTGGCGGCGACTACCGCATCGTGCCCGGCCTTGAGGTGGATGACTTCAGCCGCAAGCGCATGGACGCGAGCTACGCCGAGCTGCTCGAGGAGCGCGCCGGCGTCAACGACCTGCTGCGGTGTTAGGCGCGATAGTCACCCTCGCTCTGGTCGTCGCGGCCGCGTACGCGGTGACCCAGGTCGGCGGCGTCATCACGCTGCTGTTTATCGCCGCGGTCCTGTTCCTCGCCTACCGCCGTCTGTCGCTGCTCACCTTCACGATCACCTTCACCTTGCTGCTCGCCGCCTACACCCTCCTCGGCGCGAGCAGCGCGCCGGCGGGCGTGTGGAAGGGCTTCCTGTGGCTGCTGCTGGCGGCGCTATGGCTGCTGAACGGGCGCAGCCTGCGCAAACCGCTCATCACGCGCCCGTTCATGCGCGCGTATCTGAGGCTCCTGCCGGCGATGTCGCAGACCGAGAAGGAGGCACTGGAGGCGGGCACGGTGTGGTGGGACGGTGAGCTGTTCACCGGCGCGCCCAACTGGCGCAAGCTCATGTCGGCACAGCGCCCGCAGCTCTCCAGCGCCGAGAGCGAGTTCCTCGACGGACCGTGCGAGGAGCTGTGTCGCATGCTCGATGAATGGCACATCACGCACGAGCTGGGCGATCTGCCGCCGCAGGTGTGGGAGTTCCTCAAGAGCCGCGGCTTCTTCGCGATGATCATCCCGAAGAAATACGGCGGCCTGGAATTCTCCGCCTACGCGCACTCGTGCGTGCTCACCAAGATCTCCAGCCGCAGCCCCACCGCGGCCTCCAACGCCGCGGTGCCGAATTCACTCGGGCCCGCGGAGCTCCTCAACCATTACGGCACCGAGGAGCAGAAGAACTTCTACCTGCCGCGCCTGGCGCGCGGCGAGGAAGTGCCGTGCTTCGCGCTGACCGGCCCGCGCGCCGGCTCGGACGCCGCGGCCATTCCCGACACCGGGGTCGTGTGCCGCGGCATGTGGCAGGGCGTGGAGGTGCTTGGACTGAAGCTCAACTTCGACAAGCGCTACATCACGCTGGCGCCGGTCGCGAGCGTCATCGGGCTGGCATTCCGTATGTTCGACCCGGAGCACCTGCTCGGCGACCGGTCCGACATCGGCATCACCGTCGCGCTGATCCCGCGCAACACGCCCGGAGTCACCATCGGCCGGCGGCACTTCCCGCTCAACATCCCGTTCCAGAACGGACCCGTCCACGGCAAGGACGTGTTCGTACCGCTCGACTGCATCGTCGGCGGTCCGAAGATGGCCGGCAGCGGCTGGCGCATGCTGGTCGAGCAGCTGTCGGTCGGGCGCTGCATCTCGCTGCCCTCCAACACCACCGGCGCCTGCAAGGCGGCTGTCTGGGCCACCGGCGCCTACGCGCGCATCCGCACGCAGTTCAACATGCCGGTCGGGCGCTTCGAGGGCGTCGAGGCGGTACTCGCCCGCATGGTTGGCCTCACCTACACCATGGACGCCGCACGCTCGGTGACTGCGGGCGCTATCGACGGCGGCGAGAAACCCTCGGTCCCCTCCGCCATGCTCAAGTACCACGTCACGGAGATGGGCCGCCAGGTCGCCAACGACGCCATGGACGTGCACGGCGGCAAGGGCATCATGCTCGGTCCCAACAACTACCTGGCGCGCGGCTATGAGATCGTGCCGGTGGCGATCACGGTCGAGGGCGCGAACCTCCTGACCCGCAACCTCATCATCTTCGGCCAGGGAGCGATCCGCTGCCATCCGTACGTGCTGCGCGAGATGACCGCGGCGCGCAATCCCGACCGCGCCGCCGGCGTCGATGAGTTCGACCGCGCGCTCTTCGGGCACATCGGCTTCACCATCTCGAACGCGGTGCGCTCGTTCATCATGGCGCTCACCCATGCGCGCTTCACGCGCGCGCCGGTCGCCGGACCTACGGCGCGCTACTACCAGCACATCGTGCGCTTCTCCGCCTCGTTCGCCTTCGCGGTGGACGTGGCGATGCTGACCCTCGGCGGCTACCTGAAAAAGAAGGAGAGCCTGTCAGCGCGTCTCGGGGACGTGTTGTCCGCCATGTACCTCGCCTCGATGGTGCTCAAGCACCACGAGAACCAGGGCCGCCCCGAGCAGGACCTGCCGGTGGTCGAGTGGGCCTGCCGCAACCTTCTGTACCACGCGCAGGAGCAGCTGCACGGCTTTCTGCGCAACTTCCCCAATCGGCTGCTCGCCGGCACGATGCGCGTGCTGATCTTCCCCCGCGGCCGCATCTACTCCGCCCCCGGCGACCGGCTGGGGCATCAGGTCGCCGCTCTGGTGACGGCGCCGACGCAATCGCGCGAGCGGCTTTGCCAGTACGTCTACCGGCGGCTCGAGCCGGGAAGCCCACTCG
This sequence comes from Steroidobacteraceae bacterium, assembly GCA_035603345.1. Classification (GTDB taxonomy): domain Bacteria; phylum Pseudomonadota; class Gammaproteobacteria; order Steroidobacterales; family Steroidobacteraceae; genus 13-2-20CM-66-19. Next base: position 15,712 of record DATNKO010000025.1, on the reverse strand, counting down.
GCCTCCTGCACGAGGCGATGACGCTCGCCGGCGAGCTCGACCCGCTGCTCAGGCGCATCCGCGTCGAAGGGGTGAAGACCGGCCGCGTCAGCGCGCTCGATCTCCCGGGACAGATCCAGCAGGCGCTCGCCGCGGGACTGCTGTCCGAGACCGAGGCCGCGGCGCTGCGCGAGTACGATCGCAAGGTCATGGACCTGATCCACGTCGATGACTTTGCGCCCGAGGAGCTCGGCACCCAGGCGCAGTCGGCGGAGCCGGCGGAGCCGCCCGTCCGGCACAACGTCGCATGAGCACGGCGGCGCCGACAGCACCCCCCCCGACCGAGCCGGCCGCGCAGCCCGCGCAGGCTGCAACGCCACCGGCCGCGACAGCCGCGGCCGCCGCGCCGCGCTGCGACAACTGCGGGGCGTACGTCCCGGGGCGCTACTGCGGCACCTGCGGTCAGCGGCTCGAGCCGCCGGTGCATACGCTGTGGCATTTCATCCAGGTCGCGGCCGAGGATGTCACGCACGCGGACTCGCGGCTGTGGCGCACGCTCTGGGCGTTGCTCTTCAAGCCGGGCTACCTCACCCACGAATTCCTCGTCGGCCGGCGCGCACGCTACCTGCCGCCGGTGCGGTTGTACCTGGTGCTGTCGGTAGTGTTCTTCATCTGGTTCAGCGCCACGAACCAGAGCATGACGGTCCTTCATCTGGATGCGCCGCCCCGCGCCGGCAGCGGTGCCGCGGTCGCTCCCGGGCGGCACGAGTATGGCCCCATGGCTCCAGTGAAGCCCGGCGAGTCCCCGCAGGAGCGGGCCGAGCGGGTGTGTCCGGATCTCGGCCATCTGGGTGCCTGGCAAGACCGGATTTTGCGTCGGTTCACTCACGTCTGCCGCCTGGTGGTGCTGGATGACGGCCGCTCGGTGCGCGATGCGTTCCTGCACAACCTGCCGCACGCGATGTTCCTGTTCCTGCCGCTGCTCGCGGCCGGCATGATGCTGGTGTACTGGCGGCCGCGGCATTACTACGTCGAGCACCTGCTGCTGTTCGTGCACAACCACGCGTTCGGGTTCCTGCTGTTGCTGCTCGCGGCGGGGATGTCGGCGCTCCTGCCCTGGGCCGCATCCTGGGTGGGCTTCGCGCTCTGCCTGTACATCCCCTGGTACGTTTATCGTTCCATGCGGGTGGTTTACGGGCAGGGCCGCTGGCTGACGTTCGGCAAGCTCTTGCTGCTGGGTTTCTTCTATTTCATCAGCGGTACGCTGATGATCCTGCTCACCGTCGCGTACAGCGGACTCTCGCTCTGAAAGAGATCATGATGCGTACGCTCATGGTTGCTGCAGTGGTCTGAGCACGCAAGCGAAGGCTGTACCCTGTGAGCCGCGCCGTACTGCATGTCGACATGGACGCGTTCTACGCGTCGGTGGAGCAGCACGATGATCCCTCGATCGCGGGCCAGCCGGTGATCGTCGGCTGGAGCGGCGGGCGCGGCGTGGTCACCGCAGCCAGCTACGAGGTGCGCCCCTTCGGCGTGCACTCGGCGATGCCCATGCGCACCGCTTTACGGCTGTGCCCGCACGCCGTGTGCGTGCGCCCGCGCATGCAGCGTTATCAGCAGGTCTCGCTTGTGGTGTTCGGCGTGTTCCGCGAGGTGACGCCGCTCGTGCAGGGCCTGTCGCTCGATGAGGCGTTCCTCGACGTCACCGCGAGCCAACAGCTCCTCGGCGGCGCTGTCGAGATCGCGCGGCGCGTCAAGAACCGGATCCGCGAGCTGACTGGACTCACCGCCTCCGTGGGCGTCGCGCCCAACAAGCTGGTCGCGAAGATCGCATCCGACCTCGGCAAGCCCGACGGGCTGACCGTGGTCGAGCCCGCACAGGTGAACGCGGTGCTCGATCCGCTCTCGGTGCGGCGCCTGCCGGGACTCGGGCGCAAGACCGGAGCGCGGGTGGAGGCCGCCGGAATCCGCACACTGGGAGAGTTGCGTAGCGCTCCGGACGCGGTGCTGTGGCCGCTGTTCGGCCGCTATTCGGCCTGGGTCCGCGAGCGCGCCTCGGGCGTCGACGACCGGCCGGTCGAGCCGGACCTCGAGGAGAAATCCCTGAGCGCCGAGGACACTTTCGAGGAGGACATCGGCGAGCCGCGCGTGCTGCAGGTGCAGCTGGCACGCCTCGCCGAGCTCGCCTGCGCCCGGCTGCGAGGCCGGCGGCTGGTCGCCGGCTGCATCGGGGTCAAGATCCGCCGCGCAGACTTTGTCACATTCACGCGCCAGCGTGCCGTGACCCCGGCAACCGCCTCCGGGCGCGCTATCGGCGCCGTGGCCACCGAGCTCCTCGGCCGCTGGCTCGCGGGGCATCCGCGCGCGAAACTTCGGCTGCTGGGAGTGGTCCTCACTGATCTGAAGCCCGCATCGCAGCTGGGACTGTTCGATGGCCTGGCGGGCGGGGGTCGCCTGGACGCGGCTCTGGACGAAGCCAGGACGCGTTTTGGCAGCCGCTCACTGCGGCGTGGGAATACGATCGAGTAGCATCTCCCCATGTATCTGACGTTCTTCGGGCTGAACGAGAAGCCCTTCGCGATCACCCCCGATCCGCGCTACCTCTACCTGAGCGAGCGGCACGCGGAGGCGCTGGCGCATCTCGTGTACGGCATCAACGAGGCGGGCGGCTTCGTGCAGCTCACCGGCGAGGTCGGCACCGGCAAGACCACCATCGTGCGGTCGCTCCTGGCGCAGACGCCGAAGAACGCCGAGATCGCCCTGATCCTGAACCCGCGGATGACCGCGCCGGAATTCCTGCTCACCATCTGCGAGGAGCTCGGGATCGGCGTGCCGGACGCCGCGCAGCAGAGCCTCAAGGACCTGGTGGACATCCTGTCGGAGTATCTGTTGCGCGCCCATGCGCAGGGACAGCGCGTGGTGCTGGTGGTCGACGAGGCGCAGAACCTCTCGCCCGACGTGCTCGAGCAGGTGCGGTTGCTCACCAACCTCGAGACCAACACCCAGAAGCTGCTGCAGATCATTCTCATCGGCCAGCCGGAGCTACGCGAGCTGTTGTCGCGCAACGAGTTGCGGCAGCTGGCGCAGCGCATCACCGGCCGCTATCACCTGATCCCGCTGTCGCACGACGAGACCGTGGCCTACGTGCGCCACCGCCTGCGTGTCGCCGGGGCCACCAGCGACATCTTCGGGCACCGGGGGCTCAACGAGGTGTTCCGCCTCTCGGGCGGGGTACCGCGCGTGATCAACGTCATCTGCGACCGCGCGCTCCTCGGAGCCTATTCGCTGGATCGCCACCACGTGACCCCGTCACTGGTGCGGCACGCGGCCTCGGAAGTCTTCGGCCGGTATCTCGCGCCCCATTGGCTGCCGTGGGCCGTGACCGCGGCCATCGCCGCGCTACTCGCCATCGGCACGACGGCGCTGTGGAACTTCCGTCCGACCCTGTCGCACGTGATGACCGCAGCCACCGCACCCAGAAGCAGCGGCGCAGCGCTGCCGGCCGCGGTCGCGGCGACGCCACACCTGGCGCCTGCCCCGCAGCCGAACCTCGCGCAGCTCCTCGTCGGGCATAACTCCGAGACCGACACCGACAGCGCCTTCGCGAAGCTCTTCGGCCTATGGGGCGCGAAGTACCAACCCAACGGCATCGACCCGTGCACACAGGCAACACAGCAGCACCTGGAGTGCATCGACGAGCGCGGCTCCTTCGGGCAGTTGCGCCTGTACAATCATCCGGCGATCCTCATGCTCAGTGACGGCAGCGGCACGAGCCACCAGGTCGTGCTCACGCATCTGGACGACGAGCATGCGCAGCTGCAGCTCGGCGGTCCACACACCGTGGGCCTCGGGGAGCTGTCGCGCTACTGGCTGGGAGACTTCGTGATGCTATGGCAGCCCGCCAGCTCGCCGGTGAAAGCGCTCTCCGTCGGCATGCGCGGCGCGGATGTGCGCTGGCTGCGGCAGAGCCTCGAGCAGCTCGCGCATCTGCACCCGAGCGGTCCGGTGAGCGATATGTTCGACGCCGAGCTCACGGGCCTGGTGCGCGACTTCCAGCGCCAGCATCAGCTGTCGGTCGACGGCATTGCGGGCGTGCAGACGCAGATCGCGCTCGCGGCCGCAGTCGCCGGCCCAAAGGTGCCACTGCTGCTGGCCGATACGCACGGCGGGTGACCGATGTCGTTCATTCTGGATGCACTGAAAAAGTCCGAGAGCGATCGCCAGCGCCAGAGCGGTCCGGCGTTGTTCGAGGTCAAGGTGGCGCCGCGGCGCCCGGGGCTGCCCGCCTGGGCGCTCGCCATCGGGGTGCTGTTCGTCGTCAATCTCGGCATCGTGCTGTGGATCCTGCTGCGCAAGCCCGCACCGTCGCCGCCGGCCGCGCGGCTGCTCGCGGCGCTTCCGACAGCTGCCGCCGGCACGCCCGCGATGGCGGCCGTACCGGCGCCGTCCGAACGGGTCGGGGCTACGGTGCCCGCAGCGACGACCACCGCGACATCCGCGGCAACGACCGCAGCGACACCCGCAGCGCCCGCGACCGCCCCAGCAGCCGGTGCGCCTGAAGCAGCAACGCCCGGGCCGCCGGCCGCGGCGGACCAGGGAGTTGCGGGCGGTGCGAATCCGGACGACTACGCACCGGCGAGCGACGCCGTCGGCGGCTCCGGCCACGTGACGCGCGGCACCGCGAGCGGCGTGCCGCTCTACACGCAGGCTGCGGCCGCGACGCAGCTGCCGCAGCTGCGGCTCGACCTGCATGCGTATGCGGTGCGCCCCGAGGATCGCTGGGTGATCATCAACATGCACAAAGTGCACGAGGGTGACTCGCTGCCCGAGGGCGTGCGCGTCGAGAGCATTACGCCAGAGGGCGCCGTGCTCTCGTACCAGGGGTCGCGGTTCCTGCTGCCGCGGGATTGAAGCCTCAAACCTTGATGCAGTTCACAGAATGAGCTTCACAGAATCCACCCGCGGCTGTCGCCAGCCGGCAGCGCCTGCGCCATCTTGCGCAAATGAGCGCCCGGCGCAACACCACCCCTCCCGCACGCATGCTGATTGTCGATGACGACTTTCAGTACAAGGAGTGGCTGCGCCACCATCTCGACGTGATCTGCCCGCAGGCGAGCGTCAGCATGCTCGACCTGTCGGAATTCGAGCGCTGGTGCACGTCGGTTTCCGGGCGCGATTGCGATCTGCTGCTGCTCGGGTGCAGGTTCGGCGCGAGTCCCGAGGATCCGCAGTCGCAGGGGCTGTCGCTCCTGCGCCGCCTGCGCGACCAGCCCGCGGCCCCGGCCGTCATCGCCTTCGCCGAGGACGGTAACGAGCTCACCGCGGTGCGCGCGCTGCAGCTGGGCGCGGTCGATTACCTGCCGAAGCGACTGCTCACGCCCGAGCGCCTCAACACCGCGATCCGCGTCGCGCTGCATCGCGTCGAGCGGCGTGTGGCACGCCGCCTCGCGAGCCTCGCGCACCTCGCGCGCGACCGGGCCAACGCCGCGAAGGCCGCGCCGCAGGCCCCCGAAGTGCCGGGAGCGCCGCCGCCGGCGGCGGCCGTGGCCGAAGCTCTCCCGGCCCACAGCGTCATGGCGCTGCTCACCGCGCCGAACGGCGAGGAATTCATCCCCGGCTACACGCTGCGCCTGAAGATAGGCGAATCGGAGAAGGCAGTGGTGTATCTGGCGATGAGCGCCGCCCGCGGGCACAACGTCGCCCTCAAGGTCGCCAAGACGCTGCGCGACGACGCGGCCGGCCGGCAGTTCCTCGAGCGCGAGTACACCTCGGTGCTCACCCTGAAGAGCCCGCTGGTGGCGGAGATCTACGATTACGGCGTGCACGCCGGTTTCGAGTACCTGGCGATGGAGTACCTGCCGCGCGGCGACCTGAAGGCGCGCATCCAACGCGGCCTCACCGAAGAGGAGGCGCTGCGCTACCTGGAGCAGATCGCCTCGGCGCTGCAGGTGGTGCACCAGGGCGGCCTCGTGCACCGCGACCTCAAGCCACCCAACGTCATGCTGCGCGAGAACGACTCAGTGGCGCTCATCGACTTCGGACTCGCCCGGCCGCTCGAGGGGGGCACCTCGAGCGTCGCGCAGACCGGTGTGCTGCTCGGCTCACCCTACTACATGAGTCCCGAGCAGGCGCTCGGCGAGCAGCTCGATGCGCGCTCGGACTTCTATAGTCTCGGCATCATCGTCTACGAAATGCTCACCGGTCAGAAGCCCTACACCGGCGGTACGGCGCTCGATGTGCTGCAGCAGCACGTCAGCAGCCCGCCGCCACAGCTGCCCGCGGACCTGGCGCGCTACCAGCCGCTGCTCGCGCGGCTGCTGGCCAAGAATCGCGGCGAGCGCTTCGAGAGCGCGGCCGAGATCATCGCGGTGGCCGCAGAGCTCACCGCGGGCGCGACTTCCGAAACCCAGTCGAGCGCTGCCTGAAGACGCGGATCCCGACTCCCTAGCGCAGACCGCCGAGCTGTCCTTCCGCCTGTACGGGCTGCCCGGACGGCGCAGGAACGCGCGCGCGCTCCTGGGCACGGCCGAGCGCGAGCGCGAGCACCGTCCACACCGCCGAGATCACCGCCCCAAGCCAGCCCACCGCCGAAGGTCCCGCACCGAAGTCGTGGGTGAAGGCCTTGTAGAGCGAGCCACTCAACGCGTCCCCGCCGCGGTACACGAAAGTGTCGATGAGACTCTTGGCCTTGTACTTCTCCTCGCGGCTCACCACCGTGAAGAGTGCGTCGCGGCACGGGCGGGTGAGCGCGTAGTCCCCCACGCGGCGCACGGCGTACACCACCACCAGCACCATGAAGCGCGGCGCGGCCGCGAACACCGCGTAGCCGGCGATCATAATGACGGGGACCGACGCCAGTACGGTCCGCAGGCCCACCCATTTGAACAGCCGGCCGAACAGCAGTAGCTGAATCACCAGCGAGGCCGCCTGCACGCACCAGTCGATGCCGGCGAAGAAGCTGGCGCGCTGGTCGGCGCTGTGAAACGCCTTGGCCACGTAGGCCTGCTGCTCGAGATACAGGAAGGTCGACACCCAGGTCATGAGCAGCACGAACGCCGCGATGCCGAGCAGGTACGGCGAGCGCACCACCTGGGTGAACGCGGCCCACATGCTGCCGCCGAGCGCGGCCTCCTGGCGCGGCGCCACCGGGGCGCCGGACGCCTCTGGCGCGTGGTGCCGGCGCTGCCAGCGGATGACCTGTGTCATGAAGACCAGCGAGAGCAGCAGTAGAGCCGCCGAGATCGGCAGCAGGTTGACGACACCGATCGGCACCGCGAGCCGGTTGGCGATCGCCGGTCCGATCAGGCCGCCGGTGCTGGCGCCCGCCCAGATGAAGCCGAAGAGGCGTCCGGCCTGCTCGCGCGTGAACACGTCCGCCATCAGGCTCCAGAACGCCGCCACCACGAACAGGTTGAAGACGCTTACCCACACGAAGTAGGTGCGCGCGATCCAGGTGTGGTCGGCCTCAAGCCGGAACCAGATATAGAAGGCCACGAGGTTGGCGGCGAAGAACGCGTACACCCACGGCAGAAACACCGTGCGCGGGAAGCGCGAGGTGAGCCAGCCGTACACCGGCTGCAGCAGCAGCATGACCACGAACACGCCCCAGAACAGATAGGGAATGTTGTCGAGCCCAGAGGTGATGCCGAACGCATCGCGCACCGGGCGCAGGATCGTGTAGCTCGCGAACATGCACAGCAGCATCGCGAACGAGGTGAGCAGTGCCGGGCCCTCACCGGGCTGCAGGACGACCAGACGGCGCAGCAACTGGTTCAAGACACACCCCTTCGCATTGGTGAACAACAGCGGTAACAATTCCGACGGCGCACGTGCGCTGTGTCTGACAAGGCTTGACACCCAACGGTCATGAAGGTGCAATGCCCGCTCGATGACGCAAATGCATGTCGTTGATACCACCCTGTTCTATTCGCCGACCAGCGGTGGTGTCAAACGCTACCTGAACGCCAAGCACGCCTGGATCGCCGGGCACACTTCCTGGCAGCACACCATCGTCGTCCCCGGCCACCAGCTGCGCTTCGAGCGCGGCGGCGTGTGCACGCTGCCCGGCTACCCGGTGCCGGCAACCTTCAACTACCGCTTGCCGCTCAATGCGCGCCGCTGGATGCGGCTGCTGGATGCGCTCGAGCCTACCCTGATCGAGGCGGGTGACGCTTTCCATCCGGCGTGGTGCGCCTGGCGCGTAACGCAGCGGCGCGGCATTCCGCTGGTCGGCTTCTATCATTCGAACCTGCCGCAGCTCGCCGGCTGCCGTTTCTGCGGCGGGCTCACCGAGCCGGTGATCCGCCGCTATCTGCGGGTGCTGTACGAGCGCTGCGACGTGGTGTTTGCACCGAGCCGGGTGATGTGTGAGTTCCTGCAGGAGCTGGGCATCGCGCACGCCATGCACCAGCCGCTCGGTGTAGATACGGAGGTCTTCAACCCGGCACGCCGCAGCGGCGCGCTGCGCGAGTGGCTCGGCCTGCCGGCGAATGCGCGCGTGTTGGTCTATGCCGGACGCTTCGCCGAGGAAAAGAACCTGCCGGTACTGTTCAAGGCGTTCGAGCATCTCGGCGCGCCCTACCACCTGCTGCTGATCGGCGGCCGACGCCGCGCGCGTCCCACCGGCAACGTCACCATGATCCCCTACCGGCGCAACAGTCTCGAGCTGGCGCAGTGGGTCGCGTCCGCGGACGCGCTGGTGCATGCCGGCACCAAGGAAACCTTCGGCCTCGTGATCCTGGAAGCCATGGCCTGCGGCCGGCCGGTGGTCGCGGCGCGCGCCGGCGCGTTTCCTGAATTCGTCGATGACAGCGTTGGGGTGCTCGCCGAGCCCGACAGCGGCGCTGGGATGGCGGCAGCCATCGCCGCGCTCTACGAGCGCGACCTGGAAGCGGTCGGCCTTGCGGCGCGCGCCCGCGTGCTGCGCCAGTTCACCTGGGATCGCGCCTTTCAAGCGCAGACCGCCGCTTACGCTTCGCTGGTCGGTGCGCACCGCCCGGCGCTCGAGCCCATGCCGGGCTTCAGTCTGCCGGGCTCCTGACTCTCAGCCGCGCAGCGCGCGCAGCACGGCAAGTCCGGCGCGGCTGCCGGCCAGGAGCAGCGCCAGGCGAAAGACCAGCCGCCGCGCAGCCGGCGCCGGCCGCGGCGGCAGCGCGCGGTAGAACTCGCGGGCCACGTCACGGTGCAGGTGGATGGCAGCGGCCTCGATGAGCCAGGCGCGCGTTCCGGATGCGATCCGGTAGCGCGCCGGTCCCACGTGCTCCACCACCGCGTCGTCGAGCGCCTCGGGCAAGCCCGGGTCGGTGGCGCCGCTGAAGGCGATGGTGAGCGGATCGCCGGCCGCGCCGGCGTCGGCAAGCTCGCCGGCCGCGTGGCCCTCGAGCGTGATCTCGAGCGGTCCGGCCGGATCGCGCCGGCAGCGTACCGAGCCGCGAAACGCGGCGACGCCGGTCGGGACTTCAGCCATCGGGCCGCGGCTCGACGCGCACCTCGGTGGTCACCGAGTTGGCGATGAAGCACTCCTCGTGCGCGCGGGTGTGGAGCGCGGCGATCTCGTCGCGCGTGGGCAACCGCTCGCCCGAGAACGCCACCCGCGGGCGCAGCGTGACGCGCACCATGGCGGTCTTGCCGGCGGCGTTCGGGCCCATGACACCGACGGCGTCGTCGGTGTACTGATCGACTCGCAGGCCGCGGCCGGCGGCGAACGACAGGAAGAACAACATGTGGCAGCTCGACAGCGCCGCCACCAGCGCCTCCTCGGGATCGACCGCGTTCTCGGCGGACAGCGGGACCCGCACCACCTGCGGCGAGGACGAGGCCGGCACCTCCACGCCGCCGTCAAAATGCCAGGTGTGCGCACGGCTGTAGCGCTGATCGGTGAACGCCGCGCCACCGCGCTCCCAGTGGATCCGCGCCTGGTATTCGTGCGCCGCCATCGTTTCCTCCACGCGCCCGGGTGCGCGATTGTACGATAACCCCATGGAGGGCTTCGAACTGCAACCGCGCCGCGACCTCAACCTCGTGGACGCGAGCTCGCTCGTGGTCGGTGTGATCATCGGCACGGGCATCTTCCTCAAGGCCGCGAGCATGGCCCAGGCGGTCGGGACCCCGATGCTGGTGCTTGCCGCATGGGTCGCCGCAGGGTTGGTCGCGATCCTCGGCGCGCTGTGCTTCGCCGAGCTCGGGGGGCTGCTGCCGCAGGCGGGCGGCGAGTACGTTTATCTGCGCACCGCCTACGGCGAGTTGCCGGGATTCCTGTTCGCCTGCAACGCCTTCGTGCTCGGGGGGGCGGCGGTCGCCGCCTACGGAGCGGCGGTCGCCATCTTCGTGTCGGACATCCACCGCTTCGACCAGCTCTGGTACCAGCACACGCTGCACCCGTTCGGCGTCGCCTTCAGCTTCGAGCTCGGCGCGCGGCAGTTGATAGCGGTCGGCGTGATCGCGGTGTTCGCGGTCATCAACTGCCTCGGCGTCATGCTCGGCGGGCGCGTGCAGACCGTGCTGACCGTGACCAAGGTGGCGGCGATCGTGGCAGTTGCCGCCGGAGTCTTCACCCTGGGCGGTACGCACGACTGGTCGAACCTGCGCGCGCCGTCGGGCACTGCCAGCGGCGGGCTCACCGGTTTCGGCGGCGCGATGTTCGCCGCGCTCTGGGCCTACAGCGGCTGGCAGTTCCTGCCCATGGCGGCCGGCGAGGTACGCGAGCCGCAGCGCAACCTGCCGCGCGCGATCGTCGCCGGCACGCTGCTGGTACTCGGGCTGTATGTCGCCATCAATGCCGCCTATCTGTACGCGCTGCCTTTCTGGCAGGTGGCGAGCGCCAATTCCACGGCCTATCCCGACGCGCCGTCGGTGGCCGCGCGCGCGGTGCAGACCTTCCTCGGCGGGCGCGCCGCGCCGATCGCAGCGCTCATCTTCCTGGTCTCGACCATCGGCTCGCTGAACGGCGTGATCCTCGCCGCCGCGCGCGTTCCCTACGCCGCCGCACGCGACGGACTGTTCTTCGCGCCCTTCGGTCGCCTCAACCCGAGGAGCCGCGTGCCGGTCACCTCGCTGGTGCTGCTCGCGGTGTGGGGAGCGCTGCTCGCGGTATCGGGAACCTTCGACCAGCTCACCAACATGGCGGTGATGTCGTACGCCTTCTTCTGGATCCCGGTGTCGCTCTCGGTGATCGTGCTGCGCCGCAAACTCCCCGGCGCCACGCGCCCGTTCCGCGTTCCGGGTTATCCGCTCGTGCCGCTGTTGTTCGCGCTGGTGATGGTAGGGATCGTGATCAGCGCGCTGCTCACCGCGCCCAAGGAGTCGATCGCCGCGCTGCTGCTGATCGCGCTCGGGCTGCCGCTCTACCCGCTGTTCCGCCGCAGCGCCGCACGCGTGCGCCTGGCGCGCCAGGCGGTCACTGCCTCTCGAGCTCCCACAGCGTGAGCGGTGCGCCGCGCCGCACCCAGAACCCCAGGCCCGCCTCGCGGAACCGTGGCGCGAGGCGCTCGCGGTACCAGCGCGCACTGCGCAGATGCACCTCGCTGTCCGTGCGCCGCGGGTCGCAGTTGTGCTCGAAATCGCCGCGGGTGAGCGCGCTGAAGTACAGCACGCCGCGGCACAGCCGCCCGAAGTTCGCGAGCGCGCGGGCGGCACCCGCCGCATCCAGGTACTGCAGCACGTCGTAGCAGATGACGAGATCGAAGCGCGCGCGGTCGCGGTACTCCTCGATGCGGCCATGCTGCCAGCCGTGGCGCCGGCACAGATATTCGCTCGCTTCGAGCGCAACGTAACGCGCGCGCGGCAGCAGCCGGCGCAGCGGCGCGCGCAACAGCCCGGTGCCGCAGCCGGCTTCGAGGATCCGCCGCAGGGGCAGGCCGGCGTGCGCCGCGAATGCCGCGATCAGCCGGGCGCGTGCCCGCATCTCGGCGCGCGAGACCACCGCGGTGCGCGGATCGTAGTAGTAGCGCCGGTAGTATTCGCGGTCGAAGCGCCTCGCGCCGGGCGCCCCCCGGGGCGTCCTCGCCGCGGCAGCCACGCTCGCGCTGAATGGCGGCTGAATGGGGCCCGGCGCTTCGAGCTCACCGGCCGCATTCAGCGGCTCACCGGACCCACTTAACAGTTCTGACCGACCTACAGCCATTTGGGGCTCCGGGTGTGTACGCTCGCAGGCGACGACGTGCGTTGATGGCTAATATGTTAGGCAATTTCGTGCCAACGAGAGGAGACAGTTGGATGAACCTCAATTCCCTGCGACTTGCGGCGAGCGCCCTGGTGATGAGCGCCGCGCTCTCGGCGTGTTACGTCGCCCCGGTGGGGCCCGGTCCGGCTCCGGGTGGCGAAGTTGTCGCCTACGCCGAGCCGCCGCCGGTACAGTACGAAGCCGTCGGCGTCGCGCCCTATCCGGGAGCTTTCTGGATCGGTGGCAGCTGGTTCTGGTCGGGCGGCCGCTACGTGTGGCACGGTGGCTACTGGGAGAGGCCGCGACCGGGCTACCGCTGGGTACAGCACGGCTGGGTGCGCGGCCCCCGCGGTTGGCGCGAAACACCCGGTCACTGGGCGCGCTGACATCCTGACCTGACCCGCCCGGGCACACCGCGGGTGCGGTGCTGCCCGGGCGAACGCGGTCTATTTGCACTCCTCGGCCTGCGGGCGGCACACTCTGCGGCCCGTGGCGGTCTTTGAGCCGCCGCCAGTTTTGTTCTCGAGGAGTGGACACATGATTCGCACGGCCTGGATCGCGGGCGCATGCCTCGCGGCGGCTGCCATCGCGCCGCTCGCGGCGCAGTCCGCCGGCAACGCGGCGCACCGGGACGCCGGCGCCTTCACGCTCACCAGCCCCGACATCGCCGCAGGCGCGCACATCGCCGAGGCACAGGTGTTCAACGGCTTCGGCTGCAAGGGCGGCAACATCTCGCCGACCCTGTCGTGGCGCAACGCGCCCGCCGGCACCAAGAGCTTCGCGCTCCTGGTGCACGATCCGGATGCGCCCACCGGCAGCGGCTGGTGGCACTGGGTCGTTTACAACATTCCCGCGAGCGCGAGCTCGCTGCCGGCCGGCGCCGGCGATCCGCACAAGCAGCTGATGCCCCCCGGCGCGGTACAGGCCCGCACTGATTTCGGCACACCCGGCTACGGCGGCCCGTGTCCGCCGCCGGGCAACCCGCATCACTACTACTTCAGGCTCTACGCGCTCAAAGTCGCGAGCCTGGACGTGCCGGCGGATGCGTCCGCGGCCTACATCAGCTTCAGCGTGAACGCACAGTCGCTCGGCAAGGCGCAGCTCATGGGAGTCTATGGCCGCTGAGCGCCGCAGAATGCGCGGGGAACGGCGCCCGGCCATCTGGCCGTGGCTCGTCATGCCGCTGGTGGTGCTGTTGGTGTTCTTTGCGCTCATGCGCGCGCACCACCGCCCGGGAACGGCGTGGTGGGCCGGCGGCTGGGCGGAACCGCCGGTGAGCGCCGACGGCACGCCTGCCACCCGTTAGCACGAGCCGCCGCACCCGTTGGTCTCATGAGCCAGGACCGGAGTCATCGCGGAGCAGGCGCGCGCGCTCCCGCCGCGGCGCGCCGGCGCGCGCCGCGCGTCGGCTTCGTGAGCCTCGGATGCCCGAAGGCGCTGGTGGATTCCGAGCGCATCATCACGCAGCTGCGCTCGGAAGGGTACGAGGTCGCACCCAGCTACCAGGCGGCCGACGTCGTCGTCGTCAACACCTGCGGGTTCATCGATGCCGCCATCGACGAGTCGCTCGACGCGATCGGCGAGGCTCTCGAGCACAACGGCCGCGTCATCGTCACCGGCTGTCTCGGCGCCAATCCGCAGCGCATCCTCGCGCGCCACCCGCGTGTGCTCGAGGTCACAGGTCCCGCGGCCTACGAGCAGGTCGTCGGGGCGGTGCACGCGCACCTGCCGCCGCGCCACGACCCGTTCACGGACCTGGTGCCGCCGCACGGCGTGCGGCTCACGCCGCGACACTATGCGTATCTCAAGATCGCGGAAGGCTGCAACAACCGCTGCAGCTTCTGCATCATCCCGGCGCTGCGCGGCGTGCTCTCGAGCCGCCGCATCGACGACGTCCTCGGCGAGGCGGAGCGGCTGGTGACGGCGGGCGTGAAGGAACTGCTGGTGATCTCGCAGGACACCAGCGCCTACGGCTCGGACTTGCGCTACGTGGGCGCCACCTGGCACGGGACGCATTATGAGACGCGCTTCATCGATCTGGCGAGCGCGCTCGGAAGCCTGGGTGTGTGGGTACGCCTGCACTACGTCTACCCCTACCCGCACGTCGATCAGGTGCTGCCGCTCATGGCCGAGCGACGCGTTTTGCCGTACCTCGACGTGCCGTTCCAGCACGGCAGCCCGACGGTGCTGCGGCGCATGCGCCGCCCAGCGCGCGCCGAGGACACACTCGCGCGCATACGCGCCTGGCGCGGCGTGTGTCCCGAGCTGACGCTGCGCAGTACCTTCATCGTCGGCTTTCCCGGGGAGACCGAGGCCGAGTTCGCCGAGCTCCTCGAGTGGCTCGAGGAGGCGCAGCTCGACCGGGTCGGCTGCTTCAAATACTCGCCCGTCGAGGGCGCGGCAGCCAACACCCTCGCCGGCCACGTCCCGCCCGAGGTGCAGGACGAGCGCCATGCGCGCTTCATGGAGCGTGCGGCCGCGATCAGCGCCCAGCGGCTCGCCGCGCGCGTCGGCAGGCGCATGCGCGTGCTGGTCGATGCGATCGAGGGCACGACCGCGATCGCGCGCAGCGAGGCGGACGCCCCGGAGATCGACGGCGTGGTACGGATCGCGGGCGCAAGCGCGCGCACCGCAGCCGAGGGCGTCCGCCTTCGCCCGGGCGACTGGGCCGATGTCGAGATCGTGGCCGCCGACGCCTACGATCTCACCGGCCGCCTCATCGGGGGATGAGACGGCCGGTAAGCTTAGTCGTCAGGCCGGCCTGCCCAAATTGAGCTGCCGGCGGCCGAGCCGAGTCAGGTCGAGCTCTTCAGCTGCTGCTGCCGCCGGTGCTGCCGGCGCCATTCATCTTCAGTGACTGCATGACCTGAGTCGCCTGGTCCTTCACGGCCTGGGCCTTGCTGACCGCGGTCACGAAGTCCCCGGAGGTCGAAGCGTTGGAGGCATCCGTCCATGTCGAGTTCATGGTGGTCAGGCCCGACTTGGCGGACTCCAGCGACTCCTTGGTGACCCCCTTGGGCAGGTGACGCATTTTCGACAGCTCGTCCACGCGGCTCTGGACGGCGGCGACCATCTTCGGCACATCGGCGCTCAGCGGACCCCAGTCCTCCTTCGCCTTGTTGGCGGCGGCCTCGGACTCGGCCTGCTTCTGCGCCGCCGCGTCCTTCAGGTTGCTGATCGCCGTCGTCAGCGCGGGCGATGCGGCCAGAACCGCCTTGTAGTCACCCTTGGCGAGGCTGTCCTTCACCGTGCCGAGCTGTGTCTCGACGGCCTGCAGCTGGTCCGGAACGTACTTCTGCGCCATGTCGCGCACCGCGGCCAGCGAGGTCTCCGCGCTCGCCACGGCCTGCTCGGCCGGTCCCTTGTCCATGGTGCATCCGAACATGAGCAGGGCTGCCAGCGTTGCCAACAGCCAGTTGAATTGTTTGTTCATTGTTGAGTTTCCTCGTGCAATGTCGGGGGTTGAGTCTCCGGTCGCATTCCCTACATGCCAAGGCTAGCGCGCCCGACACCGCTGCGCCATGCGCAAACCGCTTCGTTAAGTTGTTGTAATGCAGCGGCGGGTGCAGCGGG
>DATNKO010000019.1:0-78225 GCA_035603345.1 Steroidobacteraceae bacterium | reverse complement strand
AAGCAGTTCCAGCCGTTTGGGTGTCAGCGCGTTGAGCATCGAAGGTAGATCTGGAAAAGTCACATGTCGCTCCCGTACCTTCTCACCGCGCTCGAGCCGATGCCACGCACTCACGAAGCGCTGGCCCATGTCCTTTACCGTACCAACGTGAACTTTGACTCGCTTGCTCATCACTCACCTCGTAGGCGGCGCACATCCGCCAGGAAATCCTCGATCAGCTGTTCCGGCGTACTGAAGGTGTAGGGCTGCTGCTTGCCCTCGACGTGGCGATGATCGGCGCGACCGCGCTCATTGTCGTAACCGATGAGACGCTGCCCGGGCCGTCCGTAGAACAGGCTGTACTTCAAGCGATGCCTGCTCCCGGGCACGGATTCCGGTACTTCCCAGATCTTCATTTCCACGATCGAGCCATCAGGCAGCACCTGTTTGTCGTGAAACGCCAGGCGGGCCTTCATATGGCGTATAATGCCATATATGGTGATATGGCGTAAAGTGCCATAATCATGGACGGTGAGTGGACGGTGAGCTTAGCGAGGTAGGCCCAAAACAAGCCCCGCCGGCGCGGATCCACGCGAACCACTGTCCCAAATGCGAGCGAAATAGCCTCTGAGACGGTGTGAGAAGTCGCTCGTTCTCCCGTGAGCTACCCTCGACGTAGACTCGGCCGGCCTTCTATTGGCGTTCGAATACGAAGATGTTTGGCGCAGTGTGGCCCACAGTGCGCGCGGTGATCATCAGGGTCTTGAGATCCGGTGAAACCTTGTACTGTTTGGTCAGTATGGTCTTACCTTTGTACGTTTGAACCCTTTCCAGGGTCCTCGCATTTAGCCGCCGCGCTGACTTGCCGTCGAATTTCACGTTCGTCGTCCCCCCGGAGCCAGTGAAGGAAAGGCCGTCGCTTTCATAGAGGCTGATCTGGAGGGTGATAACCGAGTTCACTACTTCGCTTTTGCTGACCCAATCGCCCGCAAAGCCTGACCCTCCGCCTGCCGCTCGCGTATAGACATACTTTACGTTAGAAGGCGACCCGTCCTGACCGAAACTCGTGAAGTCGTCTGCAAGTGAGCTGCCGTCTTTGGAGAGAGCCCACGTCGCCGTAAGCAACATGCGACCGCCCTTCTTGCGGATGACCTTCCAGTTGGGCCCTTCGGAGGCGACGGACAGGGTGGAACCGTCAAAACCCGGCTGGTCGGTTCCATTAACCACCACCGTCTCGGGGTTGCCGCCGCCAAAATCAAATGCGTATTTGTTTTGGCCGACCTTTGTAACCTTCATCTCGTCGGTGAGCTTGCTTCGTGATGCGTTGAGCTTCCATTGACCAACGAAGGGATCATTCGCTGCCCATGCCGTACCGGTAAGCAGACCAGCAACCAGCAGTAACCGAAAAATGCGGCTCAACATTTTTAGGCTCCTATGCGACCAAGAGAAAATCCAGTTTGGCATTCGGATAGAGAAATGGCCGCAAATTGGCGACGACCCAGGCCGACCCATCGATCGCCACTAGCACATCGATCACCCTTGGAATGTATCCAGAGCGATATACCAGGTAACCCAGTAAAACGAGGTGAACTCCGAGCAACAGGAGGCCGACCGCCGTCTCGACTTGCGACTTAGCACCGTAAACCGTCCTGCGGGTCGAATAAAACGGTCCTGCGACGATCCGAGGATCGGTTGCGGCGGGAGCAGACGGCCAGTCTGAAGCTCCTCGTCAACAGCCGAGCGCCCGCGAGCAGCAGCAGCGGTCCCTGACCGTCCGGTTTCGGGAAGTTCACCCACCGGGAACGACCGACGGCTTTCGGCCTGTCAGCGACGGAGGAAGCATCAAGGCTTGCAGTTGGCTTCGAGGAAGCTGAGCACGTCGGCTGTCCGATCCTAGCCGATCGCCGCCGTCTGCGTGCAGGGGACGCTTAGCTCAAGAGAGGCCTAGCAACTGGCGCGCCGGCCTGAGGCCGTCCTCAAGGTATCGCCTTCGGTTGAATGCACGGGCGACCGCGTCTTCTCCACCCATTCAGACATCCATGCCTCAGCACCTGGACCTATAGGGATGAGCAGCCTGCGAAGTGAAGTCAGTGCGGCATGGCAACCGAACGCTTGAGTTTCTAGAGTGTGGAAACCATGCGTACGACCAGGATCGGCCTCGCACTTCAAATCAACTAGCCGGCGCTCGAACAGTCGCGACGAGGGATGCTCGGTCGAGTGCGTGTTGAGACAGATACGCAAATACATCTGTCGCTTTTTCGTCAGGAGCGAATGATACCGAGGCCGCCGGCAACGCCCAGATAGTGAACTCGTAATGATGTAGGCCGGTGCCTTTGGGTGGACAGGGCCCCGCATAGTAGGCATCACCAAAATTGCTGACCACCGCTTTGGCATCACCGGGCAGCGATTTTGTGCCCTGCGGCAGCGATGTCGCCGACGCGGGCAGATCGACCAAAATCCAATGCGACCACTGCCAGGGTTTCACATCGAGATCGATCATGGTCAAGACCAAGCTTTTGGCGGCGCTTGGGACGCCACTCCAGCTTAGTTCGGGGGAAACATTGCGACCGCCGCAGCGCGGATAGATGTGGGCTGCCGGGATCGGTTTACCTGGGACAATGTCGGTGCTTGTCAATGTCATCGCTGACAACGCCGGGCTGCACAACAGCAAGACTAGGGGGAATGACCAGAAAGGCGATCGTCTCATAACCGATTTGGTCGATTCCCGGAGTTGCAGTTGAGCGGCCCGTCGAAGTTTGCACCTGGGGATTGGAGCGGTCAAAAATCAGTCAGGTCGCGTAGAGGGATGAATTGACTGTCTAGGTAGGCTCAGCTTTGCAACTGCAAAGCGGTGACTACTGCTGCAAGTCGTTTATCCAGGGTCCAGAAAGGAAGCCTTCCCAACTTCGCGGAGGCGAGCAGGTGAACATCAACCCAGCCCAACCCTCGCCCCATCAGATGATGGGTTTCCAGAAGCGCGAGCACCTCGTCATGACTCGCTACCGGCGCGTGCGGTAGTGCGGTCAGAGCATTCAGCACCTTGTTTCGTTGCGCGAGGTTCCCGCACGCCAATTCTCCGACCACAAAGGCATGCGTCCAGACCTGCGCCTGTTCCAGCAGCCCCACTAACGTCGCGTTGCCTCGGCGCAGATGATCGACCCAGACCGACGTATCGACCAACATCTGACTAGCGGGATGTGCGCGTCCGCCGGCGGGCAATCGGTTTGAGACCCCGTTCGGTGCCGCCGAGCGCTGCTAATCTGCGTGCATTCTCGCGCGAGATCAGCGCTTGCAGCCCGGCGTGCAGCACGGCGGTTTTTTCCCGCAGACCGCTTAGCCGTTGCGCCTCGGCCAGGAGCTCGTCGTCGATGATTAGCGTTGTCCTCATATGCATCAATATGGTCTATTAATGCATATGAGTCAACCTCCTCCGGAGCCCCGAATGAGAAGGCTTGTGCAGTAGGTGTCCCAAATTCGAAGCGGGCAGTCTCAAGCAATCACGCAGTGTCACGAGCGCACTGTCCCAGAATTGTCCCAGACAGCTGCTCTGGAGCCCTGAGCGGACTGTTCGCTTTCCCAAGAGCGGAAGCTTAAGAGCCTGGCGGATTCGCCGATCGCAAGGTCTCGTCCCCATCCCTAACCTGACTAGCCCCGCCCGTTGCCATCCTGGGTCGGGTCGAAGATGAGCGACCGCTGTAGCGATACCGGCGCGAACGGCGACTGTTTGAGGAATGCTGGACCATATGCGCAGACTTGCACTACGCTCGATTGGCTCCTCAAGTGAATCCTATGCCGGCGGTTCAAGTTGACCTTCTGAGCGATACTGTCACTCGCCCCACCAGGGCGATGCGCGAGTTCATGTGCGAGGCGGAGGTCGGCGACGAGCAAACGTTTGAGGACCCAACGGTCAACACGTTGCAGGAGATGGTCGCCGAGCTGCTCGGCAAGGAAGCCGCACTGTTCCTTCCGTCCGGTACGATGTGTAACGAGATTGCACTGCGTGTGCACTGCCGACCAGGCGACGAGATGATCGCTCATCGCACGGCCCATCCAATCCACTTCGAGGCCGGCGGTCCCGCGGCGCTCGCAGGCGTAAATGTTCACGCGCTTGACGGCCCACGCGGCCAATATGACGAAGCGGCGGTAGCCGCGGCGATCCGGCCGGACAGCCGCTACATGCCTAAGAGCCGACTTCTTTGGGTCGAACAGACCAGCAATCTTGGCGGTGGCTCAATCTGGCCGCTCACGCGTATTGCCGCGGTCACGGACGTCGCGCGCCGGCGGGGTATGCGCACGCACCTCGATGGCGCGCGCCTTATGAACGCCGTAGTGGCGAGCGGCATCGCAGCTCGCGAGTACGCTAGCGCCTTTGACTCGGTATGGATCGACTTCACCAAGGGGCTCGGCGCCCCGGTCGGCGCCGCGATCGCCGGCTCCCGAGAGTTCATAGCGGAGGCGTGGCGCCTCAAACAACAGATGGGTGGGGCAATGCGACAAGCGGGGATCATTGCCGCCGGCGGAATATTCGCGCTGCGTCGGCATGTGAGCCGCCTCGCCGAGGATCATGTCAATGCGCGGCGCCTCGCCGAAGGTCTCTGCAGACTCCCGGGTGTGGTGCTCGATCCGGCGTCCGTCGAAACAAATATCGTGATCTTCGAGCTGAACGGCACCGTGGACGCGGCGCATCTGCTGGCGTCACTTCTTGCGCACGGCGTGCGGATGGGCGCGATGGGACCGAGAACCGTCCGCGCGGTGACCCATCTTGACGTCGGCACGCCGCAGATTGAGCGGGCGCTAGAGGCGGCAGCAAATGCTCTCAAGGAAGTGGCGATGAGCACTTCTGAGTCTGTGGGACGGCGCTAGAATCCTGCAGCGGCGGATATCTCGGCAGTTCATCTCTCTAGTGGCGGAAGCCGTGTTCATGCGCGAAGACGATCGCCTGCGCGCGTGAACGCACCCCCAGCTTGTCGAACAGGTTCGATGTGTGATTCCGCACCGTCTTCTCGCCGATCTGCAGGCGTTCAGCAATACGCGCATTGCTCAGGCCATCGGCGATCAGAGCGAGGACGTCGCGCTCGCGAGCGGACAGCGCCGCGAACAACTCTGCGTCTGTGCTCGTGTCCGCGTTTATGAACGAGAGCACCGCCTCGCAAAAGCGGTTCCAGGCAGGCTCGTGCTCGAGCAGAATGTGATTGCGCGAATCGAGCTCGATGAATTCAGCGCCGGCTA
Source organism: Steroidobacteraceae bacterium (assembly GCA_035603345.1). Lineage (GTDB taxonomy): Bacteria > Pseudomonadota > Gammaproteobacteria > Steroidobacterales > Steroidobacteraceae > 13-2-20CM-66-19. The sequence goes on along the minus strand of DATNKO010000019.1, from coordinate 73,017 downwards.
TGCCACTGGCCAGCAGACGGCCTTCAGAGAGTTGCACCACCTGGTCGTCGCGAGCATGCAGGACCAGCGTAGGCACCCGGACCTGCGGCAGCAGTTCCGCGATGTCGAGGACCGCACGTGCTTCGAACAGCTTGGCGGCAACCTCTCCCACCGTGCTCTTGACGCAGAGATCGTTGAACCAATCTAACTGCTCGGGCGTGCCTCCGGGCAAGAAGCGCGATGTAAAGACCTGACGAAACGTCGGGTTATTCTCGGACCAAGCGACCCGCGCGAGCTCAGTCATCGCGTGGTACATCGCCGCCGCGTGCGGGATGCCGCGCTTGAGGGCGCCGTGCGCATAGCCTCCGTAAAGAATCATCCGCGCGATGCGCTCGGGGTGGAGAACCGCGTACTGAATGCAGGCGGCCGCGCCCTGTGAGATGCCCAATAGCGTCAGTGGATAGCCTGGCTGCGCGGCATCGATGACTGCCTCAAGGTCCGCAGTCCACTGTGCCAGTGATAGGGAACCCGCGTGCCAGTCGCTCATTCCACAGCCGCGCTCGTCGTAGCGGATGAAGCGGGAGTGTCGTGAGAAGAACTGGATCCAGTGCTTCCATACCGGACTGTCCCATTCGTATTCGAGGTGAGTGAGCCAATTGGCCCCTTTTACCAGCGGCGGCCCGGCGCCGGAGGCCGCCCACGCCAGGCGCGTACCGTCGGACGCTGTGACGTAGTGAACATGCTGGCGCAGATGCACGGCTGCCATTATCCCCGTGATCGGGACATTTGCCTCATGCTCGACGGGCCAGATTGTAGGCCGCCGGGACAATGATCCGATAGCAGCCCGGCTTAGGCCGCCCCATGCTCGAGCAACCTTAAGGGAGGGCCGAGTCATGTTGAAGCGCCTGCTTTTCTTTGCCTACGGCAGCTTTTCGTACCTCATATTCCTCGCGACCTTTCTGTATGCGATTGCCTTCGTTGGGGGCTTCGTCGTGCCTACCCAGCTCGACGGTCCCTCGCAGGGGCCCATCACGACTGCACTCGCGATCGATGCTGCGCTCCTCATGGTCTTTGCAGTGCAGCACAGCGTCATGGCGCGCAGGTGGTTCAAGGAGCGATGGACGCAGATCGTTCCCTGGGCCATCGAGCGCGCGACCTTCGTCCTCTGCGCGAGCGCAGCGCTTCTGCTGTTGTTCTGGCTATGGCGCCCGATCGGGATTCCGGTCTGGACGATCGAGAACGGCTACGCACGTCTGATCGTATGGACGCTGTTTGCGGCCGGGTGGGGGACCGTGCTGGTGATGACCTTCCTCATCAACCATTTTGACCTGTTCGGCCTGCGGCAGGTGTGGTTGCCACTGATTGGCAAGCCCTATACCCCCGTGCCGTTCCGCACACCGCTACCGTACCGGATCATTCGCCATCCCCTCTATTTCGGCTTCCTGCTCGCCTTCTGGATGACGCCTCACATGACGCTCGCGCATCTGGTCTTTGCCCTGGCGACCACCGCCTATATCGTGCTGGCGATCCAATTCGAGGAGAGGGATCTGCTATCCGAACACGGGGTGTCGTACGCGGAATATCGTCGGAAGGTTCCCATGTTGCTGCCGGGAATGCGCAGATCGGCATCCCCATTGCCGGTGGACTCGGGTTCGGCCGCGCCGTCGGCGTCGCGACGATAGTCGTCAAAATGCTGTGACGGAAATTCATCAGCGGCCTTGGGCCAGATCTGAGTACTGACTGGCGGGAGGCACGCAGACCAAACGGGGTCGAAGGCGGAGCTGAGCCGAGTAACTGCGACCGCTGACGCGAGGTTGTGGGCGTAGGTCGGACGTCCGGTGTTGGACCCGAACGCGACGCTCAGCACTGTCCGCTGTGAGGAGATTCAACCGACGCGGGCTGTCCGCGAAAGCGGGTCAACTCCACTTGCGCCGTAGGGTGACGTACCTTTCGAGCAGAAAGATACGTCACCCCCAGAGGCGTGCAACGCAATCTGCAGCTACCCTACGGTATAGCCGCGCGCCTCGAGGCAGGCGCTCATCGCCCGCCGATACTGGTCGCCCTTGGTGGCGTTCTGCGCAGGCGGCACGCCGCCACCCGGCCGCGTCGGATCGAAGCCGGTCTGGCTCGTCGCCCAACTATGGCACTCGTAGCGGTCCTGCGCTTCCTGCGCCTGGCTCTGACCATTCTTCGGATAGATAAAGAAATTCTCCGCCGGCGACGCTGACGATGGCGACGGTGAAGGCGGCGGTGATCCGGGCTGATCGGCGCTGGCTGGCGGCGCGACGACTACATAGGCATTTAGATCGGGCCGCCACAGGTAGTAAACATCGTTCGCATAGTAGTACGGCACTCCGCCCAGCCAGACCGTGGTCGCGAAGGGCGGCAGAACTGACACGACCAGCCCCACCGGCGGTAAGGTGACGACGAAGCCTCCAGGGCCCGGCGCATACCACACACCGTCGACGAAGAAGAACGGTCGCCCGCCGTAGTAAAACGCCCGGTACCCCGGCGGCAGCGCGTGCACGACTGCACCGCGCGGGAGATAGTACCGTCCGTGGCTATAGCGATTGTCAAACACCTCGCGGGGGCCGCGATCGAAGTGCGCCTGGGCAGCGAAGTTCGCCGCCGGTCCGGCCAACCCCAAGATCAGCAGCCCGGATATCAACACCAATTTCAATTTCGATGCTGTGTTCATAACGGCACCTCCATTTGGCTTGGGAATTGAGGTTGTGTGCTCACCCAAGGGTATAACCGCGCAGTCAGGCAGGCGGAGATTGCGCGGCGGAAGTTCGAAGCGGCAGCTTGCATCTGTGCGTAGCTTTGCGCAAACCCCTGATTCAGGCGCTGCTGCTCGGCCTGCGCCTGGGCTTGCGCGTTGGCATCACTCGCGGCTCCGTGGAACGTATGGGGTTCCTCACGGGCGCCAGTTTAAAGCTTCCCGCGTCTGAAGCCGGGTGCTACGGTGGTCGCGATGCGATAACAATGCAATCTTCCAACCGGAGCGCGAAAGTGTTTCGGTAACTTTCGATCACTGCCCGAGCTCGCTTATGACCATCTCACACTCTTCCATTCTGGCAACGGCGACTAACCCGCTTCTCCTCGCAGCAGCTGTGACCGCTGTCGGCTTCGTCGGCGCCCGCTATTGGCAGCGACGCAGTGCGTTTGTGCATTTCTTTGTCCAGCTTTTCTTCTTTGCGATCCTCACCGCACTGTTGCTGGCTGGCGACGTCGTTCCCTATCGCCCCGGCGTGTCGAGCTGGCCCGAATCCACGCGTCTCTTCGTAGGCGTGCTCGAAGTGTTCTGGTGGCTGGGCGCGGCGTGGCTCGCGGTCGGCTTCTTGCGCGCGTTCGTCGTGCTGGGGCGACAGGCGCGCGACACGAAACTGTTTCAGGACCTGTTGGCCGCGCTGATCTACCTCGCGGCGACTTTCGCAATCGTCGCCTATGTTTTCGACCTGCCGGTGAAAGGGTTGCTGGCGACCTCCGGCGCGTTGGCGATTATTATCGGTCTGGCGCTACAAAGCTCCCTCGGAGACGTTTTCTCCGGAATCGCTCTTAATGTCGAGCGCCCTTACCGCGTGGGCGACTGGATCATTCTGGACGACGCGCTCCAGGGTAAGGTGATCGAAACCAATTGGCGCGCGACGCACATCCTGACAGGGAACCAAGATGTAGCGATCATCCCGAACAGCGTGATTGCGAAATCCAGGCTTGTGAATTGCAGCGCGCCAACCACGATCCACGGCGCCAGCATCCGGGTCAGATTGGAGCCTTCGCTGACGCCCGCGGCGGGCTGCAATTTATTGGAGGAAGTGCTCCTCGGCAGCACGCATATTCTGCGGACGCCTGAGCCGAAAGTCACCACCAAGGATCTCAGCGCAGAAATGATCGATTTCGAGCTCTCCTACTCGGTTGCAGATATCAGCGCCGTCGACCGGGCTCAAAATGAGCTTTTCAACCGAGTCTTTCAGGCAGCAGCGGCGGCCGGCGCCAAGTTTTCGCCACGCCTCGGCAGTTCGCCGAGCCAGGCCGCTCCAGCGGCCGAAGAGGAGTCGGGAATTCCCGAACGCCTGCTTGCCGGAATCTCGCTGTTCTCGACCTTGACCGTGGACGAAAAGGCTGCGCTCGCATCGCAGATGCAGCGAAAGGATTACAAGCGCGGGGAGGTCGTAGTGAAGGCAGGCACGATCTTGGAAGCGTTATGCATAGTCAGCTATGGCGTTCTAGTTGGCTCGGTGGAGGCAAATGGCCGCAAGATTGAGGTTATCCGACTGGCGCCGGGAGACTATTTCGGGGAGGTCGGACTGCTAACCGGTAAGCCACTAGATGGCGAACTCGCCGCGCTCACCCGGGTCGTGATTTATGAGATCTCGAAGGCGGCGCTTTCTCCGCTGATTAAGGCTCGCCCCGGTTTGGCCGAGGAGCTGAGCGAAATTGTCGCCAGCCGGCAGCTGGCGAATCGAACCGTACTTGATCACGTTGACGACAAAGAGGGGCCCGAAGAGGGACTGGCGGAGCGGGTTGCCGGCAATATCCGGCGCCTATTCTCACTTCACTGAGTGCGGCTCTTCGGTCGTCATTCGCACCGAGTATCGCGGCACGAAGCCAGCCGACGCGTCTCACACTGTTCTGTGCTCTGATTCCTGGGCCGATCGTTCTCTCCGATCCGTTGCATCGCAGCTGCGCCAACGGCTACAGCGCCTCTTTAGACATGAGATTCGTGAGCATGAGCGAGACCCAACTTGACCCAAACCAGCTGCTGCCCTATGTCCGCTTCCGGCCGACCAAGTTAGACACGTGACTGTCAGCTCGCAGCCGGGTCCTTCCGTCTATGAGCAGGGAACGTTGAGCAACCCCGCCGTGTGAAAAGAGGCTGGGGTGGAGAGCTACTCCCACTGGCGGCTCCCTCACCAGTCAGTCAGCAATGACCGCTTCCTGAAAGACCGTGTTTGACGTTCTTAACTGTTACCAATATAGTCACAGTATGGCGCCGACGAACATTCAGTTCTCCATTGCAGTACACATGATGACGGGTCTGGCTGCGAGTCCGGGCCATACGTGCACCTCAACAGAGCTGGCGGGAAGCGTGAATACGTCGGCAAGCTTTGTGCGCCGTGTACTCGCGAAGCTCTCCAGGTCCAACCTGGTACGGACTGCGAAGGGAAAGTCAGGTTTCTGTGCATTGGCGAAGAGCCCGGATTCGATTTCGCTGTTAGAGATTTTTCAGGCGGTCGAGGGTTCTGGGCCGTTTGCGATTCACGATTATCCGGTTCAGAGGTTATGTACGGTCAGTTGCGGGATTAAGTCTTCGCTCAGGAGGGTCTTGAGCAGGACGACCCTGGCGGTGCAGGAGTCTCTGAGTCAGATCACAGTGGCCGACCTCTTGAATGACATCAAGAAGAAGCGATAACCCCTTTTTTTGTTTTAACTGTTACTTTACTAGTAACATATACGAGGACTTACCATGGCGACGAAGAGACTCAACGGAAAGGTGGCGCTGATCACTGGTGGTACCAGCGGACTGGGATTCGCCACGGCGAAGCGTTTCGTGGAGGAAGGGGCGACCGTGTACATCACGGGGCGCCGCAAGGCGGAACTGGATACGGCCGTCAGCAAGATCGGCAGCAATGTCGTCGGCGTACAAGGTGACATTTCGAGCGTCGAGGACCTCGACGCCCTGTATGCGCAGATCAAGAGAGAGCGAGGAGCGCTGGACATTCTGTTCGCCAACGCCGGCATCGGCTCCTTTGCACCGCTCGGAGAGATTACACAAGAACAAATCAGCAAGACCTTTGACGTGAACGTAAAGGGCACCATTTTCACGGTCCAGAAGGCACTTCCCTTGTTGAAGGACGGGTCTTCGATCATTCTAGCCGCCTCAACGGCGGCCTCGGATGGGACGGCGGCCTTCAGTGTCTACGGAGCTTCGAAAGCAGCAATCAGATCATTCGCCCGAGGCTGGACCTCGGACTTGAAAAGTCGCCGTATTCGCGTGAACGTCATCAGCCCAGGCGTGGTTCCAACGGAAGGCTATAACACCAGCCTTGGCATGACGGCCGAGCAAGTGGGCCAGTTCGCCGATCAGATGGCGACTACCATTCCACTCGGTCGCGTCGGGAGGCCTGAAGAAATTGCGAATGCAGTTCTCTTCCTGGCCAGCGATGAAAGCAGCTACATCACGGGGGTGGAGTTGTTTGTCGACGGCGGTTTGAACCAGGTCAAGTAGATTCCATCGGCAACCGACCCGATGAATCCTGCGCATCATTGGCATCGGTCTTGTTGCTCTTCACGTAGGGCTTCACGAACTGTGGCGCCATCAGCTTCACCACGTAGCCCTTCGACTGCAGCAGCCGCGCCCAGTGATGCGCACCGCCACACGCCTCCATCCCAATCTCGCACCCCGGCTTATGGGCAGCTAGTCGCTCGACATCGACTTCCGGTCCTGGCCGAGGCTGTGTGAAAACGTCATGTTGAAACGCTAGGATCGTATCGGATTCTTTCTCGAGGAGGCTGCTGTGAGCAGGTTCATCGATGAGGCCGATCGGTGCCAGGGGAGGCTGCTCCCGGAGCGGATCGACGAGTACGTCTCGGAAGAGAACCCGGTTCGCGTCATTGAGGCCTTCGTGGCGGAGCTCGACCTGGCAAGGCTCGGGTTCGACGGGGTGGATCCCGCGGACACGGGCCGACCGGGCTACCACCCGGCGACGATACTCAAGATCTACGTCTACGGTTACCTGAACAGGATCCAGTCGACGCGCCGGCTTGAGCGGGAAGCGCGTCGGAACCTCGAGCTGATGTGGCTGGTTGGCCGGCTCGCCCCGGACTTCAAGACGCTGGCCGACTTTAGGGCGCAGAACGGCACGGCGATCAAGAACGTCTGCCGCGAGTTCATCGTGCTGTGCCGTCGCTGGGGTCTGTTCACCGAGGCGACGGTCGCGATCGACGGCAGCAAGTTCAAGGCGGTGAACCACCGCGATCGCAACTTCACGCCGGGCAAGATGAAGACGCGGATGGGGCTGATCGAGCAGAGCATCGCGGAGTACCTGCAGCAACTTGATCGCATGGATCGCAAGGAGACGCCGAGCAGCCCGCGCAGTGTGAGACGGCTGAAGGAGCGCATCGCGACGCTGAAGGACGAGATGCAGCGGCTGGAAGGGCTGAAGGCGCAGATGGAGGCCTCGCCCGACGGTCAGGTGTCGCTGACCGACCCCGATGCGCGCTCGATGGTGAGCCAAGGAAAGGGTACCGGCATCGTTGGCTACAACGTGCAGACCGCGGTCGAGACGAAGCACCATCTGATCGTGGCGCACGAGGTCACGAACGTGGGCTCCGACCGTCATCAACTGAAGAAGATGGCTGACGCAGCGCGTGAAGCGCTTGGCACGACGGAGCTGACAGCCATCGCTGATCGTGGTTACTACAGCGGCGAGGAGATCAAGGCCTGCGACGATGCCGGCATCGTACCGATGGTGCCGAAGATCTTTACGTCGGGAGCCAAGGCCGAAGGGCGCTACGACAAGAGCGACTTCGTTTACGACGCCAAGCGCGATGCGTACCGCTGCCCGGCGGGCGAGTATGCGATCCGGCGCTTCCTGAGCGTCGAGAAGGGCATGAATATCTACAAGTACTGGGCCTCGGCGTGCCCGCGCTGCGCGCTACGCTCGAAGTGCACGACCAGCGACTACCGCCGGATCGGTCGCTGGGAGCACGAGGCCGTGCTCGACGCGATGCAGGCTCGGCTCGATCGGGATCCGACGCGGATGCAGGTCCGACGGCAGACGGCCGAGCACCCGTTCGGCACCATTAAGGCGTGGATGGGCGCCACCCACTTCCTGAGTAGACGACTACCGAGGGTCAGCGCCGAGATGGGCCTGCACGTTCTGGCCTACAACCTGAAGCGAGTGATGAGAATCATGGGAACCGGACCGCTGATCGAGGCGCTCCGCGCCTGATCGGCGCGGCCGATCGCGCTCGGCGGATGCTGCGCGCCCGCCCGGCTCGCTGACTACCGGTCCGAGCCCCAGTTATCACACAGCCTCGGCCAACTCCGGTCCTTCAAGGTGCTGAAATGGCGGCTTCAAAGCGGCCATAGACCCTATGCTCATTGCCGACCCTGCGGGCGGCAAGAGCGGGCCTCCTAGCTCACTGCCGATACGATCAGAACAACCGCAAAGGCGCCAAGCACCAACGAACCGAACCTCGGTATCGCCGTCGCTAGCTTCTGCGGCACGGCTTGACCGACGAATCGTCCCGCGTAGATCCACCCACCGCCAACGATCGGAACCGTTGCCGACAATAGCAACCAATACCGGACAACCGCCGACGGGCTAACCGGTATTAGGACCAGCCCAATGATCAGCGCCTTGGGATTCAACAGCGTCGTGATAAATATTTGGTGTGCGCGGACTACGCGGGTCGCGTGATCTAACTGCCGGCGCCAAAGGACGACGGCAAGGCCAACGAGGTAAACCGCAGCGACGGCACGTATAAAGCGTGTCTGCCCGTGCAGGCGCGCGATCACTGGGACGATGGTCATGCGTATGAACGCGATTGCGGATTCGTACCCGATTAGCTCGTAAACGAGCAGATGCAGAGAGCGGTACAAGCCGACAGTCGCACCCGACAAAGCAAGCAGCGTATTCGTCGGTCCCGGAACGAGCAGAAGGGCCAACAGCGCGACAGTAAAACTGGTGAGACTTTGCATCGAAGCGCTAAGGATCCCGGCACCCCTCCTGGCCAGGAGCCCACGCCGGACCGCAACTGATCGGTCCTAGCTTCCTCCAGGGCACGGCTGAGAGCAATGAGCGCCGCGATGACAGCGAGCAGCCTTCCGGCAACCCCAAATGATCATGCCGCCGATCTGTTGGTCGCTGACCGGCCGGGAGCGGAAGTCGATGTCGAGCGACTAGAGGTCACTGAATAGATACCGCGGCAACCATGTGCCACGATCTGCGGGTTTCGGAATTGTCGTGAACGCATTGCAGAGCGCCTGCAGCGCGACGCGCGCCCGCTCGCGCGACTGATCACACCGTGTCCTTGAGCGGCACCGCGGGGTTGGCGAGCTTGCCTAACTCCGGCCGCGCGTGCACCGCGATCAGCTTGCGCGCTCCCATCTGGTCCTTCGGGCTGTTGATCGTGTCCATGGCAACGAGCTCGCCGCCGCGCAGGTAGCAGACACTGAAGCTGCGCGCGGCGGGATCGCCGCGCAGGATCACGCGATCGTAGGCCAGCGCGACGCCGACGATGATGAGCTTGAGGTCGTACTGGTCCGACCAGAACCACGGCACCTTGTCGTGCGGGGTCGGAGTGCCGAGCAGGTTGAGCGCGACGGTCGTGCCCTGCTCGAAGGCGTTGTCGACCGATTCCAGACGAAGATGCCGGCCGTACTGGCGGTTCAGGTGGCTGGCGCAGTCGCCGGCGGCGTAGATCACCGCATCCGAGGTGCGGCAGTGCGCGTCGGTGACGACGCCGTTCTCGCACTCGATGCCCGCGGCCTTCGCCAGCTCGTCTGCCGGCACGACGCCCACGCCGACGATCACCAGGTCGGCGGGATACTCGCCGCCCTGCTCGGTGAGCACCGCGCGCACGCGCCCGACACCGTCGCCGTGCAGCGCCCTCACCGTCTCGCGGCAGTGGATGCGCACGCCGTGGCGCGCGTGCTCGGCGGCGTAGAAGGCGGAGACTTCCGGGCAGGTGACTCGGTTCATGACGCGCTCGGCCATCTCGAGCACGGTCACCTCCAGGCCGAGCTCGCGCGCGGTGGCCGCCACTTCGAGCCCGATGTAGCCGCCGCCGATGACCACAAGACGCCGCCCCGGCGCGCATTCGGCGCGGATCCGATCGGCGTCGGCAACGGTCCGCAGGTAATGCACGCCCGTGAGGTCTGTGCCCGGGACGGCTAAGCGGCGCGGCCGGCTGCCGGTCGCGAGGAGCAGCGCGTCGTAGGGGAGCACCAGTCCGTCGTCGAGACGCACATGATGCGCATGCGGCGCGATGTCGGTGACGCGCCGGCCGAGGTGCGTGTGCACCTGATGCTCGGTGAAGAACTGCGCCGCGCGCAGCGTCAGGCGCTCGCGCTCGAGCGCTCCGGCGAGGTACTTCTTCGAGAGCGGCGGGCGCTGGTAAGGCAGCCACGGCTCCTCGCCGACCAGCGCCAGCTGGCCGGTGAATCCCCGGCGACGGAGCGTGTCCACGGCCTGCATGGCCGCCTGACCGGCGCCCACGATCACGATCTGTTCAAACATCGGCGCGAAGAATAGCCTAGGATCAAGCGGGGTTTCCGCACCGGAGCAGGGCGTGGTGCCCCTGGGGCTGCTCCGCCATGGTGCAATCAGCCCCGGAGAGTGTCACCGGTGCGGCGCGGGTTCCGGGGGTCGTGCACCCATTTCGCCCGTGGCATGAAAGCTGCAAAATCCACCGCGCCGCAACGACCGCAGACGGAGTGCGTTACATGAAACTGGTCACCGCCATCATCAAGCCCTTCAAGCTCGACGACGTGCGCGCCGCGCTCTCCGACATCGGCGTCTCGGGCATGACCGTCACGGAGGTCAAGGGCTTCGGGCGGCAGCGGGGACACACCGAGTTGTATCGCGGCGCCGAGTACGTGGTCGACTTCGTACCCAAGACCCGCATCGAGGTGGCGGTACGCGGCGAGCTCGTCGACCAGGTCGTGGAAGCGATCATCAAGGCAGCCAAGACCGGCAAGGTGGGCGACGGGAAGATCTTCATTACCGAGATCGAGCGCGTGATCCGCATCCGTACCGGCGAGACCGACGAAACGGCTCTTTGATTGATTGGCGAAAAATGCCTGCGGCATTTTTCGCAAGCCAGGGCGTTGATGGGCTCTCGCCCGCGGGCAAAAGGCGCGGCTTTTGCCCGCTAGGCAACCTGCCGGTTTGGGACGAGTGAATGCGGCCTGCGGCATTTTCCGCAAGCCAGGGCGTTGATGGACTCTCGCCCGCCAGGCAACGTGCCAGTCGGACCCAACCGGCGCTATGCTTGGTGCCATGCCTAGCGCGATCCGCTTCCACTCCTTCGGTGGTCCCGAGGTGCTGCGCCTTGAGGAGCTCGAGCCGGGCAAGCCGTCCGCGCACGAGGTGCAGCTGCGCCACACCGCGATCGGCGTCAACTTCCTCGATATCTACGAGCGTACCGGACTGTATCCGGTGGAACTGCCGAACGGCCTCGGGCGCGAGGCGGCTGGCGTCGTCACCGCGCTCGGGCGCTCGGTGCGCGGGCTGAAAGTCGGCGAGCGCGTCGCGTACGTGCATTCTGCTTCGGGCGCCTACAGCGAGGCACGCAACATCCCGGCCGAGCGCGTGGTGAAGATCCCCAAGGGGATCTCGGACAGCCAAGCGGCAGCGCTCATGCTCAAGGGCCTGACCGCGCAATATCTTCTGCGCCGCACCTACAAGGTGGCACGCGGCGATGTGATCCTGGTGCATGCCGCGGCTGGCGGCGTCGGGCTGATCCTGTGCCAGTGGGCCCGGGCGCTCGGGGCGCGGGTCATCGGCGTGGTCGGGAGCGAGGCGAAGGCGGAGCTCGCGCGGCGGTATGGCTGCCGGCACGTGCTGATTTCCGGACGCGACGAGCTCGCGCCGAAGGTGCGCGAGTTGACGCGCGGCGAGGGCGTGGCGGTCGTTTACGACGCGGTGGGCAAGGACACCTTCATGGAGTCGCTCGACTGCGTGCGCCGACTCGGGATGATGGTGAGCTACGGCAACGCCTCCGGGCCGCCGCCCGCGATCAGTCCTTTCGAGCTCACCAAGCGCGGCTCGTTATTTCTCACCCGGCCGACTCTCTTCAACTACATCAGCACGCGCGAGGAGCTCACCCGCGCGGCCCGCGAGCTGTTCGCGGCAGTACGCAGTCGCAAGGTGCGGGTCGTGATCGGCCAGCAGTACCCGCTGGCGCGCGCCGCCGACGCGCAGCGCGATCTCGAGGGGCGACGCACCACGGGCTCGACCGTTCTCGTGCCCTGAAGGGCGCCGGCCGAGGCGCGTTGAGTGAGGCGGCGCCCGAAATTCTGAAGGGGGCTTTCAGCCCTCGGCCGGGGGTTCCGGGCCTGCCGTGGCAGGTTGAATCGGCCGCGCGCGCACCGGGCGCGCATTGCGGCTGATGCCGAGCGCACCGCTGCGCACCACTTCCACGAGCTGCGCCGAGCGCGACAGCGCCGCCATGAAGCTGCGGATCTCCGCCTCGCTCGCGGTCAGCTCGACGATGAAGCCATCGAGTGCCGGATCGAGCACCCGGCCGCCGCTGCGCACCACCTGGCCGCGCACCGCGTCGGTGTGCTCGGGATCGACTATGAGTTTCAAGAGCACCAGCTCGCGCTCGAGGTGCGCGCCACGCGTCATGTCGAGCACGCTCACCACGTCGACCAGCTTGTTCAGCTGGTTGGCGATCTGCTGGATCACCGCGTCCGAGCCGCTGGTGACGAGCGTCAGCCGTGAGACCGTGGGGTCGTCAGTGGGCGCCACCGAGAGGGACTCGATGTTGTAGCCGCGGGTCGAGAACAGGCCCGCAACGCGGGTGAGCGCGCCGGCCTCGTTCTGCAGCAGGACCGCAATGATATGACGCATGAATCAGCCAGTATGCACCGCGGACGCTGAACTGCTAGGCTGATTTGGTCGCTCAATTTTCACGCCCCCGCGGCTCCCTGAGACAACGCCTCGATGAACGATACGGTGATCCAGCCACGACCGGCGGGACATCCGCTCGCCGGTGTCCGGATGAGCGGTGCGCGCATGATCATGCAGGTGCTCGCTGACGAGGGGGTCACCGCCATCTTCGGCTATAGCGGCGGGGCGATCCTGCCGACCTACGACGCGGTCTTCCTCTACAACGAGCAGTGCGCGCGCAGCGGCTCCCCCCAGATCCCCCTCATAGTTCCGGCGAACGAGCAGGGCGCGGGGTTCATGGCGGCCGGCTATGCCCGGGCCAGCGGGCGGGTGGGGGTGTGCCTCGTCACCTCGGGTCCCGGCGCGACCAATACTGTTACGCCAGTGCGCGACTGCATGGCGGATTCTGTGCCTATTGTCGTCATTTCTGGCCAAGTCGCCCGGCCATCCATCGGAACCGACGCCTTCCAGGAAGCCCCGGTGCCATCGATCATGGGCGCCGTCGCGAAGCATATCTTCCTCGTGACGGATCCTGCCAAGCTCGAAGCAACGGTCCGTACGGCCTTCGAGATCGCCCGTACGGGGCGTCCCGGCCCCGTGGTCGTGGACGTTCCCAAAGACGTTCAGAACGCGGAAGAGGTCTTCCAGGGGTCGGGTGTCCTGCCGATTCCGGGCTACCGCCGTCGGATGCACGAGCTGGCCGTAGCCGCGCTCGAGGAGCAGGCGGCGGTGCGCTTCTTCGCGATGCTCGGCGAGTCCGAGAAGCCGCTCATCTATGCCGGAGGCGGCGTCGTGAACGGCAACGCCGCCGGCGCGCTCACTGAGTTCGCCACCGCCTTCGGCATCCCGGTGGTGACGACCCTGATGGGCATCGGTGCGCTCGACACCACCCACCCCCTGTCGCTGCGCATGCTCGGCATGCACGGCGCGGCGTTTGCCAACTACGCGGTCGAGGACTGTGACTTCCTGATCGCGGTCGGTGCGCGCTTCGACGACCGGGTGGCGGGGGTGCCGGAGAAATTCGCGCGCAATGCGCGCCGCATCGTGCACCTCGACATCGACCGCGCCGAGGTCAACAAGGTCAAGCGCGTACAGTGGAGTCACGTGGGCCTGGTGGGCGAGGCGCTCGAGGCGCTCACTGCGTACGGGCGCGGCGCGGGGTTCGGGCGCGACTTCAGCGCCTGGACCGCGCACGTCGCCGAGCTTAAGGGCACCTACGCCATGAATTACGATCGGGCGAGCCCGCTCATCCAGCCGTACTACGTGCTCGAGGAGCTCAACCGCCTGACGCGCGGCGAGGCGATCATCACCACCGGCGTCGGCCAGCACCAGATGTGGGCCGCGCAGTACTGCGACTTCCGCGCGCCGCGCCTGTGGCTCACCTCCGGCAGCATGGGCACCATGGGCTTTGGCCTCCCGGCGGCCATCGGCGCGCAGATCGCCTGTGCGAAGCGCTTGGTTGTAGACATTGACGGCGACTCCAGCATTCGCATGAACATCGGCGAGCTCGAGACGGCGTGCACCTACGGCCTGCCGGTGAAGGTCATGGTGCTCAACAATTTCGGCGACGGCATGGTTAAGCAGTGGCAGAAGCTGTTCTTCAAAGGCCGGCTGTCGGCGAGCGATCGCTCGCTGCACAAAAAAGACTTCGTCAAGGCGGCGCAGGCCGACGGGTTCGCCTACGCCGCGCGCCTCGAGCACAAGGCGGACGTACCAAGGGTGATCGGCGAGTTCCTGGCGTTCGCGGGTCCCGCCTTCCTCGAGGTGATGATCGACCCCGAGGCGGGCGTCTATCCGATGGTAGGCCCCGGGCAGAGCTACGATGAGATGATCACCGGCGAGCACATCGCCTCGCGCCACAAGGTGGACATCAAACCCCCCGGACCCTCGGAGATGTTCTGATCGCGGAGATGCTCCGATGAAGTACCTGCACACCATGGTGCGCGTGACCGACATCGACGCGTCGCTGAAGTTCTACTGCGACGGGCTCGGTCTCAGGGAGGTATCGCGCCGCGATTACCCGCAGGGACGGTTCACGCTGGTGTTCCTCGCCGCGCCCGGCGACGAGCATGCGCAGGTCGAGCTCACCTGGAACTGGGATCCGGAGCCGTACGGCGGCGGGCGCAACTTTGGCCACCTCGCCTACGAGGTGCAGGACCTGTACGCCACCTGTGCGCAGCTCGCCGCCCACGGCGTGACGATCCTGAGACCGCCGCGCGACGGACATATGGCGTTCGTGCGCTCGCCGGACAACATTTCGATCGAGCTGCTGCAGAAAGGCGCGCCGCTGGCCCCCGCCGAACCCTGGAAATCGATGCCCAACACCGGCAGCTGGTGACGCGCTGGCGTGGTCCACGGGAGGCTGCGGGCCATCGCGATCATGATCGCGGCGGTCGCGGTGTTCTCCTTCATGGACATGACGCTGAAGCTCCTCGCGGCGCACTATCCGCCGATGCAGGCGGCGGTGCTACGCGGCGCGGCCTCGCTGCCGTTCACGCTGCTGCCGGTGCTGATCTCCGGGCGCCTGCGGGACCTCCGGCCACACCGTTGGCCGATGCACCTGCTTCGCGGCGCCCTCACCGTCGTGGTCCTGGGCGGCTCCATCTACGCGGTGAAGGTGCTGTCGCTCGCCAACGCCTACTCGGTGTTCCTGTCCGCGCCGCTCATCGTGGCGGCACTGTCGGTGCTGCTGCTGAAAGAGCGCCTGCCGTGGGGAAACTGGCTGGCGATCCTCGCGGGCCTGGGCGGCGTCCTCACCATGCTGCGGCCGGACGCCTCGGGCTGGGCCTCGCTCGGGGCGCTGGCGGCGCTCATCGGCGCCAGCGCCTATGCGCTCGGCGGCATTCGTGTGGCACGTGCTGCCCTCGGCGCGCGTGCTGTTCGGCGGCGGCATCGTGATCGCGAGCGGACTGTACCTCGTGTGGCGCGAGCGCCTCGCCGCCAAGCATCCGGCGTTGCAACACTCATGACAGTCGGTGCCGCGACAGGGCACAATGGCCACCCTGTCGTCGACAGTTGGAAGATGTCGCTCGCAAACAAGAGGAACAGCTCATGAGCAACGCGGATCTCCGGGGACGATTCATCTGGCACGAGTTGTTGACGACCGACACGGCCGCCGCCGCCGCCTTCTACCCCAAAGTGGTTCCGTGGCGCACGCACCCCTCCAGCATGCCCGGCTATACGATCTGGATGGCGGGGCAGACCCAGGTCGGCGGCCTCATGGCGCTGCCGCCGGACGCCGCCGGCACTCCGCCGCACTGGCTGGTGTACGTCGGAACGCCGAGTGTCGACGCCACCGTCGAGCAGGCACAACGCCTCGGCGCGCGCATCGTCAAGGCCGCCGCGGACATTCCCAACGTCGGCCGCTTCGCCGTGCTGGCCGATCCGCAGGGAGCAACCTTCGCGGTCTACACGCCCGCCGGAGCCGCGGCCAGCACCTCGCCGTCCGGCGGCGCCGGCGGATTCTCATGGCACGAGCTCGCGACCACCGACGTCGCGGGCGCGCTGCGCTTCTACGGCGAGCTGTTTGGCTGGCGCAAGGGGCCGGGCCACGACATGGGCGCGATGGGCATCTATCAGCTGTTCGAGCACGGCGGCACGCAAGTCGGCGGCATGTGCAACGTGCAAGGTCCCTCGACTCCGCCTTCGTGGCTGAGCTATGTGCAGGTCACGGACACGACGCGTGCGGTGGCTGTTGCCAAGGGCGCCGGCGGTCGCGTAATGCACGGACCGATGGACGTGCCCGGCGGCAGCTCGATCGCGCTGTTCATGGATCCGCAGGGTGGCGCATTCGCGGTACAGCGGCCGCCGGCGGCGATGCAGCCGGCACGCCCCGCGGCGGCTCCTGCGCCGAAGCCTGCGGCGCCGCCGCCTGCGCCGAAGCCTGCAATGCCGCCGCCCGCGGTGAAGCCTGCTGCGCCGCCGCCTGCAGTGAAGTCGGCCGCCGCGCCGGCTGCTGCGGCGCCCAGGGCCGCCGCCCCGGCCGCCGCGCCGAAGCCCGCGGCGAAGAAACCCGCGCGCAAGCCGGCGAAAAGGAAAGCGGCAAAGAAGAAGGCTGCAAAAAAGAAGGCGGCGAAGAAAGCCGTGAAGAAGACCGCGAAGCGTGCGCGCAAGGGCGCCCGGCGCGCGCCCGCGAGAAAGTCCGCCGCGCGCCGACGCACCGGGCGGCGCGCCGCACGCGGTGGCCGCGCGCGCCGCAGGCGCTGACGCCGGCCTGGAACCGACTCGGGAGGCTTCCGCCGCGCGCAAGCGCGGCGGCGGCCTTCAAACTTTGATAAGCGGGCGGCCGAAGTTGCCGCCCTGCAGCGCGAGCAGCAGGTGCGCCGGCGCGTTCGCCAGACCCTCGACGATGTGATTCTTGGCGGCGATTCTCCCGGCGCCGTACCAGGCGATCGCATCGCGCAGGAACTCGCCGCGCCGGTGCTCGTAGTCGCCCACATGCATCGACAGCACCCGCACCCCCTCGCTGGGTGAGTAGCCGCCCCGCCCGAGGAGCGCCGCGGGTTGCGCTGGGCGCAGGGAGTTCTGCACGATGCGCCCGCCGCGGGCGAGGTGCCGGCCCGCAACGACGGTCTCGAGCAGCTCGCCGCCGCTGTTGTCGAAATAAACATCCACGCCGCGCGGGGCAAGTTGCTTCAACCGCGCGTGGACATCCTCGGCGGCGTGGTTGAGGCAGGCTGTGAAGCGCGCGTGGCGCACCACCCACTCGGCCTTCTCGCGGCTGCTGGCGATGCCGATCGCGCGCGCGCCCTTGAGCATCGCGATCTGCCCGGCCATGGCGCCGGCGGCGTTGGCGGCGGCGGACACCAGCACCGTCTCGCCCGGATTGAGGCGAGCGAGGTCCAGCAGCCCGAAGTACGCCGCCATGCCGGGGGCGCCCAGCACCCCGAGCGCCGTCGAGGCGGGCGTCTGGCCGGGGTGCAGCAAGCGCGCGTGGTCGCCGGCCGAGACGCACAGCTCCTGCAGCCCGCAATCGAGCACCACGAGACTTCCGGCCGCAAATACGTCGTGGCGCGACTCGATCACCTGCCCGACGCCGCGCGCTGGGACCAGATCGCCGGACCTCAGCACGCCGTACGCCGCGCCGGCGGCTCCGTCCGTGCCGCCGACCACGAACGGATCGAGCCCGAGCCAGAGCGCACGGGCGAGGAACGAGCCGTTGGTGAGTCTCGGCGCCGGGGCCTCGCGTAGCTCGAAGTCACCCGGACTCGAGGGCACGTGCCGGATGCGGATCTGCAGATTGTTCATGGCGCGCTTCGTGTCCTACTGCGCGTCGGCTTCTGCCTTCTGCCGTTGCTCGGCAGCCTGTTGCTGGGCCGCGCCGATCTGCGCGCGCACGCGGTCTTCGGTCTGCTTGGCCTGAGCGGCCTGTTGCGCTTCGGATGCGCCGCCCGCGGTCGCAGCCGCACCGGTCCCGGCAAGCCCGCAGCCACTGATGAGAAGTGCAACGCAAGTCAGCACGGCGCATCGCATGAGAGTGAATTTACCCGCCTCGTGTGTGAGCGCAAGGGGAGCGTCGATCGTGGCACTATGTCGGACATGTCCAAGGGAGTTACCCCCGCGCCTCGCGCACGGGAGACCGAGCCGCGCGTGCGCCGCGGCTATTTCGAGTGCCGTTACGGTCAGTTACATGTTCACAACGCCATTCCGCCGGGGGGAGGCTTCGAGGAGTGCACACCGCTCCTGTGCCTGCACGGCGCGGGCGGCACGGGCCGCGCTTTCCTGGGGTTTCTGCCGCACGCCGGCCGGGACCGCTCGGTCTACGCGCCGGATCTGCCCGGCTGCGGAGAGTCGGATCCCCCGCCGCCGCACGCGCAGCTCGAGGATTACGCCGCGGCGCTCGGCGAGTTCCTCGACAGCATGCGACTGCGCAAACTCGACGTTTTGGGCTATCGCGCCGGGGCGCTGCTCGCCGCCGAGCTGACACTGTTGCGCACGGCGCAGGTGCGCAGGCTCGCGATGGTGTCGGTTCCGGTAGCGGCGGCGGTCGCGGCGGCGCACGCGCCGTCGCCGGGACTTGCAGAAGCTGCTGCGCACTATCGGTGGCGCGAGCGCCTCGGCAGGCTGGCCGCGCAGCAGACACTCCTGGTGCGCCCGAAGGACGAGTTCTGGGACGGCAGTGCGCGGGTGCGGGAGGTGCTGCCCGGCGCGCGGCTCGCGGAGCTGCCGGAGCACGGCGCCGACCTGCTCGAGTCGGGAGCGCCGGCGCTCGCACGGACGGTGCGCGACTTCACCGGCGACTGACCCCGTCTCACCGGGCCGCCGGGTGTACCCGGAAAAGCGGGCCGCTGCCCGGAAGCCGGCCGGCCGTAGTGAGAGCATCGGGGAGAAATTGCGGAAAAATTCGCGATTTCCCTCACATAATGTCCGGCAACCCCCGGCTGCTCTGCGCGCGCGGCGGCGGTAAGATCCCCGCTATGGACCCACACCCGGTTCCACCGCCGCAAGGTACGGCCGTTACGGCCGACCTCGATCGCACCGACGAACTGCCGGTGCTCGATCCGGGCGCCTACGAGGCGCGCGAGCAGGCCGCCGCCCTGGCGGTCCCCGTGGTCGAGGCGGCCGACGAGCCGCGCGAATCCGCCGAACCAGTGCCAGTGCCGACGGCGCCGCGCGCATCCGGCGACCCGCTGCAGACGGCGGCTGCCAATCTGCGCCAGGCGCAGGACTTCCTCGCGAGCCGCGCCGCGCGCTTGCGTGCCCTCGAGAACTCGCTGCAGGAGGCGCATGCGGCGCGCGCGGCCGCGGAGCAGCGAGCCGCTGAGCTCGCGGAGGACCTGACCCAGGCGCGTGCCGCGGCCGAGCGTCGCGCGGCCGAGCTCGGCGAGCAGCTTGCCCGCGCCAACGCCGCCGCCGAGGAGCGTGCGGCGCAGCTCGGCGAGGAGCTGACTCGCGCGCGCGCCGCCGCCCAGGAGCAGGCCGCGCGCCACGCCGACGAGCTTGCCCGCGAGCGCAGCACCGCCGAGCAGCAGGCCGCACAGCTCACCGCGCAAATGGCCCAGGAGCGTGCCGCCGCCGAACAGCGCGCGCGCGAGGAGCGCGATGCCGCGGCGCAGCTGCAGCACTCGCAAGATCGCAGGAACCGGCAGGCGCTCGGCGAGAAAGAGCAGGCGCACGCGGCGGCGCTGGCGGAACTGCATGCCGTCCGCGCGCGCAGCACCAGCTTCCACGAAGCGCTGCAATCGGCCGAACGCCGCCGTGGCCTGCTCGAGTCGCTGATCACGCAGATGCACCTGGAGGCGGATGCCGGTCAGGCGAAGCAGGCCGCGCTCGGCGGCGAGCTGAGCGCGCGCGAGACACGCGCCGGCGAGCTCGAGTCGCAGCTGGTGGAGCGCGGCACACGGGTCGCCGTACTCGAGCAGCAGGTGAGCGCGCTCACTGCCGGCGTCGCGCAGCGCGACGCCGAGCTGCAGCGCCTGCTCGCCGAGCAAGCCTCACTCAAGACCGCGATCGAGTCAGGGCGCGCGGCGGCGGAGGCGGCGGCCGCCGGCGCGGCCGGGCTCGAGGCGGCAGTCGCGCAGGCGCGCGGTCGGACGCGCGACCTGGAGACGGCGCTTGGCAGCGAGAAGAAGCGCAGCAGCGAGCTCGAGGCGGAGCTGACCACCGTGCGCGGGGAGATGGAGCAATGGGCGGGTGCGCTGCGCGTCGCGCAGCTGGAGCGCAACGCCCATCAGGCGAGCGCCACCGCCACGGAGGCGCGCACCCGCGAGCTGGAGATGAAGGTCGCCGCGCAGGAGCAGGAGCTGCGTTCGCTCCAGGCGGCCGCGGCCGGTGCCGCCGAGCGCGTGCGCAAGCTCGAGGCGGAGCTGCAGGTGGGCTCGGACACCATAGGTCAGCTCGAGTTGCAGGTGCGCAGCCGCAACGCGCGGGTCGATGAGCTCGAGTGGGCCAACCAGCAGTGGCGCGAGACGCTCGAAGGCGCACGCGGGACGGGCGAGAGCGGCAGTCACCGCGCGCCGCGCGAGGCCGCGCAGCAGGCCGCCGAGGCGGAGGCGGGTCCGGGGTATGTGCCGGCGCCCGACGGCACGGCGCGATTCCTGATTCACACTGACGGCGGGCGCGAGGTGGTGCACGTGCTCGGGCGCAAGACCACCATCGGCCGCACCCCGGACAACGACCTGCAGCTCGACGCCCGGTTCATCAGCCGCCATCACGCCGTAATCCTCGCCGGTCCCGCCCACACCATCATCGAGGATCTCAACAGCACCAACGGCGTGCTGGTCAACGGTAAGCGCATCAGCCGCCAGGTGCTCAAGGACGGCGACACGCTGGTCATCGGCCGCTCGCAGTACCGCTTCGCGCTGCGCCGCACCGGCGACCGGCACTGAGGCGCCCGCGAGCCGCGCACGTCGCGCCCCGACCGCGCGCTGACAGCCGCCGCCGCGGTCGCTTAAGCTGCGACGGTGGCGAATCCCTACATCGAGAGAATCCTCAAGGCGCGCGTCTACGACGTGGCGATCGAGTCGCCGCTCGAGGCGGCGACCCGGCTGTCGCAGCGGCTCGGCAACCAGGTGCTCCTCAAGCGCGAGGACCTGCAGCCGGTGTTCTCCTTCAAGCTGCGCGGCGCCTACAACCGCATCGCGAACCTGTCCGAGAGCGCCGCGCAGCGCGGCGTGGTGTGCGCCTCGGCCGGCAACCACGCGCAAGGGGTGGCGCTGGCGGCGCGCCGGCGGCAGCTTCCCGCGGTCATCGTCATGCCGCAGACCACGCCGCACATCAAGGTGCAGGCAGTGCTCGATCTCGGCGGCGAGGTGCTGCTGCACGGCGATGATTACGACAGCGCGCTCGAGCGGGCACTCGAGCTGGCGCGCGAGCGCAGCCTGGTGTTCGTCCATGCCTTCGACGACCCGGATGTGATCGCGGGTCAGGGCACGATCGCGGTCGAGGTCCTGAGGCAGACCGGCGGCCGGCTCGATGCGATCTTCGTGCCGGTCGGCGGCGGCGGCCTGCTCGCCGGGATTGCGGTGTATGTGAAGTACCTCTATCCGGCGGTGAGGATCATCGGGGTCGAGCCGCGCGACGCCGCCGGCATGTACGAGTCGCTCAAGGCGGGTCGGCGCGTGACGCTCGAGCGTGTCGGCATGTTCGCCGACGGCGTCGCCGTGCGGCGCGTCGGCGAGGAGACCTTTGGTCTGTGCCGCGGGCACGTGGACGAGATCCTGCTGCTCGACACCGACGAGATCTGCGCCGCCATCCAGGACGTGTTCGAGGACACACGCTCGATCGTGGAGCCGGCCGGCGCGCTGGCGGTCGCGGGACTGAAGCAGTATGTGGCGCGCGAGGGCTGGCGCGGCAAGCGCCTGGTGGCGATCAACAGCGGCGCCAACATGAACTTCGACCGCCTGCGGCACGTTGCCGAGCGCGCCGACCTCGGCGGGGAGCGCGAGGCGCTGCTTGCGGTGGTGATTCCCGAGCGGCCCGGCAGCTTCCTGCGATTCTGCGAGGCGCTCGGCAGGCGCAGCGTCACTGAGTTCAACTACCGCCACTCGGGCGCGCACAGCGCGCAGATCTTCGTCGGCTTCGCGCTCTCGCACGGACGTGCGGAGAAGGATCAAGTGGTGCGCGAGCTCGGTGCCGCGGGCTTCACGGTCACGGATATGACCGACGACGAGATGGCCAAGCTGCACGTGCGCTACATGGTCGGCGGGCATGCGCGCGGACTCGAGCACGAGCTGCTGTACCGCTTCGAGTTCCCGGAGCGTCCCGGGGCGCTGCTGAAGTTCCTGCAGGCCATCGGCGCGCGCTGGAACATCAGCCTGTTCCACTACCGCAACCACGGCTCGGATTACGGCCGGGTGCTCGCCGGCATCCAGGTGCCGCCCGCCGAGCGCGCCGAGTTCCTGCGGCACCTGAACGAGCTGCATTACGCCTACGTCGAGGAGAGTGCGAACCCGGCGTACCGCCTGTTCCTCTCGGCCTGAGAGTGCGTCGCGCCGCTCCCGGCAGCGGCGCCGTCAGCGCGTCTGGTCGCTCCCGAGCAGCCACTCGCGCCAGATCGCGAGCAACACGGCGAGGATCACCGGGCCGACGAACAGGCCCACCAGCCCGAAAGCAGCGAGTCCTCCGAGCACGCCGAAGATCACCACCAGGAAGGGGATCTCCGCCTCGCGGCTGATGAGGAACGGCCGCACCATGTGGTCGGTCCAGCTCATGACGAGCGCGCCCCAGATGAAAAGTGCGACGCCCGCCACCGTGCTGCCTTTCAGGAACAGCCACAACACGATGCCGATCCAGATCGCCGGGGCGGCGAACGGGATCAGCCCGCAGACCGTGGTGAGCGCCGCGAGGAACACCGGAGCGCCGACGCCCGCGAGCCAGTAGCCGAGTCCGACGAGCACGCCCTGCACCAGCGCGGCGAGTACCAGCCCATACACCACGGCTTTGACCGTCTGGCCGATGTGCTCGAGATAGTCGTGCGCGCGTGACCCCAGCAGCTGCTCGAGCGCCTGCGCCATCTGCCCGGCGAGGCGCACGCCGCCGCGATACAGGAAGAACAGGCTGAGCACCGACAGCAGCAGTTTGATGACGTTGCGGCCGATGCCGCCGATCACGTGGGCGATCTGGTCGAAGGAATGGTCGGTGATCGCCTTGAGCTCGCCGCCGAGTGCGTGCGGATCCTGCGCGGCGCGCGTCGTCAGATCCTGCAGCTCGTCTCCCAGCCACGGGATTTTCAGCAGCAGCGACGGCAGCTGCACCCCTCCCGACAGCAAGCCCTGGACCTCGTGAAAGGCGCGCACCATCTCGACGCGCAGCACCACGGCCAGCCACGCGAGCGGGACGATCACCGCCAGTGTCACGAGCGCGGTCATCAGCAGCGCCGCGGCGACGCTGCGGCCGCGGCACAGCCGCAGTGCCCGCGTGTAGCCGGGCCAGGTGACGTAAGCGAGGATTCCTGCCCACACCAAAGGCACGATGAACGGCTCCATCACGCGGAAGCCGAGCAGCACCAGCAGCGCGAGCGCCGCCGCGGTGAGCAGCCGACGTAGCCAGGGTGCGGAGGCGAGATCTTCCGTCATGGAGCTACGGCCGGCGCGGGCCCTTCAGCTGAGCGCCGCCGCGTCGGAGGCGATCATGGTGAGCGCGAGCAGCATGCAGATCGCGAGACTCAAGTTGCGCCGCATGTTCAGGTACGGCGGCGGCAGCAGCGTGCCGAGCGCGCGATGCTCGTACAGCCAGAACAGTCCGAACCCGACCACCAGGAGCGCCAGCCCGCGCTGGCCGCCGACGAGTACTGCGCTCGCGCCCACCACCGCCGGAAGCGCGGC
The DNA here is from genome assembly GCA_035603345.1 of Steroidobacteraceae bacterium. GTDB lineage: Bacteria > Pseudomonadota > Gammaproteobacteria > Steroidobacterales > Steroidobacteraceae > 13-2-20CM-66-19. The sequence continues at coordinate 49,151 of DATNKO010000019.1, read as the reverse complement.
CGCGCCGACGCGCCGCGGCTCCCACGGCAGCCGGCCGGCAAGGGCGAGCCCGAAATGCACCGCTCCGGTGAAGGCGAGCAGCGCCGCGCCCCAGGCCAGCGCGATGCGCTGAGCGAGCTCCCGCTCGTGGTAGACCGGCAGCAGGCCGACGCCCGCCAGACTCAGCACCAGAGGTGCGATGCCGAGGTAGCCAAGCCACTCGGCGGCCGTGTTGAGCCGCGCGGCGGCGCTGCCGTTGCCAGTGTGTTCCACGGTACTCGCGATCATGCCAGACGGAGGCCTGGCACGCGCAGCCGGGCCGCAACGACAACGTCGCGACCCGTTATCGGTCGCAGCGCGAACTGAGTTAGGCTTGCCCCCAGGATGACCGAGCCCAGCCCGAGCCCCGCATCCGGCACGGCGCCCAGCGACAGCGAGCGCACCTGGGGCATGCTCGCCCACCTCTCGGCGCTGTTTGGATTGCTGGTGCCGGTCGTCGGCAACACGCTCGCTCCGTGGCTGGTGTGGCTCAGCAAGCGCGAGGAGTCGGCATTTGTCGCGTCCCAGGCGAGGGAGGCCGTGAACTTCAACCTCACGGTGTCGCTCGCAGCGATCGTCTGTAGCCTGCTGATGCTGGTCCTCGTCGGGTTCCTGCTCGGTACGGCGTTGTTCATCGCCTGGCTCGTCCTGACCCTCATCGCCGCCATGAAGGCGAGCGAGGGTGAGGACTACCGCTACCCGTTCTCGCTGCACTTCATTCACAAATAGCGGCCCGCAGTCGGGGCTGTATGCTTTACCAGTAGACTGTATGGGCGTACAGTTTGATCGTGGGCCGCATGAACGCGCCGCCCCGCCGGTACACGGGCCGGGGCGCGTTATCCAATCCGCCGGGACGCTTCGACACGCGCGAGGTCAGCGCGGTCGACAACGGCTGGTACATGGAGGAGGAGCCGGACAGCATCGCGACCACGCTCGAGCCCGAGCGCGCGCGCAGCGTCATCAGCACCAACGATTCGCCCGACGTTCCGTTCGAGAAATCGATCAACCCTTACAGAGGATGCGCTAACGCGTGCACTTATTGTGGGTGGGGCGAGACACCGGTTCTCATGGCGGACGGCCGCACGCGGCGACTGGATAAGCTGCGGGTGGGCGATGAGATCTATGGCACGCGGCGCGTCGGAGTCTATCGCCGCTTCGTGCGGTCGCGCGTGCTCGCTCACTGGAGCGTCATCAAGCCTGCGTTTCGGACGACGCTCGAGGATGGCACCACACTCGTGACCAGTGGGGATCATCGATTTCTGAGCGATCGCGGCTGGAAGTTCGTGACCGGGACCGAGCAGGGCAAATCCCGCAGGCCGCATCTGACGACTTCCAACAAGCTGATGGGCACTGGGGCATTTGCCGAGGCTGTGAGCCAGGATGAGGACTATCGCCGCGGCTACCTGTGCGGAATGATTCGCGGCGACGGCCACATCGGCGTCCAAGAGTACCTGCGCAGCAACGGCAGCGCTGGGCGGCTTTACCAGTTCCGTCTCGCGCTGTGCGACATGGACGCGCTCGTGCGGGCAAGGAACTACCTTCTCGACTTCGACATCTCCACCTGCGGATTTGTATTCCAGGCGGCCGCCGGCGCCAGGCGCACCTTGCACGCCATCCGGGCGTCATCGAGCTCCCGAGTGAATTCCATTTACCGCCTCATTGCCCGGCCGCCAGCGCCGACGCGGGAGTGGAGGGCGGGGTTCCTCGCCGGCATATTCGACGCCGAAGGAAGTTTCAGCCAGACGGTGCTGCGCATCAGCAACACCGACAGCAGAATCATCGTCTGGATCGGCGAGTGTCTGCGGGCCTTCGGGTTCAGATTTGTAGTTGAGCATCGGGACTTCGAGACGCGGAAACCCATCGATGTCGTCAGACTGACCGGCGGGCTCAAGGAGCATCTGCGCTTCTTCCACACCGTGAGTCCCGCCATCTCCCGCAAGCTCGACATCACCGGGCAGGCGCTCAAGAGCGATGCGCGCCTCAAAGTGGTCTCTATCGAGCCGCTCAAGGCCATGCGCCTCTACGACATCACGACCGAGACTGGGGATTTCATCGCCAACGGCGTCGTCAGCCACAACTGCTACGCTCGTCCGAGCCACGCCTACATGGGACTTTCGCCCGGGCTCGACTTCGAGACGCGCCTCTTCTACAAGGCCGACGCCGCGCAGCGCCTCGAGGAGGAGCTGGCCCGTCCCGGCTACGTCTGCAAGCCGATCACCCTCGGCGCCAACACCGACCCCTACCAGCCGGTCGAGCGGCGCATGGGCGTCACGCGCTCGATTCTCGAGGTGCTGTCCCGCACGCGCCACCCGGTGACCGTCATCACCAAGAGCGCGCTCGTGCTGCGCGATCTCGACCTGCTGGCCGACATGGCGCGCGCGCGGCTCGCGAGCGTGGCAGTGAGCGTCACGACGCTCGATGACGAGCTCAAGCGCAGGATGGAGCCGCGTGCCGCGGCGCCCCAGGCGCGACTGCGCGTGCTGCGGGAATTGCGCGCCGCTGGAGTGCCGGCCGGAGTGCTGATCGCGCCGGTGATTCCCGCGCTCACCGACCACGAGATGGAGGACATCCTCGCCGCATCGGCGGCAGCCGGAGCCCGCTGGGCGGGCTATGTGCTTCTGCGCCTGCCGTACCAGATTAAGGATCTGTTCAGCGAGTGGCTGGCCGAGCATTTCCCGGAGCGCGCCGCCCACGTTATGTCACTTGTCCGCGACATGCGTGGCGGGCGCGAGAACGATCCGCGGTTCGGCTTCCGCATGCGCGGCACGGGCCCTTACGCGCTGCTGCTCAGAGATCGCTTCAAGCTCGCCTGCGGGCGTGTCGGCCTCACGTCGGCCGGACGCGACGGACTGAACACGGCGGATTTCCGCCCACCCCCACGTGCCGCAGCGCAACTATGCCTCGAGCTTTAGGGCCGTGCCGTCAAAGTGGCATACTGCGCCAAGGGACCTAGTTAAGGAGCGGACCGGTGGTGGAGATTGCCGGGCGAGCGCTCCAGACTCGCTACGCCTTGCGCGAGAAGCTCGGCGCAGGCGGACAGGGAGAAGTCTGGCGCGCATACGACTCGCAGCGCGGTGGCGACGTTGCGATGAAGGTTCTGCACGCGGCAGCTGCGCGCAGCGATGCGGCGTGGGCCGCGCTGGTGCGCGAGCACGCGCTAGCCAGCCGCCTGGATCATCCCTCGATCCTCAAGGTGTTCCCGCCGGAGCGCGCCGGCAGCGACCTGTTGCTGCCGATGGAGCTCGCCGCGGGCGGCGATCTGCGCCGCCTGCGCGGCGCCGGATTTCTGCTGCTGCTGCCGGTGCTGATCGAGGTTGCGCAGGCGCTCGAGCACGCCCACGCGCGCGGCGTGATCCACCGCGATCTCAAGCCCGGCAACGTGTTGTTCGATGCGCAGGGACGAGCGAAGCTCGCGGACTTCGGGGCTTCCGGCATCGCCGACGCTGGTGGCGACCCGTCGAGCCGCCGCGCCTCCCCCTTCTCCGCTAGCCCGCAGCAGCTGCGCGGCGAGCCGGCGACACCCGCCGACGACATCTACGGACTCGGCGCGCTTGCTTACGAGCTGCTCTCGCACCACCCGCCGCACTATCCGCATTTCGACCCGCGGCGCGTGCAGGAGGAGCCGGTACCGGAGCTGCAGCCGGCCGAGCCGATTCCCCCGCGCCTCGGCGCACTGATCATGCGCATGCTGGAGAAGGACGCCGCGCGCCGCCCGGCCTCGATGAACGAGGTGATCGAGCAGTTCGACGTGGCGCTCAACGACACACTGGATTTCGAGGAGTGGCAGCCGCCGGCAACCGTCGAGGCCGCCAACGGCACCTTGTCGCCGGACGAGCGCATCACCTCCACCCGACCGGTGCCCTCGGCGGAGGATCCGGTGGCGGTGAAAATCCCGACAGGGTTGGCGGCCGTGCCGCCTCCGGTGCGCGTGCATTCGCTGACGCCTGTGCCGACACCCCCCGCGGGCCGGGTCGCGGTGCCGCCTGCTGCGTTTGCCACTGCGGTGACCGCCCCGGGCATCGCGCGCATGGATCCGGACGTGACGCCCGCGGCCCCACGCGTGGCCGATCCCCCGGCGACAGCCCCGATCGGGTCGGGACGCGAAGCGATCAGCCCGCACCCGTGGGAGGGCCTCCTGCCGACGTCGCGGACCTCGCCACTGATGCGGCTCGAGCCGATGCCCACGCGGTCCGGGGCAGGGTTCGTGCTGCTGGCGCTGGTCGCCGCGGCGCTGTTTGCGGCCTGGTATTGGCTGCCGCAGTACTCGCGCGATCTGCCGCCCGAGCTCATGCCGCTGGCGCGATCGCTGCGTCCCGATGCATTTCCTGCGGCGAGCCCGGCGCAGCCCGCCAGCGACGGCGCCGCTGCACAGGCGGTCGCGCAGAAGGCGGTCGCGCCGGTCGCCGCGAGCGGCGCAGGGACTACCCCCGCGCCCGCAGGCACGAACGAGCGCACGCGGCTGCAGGCCGACCGGGCACTGTTCGACAGCGAGCTGGCATCGCTCGAGGCCCGCGCCGCACCCGTTTGGGGCGGCGGGGATTTCGCGACCGCGAAGCGGCTCGGCGCACGCGCCGCGGGCGCCTATAGCGCCGGGAATCTCCCACACTCGCGGCAGTGGCTGAACGAGGCGACGCGGCGGCTCGCCCGGGTGGAGCAGGCCGCACCCGCGGCGCTCGCCGCGCAGCTCGCCGCCGGCGACCGGGCGCTGGCCGACGGGCATACCCAGGCAGCCACGCAGGCCTACGACCTCGCCCGGCGCATCGATCCGCGCGATCAGCGCGCGGCGGCCGGTCTGGCGCAGGTGCGCGGCCGCGCGGAGCTCGGGCCGCTGCTCACCGCCGCCCGCGCGGCGCAGCGCTCCGGCGACTACCCGCAGGCCATCAGCAACTACTCGCGCGTACTGGCGCTCGATCCGGAGAACCAAACGGGGCGCGCCGGACTCGCCGAAGCCAACGCGGCGCTGACCGACGAGGAGTACGCGACCGCAGCCGGCGAAGGCTTCGCGGCGCTCGGCGCCGGGCATCTTGCCGCGGCGCGCGCGGCCTTCGAGCGGGCGCAGGCGCTGCGGCCGGACGGCGCGGCCGCCATCGAAGGTCTGCGGCGCGTGGACGCCGCAAGTCACCTGCGGGTCGCCGCGGGCCCCTCACCCTGAGGTGGCCTCCCGCTGATGGCGCCTCGCTTGCGAGGCGCCCGCTTGCCGCGCGGCGGCCACCCACCTAAGCTGCCGCAAAATAACATCGACGGCGGGTGCACGATGGCAGACGGCCAGGGGAAAGTTGTGCTGCTTGTGGGTGCGAGCGGCCTCAGCGGCGGCCATGTACTCGATGCACTGCTCGGAGCCGCCGACTTCAGCCGTGTGATCGCCGTGACACGCCGGGCGCTCGGCCGCGAGCATCCGCGGCTCGCCAACCGCATCGTGCAGTTCGAGCGCCTCGAAGCGCAGCTCCAGGGCGTCAAGTGCGACGTGGCGCTGTGCTGCCTCGGCACGACGCTGGCGCGCGCCGGCTCGCAGCAGAAGTTCCGCGAGGTCGACCTCGACTATGTGCGCGCCTTCGCGCGCGCCGCCCAAGCCGGCCAGGCGCAGCGCCTGGTGGTGCTCTCGAGCGCGGGCGCTGACCCGCAAGCGCGCAATTTCTATCTGCGCACCAAGGGTGAGATGGAGCAGGCGCTGGAGGGCCTGGGCTTCGTCTCGCTCGACATACTGCAGCCCGGACCGTTGCTCGGCTGGCGCCGGGAGATGCGCCCGTTCGAGCTCGCGGCCATTGCGCTCATGCCGCTCGTGAATCCGTTCCTGCATGGACCGCGCGCGGCGTATCGCGCGATCGGTGCCCGCACGGTGGCGGCTGCCATGCTGGGTGCGGCCCGCTCGGGTCGCAAGGGCGTGCAGCGCTACACCTACGCCGGCATCCAGGCGCTCTCGCAGATCGGTCCGCGTACGCCCGCGGCGCAGCCGGCCAGGAAGCCGGCCGCCGGCGCCAGGTAGAGTGCGGGCCGCAGCCGCTGACTTACGCAGCGCGCTGCTCGTGACTGCAGCGCTCGCGCTCGCGGCGTGCAGCAGCACGCCGCGGCCGGTCGAGCACCCGCCCGGCACCGGCGATACCATCGCCGCGATCGCCGCTTCGCTGGTCGGCGCCCGCTACCAGTTCGGCGGCGCCGACACCGCCGGTTTCGACTGCAGCGGACTGGCGCTCTACGTGCACGAGCGCGTCGGACTGCCGATTCCGCGCACCGCGCGGCAGCAGCGGCTCGCCGCGCGGCCGGTGCCGCTCGCCGAGCTTGCGCCCGGCGATCTCGTGTTCTTCAGCCTGCACCATCGCATCGATCACGTCGGCGTCTACGCCGGCGGCGGCCGCTTCATTCACGCGCCGCGCGCCGGACTTGCGGTCGCGTACGCGGATCTCACCACTGGCTACTACCGTCAGCACCTGGTGAGCGCCGGGCGTTTCTGGGGAACGGTGCCCTAGACGTCAGTGCTTTGCGACATAACCCGCGTGCGCGCGTGCGTGCGCCTATATGTCAAGCGACTTTTAGAGGCCCGGCACAGTTTCGGGTCTTGACTGCGGACGGAGACGCTTCGACACTGGCGGGCGTGACAAGGGCAAACCCGTCGAAAGACGGGGGCGCAAAGCCACCGGTCTAAAGGACGCGTTCCTACGACGGCGGGGCTGCCACGATCGCGCATTTCCACTGGCGCGAGCGCAAGCACTCCCTTCCCCGACGCGAGGCAGTCCACTCGGACCGGACCGTGGATGCACGAGGCATTTGTTCGGGGAAGCTATGACACCACAAGCAGAGCTGGCCGTTGGCGCCACACTCACTGGCGCAGCTGAAGAACCGGTGGCGCTCGCCGCCGCCGCGAGCCCGTTCGTACTCAACCTGTGCTCGTCCAGTACGCCGATGGCGCTGGCGCAGACCGATCTGCCCGAGCTCAAGCGATTCACGTTCTTCGTGAGCCGGCGCTTCGAGGAGGGACGCGAGCGCTTCCGGCTGCACATGGGGTATTTCGCAACGCTCGCCGAGGCCGAGGAGTGGCTGACGGTGGTGCGCGAGATCTATCCGGGCGCATGGGCGGGCGAGGCCCCCGGGCGCAAGCTGCGCGAGCGCGCCGCCGCCGCCGCCGCTGCGCAGGCTCAGCACGCCGCAGGTCCGCAGCCGCGCGGGGCAAGTCCGCCGCCGGCACGCTCTGCCGCCCCACCGCCGATTCCCGCGTACGTTCCAGTCCTGCATGCCGCAGCGCCCGCGCCCGCACGCGTGCCCGCGCCGCGCGCACCGGCCCCGAGCGCGACGCCTCCCGCCGCTCCCACCAAGCCTGCCGCCGCGAAACCCGCGGTCGCACGGCCTGCGGCCGCGAAGCCGCCGGCGCGTCCAGCCGCGCCGCCCGCAGTGCCCGCGCAGCGCGCGACGCCCGCGGCGCCTGTCGCCGCACGACCCACACCGACGGCTGCGGCGAAGTCGCCGCCGCCCGCCGTGCAGCCGCCGGCATCTGCCGCGGCTACCCCCGGGCCGGCGCGTCCTGCCGGCAAACCGGCAGTGTTCGCCGATTCCAACGTGCGCGAAGTGCTGGCCGCGCTGGGCGACGCCAGCGCGACCGGCGAGACGCGCGTGATGCATGCGCCACCGCCGCCGCGAGTGACGTCCGAGGCGAGCGTCGATCCGATGACGGACACTCAGGTGCTGCGCATGCTCGAGACCCGTCGCCCGGACGGCCAGCCGACGGAGCCCACCGTCGGCAACAATATTCCGCTGCTCAAGCCCGACGACACGGGCACGCGCGCCGCGCTGAAGGAGGCCGTCGCCACCAACGCCGCCGTGTCGTTCGCCGTGCAGCTGCAGTGGTCGGTTCAGCCCGTCGAGCTCGACAAGGTGCCGCCGCTCGCCATTTTCAGCGCCTACACCCTGTACACGGTGGAGGGCAGCCGCGAGGGCCGCAAGTGGTACGGCCTGCGGCTCGGGTTCTTCAGCGATGCGATCTCGGCCAAGCAGGTTGCGCATTACGTGCGCTCGGAGTTTGCCTCGGTGGCAGTCGTGCCCGTCAGTCCGCAGGAGAAAGCGCGCGCGACCGACGACGATCGCCGCGCGACGCTCGGCGCCGGACCTGCGCCGCGCCGCTCCGAGCGGGAAGAGTTCAAGCTGTTCGACGACACCCCCGAGGTGAAGCTCCCGGTAGCGGCACCCGTGCCGGCCGCGAAGCCGCCGCCGAAGCCGGCGCCGGCGACCCGCGGCTCTGCCGCGCACGGCCGCGGCCGCAATGCCGGCAAAGTCGGCGCGCGCGAGCGCCGCGGGCCGCAGACGCTGGAGGAGACCCTCGAGATCCTCGGCGCGAGCCAGCTCGCGATCGACGACGGTACCCGCGAGACGATCAACGATTCCGGCGTACGGCACCTGCGCGTCGAGGTGCAGCAGAAGAATTCCCCGTTCGCGCGGCTCCTCGAACGCCTCAGCGACCGGGTGAAGAAGCAGTAGGCAGCCCAAGCGACGCACGCTGGCCCAAGGGCCCGCGGGCGGCGCCCTCAGCGCTTGCCGAACAGCTTGTCGAGCTCCGACCGCGCCTTGTCGACTTCGGCGGTGTTGGGCGGGGTGTAGGCGCCGGCGCGCGGCTTGAAGTGGTCGCAGAAGTTGGCGTGCGCCTTGTCGTTCACTTCCTCGGCGGTCGGCTCCCGGCAGTGCTTGGCGACCCGCGTGTCGTAGTCGACGCACATGCGGCACACGTGCAGCTCGGCGCGGCACTTGGCGCACTCCTCGAGCCGCCGCAGCGGCAGAGTGAGCTCGGCCAGCGAGGCCCCGCATTTCCAGCACACCAGGTCATGAGCCATGCGCGTAGCGTACTCCCTGGGACGGCTGCGCCGGCGCCACGGTCGCGGTGCGCTCGCGCAGGAAGCCCGAGAGCACTCGTCCCGTGTGTGAGCGTTTGGCACGCGCGATCCGCGCCGGAGGTCCCTCGGCCACGATCCGCCCGCCGCCGTCGCCCGCCTCGGGACCGAGATCGATGATCCAGTCGGCCTCCGCCATGACGTCGAGGTTGTGCTCGACCACGACCGCGGTGTTGCCGGCTGCGACCAGCCGGTGCAACACGTGCAGGAGCTTCTCGACGTCCGCCATGTGCAGGCCCACGGTCGGCTCGTCGAGCACATAGAGAGTGCGCTTCGGTTGCATGCGCGGGCCACGCGCGACCTCGTCGCGCACCTTCGAGAGCTCGGTCACGAGCTTGATGCGCTGCGCCTCGCCGCCCGAAAGCGTCGGACTCGGCTGGCCGAGAGTCAGATAGCCCAGGCCCACGTCCTTCAGAAGCTTCAGCGCATGATGTACGCGCGCATGCGCGGCGAAGAACTCGACGGCATCGTCGACGTCCATGGCGAGCAGGTCGCCGATGTTGCGGCCCCGCCAGGTAACGCTCAGCGTCTCGGAGTTGAAGCGCTTGCCCCCACACACTTCGCACAGCACCTTGACGTCGGGCAGGAAGCTCATCTCGATGGTCTTCACGCCCTGGCCGTCGCACCCCTCGCAGCGGCCCCCTGCGGTGTTGAAGGAGAAGCGGCTCGCGCCGTAGCCGCGGATGCGCGCCTCGGTGGTGCCGGCGTAGATGCGCCGGATCTCGTCCCAGAATCCGACGTAGGTCGCGGGGCAGGAGCGCGGCGTCTTGCCGATCGGCGTCTGGTCCACCTCCAGCACCCGGTCGAGGTGCTCGACGCCGTGCACTGCGGCGCAACCGGCGAGCCCGGCGGCGGCACGGCCGCGCCTGCCGCGCCCGCCGGCCCCGCTCGTGCTGACCAGGCGCTTGAGGTTGGTGTAGAGGACATCGCGCGCCAGCGTCGACTTGCCCGAGCCCGAGACGCCCGTGACTACCACCAGCCGCCCAAGCGGGATCCCGACGTCGCTTCCCTTGAGGTTGTGCAACGCGACGCGCTCGAGCGTCAGGCGCTGCGTCGCGGCGCTTACCGGGCGGTGCGGCTGCGCCGGATGCAGCAGCGGCGCGCGCAGGAAACGCCCGGTCACCGAGCGGGGATTGGCCATGAGCTCGCGCACCGTGCCCGCGGCCACCAGCTCGCCGCCGCGCACCCCGGCTCCGGGACCCAGATCGAGCACGTGGTCGGCGCGGCGGATGGTTTCCTCGTCGTGCTCCACGACCACCAGCGTGTTGCGCCGGCCGGCGAGCTCGGTGAGCGAGCGCAGCAGGATCTCATTGTCGCGCGGGTGCAGCCCGATGGTCGGCTCGTCCAGCACATAGCACACACCCTGCAGGTTCGAGCCGAGCTGCGCGGCGAGCCGGATGCGCTGCGCTTCCCCGCCCGAGAGCGTCGGCGCCGCCCGATCGAGCTGCAGGTAGCCGAGACCGACGCGCTCGAGGAACCGCAGCCGCCCGCGGATCTCCGCCAGCAGATCGCGGGCGATCTGCCGCTCACGGGCGCCGAGCCTGAGGCGCGCGAAAAACTCGCTGCTGGCGGTGACGGGCTCGCCCGCCAGCGCGGCGATCGAGCGCTCGCGGAAGCGCACGTTGAGCGCGATCGGGTTCAGGCGCTGCCCGCGGCACGCGCTGCAGGCTTCGGGCTCTTTGCCGTACCACTCGTTCCACCACGGCTCCTCGCCGCTCTGCTCGTCGGTGAAGCCGGACATCTCGACGCCGGTGCCGTAGCAGCTCTCGCACCAGCCGTGCCGGGAGTTGAAGGAGAACAGCCGCGGGTCGAGCTCGGCGAAACTGCGTCCGCAGGAGTGGCAGGCGCGCTTGGTGGAGAACACCGTGACCCGGTCCGACTTCGTTCCCAGCACATGCACCAGACCCTTGCCGAAATCGAGCGCGCGCTCGAGCGCCTGATGCAGCGCGGCGTCGGTCTTCGCGGCGACGTCGAGCTCCGCCACGGGAAGCTCGATGGTATGTTCCCTGAAGCGCGACAGGCGCGGCCAGGGAGAGGTGGGGATCGGCTGGCCGTCGACCCGCAATGTCCTGAAGCCCTTCTTTGCGGCCCATTTCGCCAGATCCGTGTAGTAGCCCTTGCGCGCCACTACCAGCGGCGCCAGCAGCGTGATGTGCTTGCCGCGATAGTCGCGCAGCAGCCGCGCCGCGATCGATGCCGGGCTCTGCGGGGAGATCGCCAGGTTGCAGTCCGGGCAGTACTGCGTGCCGAGCTTGACGTACAGCAGCCTGAGGAAGTGATAGATCTCGGTCAGCGTCGCCATCGTGCTCTTCCTGCCGCCGCGGCTGGTGCGCTGCTCGATCGCCACTGTCGGAGGAATGCCGAAGATCGCATCGACGTCGGGACGTGCGGCCGGCTGGACGAACTGCCGCGCGTAGGCGTTGAGGGACTCCAGGTAGCGGCGCTGCCCTTCGTTGAACAGGATGTCGAAGGCCAGCGTCGACTTGCCCGAGCCCGACACACCGGTGATCACCGTGAAGCGATCGCGCGGGATCTCGACGTCGATGTTTTTGAGGTTGTGCTCACGTGCCTTGTGGATCACGATCGCGTTGCGGCCCCGGCCGTTGCCGTAACGGGCATCGGGCTCGGCGACTTTCGCGAGCTCCGGCGCGCCGTCGGCGGCGTCATTCGCGGCCTCGTTCGCCGCCTCGCCTGCGCGCCCCCGAGGCGCGAGCGCTTGCTGGTAGGACGCGAGCGCCCGGCCGGTGTGCGAGCGGGGCTCGGCGCGCACCTGCGCGGGGGTTCCGGCGCACACGATCTCCCCGCCCCGCTCCCCGCCTTCGGGACCCAGGTCGATGATCCAGTCGGCGGCGCGGATCACGTCGAGGTTGTGCTCGATCACGAGCAGCGAGTGGCCGGCGACCAGGAGCTTGCGGAACGCCCTGAGGAGTTTGGCGACGTCCTCGAAGTGCAGGCCGGTGGTCGGCTCATCGAAGAGGAACAGCTTGCCGCGATGCGTGGTGGAGGAAAGCACCGAACCCGCCTGCGCCAGATGCCCGGCGAGCTTCAGGCGCTGCGCCTCGCCCCCGGAGAGCGTCGGCACCGGTTGTCCGAGCTTCACGTACTCCAGCCCGACGTCGACGAGCGGCGCGAGCCGCGCGGTGACCTCGGGCGCATCGGCGAAGAACGCGCAGCCGTCGGTGACGGTCATGTCGAGCACCTCCGCGATACTGGCGCGGCGGCCGTTTGCGCCTTCGCGGCGGATCTCGAGCACCTCGTCGCGATAGCGCCGCCCGTTGCAGTCCGGGCAGCGCAGGTACACGTCCGACAGGAATTGCATCTCGACGTGCTCGAAGCCGTTACCGCTGCAGGTGGGGCAGCGGCCGTTGCCGGAATTGAAGCTGAAGGTGCCGGCGGTGTAGCGCCGTTCCTGCGCCGCGGGCTCGGTGGCGAACAGCGCGCGGATCGCATCGAACGCGCCGACGTAACTTGCCGGGTTGGAGCGGGTCGTGCGTCCGATCGGATTCTGATCGACCATGACGACGTCATCGATGAGCTCGGCGCCGATCAGCCCGCTGAACTGCCCGGGCGCCTCCGTCGGCCGGCCGCGGTATTTCAGCAGCGCCGGATACAGCACGTCCTCGACCAGGGTCGACTTGCCCGAGCCCGACACGCCGGTCACGCACACCAGGCGCTTGAGGGGAATACGCGCGTCGATCCCCTTGAGGTTGTGCTCGGCGGCGCCCTGGAGCTCGAGCCAGCGGTTCGAGCGTGCCTCCGCCACCACTTCGCGGTCGCCGGCGCCGTCGCGCGCAGCGCGCGGCGCCGGGCTTTCCGGGGTCGTAACCACGCTGCGGCGTCCGCTCAGGTACTCGCCGGTGAGTGAGCCCGGGCTCGAGCGCAGCTCGGCGGGACTGCCGTAGAAGACGATCTCGCCGCCGCGCTCGCCGGCGCCCGGCCCGAGGTCCAGGATGCGGTCGGCTTCCAGCATGATCTGCGGGTCGTGCTCGACCACGACCAGCGAGTTGCCGGCATCCCGCAGGCGCTTCATCACACCGATGACGCGCTGCATGTCGCGCGGGTGCAGACCGATCGAGGGCTCGTCGAGCACGAACAGCGTGTTGACGAGAGAGGTGCCGAGCGCAGTCGTGAGATTGATCCGCTGTACTTCTCCGCCCGAGAGCGTGCGCGACTGGCGATCGAGCGTCAGGTAGCCGAGTCCGACGTCGACCAGGTAGCGCAGCCGGGTGCGGATCTCCCCGAGCAGCAGGTCGGTCGCCTCATCGAGAGGCTGCGGCAGGGTGAGCTGCGCGAAGAACTCGTAACAGCGCTCGGCCGGCAGCAGCATCAGATCGTGAATCGACAACCCGGGGAGCGCGGCGGCCGCCTCGGGGCTCCACGCGACACCGCGCGGCAGGAAGCGCGTGCCCGACCCGAGAGCGTGTGCGGCGAGCCCGGCGCTGCCGACGCGCCACAGGAGTTCCTCGGTCTTCAGGCGCGCCCCGCCGCACGCCTCGCAGGGCGTGTAGGCGCGATAGCGCGACAGCAGCACCCGCACGTGCATTTTGTAGGCGCGCGTCTCCAGCCAGGCGAAGAAACGCTTCACCCCGTACCAGACTTTCTTGGTCCAGGGGCCTTCGCCCTCGATCACCCAGCGGCGCGCCTCTGCCGGCAGCTCGCGCCACGGCGTGTCGAGCGGAATGCCGCGCCGTTGCGCGTACTTCTCCAGGTCCTGCTGGCACTCGGCGTAGGACTTGGTCTGCAACGGCTTGATCGCCCCGGCGCGCAGCGTGCGTGTCTCGTCCGGTATCACCAGCCCGTAGTCGATGCCGATCGTGCGGCCGAAGCCGCGGCAGCTCTCGCACGCCCCGAGCGGCGAGTTGAACGAGAAAGCGCTCGGCACCGGGGTGTGATAGGAGAGGTCGCAATCCGGGCAATGCAGCTCGCTCGAGTAGCGCCAGGTGGCGAGCTGCCGTGGCGGCTCGGCTTCGTCCACCACGTGCACGTTGACGCGCCCGCGGCCGACGCGCAGCGCCGCCTCGATCGATTCCAGCACGCGCCCGCGCTCGGCAGCGCCAGCGCGCAGCCGGTCCTGCACGACGTGGAGTGTCACCAGTGGGGCGGACGGGCCGCGCGCCGCCCGGCCGCGCTTGCCGCGGGGCCTGCCCGGGCTGGCCGCCTTGGCGTCCGCGGCCGCCGTGCCGGAAGCGGCGTTGCCTTCGAGAAAACGCGTGTAGCCCTGGCGGTTGAGGAGCTCGCGCACCTCGTCCGGCGTGAAGTTGGCCGGCACCGGCACCGGGAAGGTGACGAGCAGGCGCGGATCGCCGGCCTGCTGCGCGCGCTGTGTCAGGTCCGCATAGATGCTCTCGGGGCTGTCGCGCCGCACCGGCCGGGCACACTGTCGGCAGAAGAGCTGCGCAGCGCGCGCGAACAGGAGCTTCAGGTGATCGTTGAGCTCGGTCATCGTGCCGACGGTCGAGCGCGAGGTGCGCACCGGGTTGGTCTGGTCGATGGCGATCGCCGGCGGAATCCCGTGGATCGAGTCGACCTGCGGCTTGTCCATGCGGTCGAGGAACTGCCGCGCGTAGGGCGAGAAGGTCTCGACGTAACGGCGCTGGCCCTCGGCATACAGTGTGTCGAACACCAGCGAGGACTTGCCCGAGCCCGAGACGCCCGTGACGACCACGAGCTCGTTGAGCGCGATGTCGAGGTCGAGGTTCTTCAGATTGTTCTGGCGCGCGCCACGCACGAGGATGGCGTCGCCCGGGGCGTCGGTCATTCCGTCACCGTCAAGGCACTAAGGAGCGAAGAAGCGCGGCAGGCAGGCGCGCCCACCCCGGATTGTAATGGATACGGAACGGGAAAATTTCAAGCCTGACGCATGCCCGGCGCGCGCGGTGCGCAATCCAGTAGCGTGTTGCGCGGTCTACTGTATGACTCACGCGCTACAATCAGCGGCTCGCGCGGGAAATCAACGACATGCTCACCCGTCCCTCGCTCGGCTTCGGCCTCGGCCTGCGTGTCGAGCACTACGAGTCGGTGCTCGCCGATCGACCGCCGGTCGACTGGTTCGAGGTGCTGACCGAGAACTACCTGGTGCCGGGCGGCAAGCCGCTCGACTACCTGATGCGTGTCCGCGAGCGCTACCCGGTGGCGATGCACGGCGTGTCGCTCTCGATCGGCAGCAGCGCGCCCCTCGATCGCGAGTACCTCAGGCAGGTCGCGGCGCTGGCCGCGCGCGTGCAGCCGGAGTGGATCTCCGATCACCTGTGCTGGACCGGGGTCGCCGGCAGGAACACCCATGATCTCCTGCCGCTGCCCTACACCGAGGCTGCGCTCGAGCACGTCGCCGCGCGCGTGCGCGAGGTGCAGGACATTCTCGGGCGGCGGATTCTGCTCGAGAATGTCTCGAGCTACGTCACGTTCCGCGATTCCGCGCTCACCGAGTGGCAGTTCCTCGCCGGTATCGCCGAGCGCGCCGACTGCCTGATACTGCTCGACGTCAACAACATCTACGTGAGTGCGGTGAACCACGAGTTCGATCCGTTCGAGTACCTGAACGCGATCCCGGCCGAGCGCGTGCAGCAGATCCATGTCGCCGGTCACGAGGATCACGGCAGCTATCTGGTCGACACCCACGATCATCCGGTGTGTGACCGGGTGTGGGAGCTGTACGCGGCGGCGCTCAGGCGCTGCGGGCCGGTGAGCACCATGATAGAGCGCGACGATCACATCCCGCCGCTCGCGGAGCTGTGTGCGGAGCTCGCGCAGGCGCGCGTGGTCGCCAGCCGCGCGCTGGCCGCGGCCGCGGGCGAGCGCACGGCTGCACACGCGGCACCATCCGCAACCGCAGCGCCATGACATCGCTCGCGCGCATCCAGGGCGACTTCCAGGACTATCTGCTGCGCGGCAGCGAGGCGGTCACAACGCATGTACTCGGCACGGCGCGCGTTCCGGTCGAGACGCGCCTCGGCATCTACGCCGGGGCCTACGGCAGCCGGCTGGTCGATGCGCTGCGCAGTAATTACCCGGCGCTGGCCGAGCTCCTCGGGGAGGCGGACTTCGAGGCGCTGGGCGCGCACTACGTGCGCACACACGACTCGCCGTTCTTCTCCATCCGCAACTACGGCGACGCCCTGCCGGAGTTTCTCGCGCGGGACCAAGGCTACGCCGAGGTGCCGGTGCTGGCCGAGCTGGCGCGCTGGGAGTGGGCCCTGAGTACCGTGTTCGATGCGGCGGATGCCGCGCCGCTCCCCCCGGAGTCGCTGGCGCGCATCGCTCCGGGGGAGTGGGCGCATCTCACCTTCGAGTGGCACCCGAGCGTGCGCCGTCTGGCGCTCGCCTGGAACGTGCCGCAGCTGTGGCAGGCGCTGACCGCTGGCGAGGAGCGGCCCGGTCTCACGCTGCTCGCTGAGCCCATCGAGTGGCTCGCCTGGCGGCGCGAGCTGCGCACCTACTTCCGCTCCGTGTCGAGGAGCGAAGCCGCGGCGCTCGATGCCGCGCGCGCCGGGGGCTCCTTCGGTGAGCTGTGCGAGCAGCTGCAGGCCGAGCTCGGCGAGCACGCAGCGCCGGCGCGGGCGGCGGCGCTGCTGCGTGGCTGGGTCGAGGCGGGTCTGATTGTGGCCGCGCGCGCCGCCTAACGTACAATCCGTTCCCACAAGAGCATTCCGGCCGGCATACGCGCCGGCCGCCGCGGCGCGACCTGCGTTGAGGTTCGACCATGTCACCGCTCAGCTACGGCAACGTGTTGGAGATGATCGGCCACACGCCGCTCATGGCCGTGCGCCACCTGGACACCGGCCCGTGCGAGCTGTTTCTCAAGCTCGAGAACCAGAACCCGGGCGGCTCGATCAAGGATCGCATTGGCCTGTATCTGATCCAGGCCGCCGAGCGCGCCGGGAAGATCACCCCCGGCACCACGCTCATCGAAGCGACCGCCGGTAACACCGGGCTGGGACTGGCGCTGGTCGCGGCGCAGAAGGGCTATCCCCTGGTACTGGCGATTCCCGACAAGATGAGCCAGGAGAAGATTTTCCACCTCAAGGCGATGGGCGCCGAAGTGGTGATGACCCGCTCGGACGTCAGCAAGGGGCACCCGGAGTATTACCGCGACGTCGCCGAGCGTCTGGCGAGCGAGATGCCGGACTCCTACTTCGTCAACCAGTTCGGCAATCCCGCCAACGCCCAGGCGCACGAGGAGACCACGGCTCCCGAGATCTGGGAGCAGATGGGCGGGCGGCTGGATGCGGTGGTATGCGGTGCCGGCACCGGCGGTACGCTCACCGGGCTGTCGCATTTCTTCGCGCGCACCGCCCCGCACGTGCACATGGTGCTCGCGGACCCGGTGGGCTCCGGGCTCGCGACCTTTGCTACGACCGGCAAACTCCCCGCGACCATGACGCCGTGGCTGGTCGAGGGCATCGGCGGGGATTCCGTGCCGCCGGTCGCCGACTTCTCGCGAGTCAGCAGCACCTACAGCATCGCCGATGCCGAGGCGTTCCGCACCTGCCGCGAGTTGCTCGCCAGGGAGGGCGTCATCGCCGGCACCTCCACCGGCACGCTGCTCGCGGCGGCGCTGCAGTACTGCCGCGAGCAGCGCACACGTAAGCGCGTCGTCACCTTCGTGTGCGACAGCGGCAACAAGTACCTGTCCAAGGTCTACAACGACTTCTGGATGCTGGACCAGGGATTCCTCGAGCGCGCGCGCCTCGGCGACCTGCGCGATCTGATCGTGCGCCGCTATGCGGAAGGCGCCGCGGTCACCGTCAACTCCACTGAGACGGTGCTGGCCGCCTACCGGCGCATGAAGCTCTACGACGTCTCGCAGGTGCCGGTGATGGACGACGGGCGCATCGTCGGCATCGTCGACGAGGAGGACATTCTTCTCGAGGTGTTCGCCAACCCGCAGCACTTCGACGAGCCGGTGACGCACGCGATGGCGAGCCACCTCGTGACCGTGCCGGTCGATGCCGGCATCGCGCAGCTGATGGAGGTCTTCAAGCGCGGCATGGTGGCGATCGTCATGCACGACAGCGAGTTCCAGGGCATCGTAACGCGCATCGATCTGCTCAACTGGCTGCGGCGCCGCATGCCCATATGACAGCGAGAACTGCATGACCGACGAGCCTCCCGCACAGCGCTTCGGCACGCGCGTCATCCATGGCGGCCAGCGCCCCGATCCGCTCACCGGAGCCGTGATGCCGCCGATCTACGCGACCTCGACCTACGTGCAGTCGAGCCCGGGCGTGCATCAGGGCTTTGAATATTCACGCACCCGCAATCCCACGCGCGATGCGCTGCAGGCGGCGGTGGCCAATCTCGAAGGCGGCACCGCCGGCTTCGCGTTCGCCTCGGGGATGGCGGCGAGCGCGACGCTGCTCGAGCTGCTCGACGCCGGCGCCCACATCATCGCCATGCACGATCTCTATGGCGGCAGCTACCGGCTGTTCGAGAACGTGCGCAAGCGCTCCGCCGGACACCAGGTCGCGTTCGTCGACCTGTCGGACACGGTGGCACTGGCGGCGGCGCTGCGTCCCGACACGCGCATGGTCTGGGTCGAGACGCCGACCAACCCACTGCTGAAGCTCGTGGACCTGGCCGCGGTCGCGGCGATCGCGCGGCAGCACCGGGTGCTCGCCGTGTGCGACAACACCTTCGCGACCCCGTTCATCCAGCGCCCGCTCGAGCACGGCTTTGACATCGTCGTGCACTCGACCACCAAGTACCTGAACGGCCACTCCGACTCGATCGGCGGCGCGGTGGCGGTGCGCGATGCCGAGCTCGCCGAGCGCATCGCCTACCTGCAGAACGCGGTCGGCAGCGTGCCGGGACCGTTCGACGCCTTCCTGACGCTGCGCGGCATCAAGACACTCGCGCTGCGCATGGAGCGGCACTGCGCCAACGCGCTCGCCGTCGCGCAGTTTCTCGACTCGCACCCGCAGGTCGAGCGGGTGATCTACCCCGGCCTGCCGAGCCATCCGCAGCACGCGCTCGCGAAACGCCAGATGAGCAACGGCTACGGCGGCATCGTCACCGTGGTGGTGCGCGGCGGCCTCGCCGCGGCGCGCCGCGCGCTCGAGAGATGCCGCCTGTTCGCGCTCGCCGAGAGCTTAGGCG
The DNA here is from genome assembly GCA_035603345.1 of Steroidobacteraceae bacterium. Lineage (GTDB taxonomy): Bacteria > Pseudomonadota > Gammaproteobacteria > Steroidobacterales > Steroidobacteraceae > 13-2-20CM-66-19. Next base: position 30,168 of record DATNKO010000019.1, on the reverse strand, counting down.
GCGTCGAGAGCCTGATCGAGCACCCGGGCATCATGACGCACGCCTCGCTCCCGGAAGCGACCCGCAGGAGCTTGGGGATCGGCGGCGGCCTGATCCGCCTGTCGGTGGGAGTCGAGGACGTCGACGACCTGATCGCAGACCTGCTGCACGCACTCGGCTGACGGCGCGCTCAGGGGTGAAGCCCCGCTTCGCTGGTGAGATACACCGCGAAGGTGCCGAGCCAGTGGCCACCCTCGTAATGCTCGCCGGTGACGGCGGGTAGCGCCGCATCGCCGTGGCGCTTGGCGGTGGCGAGCAGCGCTGCGACGCGCGCATCGTGCGGTGGCAGGCCGTGGGCGATGCCCTGGAGCATCCAGGCGCGGCTCAGGTTCAATCCATCGATGTGCGCGAGCTTGGGATCGGCGCGATCGGTGACCACGCCGGGGGACAACCAGGCACCGGGCGCGCGGGCGGTTGCGGCGGCGCGCGTCGGGATCTGCGGCAGGAAGTCCGTGAGCCAGCGGGCGAAGGCGGGCGTGGGCAGCACGCGGCGCATGAAGTCCGCCTCCGCGAGGCATGGTGACAGGAAGTCCTCGCCCGAGGGCTCGTAGGCGAGCGGGCAGTTGCGGTCATGCTGGTAGAAGCGCTGCGCTGAATCGGCGAGCAGCTCGCGCATGTGCGCATCGCCGCTCACGCCCGCCCAGTCCCACATGAGGCCGAACGAGAACGCCGTCTGATCGTGCTCACCGATGCGGATCGGGTAGTGGAGCTTCGGCAGCCAGCTCTCGAGCCGCGCCGCCGCTTCTGTCTCGAGCGGCGCGAGCACCTGCGACCAGCGCCGCGCGTCCGGATCGTCCCAGCGGCGCAGCTCCGCCGACAGCTCGAGCAGCCACGCCATTCCGTACGGACGCTCGAACGAGGCGCGGCCCGCGCCCTTGAGGTATGCAACCTCGCCCGCGATGTTGGCGGCAGTGAGGCTCTGCCCAACCGCCGCGCGTGCCTGCGCTGCGAACGGCGCATTCGGGAACAGGCGCAGCAGACGCACCAGCAGCCAGTGCCCGTGCACGTCCGAGTGCCAGTCGAGGCAGCCGTAGAACGCCGGCGTCAGCTCATGTGGGGGCCGGGCGTCGGCGGCGCTGTTGAGCGTGTGGCTGATGTGGTTCGGATACTCCTGGTGCAGGCATTTGAGCGCCAGTGCGGCAAAGCGCGCTGCCGCACTCTCGCTCAGCGCTCCGGCGCTGACGGCTGCGGCGCCGGCGGACGCAGCGAACGGCCCCAGCGCGAGCGCCGCGGCGACCGCCGCCAGTACCGGTGCGATGTGGGGTTTCACAGGCACATGTTACCCTCGCTTGCGTGCTGCAGCCTCTGCCCATCGTGCTGATCCCGGGACTGCTGGCATCGGCGCGCCTGTATGCGGAGCAGATTCCCGAGCTGTGGCGCTTCGGTCCGGTGACCGTCGCGGACCACACCCGCGATGACACTATGACGGCAATCGCGCGGCGCATCCTGGTCGGCGCGCCGCCGCGCTTCGCGCTCGCCGGGCTCTCCATGGGCGGGTATGTCGCCTTCGAGCTGCTGCGCCAGGCGCCGGCGCGGATCGCAAAGCTCGCACTCCTCGACACCAGCGCGCGCCCCGATACGCCCGAGCAGAGCGCCGCGCGCACCGAGCAGATCGCGCTCGCGACCGCCGGCCGGCTCGATGAGATCGCGGATGCGCAGTTCCGGCGCGCCGTGCACCCCGAGCATCGCGGCGATGCGCGCCTGCGCGAGATCAATCGGCAGATGGCGCGGGAGGTCGGCGTTGAGGCCTTCGCGCGGCAGCAGCACGCGATCATGGACCGTCCCGATTCGCGCCCGGAGCTCGAGACCTTCCACGTGCCGACCCTGGTGCTGGTGGGCGAGGGTGATGAGCTGACGCCCCCCGATCGCGCCGCCGAGATGGCGCAGGCGATCCGCGGCGCGCGTCTCGTCACCGTGCCGGGCAGCGGCCATCTGTCGACGCTCGAGCGGCCGCACCAAGTCACGCAGGCGCTGGTCGAGTGGCTGCGCGATAGCTGAACCTGAGGACCGAGGCCATGAGCTCCGAAGCGCAGTGGACACTGCTGGTTGCCCACCCTGACACCCCGGGCGAGTTCGTGTGGCGCATCGCCGCCGAGATTGGGCTCGACGCCGCCGCCAACCTGGTGTGCAGCTACACGCTGTACGGCGACATGGCGCACGTGCGGGTGCCGGGCGCGCAGGCCGGCCGCCGCGCCGACGGCCTGTGGGAGCACACCTGCTTCGAGGCCTTCGTCGCGCCCGATGGGCTCCCCGGCTACTATGAATTCAACTTTTCGCCGTCGCTCGACTGGTCGGCTTACCACTTCGAGGATTATCGCTACGCCATGGCCCCGGCGGGCCTGGCGCGCGCACCCGGGCTGCACGTGCGCCGCACCGCCGACCGGCTCGAGCTGACCGCGACCATGCACCTGGAGGGACTTAGCGACCTTGCGCAGGCCCGCGCACTGCGCCTCGGCATCTCGGCGATCGTCGAGGATGATGGTGGCACGCTGTCCTACTGGGCGCTGAAGCACGCGCCCGGCAACCCCGACTTCCATCATCCCGACGCCTTCGCACTCGAGCTGGACGCGCCGTGAAGCTCGGGATCGACCGGCTGATCGAGGAGCCGGCGCTGCGCCGGCCGCTCGCAGGCAGGCGCGTGGCGCTGCTCGCGCATCCGGCATCCGTGACGCGTGATCTGACTCACTCGCTGGATGCGCTGGAGCGGCTGCCCGAGGTGCGGGTGACTGCGGCCTTCGGGCCGCAGCACGGGTTGAAGGGTGACAAGCAGTACAACATGGTCGAGTCACCCGACGACATCGACCCGGTGTATCACATCCCGGTGTACAGCCTGTACGGCGCGGTGCGCCGTCCTACCGCGGCGATGATGGACGGCTTCGACGTGCTGCTGGTCGACCTGCAGGACCTGGGCTGCCGGATCTATACCTTCGTCACGACGCTGCGCTACGTGCTCGAGGAAGCCGCGCGCGCCGGCAAGAGCGTGTGGGTGCTCGATCGCCCGAATCCTGCCGGCCGGCCGGTCGAGGGCCTGACGCTCCGGCCCGGCTGGGAGAGCTTCGTCGGCGCAGGTCCCCTGCCCATGCGCCACGGGCTCACCATGGGAGAGCTCGCGCGCTGGTTCGTGGCGACACTGCGCCTCCAGGTCGACTGTCAGGTCGTGACCATGGAGGGCTGGCAGCCGGAGGCTGCGCCCGGCTACGGATGGCCGCAGGGCGAGCGCTCCTGGGTGAATCCGAGTCCCAACGCGCCGAATCTGTTGATGGCGCGCTGCTATGCGGGCTCGGTCATGCTCGAAGGCACGACGCTGTCGGAAGGCCGCGGCACCACGCGGCCGCTCGAGCTCGCCGGCGCACCGGATCTCGACGCGCCGGCACTCCTTGCCGAGATGCGCGCGCTCGCGCCCGCGTGGCTCGCCGGCTGCCGGCTGCGGCCCTGCTGGTTCGAGCCCACCTTCAACAAGCACACCGGCAAACTCTGCGCGGGCTTTCAGGTACACGTCGACGACGCCGCGGTCTACGACCACGAGGCCTTTCGTCCCTGGCGGCTGTTCGCGCTCGCCTTCAAGGCGCTCAGGCGCCTGCGGCCCGACTACCCGCTGTGGGCGGATTTTCATTACGAGTATGAGCGCGACCGGCTGGCGATCGATGTCATCAACGGCAGCGAGCTGCTGCGCCAGTGGGTGGATGATCCGGCGGCGACGCCCGCCGACCTGGAGCAGCTTGCCGCCAGGGACGAGGCGGCGTGGCGGGCGGAGCGCACTGGGGTGCTCCTTTATTAAATCATGTATTCAATAAATTAATTAATAATTGCGAACTTGCCGGCGGCCGTGCGCGGGCGCAAAGTGATCGGCGTGGTCGGCCGGATGGCCGGGCCGCGGAAAAGAAACCAGAAGAACATAACAAGAGGGGCAGCCTATGGAGCCCATGGTCTCGGGCCGGCGCGCGCGAGCGATCCTCGCCGCGACCATTCTCTTCGCGGCAATCTGCGGGGCCGCCAACGCCGCTGTGCCGGTAGCGGTGCGTGTCGTCCAGACCGATCTGAAACCGCTGATTCGCGCGGCGTACCAGACGCCTGTCCAGTTCGCGGTCTTCGTCCCCCATGCCGCATCCACTGCGCGGGACGGCCAGTGGACCACCGAAGGTAATCGCGCCGTGTGGCGTTACGCGGTCAAGGTGCCAACCGCTATCTCGATGTCCTTTCATGCGAGCCGTTCCTCCCTGCCAGCGGGCGCGTCGCTTATCGTAAGCGGCGAGAAGACGACCGCGAGCTACGGTGCGAGTGACCTGCATCACGGCGACCTGTGGAGCCGCATATATCCCGGAGCGGCGCTACAACTTACGCTTAGCGTCCCGACAGGCGTTCGATTTGCAATGGGACACAGCGCCCAACACTTACTGCACTCCCTCGGGCGGCGCGCCCAACGATGGCTGGGCGAGCACCGCGTTTTCACCCGGCACTATCGAGGAGTTCAACCCACAGGTTACGACGTTGGGAACCTACACCTATACGTTGCAGTGCTCGGCCGGCCCGGTCTCCCAGCAGCAGAGCGTCACGGTGACCTTTGAGAACAACGCGCCGTACGTGACTGCCTCACTGAGCAGCTCCTCGGTGACATTCACCGACTCACCGGCGGACTACGTGGATGTGAGCTACAACTCGAATCTGTCTGAATGCACTCTCTTGACCACCCCGACGATCCCCCTCACCAACAGCGGTTCGCTGAACGTGCCGCCGGATCCCCAGGGTCTGGTCGCACTCGCCCCTGCCCAGTCGGGTACTTATCAGATCTCGATGAAATGCGACGGAGCACCTAACTACAACGTCACCTCTACGCTGATGACACTCACGGTGCTGCCGCCGCCACCGCCTGCGGCGACGATCTCGTTCAATCCGAGCACGGCGGTAGCTGGCGAATCGTTCAGCGCCTCCTGGTCTGCGAGCAATGCGGCGAGCTGCACACTTACAGGGGGTATTCCGGACGGCACCTGGGGCACCCAGAACCCGGCTGCTGCCAGCGGAACCGACCATGAAATGTCGCAGGTTGCCGGGCAGTTCACATTCGGGGTTTCCTGCCCGAGTATCGATCCGAACACCGCGTCTGCGTCCGCGACGGCGAACCTCACGATCGATCCCGGCGCGAGTCTTTCGGCGACCGAAACGGCCGTCACCAACGGCCAGTCGTTTACTCTGGTCTGGTCGTCCGTCGGCGCAACGAGCTGCACCGGCAGTGGCGGCGGCGCGAGTGGCGCGGCCTGGTCCGGGTCGGTAGGCACCTCCGGCACGCTAAGCCAAACCGCCACGACCAACGGCACCTTCACTTATGCACTCAACTGCAGCGCGGGCGCCTTGGCAGCCGCGCCGCAGCAGGTCACTGTCACGGTGTCTGCGGCGAGCAGCGGCAGCAGCAGCAGCGGCAAAGGCGGCGGCGGTGATCTCGGATTCCTCGAGCTCGCAGCGCTCGCGGGACTGCTCGCCTGGCGTGTCCGTGCGCCGCGGCGCGCGCTTTGCGGCTACTTCGCGAGGCAGCTCGCGTAGGGTGCCGTCTCGCCGGGCACCGGCGCGCACAGCTTGATGGGCCCGAGCGCTGCGAGCCGCTTCTCCCAGTAAGGGCGGTCGATCGCCGGCGCGTGCGGCGAGCCCGAGCCGCGCTCGGCCCATTGCAGGGTGTAGAAATCCTTCGTCCCCTTTACCGCGAGCATCATCGCGGTCTCGCTGTATCCCGACTTGCCCCGCACGCGCCCGCAGCTCGCGATGGTGACGAAGCCGTCGTAGCCGTCGATGCGTCGGGGGCCGAGCTCTTCCATCGCAAAGGTGTCGGGGCAGTGCCCCCTGAAGCTCGCCGCCATGCGCGACAGCAGCGCCTGCGGGGTGGCTTCGGCGCTGGTCGCCAGGTCGCGCGTTCCGGTGAGCTCGAGTATCCGCGTCCACTGGTCCGCGCTCTCGCCGTCGGGCACGTGCTCGCGGATGTAGAACGAGCCGTTGTTGTGCTCGTCGGCTATCTTGAAATCTGCGGGTACGGAGAACCGGACGAGCTGGCTGAAGACGGGCACGACCGTCGCTATCCCGGGCGGCTCCGCCGCGAGCGCTGCCGGGGTCGGCAGCAGAGCGAGGGCGATCCGGGCGGCGACACTGGCAACACGGCGCATGCGGCTCAACTCCTGTCCGGCGCGAGCAGGTCGTAGCCTAGGGTTGTGCCGCTAATCTGGCAATGCCGGGGGCTCGTCCCGGGCGGGATCGGGCATGAGGAACGTGTTGCGCGCCGCCTCGCTCGCCAGGCGTTCCGGCCGGTACCAGCGCGTCAGCGCGGACTTGTCGAGCAGATCTGCGTTGTCACGCACGAAGGCGGTGAAATCGGCGGCGTTGCCGAGCTCAATGCGCTCGGCGAGCAGAGACAGGCATCTCGAACGCCATGCGCACGTGCTCGCGATGCGGAAAGACGGCGGGATCGATCTCGCCGCGCACGAACCGCACCAGTTCCGGGCAGTCATCCGTCATCGTTGCCCGCCTCGCGCAGCCGGTGGGAGTCTTTCGCGGTCAGGCCGAGCCCATACACGCCCTTCAGAGTCCTGATCTTTTTCAGGGTGGCCGCCGAGAACGGCGCCTTACCCTCGAACGCGTGCAGCACCACACCCTCGAGAAGATCGCCGAGCGAGATGTCGAGGTCGGTGGCAAGCGCCTTCAGTACCTTCAGCAGGCGGGTCTCGAGGCGTACGCCGGTTTGGGTGCGGATGACGGTCTTCATCCGTTGATGGTACCAAAGTACTAAGGTACCACACAACGAGAGCGCGGCCTGGCGGCAGCGCGCCGCCTTCTGGCCATGCCAAGCCCGTTTGTCATGCGGGCGTGTCGATGCGTCGCGCCGCTGATGTTGCCGAGGCCGACACGTTAGGGCAAAGTCATCGCAGCAGAACTACACGCCAAAGGGAATGGGGTCATGGCGGCGACGCCGGGCTACGACGCCTTTTGCGCGCTGGTGCACCAGCGCTTCACCGTCGACGGCCCGGCCGGAGAGGTGGTGCTCGAGCTCGAGAGCGCGGAGGCTGCCGGGCAGGCGGGCCGGCCGTCCGGCTTCAGGCTGCTGTTCCGCGGCCCGCAGGCTGCACCGCTGCCGCAGGGAACGTATGCGTTTCGACACCCGCGCTGCAGCACTGACATCTTCATCGTTCCGATCGGGCTCGACCCGGCCGGGTATCGCTACGAGGCGATTTTCAATCCTTAGGCAACTGGTCCGGTCGCCATTCGAGCTGGCGATACAGTTCGTCTGAGGCGATCTCGACGAAGCCGAGGCGCTCGTACAGGCGCGCCGCCGGGTTGCCGCGTCGCACACTGAGCTGCACCGGCACCCCGCGATCGGCCGCCTCCGCTTGCAGCATCTGCAGGAGCGCCGTGCCTAATCCCCGGCCGCGCTGCTCTGCAACCAGGCTCACGTCGATCAGATGAATGGCGGCGCCGGTGCGCTCCACGTACAGCCGTCCAACCACCCGCTCATCGATGAGCACCAGCGAGTGGTCAGCGTGCGGAAACGCGCTGGCGTAATACCGAGCCTGTGCGGTGCACTGCGTGTGCAACAGACTCAGGAGCTGTGCGGTCGGCCACCCCAGCGCTGCGAACTCGTCACGGTGCGTGTCGACGTACAGGTCGCGCAGGAAAGGGAGATCTTCGGCCGCGACCGGTCGCAACGTCAGCCGTTGCCCGCTGCTCAGGACCGTGGCGGGAAAATGCCCTGTAATGCGATGCAGAAATTAACGACCAGGTAGGGTTGCTCGTTATCGTGCGACCCGCCGCCGCCGATGGCTCCGCCCATGGCGGCCATGTTGTAGACCGGGCCGAAGGCGTTGCTCGCCGCCACACCGACCGCCGTCGCCGAGCTGGCCGTTGTGCTGGTCGCAGCAGCGCTGCTGACGCCGATTGTATGGTCGTGCGCCGCCATCTCGCCCGTCGACAGCGTGTGCGCCGCTTCGCCGCCCGTCTGTCCCACGTCGTAAGGAGATAGTCCGACGCCCTGACCGGCACCCACCGCGACCATTCCCTGCAGGTTTGGCAGCGCGAAATTGCTGGTACCGTTGCCGCCATAGAACGTGCCGATGAGCGAAAATAGCGCCGTGTTCTGCGTGATCGGCAGCAGCTGGCCGTTGCACAGGGCCCAGCCCTGCGGCGCGAAGTTGAATCCCATCGCGCGAATCTCTCCGACGTACTGGTCGCTCATGACGGCTCCTTAGCTTCGCGTGGGGTAAATGCCCTGCACAGCGATGATGTAGGTCAGCGCGAGGTACGACATCAGGTTGTTGTGCGGACTCGAGCTGCCGGCGGCCACCGTCGAGCCACCCCCCAGCGTGCTGTCCGGCGTGTTCGACGTATACAGAGGATCGCCGGAGGGGCTGGCCAGGACGTTGCCGTTCGGCGTCTGAGCGGCGCTGCCGCTGCCGACGAACGGATGGCGATGCGCCGGCAGTTGCGCGGTCGTCAGCGTGACCGTCTCGGTGCCCCCGACTTGCCCCTGGACATACTCGGTGCCGCTACTTGCGTCGCCTTGATGTATCGGCACGCGCGAGCTCAAGCTCGGTAGCTGGAACGTGCTCACGCCGTCACCGCCGTAGGTCGTGCCCATCAGGGAGAACAGCGCCGTGTACTCCGAGATCGCCAGCGTCTGGCCTGCGCACATCATCCAGCCGTCCGGCGCGAAATTGCCGCCGAACATGCGAATTTCCCCAAGGAATGGTTGGGACATGACGTTTCCTCAGCTGCGCGACGGAAAAATGCCCTGAAGGGCAATGACCCAGGACAGCGTCAGATAGGGCTGCATGTTGTTGTGCGGCTGGTTGCCGCCGGTCGAAGACAGCGGCCCATCGCTGATCTGAAACGCCGCGCCCGGACCGGTAAAGCGGGCGACGCCACCACGCGGCTTGGACGCGAAAGCATCACCTGACGGCGCCGTGGTGCTCGCCTGGTTGACCGAGCCGAACAGATGGGCGTGACCCGGGATCTCGGCGAGCGTCAGCGTCACAGTCTCTGCACCGCCTTCCGCACCCATAACGAAATCAGACCCCTGATGCACCGGCACCCGTCCCTGCAGATTCGGCAGCGCGAAGGTCGTCTGGCCGTCACCGCCGTAGGTCGTGCCGAGCAGGGCGAACAGCGCCGTGTTTTGCGCGATGGACAGGATCTGGCCGTTGCACAACGCCCAACCTCGCGGCGCGAAGTTGAAACTCACCAGAGCAAGCTGCCCAAGATATGGAGTACTCACTACGATCCCCCCGCAGGCCTTTACCCGGCCCGATCAAACCTTCGCGATCAGACTGAATGGGGCGCGTGTCAGCGAAGATCCACGCTCCGTCCGACCCGCGTCCAGATGTAGGTGCAATCGTTCGCCGCTCGGGTGCTCGAGCTCACACAGGCCGCTCATGGGCGGGCCTTCGCCGCTGAACACCAGCTCGAATTGATCGAGCCCTGCGCACTGCGGGCCGTCCTTGATCGCGATCAGCGTGGCGCGTCGGGAGCGCAGGCCACCGATGCGACGGACGTTGAAGGAATTGTCGAGCCAGGCTTCAAAACGCGCGCGCGTGAATGCAGGTGCCGGGTGTGTGGCGCCCGGCGACCCGGCACCCTGGGCCGCAACGCCCCCCGCGGCAATGGCAACCGCCGCTGCAGCCTGCGCCCCGGTCGTCAGAAAAACCCTGCGATCCATCTGTATCCTCCCCTGAGCCTGAGTTGTGTTGGTGCAGGCCTCTAGCGGCGCACTCGTCTCCTGGCGAGTCCGACGAGCGCCAGGCCCACGCCAATGAGCGCGCCGGTCGCGGGCTCCGGCACGCTGGGGGGCGGGCTGGTGCCCGACGGCCCGATCATCAGGTCCACTGTGATCGTGCCGAAATCGATGCTGCCATTGTTGTATGACGGCAGCTCAATTGCATTGAGACCGACGTCCATGGTCACGGAGTCTGCGGTAAACGATACCCCGGAGCCTGCGGTGTAGCTCGTGCCCGGTGACAGCGACACGATAATGCCCTGGATGACATCGAGGGGATTGCTGAAGACGAGGTTGCTGAACTTGTAGAACGCGCCCGCGTCGTACCCGGAGCAGGTCCCCACCGTTTCCGCGAAGGTGCAGCCGCTGCCCGCACCGCTTACGCCGCCTTCGATGTTGTAGACGAGGCTGGTCGTTCCGACACTGATGTATTCGCCGGTGAGCAGCGCGTCGGAGCCGATGTCGGTGCTGTCACCGCCGTTGATCGAGCCAGGCGCCACGATGGTGTCGGGACCGAGGTCGCCGAGGAGGGGGCCGGGATCGATCAGTGAGACGTCCGCTTGCGTCAGCGCGTCGGCGTATGCGGTAGAGACCGCGAGCGCGCCCATGGCAACCAGGCTGCCAAGAGCCAGCCGAACCCCCTGCGAGACCTTCATGGAGCCTCCTTACGGCCCTCTACCACGACCCCGAGGCCTACAAGCTGCACGTTGTATGCCAACAACTGTGGTCCAATGCGAATCAAGTAGTTGCCAGCTCCAGACGCAAAGAACGCGGGGTCGATTGTAAGTTTCTTCGACACAACAACCGCTGATGGCGCCGGCCGAACCGGGTCGATTGCGCTGCGGCGCGCATCAGGACCCCGTGTTAGTGTGATTTGCGAATGGCCGCATCAACGGGGTTCCCGGCGCTGAGGCGCTGGTTGCTCGAGCATCCCGCTGCACTCGATGAGCTGCGTGGACTCGAGCGTGAAGTCTTCATCGAGCGCGCGCTGCAGACGGCGGCCGGCGCTGGAATCACGTTGCGACGCAGCGAGATCGAGCAAGCGATCGCCGCGGCCTGTGCCGATCGCGCGAAGCGGATGCTCTAGCCCGTGGACCTCACCGGCTGGACGCCGGCGTACGCCCAGGTCGCGGCTGGCGAGCTCACGCTCGAGTGGTGCTACACCGGCCAACGCCGATTCACGGAACCGTTCTTTGGGGACACGATCGACCGCGTGAGCCGTGACCTCGCCGCGCTAGTGTTTCGTCAGCAGACGACGTTCGACGTGGCGCGCGACTGGCACGAGCGCGGTGCCGGGATGGCACCGGCCGGCTTGATCTTTCACATGTCGCGCTGCGGTTCCACCCTGGTGGCGCAAATGCTGGCGGCGCTGCCCGAGAACCGCGTCCTCTCGGAGCCGACGCCGCTCAATGCGATCGTGCGCGCCGCGTTGCTCGATCAGCAGATTCCACGCGCGCGGGTGGTGGAGTGGTTGCGCACGGTCATCGGCCTGCTCGGGCGACCACTCGAGGGTGAGCGCCGCTACTTCCTCAAACTCGACTGCTGGCACGTGCTGGCACTGCCTCTCCTGCTGGAGGCGTTTCCGGCAGCTCCGTGGATCTTCCTGTATCGCGAACCGGCGGCGGTACTGGTCGCTCAGGTGCGCGAGCCGGGTGCATGGACCGTCGCGAGCGCGCTCGAGCCCGCGGTCTTTGCCGTCAGCGGGGAGCCGATCTCACCGCTACCGCGTCCCGACTACCTTGGCCGTGCGTTGGCGCGACTGTGCGACGCCGCGCTCGAGCACCGCGGCTGCGGCCGCGGCCTGCTGGTCAACTATGACCAGCTGCCGGACTTCGTCACTGGCAGGCTGCTCGAGCACTTTGGCCTGCGTCCGGGACCGACGCAGCTGCAGACCATGCGCGCGGAAGCGGGCGCCGATGCAAAGACCCCGCAGTTGCGCTTCGCCACGGACCGCGATGCAAAGCGGCAGGCGGTGACTCCCGCGCTGCAAGCGGTCGTGGACCGGTGGCTGGTTGCGCCCTATCAGCGTCTGGAAGCGGCGCGCAACGGCGACTGACCCGCACCCGCTTGTCGTGCTCTGAGCGGCTCGGCCGCGCTCGAGGCTGCGGCGTGACCGCGGTGCGGCAGTTCTGCTCTAATCCCCAGTCCCATGCAGACCGCGCGCGACATCACCGGCTACCGCAAGCACTGGGCCGAGCGCTTCGGCACGGCCCCGTTCCTGCCCATGTCGCGCGCCGAGATGGAGCTCCTCGGCTGGGACAGCTGCGATGTCATCATCGTGAGCGGGGACGCCTACGTCGATCATCCGAGCTTCGGCATGGCCATCATCGGGCGCGTGCTCGAAGCCCAGGGTTTTCGCGTCGGCATCATCGCCCAGCCGGACTGGCAGAGCGCGGAGGCGTTCGCGGCTCTCGGCCGGCCCAATCTCTTCTTCGGCATCACCGCCGGCAACATGGACTCGATGGTCAACCGCTACACCGCCGACCGCCGCGTGCGCAGCGACGATGCGTATACGCCCGGAGGAGTGGGCGGCAAGCGCCCCGACCGGTCGGTGATCGTGTACGCGCAGCGCGCGCGCGAGGCGTTTCGCGACGTGCCGATCGTCATCGGCGGCATCGAGGCCTCGCTCCGCCGCATCGCACACTTCGACTACTGGTCAGAGAAGGTGCGCCGCGCGGTGCTGCTCGATGCGAAAGCGGACATGCTGGTCTACGGCAACGGCGAGCGGCAGATCTGCGAGCTCGCCCACCGCCTGGCCGCGGGCGAAACGATCGGCGACATCACCGATCTGCGCGGCACGGTGTTTGCGCGCAAGGGGACCCCCGCCGGCTGGATCGAGATCGACTCCACTCACCTCGACGCGCCCGGACCGCTCAACCCGCCGGTCGATCCGTACGCGATTGCGGAACGCGCACCGAACCCTGCGGCGCCTGCGGCCTCGGGTGTTGCTTGCGTGGGCGGGCGGCCCGGCGCAGCAACCGAGCGCGTGGTGCGCTTCGTGCGAGGCGTCAAGAACGCCGATCGCGAGCGCAGTGTCATCCGCATGCCTTCGCACGAGGCCGTGGCTGGCGATCCGGTGCTGTACGCGCATGCCTCGCGCATCCTGCACCTGGAATCCAACCCGGGGAATGCGCGCGCGCTGGTGCAGCGCCACGGCGATACCGACGTGTGGCTCAATCCACCGCCGATTCCGCTCACGACTGCGGAGATGGACTGGGTCTACGAACGCCGCTACCAGCGCGCGCCGCATCCCTGCTACGGCCAGGCCAGCATTCCCGCCTACAAGATGATCCGCTTCTCGGTGGCGATCCAGCGCGGCTGCTTCGGCGGCTGCACCTTCTGCTCGATCACCGAGCACGAGGGTCGCATCATCCAGAGTCGCTCCGAAGACTCGGTAGTGCGCGAGATCGAGGCGGTGCGCGACACCGTGACGGGCTTCACCGGCGTGATCTCGGACCTGGGCGGTCCGACCGCCAACATGTATCGCCTGGCCTGCAAGAGCCGCGAGATCGAGAGCGCCTGCCGCCGGCCTTCCTGTGTCTACCCCGGCATCTGTCCCAATCTCAACACTGATCACGCACCGCTCATCCGGCTGTACCGCAGGGCGCGAGCGCTGCCGGGGATCCGCAAGGTGCTGATCGCCTCCGGCGTGCGCTACGACCTGGCGATCGAGTCGCCCGAGTACGTCAAGGAGCTCGCCCAGCACCACACCGGCGGCTACCTCAAGATCGCGCCCGAGGCGCTCGCCGAGGGGCCGCTGTCGAAGATGATGAAGCCGGGGGTGGCTGCCTACGACCGCTTCAAGGCGCTCTTCGACCGCTACTCCAAGGAGGCGGGCAAGGAGCAGTACCTCATTCCCTACTTCATCGCCGCGCATCCGGGTACCTCCGACCAGGACATGCTCGAGCTCGCGCTGTGGCTGAAGAAGAACGGCTTGCGCGCCGACCAGGTGCAGGCGTTCCTGCCGGGACCCATGGCGACCGCGACCGCCATGTATCACTCGGGTAAGAATCCGCTGAAGCGCATCACGCGTACCAGCGAACAGGTGCCGATCCCGAAGGGCCTCAAGGTGCGCCGGCTGCACAAGGCGTTCCTGCGCTACCACGACCCGGCCAACTGGCCGCTGCTGCGCGAGGCGCTGCGCCGCATGGGACGCGCCGATCTGATCGGCAGCGGCCGCCGGCACCTGGTCCCGGCGTGGCAGCCGGCGCCCGGAGCTGCGCGCCCCGCGCAGGCGGCGCCGCGGCCGTTCCGCACCCAGCACACCGGCCTGCCACGGGCGCCGCGCGCCCCACGCCGCCGCGGCTGAGCCCCGGCCGCGGCGCGGCCAGGGCCGCGATGGCGTGTCGTCGCGACGCCTGCATATACTATACCCCCCACCCTATACGGGCGGCTCAGGCGCTCCTATGACCAACTTCGCCACTCTGCTGCAGCAGGGCAATTCGTGGCTGTTCGTGCCGAGCGCGATCCTGCTCGGCGCGCTGCACGGACTGGAGCCGGGACATTCCAAGACCATGATGGCGGCGTTCATCGTCGCGATCCGCGGCACGCTCGCGCAGGCGACACTGCTCGGGCTCGCCGCCACGGTGTCGCACACCGCCATCGTGTGGCTGATCGCGCTAGGGGGGCTGTATTTCGGCCGAAAATGGAACACGGAGACGACCGAGCCGTACTTTCAGGTGGCCTCCGCCGTGCTGATCGTGGCGGTGGCGGCCTGGATGCTGTGGCGCACGCGTCAGCTCGCGGCAGCGGAGAGCGGACCCGAACACACTCATGACTCACACCGCCCTGGACATCACCCTCATGACCACCATGGGCACGATCACGTTCATGAGCACCACGGCGATGAGCACGACGAAGGGCGGCGCATCGAAACCGGGCACGGCGTCGTGCGGCTGCAGATCTTTGAGCACGGGGCGCCGCCGCGGTTCCGACTGCACCCGGAGAGCGGTCCCGAGTGGCCGGCCGACCAGGTGCGCGTCGAGACCGAGCGCGCCGACGGCACGCGGCAGATCTTCACCTTCCGCAGGCACGGCGGGTATCTCGAATCGATCGAGGAGATCCCCGAGCCGCATGAATTCATCGCGCGCTTACGCCTCGGGGGGCGCCAGCACAGCCATGACTTCGACGTCGAGTTCGTCGAGCACGCGCATCACCACGCGATCGCGGGCTTCGCCGGACTCGATCTGACGGCGCCCGGCTACCAGGATCCGCACGAGCTGGCACACGCGAACGACATTCGCCGGCGCTTCGGCGACCGCAACGTCACGACCGGTCAGATCGTGCTGTTCGGGCTCACTGGCGGGCTGATCCCCTGTCCCGCGTCGATCACCGTGCTGCTGCTGTGTCTGCAGCTGAAGCGTGTGGCGCTGGGCGCGACTCTCGTTCTGTGCTTCAGCATCGGGCTGGCGCTCACCATGGTGGCTGCGGGTGCGCTCGCGGCTCTCAGCGTGCAGCACGCGGCGCGGCGCTTCCGCGGCTTCGGCGAGCTCGCCCGCAGGGCGCCCTACGTGTCCGGCGCCGTGATCCTGCTGATCGGGTTGTATATCGGCTACCAGGGGCTTCAGGGTCTGCACGCGCTGCCGTGAGCGTCGAGCAGCTCCCCGCTGTCGTCTTCGGTGCGCGATTGCGGATGACGCCAGCCGGAGAGTAGGGTGGCGTCATGAAAACGCCGGTGCGCCACGTACTGATCGCGGTGCTGCTGGCTGGCGCAGCTGCGCTGCCGGGGCACGGCACGCAAGCGCAGGGAACCGCAGCTCCCGCGGCTCCCGCAGGCACCGCGGTCGTGCTGGAAATCAACGGGGCGATCGGACCTGCGACCGCGCGTTATGTGGTGCGCGGGCTCGAGGCGGCGCGTCGCGACGGCGCACGCGTCGTGGTGCTCGAGATGGACACTCCCGGCGGCCTCGACAGCTCCATGCGCGACATCATCCGCGCGATCCTCGCCTCGCCCATCCCGGTGATCACCTACGTCGCACCACCGGGGGCACGGGCGGCGAGCGCCGGGACCTACATCCTGTATGCGAGTCATATCGCGGCCATGGCGCCGGCGACCAATCTCGGGGCTGCCACCCCGGTGTCGATCGGCGGCGAACCGGAGCCGGCTCCCGCGCCTTCGCCGCTGCCCTCCAGCCGCCCCGAGCAGCCGCCGCAGAGCGGCAGTGCGCCGCCTGCTGGCCCGGCGGCGAGC
The DNA here is from genome assembly GCA_035603345.1 of Steroidobacteraceae bacterium. Lineage (GTDB taxonomy): Bacteria > Pseudomonadota > Gammaproteobacteria > Steroidobacterales > Steroidobacteraceae > 13-2-20CM-66-19. Next base: position 14,197 of record DATNKO010000019.1, on the reverse strand, counting down.
GGCCCCGGACCCGAGACCGGCGAGGCGCCCGAAGGCTCCAACGGCAGCGCCATGGAGCGCAAGGTCGTCAACGATGCCGTGGCCTACATCCGCGGGCTGGCGGAGCTGCGCGGCCGCAACGCCGACTGGGCGGAGCTCGCCGTGCGCGGGGCGGCGAGCCTGTCGGCGAGTGCCGCGCTCCGGCAGCGGGTGATCGAGGTCATCGCGCCTGATCTCCCGGCGCTGCTGTCGCAGATCGACGGCCGCGTGGTGCGCATCGGCGATCGCGCGGTGCATCTGGACACCCGCAACCTCACCACGGTGGTGATGAAGCCGGACTGGCGCACACAGCTGCTCGCCGTGATTACCAACCCGACCGTCGCCTACGGGCTGATGCTGATAGGCATCTGGGGGCTGCTGCTCGAAGGGTACAATCCGGGCGCGGTGCTGCCCGGGGTGGCCGGCTCGATCTGCCTGCTGATCGCGCTGTTCGCTTTCCAGATCCTGTCGGTGAACTATGCGGGCCTGGCGCTCATCGCGCTCGGCACGGGCATGATCGTCGCCGAGTTTTTCTTCCCGACGTATGGCTCGCTGGGCCTGGGGGGGCTGGTTGCGTTCGTCATCGGCTCGCTCATTCTGTTCGACAGCGATGTGCCCGGCATGAGCGTCGCGCGCCCGCTGATCGCAGCGTTCGCCGCCGTCGGCGGGCTGCTGATTCTCGCCATCGTGTATCTGGCCAGCCGTGTGCTGCGCCGTCCGGTCGCCACGGGCCAGGAAGGCATGATCGGCGCAGCGGCCGAGGTGGTCGCCGATTTCAACGGCCGCGGCCAGGTGCGCTACGGCGGAGAGCTGTGGAACGCGCGCAGCAGCGCTGCGCTGCGCACGGGTGATACGGCGCGCATCGTGAAGGTGGAAGGTCTAACATTGTGGGTGGAGCCGCAGTGACCGCGGCTGGACAGAACCCAGGCACAACGCCAGCGAAGCGGAGTCTCCCATGCCGTTCGTGATTGCCGTCATCATCCTGATCCTGGTGCTGCTGTTCAGCTCGCTGCACGTGCTGAACGAGTACGAGCGCTCCGTCATCTTTCAGCTCGGCCGGTTCGTCGGAATAAAGGGACCGGGGCTGATCTTCATCTGGCCGATCGTGCAGCGCATGCGCAAGGTGGATCTGCGCGTCATCGTGCTGAGCGTGCCCAAGCAGGACGTGATCACACGCGACAATGTGTCGGTGAAGGTGAATGCGGTCGTTTACTTCCGCGTCGTCGATCCCGGCAAGGCCATCATTCAGGTGGCGAACGCCTTCGACGCCACCAGCCAGATGGCGCAGACCACGCTGCGCTCGGTGGTCGGCCAGCACGAGATGGACGATCTGCTGGCGCAGCGCGACAAGCTCAACGTCGACCTGCAGCGCATCCTCGACCAGAACACCGAGGCCTGGGGCATCAAGGTCTCCACGGTCGAGATCAAGGACGTGGATCTGGATGAGACCATGGTGCGGGCGATGGCCAAGCAGGCGGAGGCCGAGCGCACGCGCCGCGCCAAGATCATCAATGCCGAGGGCGAGAAGCAGGCGGCGCAGACCCTGGCCGAGGCCGCGCAGCTCCTGGCACAGCAGCCGACGGCGATGCAGCTGCGCTACCTGCAGACGCTCGCGGATATCGCGCACGAGCGCACCCAGCTGCTGGTCTTCCCGCTGCCCCTCGACCTGATCAAGCCGCTGCTCGGCCCCCGGGGTGAATAGCCGCCGGACGCTCGCCGCCGCCGGCCTGCTGCTGGCGCTGGCTATGGTGCTGGGCGCCGTCGGCATGCACGCGCTGCGCGGCCGGCTGCGGCCCGAGCAGTGGCTCCAATACCAGACCGCGCTTCACTATCAGTTCTACCAGGCCCCGGCGCTGCTGGGCGTCGGGCTCGCGCTGCGTCTGCTCGATGTGCGGCTGTTACGGCTCGCCGCGGTGCTGCTCACCGCCGGAATCGTGGTGTTCTGCGGCAGCCTGTACGCGCTGGCGCTCGGCGCCCCGCACGCGCTGCTCGGCGCAATGCCGCCGGTCGGTGGGTACGTGCTGGTTGCCGGATGGCTCGTGTTTGCTTTCGGTGTCTGGCGTCATTGGGAGAAGAAGCAGTGAGCAACATGTCGGGACGGATGACCGCGGGCGCGATTGCGACTCTCGGGGTGCTGGCGGGGGCAGGAATTCCCGGCGCGGTAGCGGTGCCGGCGGCTTCGAGTCCCGCGCACGCGCAGATCGGCGATTTCGGCATCGATCTCGCCGCGCGCGACCTGAGTGTCAGGCCGGGCGACGACTTCTACCACTACGCCAACGGCCACTGGCTCGAGACCCACCACATTCCGCCCGATCGCACCTCGTGGGGCTCGTTCCCTGAGCTCCAGGAGCGCACCCAGGAGCAGCTGCGCGGCATCATCGAGGCGCTGCCCCCGGATGCACCCTCCGGCAGCATCGAGCAGAAGGTCGGCGACTATTACCGCGCCTATCTCGACACCGAGGCCATCGAGAGGCTGGGGCTCAAGCCCGCGCAGCCGGCGCTCGAGGCGATCGCAGCGGCGCGCAGCCACGCGGACCTGGCGCGGCTGATGGGCCGCCCTGATCTCGACCTCAAGTCGCCGCTGCGCGTGCTGATCACGCCCGACCAGAAGGATCCGGACCGCTACATCGTCGCGATCACCCAGAGCGGCCTCGGTATGCCCGACCGCGATTACTACCTGAAGGATGACGCGGTGTACGTCGGGCTGCGCACCAAGTACCAGGCGCACGTGGCCCGGTTGCTGGAGCTCGCCGGCGATACCAACTCGGCCGAGGAGGCGCGCTCGATCCTCGACCTGGAGACGCAGATCGCGAAACTCCACTGGCCGGTCGCCAAGCGGCGCGAGCGTGATCTCACCTATAACCTCAAGACGCGCGCCGAGCTCGACCAGCTGGCGCCGGATTTCGCCTGGCAGCAGCTGCTGACCGCCGACGGGCTGTCCGGCCAGCAGCAGTTCGTAGTGCGCGAGCTCGATGCGGTGCAGGGGCTCGAGCAGCTGTTCCTGAGCGTGCCGGTCGAGAGCTGGCGCCCGTACCTGCGGTATCACTACCTGGTAGGGGTTGCGGACGTGTTGCCGAAGGCGTTCGACGACGAGGTCTTCGATTTCTACGGCCGCACCCTCAACGGCCAGGAGCAACAGCGCGACCGTTGGAAACGCGCGGTGGCGGCCGTCGATAACGACCTGGGCGAGGCGGCCGGCCAGCTGTACGTACAGAGTTATTTTCCGCCCGAATCCAAGCGCAAGATGCTCGAGCTGGTCGAGAACCTGCGCGCCTCCTACAAGGAGCACATCCAGCAGCTGCCATGGATGACGGCGGCGACCAAGAAGCTGGCGCTGGAGAAGCTCGCGGCGTTCCACCCCAAGATCGGCTACCCCGACAAGTGGCGCGATTACTCCGCGCTCGAGATCGTCAAGGGCGACGCCTTCGGCAACTCGGTGCGCGGTACGGTGTTCGAGTGGAACCGTCAGGCGAAGCGCATGGATGAGCCCACCGACCGCGGCGAGTGGGGCATGACGCCGCAGACCATCAACGCCTATTACAACCCGACCTTCAACGAAGTGGTGTTCCCCGCTGCCATCCTGCAGCCGCCCTTCTTCGACCCGAACGCCGACCCGGCCGTCAACTACGGCGGCATCGGCGGGGTGATCGGCCACGAGATGGGTCACGGGTTCGACGACCAGGGCGCGAAGTCGGACGCGCGCGGGGTGCTGCGCACCTGGTGGCTGCCCGAGGACACCCAGGCCTTCAAGGCACGCACCGACAGCCTGGCTACGCAGTACGACGGCTACACGGTGCTGCCTGGACTCAACATCAACGGACGGCTCACGCTCGGGGAAAACATCGGGGACCTGGGCGGCCTGTCGATCGCGTACGTGGCGTATCACCGCTCGCTCGCGGGCCGCAAGGCCCGGGTGCTCGATGGCTTGAGCGGCGATCAGCGCTATTTCCTGGCCTGGGCGCAGGTGTGGCGCGCGCTGACGCGCGATGAGCAGCTGCGCACCCTCGTCATGAGCAATCCGCACAGTCCGCCGCAGTTTCGCGTCAACGGCGTGGTGCGCAACATCGACGCCTGGTATCAGGCCTTCGACGTGAAGCCGGGCGACAAGCTCTACCTGCCGCCCGCGGAGCGCGTCCACATCTGGTGAAGTCCGGATTGCCGGTCGAGGCGGCGCTGCCGGCGCTGCGCGCAGCGCTCGGCGGGCACGGCGCGGCGGTGCTCGAGGCGCCTCCCGGCGCAGGCAAGAGCACCGTAGTGCCGCTCGCGCTGCTCGGCGAGAGCTGGGCGGCGGGCAAGCGGCTCGTCATGCTCGAGCCGCGCCGCATCGCGGCCCGCGCCGTGGCCCAGCGCATGGCGACGACCCTCGGCGAGGAGGTCGGCGCCACCGTCGGCTACCGGATGCGGCTCGACACGCGCGTCTCACGCCACACGCGCATCGAGGTCGTCACCCAGGGCGTCCTGACCCGCATGCTGCAGCACGACCCGGCGCTGGAGGGGATCGCCGCGGTGCTGTTCGATGAGTTTCACGAGCGCAGCCTCGAGGCGGATCTCGGTCTCGCGTTGTGTCTGGATGCGCGCGCCCAGCTCGCACCGGCTGTCAGGATTCTCGTCATGTCGGCCACGCTCGACGGCGCGGCCGTGGCGCAGCTGCTCGGCGCTGCGCCGCTGGTCAGCGTTGCCGGCGAGAGTTTTCCGGTCGAGACGCATTATGCCGGCCGCGGCGCGCCGCTCCTCACCGCCAGCGGCACGGCTGGTGCCCACGATGCGCCCGAGCAGCTGGTCGCGCGCCTCACGCGGCGCGCGCTGCGCGAGGCCCCGGGCGACGTGCTGGTGTTTCTCCCCGGGGCGCGTGAGATCCGTCGCGTTCGGGAGTTGCTCGAATCCGGCGAGGGCGCCGGCGAGCTGGCCTCCGGCGTGCAGGTGCTGCCGCTGTTCGGCGAGCTCACGGCCGCCGAGCAGGATGCGGCGCTGGCGCCAGCGGCCGCCGGCGCGCGCAAGGTCGTGCTCGCCACCAACATCGCCGAGACGAGCCTGACGCTCCCCGGGGTGCGCGTGGTGGTCGATTCGGGACTCGCGCGCCGTGCGCGTTTCGATCCCGCGACCGGCATGGGGCGCCTCGAGATCGTGCGCATCTCGCGTGCGTCGGCCGAGCAGCGTCGCGGGCGTGCCGGACGCCTCGCACCGGGCGCGTGCTATCGCGCCTGGAGCGAGGGCGCACAGGCGTCGCTCGCACCGTTTACGCCGCCTGAGATCGCGGAAGCAGATCTTGCCCCGCTGGCGCTGGAGCTCGCCGCGTGGGGCGCTCGGGACGCTGGCTCGCTCGCCTGGCTCGACACACCGCCGGCGGCGATGCTCGCCCAGGCGCGCGAGCTGCTCGCGCGGCTCGGCGCGCTGTCGAGCGACGGCCGCATCACCCCTCACGGCCGTGACATGGCGCGCCTGCCGGTGCATCCGCGCCTCGCACACATGCTGCTCAAGGCGCGCGAGCTCGACAGTGTGCCGCTCGCCGCCCGGCTCGCGGCGCTGCTCTCCGAGCGCGACCTGCTGCGCGGTGAGGCCGGCGCGCGCGATGCCGATGTGCGCACGCGCCTCGAGCTGCTCGAGGACAGGCGTGCGGTGCACTCTGGCGCACGGGCCGGAGTCGACCGCGCGGGGCTCGAGCGCTTGCGGCGCACGGGGCAGGACCTCGCGCGTCAGCTCTCCACGCGGCCCTCCGGCGCCGTATCACACGGCAGCAGCGCCGACCCCGGCGCGCTCCTCGCGTTTGCCTATCCCGACCGGGTCGGCCGCCGGCGCGCAGACGGCGGGGGCCGCTTCACGCTCGCCAACGGCCGCGGCGCGGTGCTCGCCGCCCCGCAGCCGCTGGCACGCAGTGAGTTCATCGTCGCCGTCGACGTAGACGATCGCGAGCGCGATGCGCGTATCCGGCTGGCCGCGCCGCTCGAGCGCGCCGCTCTCATGGCGCAGTTCCCGGAGCGCATCCGGCGAGTCGATTCGGTGGCGTGGAGTGCGCGCGAGCAGGCGGTGATTGCCCGGCGCACGCTCACGCTCGATGCGCTGGTGCTGGAGGAGGGGCCGCTCGCCGATGCCGCGCCGCAGGCCGTACTGGAAGCCATGCTCGCGGGCGTGCGCGAGCTCGGAATTGCCGCGCTTCCCTGGGACCGCGAAGCCCGCGATCTGCAGGCGCGCGTCGGGTTTCTGCGCCGTCCCGGGACTGCCGACTCGCAGGCCCGGCCCGTATGGCCGCAGCTGACCGACGACACGCTCGCGGCCACTCTCGACACCTGGCTCGCGCCATGGCTCGCCGGTGTGACGCGCCGTGAGCACCTCTCGCGGCTGCCGCTCGCCGAGGCGCTGCGCGCCCAGCTCCCGTTCGAGCAGCAGCGCGCGCTCGAGCGGCAGGCGCCGACGCATCTCACGGTGCCGAGCGGTGCGCGCATCCGCATCGACTATCAGGGGGCGGACGCCCCGGCGGTTGCCGTGCGGCTGCAGGAGGTGTTCGGGCTCGAGGCGACCCCAAGGCTCGGACCCGACCGCGTGCCGGTCACGTTCCGTCTGCTCTCGCCCGCGCAGCGTCCGGTGCAGGTGACGCGCGACCTCGCGAGCTTCTGGCGCGGCGCGTACGCGCAGGTGCGCAAGCAGCTGCGCGGCCGCTATCCCAAGCACTACTGGCCCAAGGATCCGCTCGGGGCGCAGCCGACGCGCGGGGTGCGCCGCCGCAGCTGACGGCGCGCCGCCATCGGATACACTCGCTCGATGGTTCCGGCACTTACCGCGCTCGAAGCGCTGCGCGAAGGCAATCGGCGCTTCGTCGAGGACCTGCGCGCGGGCGGCAGCGGCGCCGGGCGGCGTCGCGCGCTGCCGCGGGGCCAGGATCCGCTCGCCATCGTGCTCGGCTGCTCGGATGCCCGCGTGCCGGCCGAGATCGTGTTCGACCAGGGACTCGGCGACCTGTTCGTGATCCGCGTCGCGGGCAACATCGTCGCGCCGTCGCAAGTCGGCAGCGTGGAGTTTGCCGCCGAGGCCTTCGGCACGCGCCTGGTCGTGGTCCTCGGGCATTCCAACTGCGGGGCGATTCACGCGACGCTCGAGCAGCTGCGTCGCCCCTCGCAGGACCAGTCGCGCAACCTGCGCTCGATCGTCAACCGTATCCGGCCGGCGGTCGAGGGCCTGCTCGATCGCGAGGAGCCGCTCGATCCCGAGGTGCTGGTGCATCGCGCCGTACGCGCCAACATCCGCATGTCCGCCGACCACCTGAGGCACGGCTCGGAGGTGCTCGAGCAGGCCATCGAGCGCGACGGCCTGCTGGTTGTGGGCGCCGAGTACTCGCTCGACAGCGGCGCGGTGGAGTTTTTCGACGGCGTGCAGCCGGGCTGATCACGGGCAAAAGAAGGCCCGGTGCGCTGGCGTGCCGCACCGGGCTGATATGCGCGCCCCGAGCGTCCCGGCGCGCCTCTCGTTCAACGACCGATCGAGTCGATCGGTTTACATTCTTGAATCGGTCTACTTGCCGGCGTCGGCCTTCATCTTCGCCTTTGCGGCCGTGCAGTCGCTCTTGGTCATCTCGAGGAAGCCCTTGCCCTTGCAGGAGTTCTGTCCCTTGCAGGAGTTGTGGGCGCTCTTGCAGGCCGACTGTCCCTTGCAGGCATTCACGCCGTGACAGTGGATGGTTGCAGGCGCGGCAGCCGGAGCATCCTCCGCCGCAGCGGTGCCGATGAATCCGACGCCGAAGAGCATGGCAGCTGCTGTCGCGAGGGCCACGCCGGAGCTTTGCTTACGCATTTGGATTGTCCTCAATGAAGTGGAATGGTTATTACCGGACACGAGCCCGGTCAGGTGAGCAGACCGGGCGTGCGGCTATTTTGTTACGCCGGCGCATTTTCCGCACCCTCAACTTGGCCGGGGGGGTGCCCGGACCCGGCGAACCAGCGCTGCAGCCAGTAATCGAGCGACACTCGCCCGGGGCCTGCGATCGCCAGCCATAGGAACAGCGCCAGGTACTCGAACTCATCGAAGCCGAGCAGCGTCTCGAGGGAGTCGACATCGGCCCATTTGGCCGAGCGGATGGCCACGATCATGGTCACACCCAGGGCGCCGGCGGAGATGCGGCTCAGCAGCCCGAGCAACAGGAACAGCCCGCCGAAGAATTCAACTCCTGACACGAACGGGCCGAGCAGGTGGGGCAGGGGGATGCCCCAGCCGATGAAGTTCTGAATTACCGTCGGCAGGCCGCTGAGCTTGCCCCAACCGCTCCACAGGAACACCCAGCCGACGGTGATGCGGGCGAACAGCGGCGCGAGCCAGTCGAGGTGAGCGGCGACTCGCCGCGGCCAGTCGATCAGCCATTGCACGAGATGTCTCACGGGAAGCTCCTGGTAAGTGAGCGGGATGAGGCTTCGAGCGAGCAGACCGGGCCGCCTGCCGCGTTATTGCCGGGGAAGGAACCGAGCGGTGCGTATAATCGCCGCAGAGCCGCCATGCGCAATTCTCGGTCGCCATCTCCGGTCTCCTCTATCGGTGAGCGGCTCCGCGGACCGGACGCGCGCGCGGCCATCACACAGCTGTTCGAGTCGATGCGGCCGGACCTGCTGCGCTTCGCCCAGTGGCTGGCGCGCGACCGGTCGATCGCCGAGGACATCGTGCAGGAGGCGCTGCTGCGGGCGTGGCGGTCGCGGGATGCCCTGAAGGACCCGGCTGCGGCGCGCGCCTGGCTGCTGACTATCGTCAGGCGGGAGCACGCCCGGCTCTACGAACGCAAGCGCCTGGAGCTGGTTGGCCTGGATGATGCCCTCGAAACACACGACAAGGCCCTGTCCGTGGAACCCGACGACGGGCTCCTCATGCTGCGGTACGCCATCATGAAGCTGCCGCTCGAGTATCGCGAGCCCCTGGTGCTGCAGGTGCTCGGCGGCTTCTCGACCGAGGAGATCGCGCGCGAGCTCAACCTGTCATCGACTGCGGTGCTGACGCGCCTGTTCCGCGCCCGCAACAAGCTGCGGGTCATCTGCGGGGCGGCGCCGGTGCCGGACGTCGCCGCACGCGGGGAGCCGGCGTGATCTGCGACGACGCCCGGCTGCTGATCGGAGCCGCCCCCGGCGATGCGTCGCGCGAGCTCGCCGAGCACCTCGAGGGGTGCCACGATTGCGGCGCGTTGCAGCGCGAAATGCGCAGCTTCGAGGCCGACCTGCGCCGCGCGCTGCAGGAGCCGCCGGACATGAGCCGCTTCCTCACCCGGCAGCGGCCTGCGCAATGGCGCGGGTGGGCGCTGGCTGCGAGCGTCCTGCTGGTGGCGTGTGCGGCGCTCGCGACCTGGCTGTTGATTCCGAGCGAGACGCTGGCGCACCAGGTGGTGGTGCACGTGCAGGGCGAGCCGCAGAGCTGGCTTGCCACCCAGCAGGAGAGCGCCGCCGGCATCCAGCAGGTGCTGCGCAAGTCCGGCGTGCAGCTCGATCTCACCTCCGAGCGCGTCGTGTACGCGCACAGCTGCTGGTTCCGCGGCCACTACGTCCCGCACCTCGTGCTCCAGACCGCGCAGGGGCCTGCCACCGTGATACTGCTGCGGCACGAGTCGGTGACGCGCCGCGAAGCCTTCAGCGAAGCAGGCATGACGGGAATCATCGTGCCGGCCCGGCGGGGCAGCATCGCGCTCCTCAGCCGCGGCGGGGCGAACCTCAACGCTCTCGCCGGCCAGATGCAGCGCGACACGCGCTGGATGCCGGGAGAGGACTGAGCGCGCGCATTCCGCGCGGGCGTTGGTCGCTACTTCGCGTAGTGATCGGCGCCGAGAAAGTGCAGCGACACGTAGGGCTGCTCACCGACCACCCACGAGTCGTGCGGCTCGGGCGGAATGTAGATGTCGGGCTCCTCGAAGCGCCTGAGGATCATGCCGGTCGCGGGCTGCACGCCTGACATGCTAACCCACGGGTTGCGCGGCCGAGAACCGGTGCAGCGATGACCGACAACGTATATCGTTTCGGAGGTTCGCATTCGAGATCCTGAAGGTTGCCCATGTACGTGCCCGCCGACTTCAACGAATCGCGTCCCCCGGTTCTGCATGCGCTGATGAGCGCGCATCCGCTCGCCACGCTGGTGGCGGTGACGGCGGACGGCATCGTCGCGAACCACATTCCGCTGCTGCTCGAGGCGGGCGGTGAGCACGGCGCGCTGCGCGGCCACATCGCGCGCGCGAATCCGCTCTGGAAGCAGCTCGCCGACGGCGCCGAGGTGCTCGCGGTCTTCCACGGCCCCGAGCACTACATCTCGCCGCGCTGGTACCCCTCGAAGCGCGAGCACGGTCAGGTGGTGCCGACCTGGAATTACGCCGTGGTGCATGCGCGCGGCGCGCTCACCTGGCACCACGACGAGGCGTGGCTGCGACAGCTGCTCGAGGCGCTCACCAACCGCCACGAGAGCCGCTTTGCCGAACCCTGGCAGGTGTCGGATGCGCCACCCGAGTATCTGCGCAAGATGCTGGGCGCCATCGTGGGTTTCGATATTCAGCTCCGCCAGCTGACCGGCAAGTGGAAGGCCAGTCAGAACCGCAGTGCCGCCGACGTGCAGGGAGTGATCGCGGGGCTTGCGGCGCTCGATGACCCGCCGGCGCGCGCCATGCAGGCACTGGTCGAGGGGCGCCGAAGGGAGATCCCATGAGGACGAAATTCGCGCTCGCGCTGCTCGCCAACATGAATGACGTCAATCTGCGCGACCTGGCGCGCGAGATCGTGCAGGAGATGCAGCTGCCGTACCCCGCGGCGCTGCAACAGTGAGCTGACTGGGCCCGGTAGGATTCGAACCTACGACCAAGGGATTCACTTCGCCCCGGCGTTTCCGCCGGGAGTGGACTATCTCTTCACCCGTGCATGCGGCCGGTTTCGGCGCGCCGTGCGTGTGGGTGCGGGATGCTCGTCAGCCTGTCATTAAGGGCGCTCGAGCCCTCAGGTAGTCTCTGCACCTTCCGCCGGTGTACCGGCGGCTCGGCTCAGGGTTGCCATGGGATGCCCTCCCGAAGGTTTCCCTGAATTCATCCCGTCCACTTCGCGCGTTTCCGCGCGAAGGCACCTTGTCGATGAGTCCCCTGCACTAACCGCTGTGCTACAGGCCCAACCGGGCGCGATTGTAACAGCCCGCTGCGCACGCAGCAGTCGGGCGGGGGGCGGCGCGGCGCTGCGGGCCGGCACGGACCGCGGACTGGGGATCGGCCTGTTGTCCGGGCACGCCTCGAGCGCGATCGCCGCGGTTGCGACCGCCGTGGTGATCAAAAGCGACCTCATGGCACGTTCCTCTTGCCATCGCTGTCGACGACGTTAGCATGACTCTACCGGACGGACATGCCAAGGAGACCAAGTGAAGCTCTACTACCTGACCGGCGCCTGCTCGCTGGCGTGCAGCATCGCGTTGCGCGAAGCGGGACTGAAGTTCGAGCTGGTCAAGGTCGACCGCAAGACCAAACGAGCCGCCGACGGCCTCGACTACCACGAGGTCAATCCCAAGGGCTACGTCCCGGCCCTCACGCTGGACGACGGCCAGGTGCTGACCGAGAACATCGCCATACTGCAATACATCGCCGACCGCAATCCGGCCGCGAAGCTTGCGCCGGCGGCGGGTACGATCGAACGCTATCGCCTGGAGGAATGGCTGAGCTTCGTCACCGCCGAGCTGCACAAAGGCTATACGCCGCTGTTTCGCGCGGATGCGCCCGAGGCCGTCAAGGAATACATGCGCAAGCACGTGGTGACGCGGCTCGACTGGCTGGATCGCTCGTGGGGCTCGAAGTCCTGTCTCAGCGGCGAGCAGTTCACGGTCGCCGACGCCTACCTGTTCGTGGTGCTCGGCTGGGGAGCCCAGGTCGACCTGGACGTAGGGCGCTGGCCGCAGCTCAAGCGTTTCCACGAGCGTGTCGGTGCACGCCCCTCGGTCATCGAGGCACTAGGCGCGGAGAGCCGGGTCAAATAACGGGTCAGTCAGACTGACCGAGCACCGGCTGCGGACTGCCGGTGATGGCCGGCGGTTTGCTACCATCTGCAACGTGCAGGGTTTGCACGTGAGAGGACGCAATGGCTACCAAACTCAACAAACAACTCAAGCGCGAGATCGAAGTGGATGGCAAGCCCTACATGGTCACGCTGTCGCCCGAGGGAGTGAAGCTCACCGAGAAGGGCAAGCGGCTGGGACAGGAGCATACCTGGAAGGAGCTGCTCGGCGTCGCCGCCTCGGCCACGGCCGCGGCTCCGTCTACCTCCGGTTCCTCGTTCGGCGAGCCCACCTGAAGCGCGGCACGCGCGGCGGCGTGCGTGAGCGAACAGAGACTGCGCGAGCTCATCGCCCGGGTGGACGACCGCCTGCGCGGCGGTGCACTCGACGCTGAGTCGCACAGGCTCCTGGGCACGCTGATACGCGACATCGAGCGCACCGTCGGCGGCGCTGCGCCCGCCCCGGCTGCGCACGTGCCGCGGCTCGAGTCACTCGCCGTGCAGTTTGAAGCCGGTCACCCGGCGCTTGCCGAGGCGCTGCGCCAGCTGATCGACGCGCTCGGCAAGGCCGGCATATGAGCTGAGCGGCCCACAAGGGCCTGTTCAGTCGTCCATCAGGAAGCTGCGCAGCTGCTCGCTGCGGCTCGGATGGCGCAGCTTCCTCAGCGCCTTCGCCTCGATCTGGCGGATGCGCTCGCGCGTGACGTCGAACTGCTTGCCGACCTCTTCCAGCGTGTGGTCGGTATTCATGTCGATGCCGAAGCGCATGCGCAGCACCTTGGCTTCGCGCGGGGTGAGCTGCGCCAGCACCGAGTGGGTGGTCTCGCGCAGCGACTCCATGGTCGCCTGGTCGATCGGCGAGGCCACCGAAGTGTCCTCGATGAAATCCCCGAGGTGCGAGTCCTCGTCGTCGCCGATCGGCGTCTCCATCGAGATCGGCTCCTTGGCGATCTTCAGCACCTTGCGCACCTTGTCCTCGGGCATCTCCATGCGCACCGCCAGCTCCTCCGGCGTCGGCTCGCGGCCCATCTCCTGGAGCATCTGCCGCGAGATGCGGTTGAGCTTGTTGATGGTCTCGATCATGTGCACCGGGATGCGGATGGTGCGCGCCTGGTCGGCGATCGAGCGGGTGATCGCCTGGCGGATCCACCAGGTCGCGTAGGTGCTGAACTTGTAGCCGCGGCGGTATTCGAACTTGTCGACCGCCTTCATCAGGCCGATGTTGCCTTCCTGGATGAGATCGAGGAACTGCAGCCCGCGGTTGGTGTACTTCTTGGCGATCGAGATCACCAGACGCAGGTTCGCCTCGACCATCTCCTTCTTGGCGCGGCGCGCCTTGGCCTCGCCGATCGAGACCTCGCGGTTGACTTCCTTGATGTCGTTGATCGACAGGTGGTAGAGAATCTCGAGCTGCTCGAGCTTCTTCTGGCGCCGCTCGATCTCGTCCTTGAACTTCGCCAGCGGGGCGGAGTACTTCTTGCCGCCCTTGACGTGCCGCGTCAGCCAGCGCGGGTTGGTCTCGTTCTTCGGGAACGAGGCGATGAAGTCCTTGCGCGGCATGCCGGCGTCGCGCACCGCGATCACCATGATCTCCTTCTCGAGCTGACGCACCTCGGCTACGTGGGTGCGCAGATTGAGGATCAGCGCGTCGAACATGCGCGGCGACAGCCGCAGCTCCATGAACTCGTCCGCCAGGCGCTTGCGCTGGCGCAGCGTCTTGGGATCCTTCGCGCCGAGCTTGGCGATCGAGCCGAGCACGTGGCTGTAGAGTTTGGCGATCGAAGCGAAGCGCGCGGCCGCCTCGGCCGGATCGGGCCCGGTATCGACGACTTCCTCGTCCGCGTCGGCTTCCTCGTCGCCTTCCTCCTCTTCGTCCGACTTCTCCTCGGCGGCGACGATCTCCACTTTGGTGGGATTCTGCGGCTGCGCGATCACGTCCGGCGCGTTCGGGTCGATGAAGCCGACGATCACGTCGCCGAGCCGCGCCTGGCCGGCCTTCACCGGCTCGTAGGCCTTGAGGAGAAAATCATAGGTGGCCGGGTAGAGCGCCAGCGCGCTGCGCACCGCGTCCAGTCCCTCCTCGATGCGCTTGGCGATGCGAATCTCGCCCTCGCGCGTCAGCAGCTCGACCGTGCCCATCTCGCGCATGTACATGCGCACCGGGTCGGTGGTGCGGCCGAGCTCGGCGTCGAGCGCCGCGAGCGCTGCGG
>DATNKO010000018.1:0-30595 GCA_035603345.1 Steroidobacteraceae bacterium | reverse complement strand
CACGTCCCAGCGCCGCCGCCAGAGCATCGAGGCGGCGGGTTTCTGGGTCGTGGCGATCCGCCCGCCGCCTCGAGCTCGCGCTGCGCCGCGAGCGCGGCGCTTGCGCTGCCGAGTACCACCGGCTGGATGGGCGTGGCGGAGGCGCTCAACGGCACGCCCGCGGCGGCTGCCTGCTCGCGGAAGCGCGCGGTGAGCGCCAGCACGCGCTCGCGCCGCCAGCCTTCCCGCTGTGCGAGCGCGAGAGCGGCGCGGGTCGCGGCCGCGACCGGCTGGGGGAGTGCCGTGGTGTAGATATACGAACGCGACTTTTGCAGCAGGAACTCGCCGAGGGCGGCGTCGCCGGCGATGAACGCGCCGAACGATCCGAAGGCCTTTCCGAGCGTACCTATCAGCAGCGGCACTGCGTCCGTTCCCAACCCGTACTGCTCGAGCGTACCGCGTCCGGCGGCGCCCAGCACACCGAGGCCGTGCGCGTCATCGACCAACAGCCACGCGGCATGCTCTCGCGCCAGGCGCGCGAGCTCGGGGAGCGGTGCCGTGTCGCCGTCCATACTGAACACCCCGTCGGTGGCGATGAGCGCGGTGGCTGCGGCGCCGGCCTCCGCCAGGCGCGCGGCAGCGCGCGCGTCGGCGTGCGCGTAGCGACGCACTTCGGCGCCCGAGAGCCGCGCGCCGTCGATGAGCGAGGCGTGGCTGAGGCGATCGAGGAGCACGCGCTCGCCGCGTCCGGCGAGGGCGCTGATGGCGGCGAGATTCGCCAGATAACCGCTCGAGAACAACAGCGCGCGCTCCCGCCCCGTGAACTCGGCGAGCTCCGCCTCCAGGCGCTCGTGCTCGGCGCCGTGGCCGCTGACCAGGTGCGAGGCGGCGCTGCCGGCGCCGGTCCGGCCGGCGCACTCGCTCATGGCGGCCGCGAGCGCCGGATGGTGCGCGAGCCCGAGGTAGTCGTTGCTGCTGAAGTCGACCAGCGGGCGCCCGTTGAGGACCGGGAGGGAGCGCGCTCCGGCGCGCGCGAACGCCTCGACGGTGACCCGCACCCGCGTGAGCTCGGCCGCCGCGAGCTGCGCGAGGGCGGTCTCGAGCGCGCCCGCGGCCCGTTTCATGGCCTGCCCTTGGGCTCGCTGCCGCGCGCTGTCAGCCGGCGGCGGCGCGCGCGGCGGGCGCCGCCGGTCCCGCGGCCTGGGCGGTGAGCTTGAGCCGCTCGAACAGGCGGCGGTCGCGCTCGACGTCCGGGTTACCGGTGGTGAGCAGGCGGTCGCCGTAGAAGATCGAGTTGGCGCCGGCGAGAAAACACAGCGCCTGCAGCTCGTCGCTCATGCTCTCGCGGCCCGCCGACAGGCGCACGCAGGCGCGCGGCATCAGCACGCGTGCCACAGCGATCGTGCGCACGAAGTCGAACGGATCGACCTCCGGCGCGTCGGCGAGCGGGGTGCCCGCGACCTTCACCAGGCGGTTGATGGGCACGCTCTCGGGGTGCTCGGGCAGGTTGGCAAGCGTGCGCAGCAGCTCGGCGCGGTCGCTGGACGACTCGCCCAGGCCGACGATGCCGCCGCAGCACACCTTGAGCCCCGCGGCGCGCACCGCCTCGAGGGTGTCGAGCCGCTCCTGGTAGCCGCGCGTGGTGATGATCGCGCCGTAGAAGTCCGCCGAGGTGTCGAGGTTGTGGTTGTAATAGTCGAGGCCCGCGGTCTTGAGCTCGTGCGCCTGCGCGGGGCTCAGCATCCCGAGCGTGGCGCAGGTCTCGAGCCCGAGGGCGTGCACCTCGCGGATCATGGCGGCGACGCCCGCCAGCTCCTTCGGCTTGGGCGAGCGCCAGGCCGCGCCCATGCAGAAGCGCGTCGCCCCGGCACGCTGCGCGCGCAGCGCGCACTCGCGCACCTGCGCGACATCCATGAGCGCCTCGCGGCCGACGCCGGTGTCGTAGCGCACGCTCTGCGGGCAGTAGGCACAGTCCTCGGGGCAACCGCCGGTTTTCACCGACAGCAGCGTGCTCATCTGCACGCTGTTGGGCTGGTGGTGGGCGCGGTGCACGCGCTGCGCGCGGAACATGAGGTCGAGGAACGGCAGCGCGAACAACGCCTCGACTTCGGCGCGGGTCCAGTCGTGGCGCGGTGCGTCGGCGGGCAGTGCGTTCATGGGGCGGACCATGCCCGAGTGGCGGGGCCCATGTCAACGCGCCTGGGTGTTGGAAGTCGACAATCGGTCAGTTCGTGAACAAGAGGTCCGTCAGCGTCGCAGCAGGTGCACCGCGAGCGCCACCGCCACGGCCAGCGCCCCGAGCGATGCGATCAGGACCGCGGCGGCGGCGCAGTCCTTCGCCCGGCGCACACCGGGGCTGTCCTGCGGGTGCAGCTCGTCGGCGAGCTGCTCGAGAGCGGTGTTGAGGAGCTCCGCCGACAGCACCACCGCCGCGGCCAGCAGCACCAGCGCCCACCAGACCGCAGCCGGTCGCAGCAGCAGCAGCGCCACCACGGCGGCCGCGAGGCTCACGGCCTGCACGCGCAGGCTGGCTTCGGCGCGCACGCCGTGCGCGAGTCCCTGCAGTGCGAACTTCAGCCGCGCGGGGAACGATTGGTTCTTGTGATCGCCCGTGGCGGCTAACCTCCGCGGGCGTACACGTACTGCAGCAGGATCCCGACGAACACCGCCAGCCCGACGTACTGGTTGTTGAGGAAGGCGCGCAGGCAACCCGCGGGATCGCGGTTGCGGATCAGGAGCTGCTGCCACAGGAACAGCACCAGCGTGGCGCCGAGCCCGGCGTGGTACCAGCTCCCGAAATGCATGTCGTGGCCGGCCAGGTACAGCGCGTAGAGCATCATCGCCTGCATCGCAGCGATCAGCAGCTTGTCCATGTCGGCGAACAGGACGGCGCTCGATTTCACGCCGATCTTCAGGTCGTCCTCGCGATCGATCATGGCGTAGATGGTGTCGTAGAGCGCCGCCCAGATCACCGCGGCGAAGTACAGAACCCACGCCACCCGCGGCAGCACTCCGGTCTGCGCCGCGAACGCCATCGGCACACTCCAGCCGCCGAAGGAGATCCCTAAGTACAGCTGCGGCAGCGGAAAGAAGCGCTTGACGAACGGATACGAGACGGTGAGCAGCGCGCCAATGCAGGCGAGCTTCACTGTGAGCGCATCGAGCCGCGTGACCAGCACCAGCGCCACGGCGAGCAGCGCCGCGAACAGCACCAGCGCCTCGACCGGCGAGACGCGCCGCGCGGCCAGCGGCCGGTCGCGGGTGCGGCGCACGTGCGGGTCGATATCGCGGTCGGCGAAGTCGTTGATCACGCAGCCGGCGGCGCGCATCACCACCACCCCGAGCACGAACACCAGCAGCACCTCGGGGCGCGGCCGGCCGTCGCCCGCGATCCACAGCGCCCACAGCGCCGGCCACAGCAGCAGCCACGTGCCCACCGGCCGGTCGAAGCGCATGAGACGCGCGTAGTCGGTGGCGCGGCGCATCAACTGCTCCGAGAACGGCGCCTCGGGCGGCTTCATCGGCAGGTCGAGTTGCGGGGTGACGGCGGCCATGGCGCGGAATCTTAGGCCATCAGGCCACCCGGCCGTAACGCTCGCCGGCGCCGATCCAGCGCGCCGTGAGTGCCGTCACGTTCTGCGGATGGGAGGCGAGCAGCAGCTCCGCAGTCTGCTGCACGCGCGGCAGGAGATCGGCATCGCGCACCAGGTCCGCGACGCGCAGCTGCGCGAGGCCGGTCTGGCGCGTCCCGAGCAGCTCCCCGGGTCCCCGCAGCTCCAGGTCGCGGCGCGCGATCTCGAAGCCGTCGGCGGTGGCGCGGATCACCTTGAGGCGCGCGCGCGCGAGCTCCGACAGCGGCGCGCGGTACAGCAGTACGCAAGTGCTCGCCTCGCGCCCGCGCCCGACGCGTCCGCGCAGCTGGTGCAGCTGCGCAAGCCCCAGCCGCTCGGCGTTCTCGACCACCATGAGGGTGGCGTTCGGGACATCGACCCCCACCTCGATCACGGTCGTGGCGACCAGCAGCTGGATCCTGCCCGCCTGGAAGGCGAGCATCGCCTCGTCCTTCGGTCCCGGCGGCATGCGCCCGTGGACCAGCCCGATGCGCACGCCCGGGAGCGCCGCGGCCAGCTGCTTCGCGGTCTCCTCCGCGGCCTGCGCGCGCAGCTCGTCGGACTCGTCGATCAGCGGACACACCCAGTAGGTCTGCCTGCCGGCGCGGCAGGCCTCGACGATGCGCGCCACGACCTGAGCGCGCCGTTCCTGCGGCAGCACCACGGTGCGCACCGGCGTACGACCCGGTGGCAGCTCGTCGATCACCGAGATGTCGAGATCGGCATACGCGGTCATGGCGAGCGTGCGCGGAATGGGGGTCGCCGTCATGATCAGCTGGTGCGGCAGCCGTCCCTCCTTGTGGCCTTTCTCCGACAGCCGGAGCCGCTGCTGCACGCCGAAGCGGTGCTGCTCGTCGACCACCACGAGCGCGAGGCGCGCGAACTCGATGCCCTCCTGGAAGAGCGCGTGCGTACCGACCACGACGCGCACCTCGCCCGAGGCGACGGCCGCGAGCGCGCTGCGCCGCGCGCGCGCCGGCTGCCTGCCCGAGAGCAGCGCCACCGGCAGATTGAGCGGGCGGAACCACTGGTGGAAATTGCGCCAGTGCTGCTCCGCGAGCAGCTCGGTCGGCGCCATGAGGGCCGCCTGCAGGCCGCTGCCGGCCGCCTGGGCGGCGGCCGCCGCGGCCACCACCGTCTTGCCGCAGCCGACGTCTCCCTGCAGCAGCCGCACCATCGGCACGTGCGCACCGAGATCGGTGCGCACCTCGGCGAGCACGCGCGCCTGCGCGCCGGTGAGCTGAAAGGGCAGCCCGCCGACGAACCGTGGCGCCAGTCCTGCAGCATCGGCGAGCGGCCACGCGGGATCGGTCTGCAGCGCGCGCTTTCTCTGCCTGAGCGTCAGGTGATGCGCGAGCAGCTCCTCGAACGCCAGGCGCCGCTGCGCCGGGTGCCGCCCGGCGGCGAGCTCGGCGAGTCGCGCGCTGCGCGGCGGGCGGTGCAGGTAGGTGAGCGCTTCCCCGAGTGAGGGCAATCCCGGCGGTAGTCCCGCGCCGTGCGGCAGCCACTCGCGCAGGGCCGCCCCCTGCTCATCGAGCGCAGCGTTGATCAGCGCGCGCAGCCGCCCCTGCGGCAGCCCCTCGGTGAGCGGGTAGATGGGAGTCAGCGTCTCATCGAGCGGGGCGATATCGCCCGCGACGCGCCGATACTCCGGATGCACCATCTCGAGCCCCAGCGGTCCGCGGCGCGCCTCGCCGAAGCAGCGCAGCCGCGTGCCGCGCGCCAGTCCGTGCTGCTGGCTCGCGGAGAAGTGAAAGAAGCGCAGCGTGAGCCAACCCGAGCCGTCGGCGATGCGGCTGACGAGCTGGCGGCGGCCGCGGTAGGCGACCTCGGTGAGCTGCACCTCGCCCTCGACGGCGGCGCGCGTGCCGGGCTCGAGCGCGCCGATCGGCGTCAGGCGCGTGCGGTCCTCGTACCGCAGCGGCAACAGGAACAGCAGGTCCTCGGTGCGCCGCACCCCGAGACGCTCGAGGCGCGCGGCGAGCGCGGTGCCGACTCCGCGCAGCGCGGTGACCGGGCGTGGCGCGTCATCGCGGGGCGGCGCGCCGGGGTCCCGGTGCGCGCCGGAGCTCACGCCCGCGGCAGGTACAACACGCACTCGATCTCGATCGGCGCGCCGCGGGGCAGCTGCGCGACGCCCACGGTCGAGCGCGCCGGGTAGGGCTTGGTGAAGTAGCCGGCCATGATCTCGTTGACCTTGGCGAAGTGCCCCAGGTCTATGAGGAAGATGGTGAGCTTGACCGCATCGGCGAGCGAGCCGCCGGCGGCTTCAGCGACCGCCTTGAGGTTGTCGAACACGCGCCGGATCTGCGCCTCGATGTCGCCGCTCACCAGCTGCATGGTGGCGGGGTCGAACGGCACCTGTCCCGACAGATAGACGGCATCGCCGGCGCGCATGGCCTGCGAGTAGGTGCCGATCGCCTGTGGGGCGCGGTCGGTATGGATCGGCTGGCGGCTCATCCGGGGGCTCCTTTATATATACAGCTCGGAATATAAAACACGGAACTGCAGCTCAGCCGCTGCGGTCGCTCTCGGCTTCCGGATCGCTCGCCGGCTCGTCGCGGGCGCGCGCGGCGATCGAGCGCGTCAGGCGCGTGACGTCCGGCATGCGGCGGATGACGCGCACCAGGCGCGCCAGATGGCGCCGGTCGCGCACCCGCAGCTCGAAGGTGAGTACCGCGGCGTTGCTGTCCTGCTCGTCGATCGAGACGTGATCAATGTTGGTTTCGGTGCTGGCGATCGACGCGGCGACTGCCGCCAGCACGCCGGTGCGGTTGGCGACTTCGACGCGGATCTCGGAGGAGAACAGCCGATCGGGCGTGGTCTGCCAGCTCACCGGCAGCCAGTTTTCCGGGTGCTTGCGGTAGTCCTCGACGTTGACGCAGTTCTCGCGGTGGATCACCACGCCGCGGCCGGCCGACAGGAACGCGAAGATCGGATCGTAGGGGATCGGGAAGCAGCAGCGCGCGTAGGTCACGAGCAGCCCCTCGGTGCCGGCGATGGCGAGTGGGGGCGGTGCGCCCTTGCCGCCGCCGGCGGCCGGCACCCCGGGCAGCAGCCGGCGCGCCACCAGCGGCGCCAGGCGCTCGCCGAGTCCGATCTTCTCGTACAGCTCGTTCAGGTCCTGCATGCCGAGCTCGCCGAGGGCCGCCTGCTGCACCTCCGGGCTCACCTCATCGAGCGGCAGCCCGAACTCGCGCAGTGCCTGCGACAGCAGCCGCGACCCGAGCGCGATCGCTTCCGAGCGGCGCAGCCCCTTCAGGTAATGGCGGATGGCGGTGCGCGCCTTGGCGGTCACGACGAAGTTGACCCACGACGGATTGGGCGTGGCGCCGCGCGCGGTGATGATCTCGACCGTCTGGCCGTTGCGCAGCACGGTGCGCAGCGGCGTCAGCCGCCGGTCGACCTTGGCGGCGACGCAGCGATTGCCGATGTCGGTGTGCACGGCGTAGGCGAAGTCGACCACGGTGGCGCCTGAGGGCAGGCGCAGGATCTGGCCCTTGGGCGTGAACACGTACACCTTGTCTGGGAACAGGTCGACCTTGACGCTCTCGAGGAACTCCTCCGACGAGCCCGCCTCCTGCAGCGACACCAGGTTCGACAGCCACTCGCGCGTGCGCTCCTGCTGGGTCGAGCCGCTGTCGTCGCCGGCCTTGTGTTCCCCGGCCTTGTATTTCCAGTGCGCGGCGATGCCGGACTCGGCTACCCGGTGCATGTCGGCGGTGCGCAGCTGCGCCTCGATCGGCAGGCCGTTCGGACCGAACAGCGTCGTGTGCAGCGACTGATAGCCGTTGCCGCGCGGAATCGCGATGTAGTCCTTGAAGCGTCCCGGCATGGGCTTGAACACCGCATGCACGGCGCCGAGCGCGCGGTAGCAGGTGTCGGGCGTGTCGACCACGATGCGGATGCCGTAGACGTCGACGATCTCGTTGAGGAGCGAGCGCTTGCGCTGCATCTTCTTGTAGATGCTGTAGAGGTGCTTCTCGCGCGTCTCGACCTGCGCCTGGATATTGCTCTTGAGGAGCGCGGCCTTCAGCTGCTGGTCGATCTTCTTCAGGAACTCCTTCTGGTTGCCGCGCGCACGCTTGAGCGTGCGCTCGAGCACCTGATAACGCCGCGGGTAGAGCGCCTTGAAGCCCAGGTCCTCGAGCTCGAGCTTCATGTTGTACAGCCCGAGCCGCTCGGCGATCGGCGCGTAGATCTCGAGCGTCTCGCGCGCGATCGCGCGGCGCCGCGCGAGTGCCATCGCCTCGATGGTGCGCATGTTGTGCATGCGGTCGGCGAGCTTCACCAGGATGACGCGCAGGTCGCGCACCATCGCCAGCAGCATCTTGCGGAACGACTCCGCCTGGGCCTCCTCGCGGCTCTTGAACTTGATCTGGTCGAGCTTGGTGACCCCGTCCACCAGCTCCGCCACGTCGGCGCCGAAGCGCGCCGCCAGCTGGTCCTTGGGCGTCGGGGTGTCTTCGATGACGTCGTGCAGGATCGCCGCCACGATGGTGTCGGCATCCAGGCGCAGGTCGGCGAGGATGGCGGCGGCCGCGACCGGATGCGCGATGAACGGCTCGCCGGAGAGGCGCTTCTGCCCTTGATGCGCCGAAGCGCCGAACTCGGCGGCGGCGCGTATGCGCTCGACCTGATCGGGGGCGAGATAGCTCCCGGTGGAAGCGAGCAGCTCTTTCAGCCCCGGAGTGCGTCTGCCGCCGGGAAGCAGTCCCAGGAGCGAAGACGCATAGTCCATGTGACCGGCGCGGGCGTCAGTCTCCGAGGCCGAACTGCGGGGCGCGGAAAGTGGACTGGTTTTCCGCGTCGGGCACAGCGGGCTCGGGCGCAGGCTCGGGCTCGCGCAGCATCTCCGCGGTCACGTTGCCGGCGGCGATCTCGCGCAGCGCGACCACCGTCGGCTTGTCGTTCTCGAGCGGAACGGTCGCTTCGGCCCCGTTGGCGAGCCGCCGCGAGCGCTGCGCCGCGAGCAGCACCAGCTGGAACAGGTTGTCGACGTTCTGCAGACAGTCTTCTACGGTGATTCGGGCCATGGTCGGATGATAGCTGGAGCGCGCCACAAGCCGCGCGCAGGGTTTATCACTATACGCGAAAAGAGCCACCTCCGCCCAGCCCGCCGCGGGGGGCGCCGCGCCGCCGCGCCGTGCGCGCCCGTTAAGCGGGAGCTGCCGCCTGCCGCGGGAGGAACCGTCCGACCAGCGCGAACAGGACGGGGTTGAGCACAATGGAGAACAGCGCGCCGGCCACGATGTAACTCTGGCCCTCGGGCGGCAGGAGCTTGAGGCTGACTCCCATCACCGCGAGGATGAATGAGAACTCGCCGATCTGCGCGAGCGCGGCGGCTACCGTGAGCGCGGTCGCGAGCGGCCGGCCGAGGAGGCGCACGATGACAACCGCGGCCACCGACTTGCCGACGACGACGATGGCAAGCACTTCGAGGACCTCGAGCGGGTGGCGGATGAGCACCGCGGGCTCGAACAGCATGCCGACGGCGACGAAGAACAGCGCCGCGAACATGTCGCGCAGCGGCTGCAGGTAGGTCGCGGCCGTGTGACTTTCGTCCGTGCCGCTGATCACCATGCCGGCGAAGAAGGCGCCGAGCGCCACCGAGACTCCGAACAGCTTGGCCGACCCGTAGGCGACGCCGAGCGCGAGCGCCACTGCGGCGAGCGTGAAGAGCTCGCGCGAGCCGGTACGCACCACGTGCGCCAGGATCCAGGGGAAGACGCGCGCGCCGACCAGGAGCATCAGCGCGACGAACAGCGCCACCTTGCCGAGCGTGATGCCGAGCGTGCGAGCGAGCTCGGCGGTGCCCGCAGTTGCGCCCTCCGGCCCTGGCGCGCCGAGGACGGTGGCGAGCACCGGCAGCAGCACCAGGATCAGCACCGTGATCAGGTCCTCGATCACGAGCCAGCCGACGGCGATGCGGCCGTCCTCGCTCGCCAGCGTTCCCTGCTGCTCGAGCGCCCGCAGCAGCACCACCGTGCTCGCCACCGAGAGCGCCAGCGCGAAGATGAGCGCGCCGCCGGGCGGCCAGCCCCAGAAATGGGCGACGCCCATGCCGAGCGCGGTGGCCACCGCGATCTGGGCGAGCGCGCCGGGAACGGCGACGCTGCGCACGGCGAGCAGGTCGCGGAGCGAGAAGTGAGTGCCCACTCCGAACATGAGCAGCATCACGCCGATCTCGGCGAGCTGCGGCGCGATGTGCGGATCGGCGACCAATCCCGGCGTGTAGGGACTCAGGGCGACGCCGGCCAGCAGGTAGCCGACCAGCGGTGACAGGCGCAGCCGCACCGCCGCCAGCCCGAACAGGAAGGCGAATGCGAGGCTGAGCGCGAGCGTCGCGATCAGGGTGTCTTCGTGCAGCATCGGCCGTCCGCTGTCTCGCTAGGGCGCCGCCAGCAGCTCGTCGAGGAGCCCTGCCAGCTGTACCCGGTCGCTGCGGAACGCCTCGCCGCGGCCGGCGACGATGGCGGTGAGCTCGGCGAGTGCGCGCTCGAAGTCGTCGTTCACCACCACGTAGTCGAATTCACGGTAGTGGGACATGTCGGCCGCGGCGTCCCGCAGCCGCCGGCTGATGACCTCCGGGGTGTCGGTCGCGCGGCGCGCGAGCCGTTCGGCGAGCGCGTTCCGCGACGGCGGCAGGATGAAGATGCTCACGGACTGCGGCATGGCGCGCCGCACTTGCTGTGCGCCCTGCCAGTCGATCTCCAGCACCACGTCGTGTCCCTGCGCGAGCTGCCCATCGACGTAGGCGCGCGAGGTGCCGTAGAGGTTGTCGAAGACGCGCGCGTGCTCGAGAAACTCACCGCGCGCGGTGAGCTCGCCGAACTGCTCGGGCGTCACGAAGTGATACTCGCGGCCTTCGGCCTCCGTCGGGCGGCGCGCGCGGGTGGTGTGCGAGATCGACAGCCGCAGCTGCGGCAGGCGGGCGAGCAGCGCCTTCACCAGCGAGGTCTTGCCGGCGCCCGAAGGTGCGGCGATCACGAACAGCCGCCCGCGTTTCATGGTGCGCGAATATACGCCGGCGGCGCGAGGCCGGCGGCGTGCAGCTGCGCAAGCAGCGCGCGAGCGGCGAGGCCGCGGTGGCTCACGGCGTTCTTCTCCGCCGCGGGCAGCTCGGCCGCGGTGCGCTCGCCTCCCGCCGGTACGAATACCGGGTCGTAGCCGAAGCCGCCGCTGCCGCGCGGCGCGAGCGCGATGTGTCCTTCCCAGGTGCCTGTGGCCACCAGCGGCGCGGCATCGGCCGGTCCGCGCAGCCAGACGATGACGCACTGGTAGCGCGCCGCGCGTTGCGGCAGCGGCACCGCCGCCAGCTCCGCCATCACGCGGGCGAGGTTCTCGGCATCGCTCGCGCCGTCGCGCGCGTAGCGCGCCGAGTGCACGCCGGGACGCCCCTGCAGGGCATCCACCTCGAGGCCCGAGTCGTCGGCGAGCGCTGCCAGCCCGGTCGCGCCGGCGGCGTGCCGCGCCTTGATGAGGGCGTTGTCGCGGAAGGTCGCGCCGGTCTCGGGCACCGCGGCGACGCCGAGCGCATCCTGGGGCACCACCTCGAAGCGCGCCGCAGCGAGCAGTGCGGCGAGCTCGCGCAGCTTGCCGGCGTTGCCGCTGGCCAGAACAACCCGGCTCACGGCTCCTTGAGTGCCTGCACCTGCAGCGCCAGCAGCTCGCCGATGCCGTGCGCGGCGAGATTCAACATCGCATCGAGCTCGTGGCGCCGGAACGCGTGGCCCTCGGCCGTGCCCTGGATCTCGACGAACGCGCCGCCGTTGTTCATCACCACGTTCATGTCGGTCTCGGCCTGCGAGTCCTCGGCATAGTCGAGGTCGAGCACCGGCACGCCGCCCACGATGCCGACCGAGACCGCCGCCACCTGACAGTGCAGGAAGCTCGCGGCGATCTCGCGCCGCTCGACCAGCCGCTCGCAGGCCTCGGCGAGCGCCAGGTAGCCGCCGGTGATGGCGGCGGTGCGGGTGCCGCCGTCGGCCTGCAGCACGTCACAGTCGAGCGTGATGGTGCGCTCGCCGAGCGCGCGCAGGTCGGCGACCGCGCGCAGCGAGCGGCCGATGAGCCGTTGGATTTCGAGCGTCCGGCCGGTCTGGCGGCCGCGCGTCGCCTCGCGTGCCGAGCGTGTGTGGGTCGAGCGCGGCAGCATGCCGTACTCTGCGGTGATCCAGCCCTGGGCCTTGCCGCGCAGGAACTGCGGCACCGTGTCCTCGACGCTCGCGGTGCACAGCACCTGGGTGTCGCCGAACTCGACCAGCACCGAGCCTTCGGCGTGCTTGGCGTGCCGCCGCGTGAAGGCGACGCGCCGCAGCTGATCGTTGGAGCGTCCGGAAGCGCGCGCCATTGCCACTAGAGCCTGTTCACACTTGCGTTGGCTGCAGCGCAGGGCGCCAAAGTCGCGCCTAGGGCCACCCCAGGAAATCGCGCCCGCCATGTCAGGCGAGTTTGCGACCTGCAATCAAGACGCGCGATTTCCTGGGGATCCCGGCGCGCGCCCGGCAGCGAAGCTGATGTCCGAAAAATTGCCGCAGGCGATTTTTCCAATGGACTAATCCCCGAGCCAGCGCAGCGCCGCCACCGAGGTGTTGTCGCTCGCGGGTCCGGCGCGCTTCACGGCGCGCGCGCCGAGCTCGAGCAGCTTCTCGCGCAGCACGCCCGGCGGTCCGATGCCGGCCACCAGCTCCGCGTCCTTGAGCGGTCCCCAGAAGCCGTCGGTGCACACCAGCAGCACGTCATCGGGCTCGAGCGGCCGGCGGCGGCTCAGCGCCATGTCGGGCAGGATCGGGTCTCCGCCCAGGCAGCACTCGACGAAATTGCGCATCGGGTGGCTCTGCGCCTGCTCGGCGTTGATCAGGCCCTCGCGCAGCAGCAGCTCGACGTGACTGTGGTCGCGGCTGCGCGCCAGCAGCTCCTCGCCGCGCAGGTGGTAGAGGCGGCTGTCACCGACGTGCGCCCACCAGCTGGCGTGCTGCTGGATCAGGCACACCGCGCAGGTGGCGCGCGGGCGCTGCTCGAGCGGCAGCTGCGTGCCGAGCTTCACGACCTCCTCGTGGGCGCGCCCGAGCGTCAGGTGCAGAAAGCCCTGCGGATCGATGAGCGGCTGCGGCGAATGCCAGAACGCCTCGACGATCACCTGCAGGGTGACCTTCGCGGCGCGCGCCCCGTCGGCGTGACCGCCCATGCCGTCGACCGCGACCAGGAGCGCCGCGTGCTCGGCCACCGCGGCGGTGACCCGGTCCTGGTTCTCCTCGCGTCCCCCGAGGAGGCTGATATCGGCGTACTCGGCCTGCAAGAGGAGTTCCGTGCATCTGTTAGACTTCGCGCCGCTTTATATCACTGCGCGACGCGGGCGCGTAGCCGAGATCCTTCGGAGGCGGTCGCCGACCATGATCGCGAGCATGACGGGATTCGCGCGCCGCGAGCTGGACGGCGCCTGGGGCGCGCTGGTGTGCGAGCTGCGCAGCGTCAATCACCGCTTTCTCGAAGCGGGCTTTCGCCTGCCGGACGAGCTGCGCACGGCGGAAGGCGAGCTGCGCGCGCGGCTGGCGCGCCAGGTACGCCGCGGCAAGGTCGACTGCACCATCAGCTACCGGCGGCCGCAGCACGCGACCGCCCCGCTCGAGGTGGACGCGGCCGCGCTCGAGCGGCTGCTGGGCGCCGTGCAGCACGTGTCGCGCGCGGTGCGCGAGCCCTCGACGGTGAGCGCGCTCGAGGTGCTGCGCTGGCCCGGGGTGCTGCGCGAGGCGGCCGGCGACAGCGAGGAACTGCTGGCGGCGGCCGGCACGGTGTTCGACGGCGCGCTCGCCGATCTGATCGCGGCGCGCGCGCGCGAGGGAGAGCGGCTGCGCGAGCTCCTCGAGCAGCGCTGCGGTGCGCTCGATGAGCTGATCGCCGGCGTGCGTGCCCGCCTTCCCGAGGTTCAGGCGCGGGTGCGCACCCGCCTCAACGAGCGCGTCGCCGAGCTCGGCGCTGCGGTCGACCAGGAGCGCCTCGAGCAGGAGCTGCTGCTGCTGCTGCAGCGGCTCGACGTCGACGAGGAGCTCGAGCGCCTCACCGGTCATGTCCTCGAGGTGCGCCGGGTAATCGCCGCCGGCGAACCCGCGGGCCGGCGGCTCGACTTCCTCATGCAGGAGCTCAACCGCGAAGCCAACACGCTGTCGTCGAAGTCACAGGACCTCGAGACCACGCGCAGCGCGGTCGACATGAAGGTGCTGATCGAGCAGATGCGCGAGCAGGTGCAGAACGCGGAATGAGAATCCACCAGGCACCGCGCCCCGTGTGGATGTTGAGCAGCGTGGCGCGCTTAGGAAGCGCTACGGCGCGCGATCCGGGCGCGCCTCGTCCACCCAAGACCGAGCAACGCCAGAGAGAAGGCGAACAAGGCCAGCGTCGCCGGTTCGGGCACTTCGGCGAAATTGAACCCCGTTCCCTCGCTGGTGACCGTGAAGCTCACCATCGGATCGCCGGCCGACGCGAATTCGAAGGCTTCGAACCCGAAGTCCCCCGCCGGGAACGGCGGCAGCGGCTGCGGGTTTAGCGTCACGAACGAGCCATTAACACCACCGACGATGTTGATCATGACCGCGTATTGCTCGCCGCCCGGAGCGATACCGTCCATTCCGAACGTCGGGCCCGGGCCGCCCTGGGGCGGACGGAACGACACGGCGCCGCCCGCGTCCATTCCAAATTCGAGGATAAAATTTTCCAGCGTGCCGGCGGCCGGGCTCGGGGGGTAGGTGTAGAGCGGATCACTTGGGTTGACCAGGCTCAGATCCGTTCCCGGAGCGGGGAAAGGCGGCAGCGGCTGCGGGTTGAGACCGACCAGGACGCCGGGATTGATGGGAGCGGGGCCGAGAGTCGCTTCGATCGGCGTGCCGATCAGTTGGAAATCCGACGGTATGGTCACCGACGTGATGCCCTGTGCCTGCGCCGGGCCGACAGCCGTGATGCCGAGCGCGATCATGACGGCCAATAACGCCGCGAGCGGCAGCGCTCGTGCAGTCATTCTGGGATCCGTTGCGTCCATGACATGGCCTCGCTCGGTATGGGGGCGGTCACAGTACCGAGTGCAATATCCGCGCCATTGAATTAAGCCATTGAATGGAATAGTTCGCCGGCCGCGCGGCCAGCGCCGGTGTAAAGTCCGCCGACATCGCATGCTTGTACGCCTACCCTCCATGTCCGCGCTGATTGCTCCGCCGCTCGCTCTCTACGTGCACTTTCCCTGGTGCGTGCGCAAATGCCCGTACTGCGATTTCAATTCCTACACCCTGCACGGGGAGCTCACCGAGGGCGCGTATGTTGAACGCTTAGTGCGTGACCTCGGGGCGCAGGCCGCTCTCGTCTCCGGCCGCGAGGTGGTCAGCGTGTTCCTGGGCGGGGGCACTCCGAGCCTGTTCTCCCCGGCGGCCATCGGGCGCGTGCTCGATGCGGCGCGCCGCCACCTGCGGCTGGCCGGCGATTGCGAGGTGACGCTGGAGGCGAATCCCGGGACCATCGAGCGCGGGCGTTTCGCCGAATACCGCGCCGCGGGCGTGACGCGGGTGTCGCTCGGTGCGCAGACCTTCGATGCGCAGCGGCTCGCGAGCCTCGGGCGCATCCACTCTCCGCAGGAGACGCGCGTAGCGGCCGCTGAGCTGCACGCGGCGGCGCTTACCAACTTCAATCTCGATCTCATGTACGCACTGCCCGGACAGGACGTGCCGGGCGCACTGCACGATGTTGGCGAGGCGCTCGCGCTCGCCCCCGCGCACCTGTCGCACTATCAGCTGACGCTCGAGCCCGGGACGGTGTTCGCAGCTGACCCGCCGACGCTGCCCGACCAGGACGAGGCCGCGGCCATGCTGGACGCCTGCGGCGAGCGCCTGGCGCAAGCGGGCCTGGCGCAGTACGAGGTATCCGCCTACGCGCGGCCCGGGCGCCAGTGCCGGCACAATCTCAACTACTGGACCTTCGGGGACTACCTGGGCGTCGGCGCCGGCGCGCACGGCAAGGTCACATGCTTACCGCGGGGTGAGATCACGCGCACGGTGCAGCCGCGCGAGCCGCGGCGCTATCTGGCGGCCCCGGACGACTCCGCAACACGTCGCGTCGTCGCACGCACCGAGCTGGCTTTCGAGTTCATGCTGAATGCGCTGCGCCTCACGGCCGGGTTCGAGCTGACGGCATTCGAGGAACGTACCGGGCTCGGCGCGGCTGAGCTCGCGGCTCCGACGGCACCGCTGATCGAGCGCGGGCTCCTGGTGCGCACACCCGGGGGCTATCGCGCGAGCTCCTTGGGAC
The DNA here is from genome assembly GCA_035603345.1 of Steroidobacteraceae bacterium. Classification (GTDB taxonomy): domain Bacteria; phylum Pseudomonadota; class Gammaproteobacteria; order Steroidobacterales; family Steroidobacteraceae; genus 13-2-20CM-66-19. The sequence continues at coordinate 14,714 of DATNKO010000018.1, read as the reverse complement.
TGCGATTTCTTAACGATCTGCTTCTCGAATTCCTACCCGAAACGTCGGAAATGTCCGATGGTTTTACATTGTCAATCGCCTGACCGCGGCGCCTCTCGGATCCCCGCGCGCCTTTATTCACAGGCCTTGAATGGCCCATCGCAGAATGAGCCAATTACACGTCAAAGTGGCCAATCCGCTGGACATGATGTCTCTAACGCATTGAAAGAACAGGTACAAATGCCTTGGTCGTTTTTTGATCAAGGTAACAAATATGCAATCTGATCGGGAAAATTCGGACTCCGGAATCGCCTCGTCCACAGACTTGTCCACAGCTTCTGTGGATAAGGAATCCGCGTCCTTGGCCCGATGCGCGGGCGCGCTTGAGACGCCGCCGGGGTGCCGGTACACTCCCGCGCCCTTTGGCCACGCCGAAACCGTCACGCTCAATCCGATCACGTTGAACGGACGCGCCTGAAACCCCATGTAGGGGATACCCAGGTCAGCCACCTTCATCCCGAGCCAGGTCCCGCCATGAAAGCCGCCATTCATCCCGACTACAGAGAGATCACCGTCACCTGCACGTGCGGCAACACGTTCAAGACGAGCTCGACGCTCGGTCACGACCTGCAGGTTGAGGTGTGCTCGAACTGCCACCCGTTCTATACCGGCAAGCAGAAGATCGTCGACACCGCGGGCCGCGTCGACAAGTTCCGCCGCAAGTACGGCACTGCAGGGTCGACCGCGGCGAAGTAACGCGCTGCCGGCGCTGCAAGCGCCATCCCAACTCCCCCGTCCGGGCGAGCCGCCCGGATTCCTTCGGGCGAGAACGGCTCCCGCAGCCTTGATTGTGGTGCGGGGACCATGTAAACCTCGGAATAGAGGCGCGCGCCGCGCGCGCCGCCCGAAGGGTATCGAGCGCGGAATTCACGGACGCCCGCAGCCTCAATGACCGAGAAGAGCTTCGAACTCACCGACCCGGCAACCGGCCACCACGCCTCGCTCCCCGTGCGCAGTGGCACCATCGGACCCGCCGCGCTCGACATCGCCGGGCTCCACAAGGACCTCGGCGTCTTCACCTACGATCCGGGCTTCGGCGCCACCGCCGCCACCGAGAGCCGCATCACCTACATCGACGGAGAAGAGGGTGTGCTGCTCTACCGCGGCTACCCGATCGAGCAGCTCGCGGAGCAGAGCTCGTTCATGGAGGTGGCGTACCTGCTGCTGATCGGGGAGCTGCCGACCGCGAAGCAGCTGGAGGAGTTCACCGGCAACATTCGTTATCACACGATGATCAACGAATCGCTGCTGCGCTTCTTCAACGGCTTCCACCACAACGCCCACCCGATGGCGATGGTGTCGGCGGTGGTGGCGTCGATGTCGGCGTTCTATCACGACAGCATGGACAGCCATAACCCGCGGCACCGCGAGATCTTCGCCCACCGCATCATCGCCAAGCTCCCGACCATCGCCGCGGCGGCCCACAAGTACTCGCTCGGGCAGCCGTTCATCTATCCGCGCAACGACCTCGGTTACGCCGCCAACGTGCTGCACATGCTGTTCGCCGTTCCCTGCGAGCCTTACCAGGTCGATCCCGTGGCCGGTGAGGCGCTCGACCTGCTGTTCGTCCTGCACGCCGACCACGAGCAGAACGCCAGCACCTCCACGGTGCGCCTCGCCGGCAGCACCGGCGCCAATCCCTACGCGGCGATCTCCGCCGGCGTCTCGGCGCTGTGGGGCCCCGCGCACGGCGGTGCGAACGAGGCGGTGCTGGCGATGCTCGAGCAGATCGGCTCGGTGGACCACATCCCGAAGTACCTGGCGATGGCCAAGGACAAATCGAGCCACTTCCGCCTGATGGGCTTCGGGCATCGTGTCTACAAGAACTTCGACCCGCGCGCCAAGATCATCCGCGCCATGTGTCACCGGGTGCTGAGCGCGCTCGGGCGCACCGACAATCCGTTGTTCGAGCTGGCGCTGCGGCTCGAGGAGATCGCGCTCAGGGACGAGTACTTCATCGAGCGCAAGCTCTACCCGAATGTGGATTTCTATTCGGGCGTCATCTACAGCGCGATCGGCATCCCGCGCTCGATGTTCACCGTGATGTTCGCGATCGCGCGTACCGTCGGCTGGGTGGCGCACTGGCAGGAGATGATCTCCGATCCCGCCATGCGCATCGGCCGCCCGCGCCAGCTGTACACCGGTCCGACGCGACGCGATTACACCCCGATCGGGAAACGCCGCTAGGCTTCGGCGAGCAGCGCCTGCACCTCGAGCGCGTTCGCGCGCCGCATCGGGCGACCGTCCACCGGGCTCACCGGCGCCTGGCGGATGCCGAGCGGTGGGAACACGGTCGCCTCGATGGGCTGGTCGTCCACCTGGAAGCGCACGCTGGGAAGGGCGCGGATGCGCTCGGGGTCGAGCCGCACGCGCCGCTCGGTCACCTCGTGAGCGATTCCCCGGTCGAGGAGCTTGAGCGCCACCGACTCGGCGCGCTCGGCGAACAGGTGCAGCTGCACGTCCGAATGCAGAGTCGCCGTGCCCGCGAGCACCGCGCCCACCAGCCGCGGCTCGAACTCCTGTAACGCGCGCATCGCCGCCAGCGCCGCCCGGCGCTGCTCGCGCAGCGACTTCGCGTGCGCGGCGCCGCCGAACAGCCGCTGGTACTCGGCGAGCGCCGCCTCGATCTCGCTGTTCTTTGGCAGCAGCGCCGTGCCGTCGGTGACGCCGAAGCGCTCGGCCGCCTTGCGCTTGGCGACTCCGAAGTCCTGGATGCCGTGCTCGGCCATGAGGCGCGCGGCTTCCTGCGCCAGCACCCGCCGCAGGTTGTCAGCGCGCGTCGGGTGTCGCCTGGCGCGCATCGTCAGAAAATCGGCTCGCTGCTCGTTTGCGTCCCGGTGCTGGTCGGCATCGAGCCCGGCTCGCCGGCCTGCGGCAGGTGGTTCGCCATGAAGATCTCCGGCACGCCATCGGGGTTCTCCGCGCTTACCAGTGCGCCGCTCTCGGGCGAGATTCTGAGCGTGATCAGTCCGTCGGGCATCGAACGGTGCTGCTCGGGCACCCCCTTGAGCGCCTCGCGCATGAAGTCGATCCAGATCGGCAACGCGGTGCGGGCGCCCTCCTCGCTCTCGCCGAGCGGCCGCTCCTGGTCGTAGCCGACCCACACCGTGGCCACCAGGTTGGGGGTGAAGCCGTTGAACCAGGTGTCCTTCGCCTCGTTGGTGGTGCCGGTCTTGCCGGCGAGGTCGCTGCGGTTGAGCGCGAGCGCGCGCCGCCCGGTGCCGCTTCGGATCACGTCCGCCATCATGTCGTCCATGATGTAGGCGTTCTGCGCGCTGATGACCCGCGGCGCCACCTGCTGCGGCGGCAGCGGCGCGGGCTCACCGGTGGTGACGTCGCGCGGGGCGTCGGCGACCTTGAGCGGGCCGGGCGCCTGCGGCGCGGCGGGCTCGCCGCTCCCCTGGTCGCACTGCGTGCACACCATGCGCGGAGTCGCCCGCCACACCACCTGGCCCGAGGCGTCCTCGATCCGATCGATGAAATACGGCTGCACGCGGTAGCCGCCGTTGGCGAACACCGCATAGGCGCCGGCGAGCTCGAGCGGCGTCACCTCGAGCGTGCCGAGCGCCAGCGTCAGGTCATGCGGCATGGCATGGGGATCGAAGCCGAAGCGGCTCGTGTAGTCGATCGCGTTCTGGACGCCAATCGCCTTGAGGACGCGGATCGACACCAGGTTGAGCGAGTGCACCAGCGCCTGGCGCAGCCGGGTCGGCCCGCCGAAGGCGCGCTCAACGTTCTCCGGCCGCCAGGTTTCCTCGGCGCCGGTGGCTTCGAGCACGATCGGAGCGTTGAGGAACTCACTCGCGGGCGTGAAGCCGGACTCGAGCGCCGCCGAGTACAGGAACGGCTTGAAGCCCGAGCCCGGCAGGCGTCGCGCCTGGGTGACGCGGTTGTACTTGTTGGTGAAGTAGTCGAAGCCGCCGACCAGCGCGACCAGGCTGCCGTCGTTGGGGTCGAGCGCGACCAGGGCGCTTTGCGCCTCGGGCACCTGCGCGAGCTGCGCATGCCCGGCCAGATCGGCCACCACGTAGACGACGTCGCCGCGCGCTACCACCTGCGCCGCATCTTTCGGCTGCGGTCCCACGCTCTCGTTCGGCCCGGCCTTGCGCGCCCACGACAGGCCGTCCCAGTCGATATCGACCGGCCCGAACCCCTTGGCGTACGCCCGCACGCCGCGCTCGGCGACCGTCGTGACCACCGCGGGGGTCAGGTTGCCGATCGAGGCGTATTCGTTCACCAGGTCGTCGTAGTCGGGCGTGCCGTTCGCGGGCAGCTCGACGTGGCCGGCCGGACCGCGCCAGCCGTGGCGGCGGTCGTATTCGATCAGCCCGATGCGCACCGCGCGGTTGGCCGCGGTCTGCAGCCGGCCGTCGAGCGTGGTGTAGACCTTGTAGCCGGCGGTCTCGGCGGAGGCGCCGAAGCGCTGCCGCAGCTCGAGCCGCGCCATCTCGGCGACGTACGGCGCCTCGACGTCGTAGAGCGGTGCGTGCGCGCGCGCGTGCATCGGTTCGCGGTTGGCGGCGTCCGCGGTCGCCGCATCGATGTAGCCCAGCTCGCGCATGCGCCGCAGCACGTAGGAGCGGCGCTGAGTAGCGAGCTCGGCATTCACGATCGGGTTATAGCGCGACGGTGCTTTCGGCACCCCGGCGATGGTGGCGGCCTCGGCGACGTCGAGCTTGTCGAGCGGTTTGCCGAAGAAGGCCTCGGCCGCGGCGGCGACGCCGTAGGCGCGCTGTCCGAAGAAGATCACGTTGAGGTACACCCCCAGGATCTCCTGCTTGGTGAACTCATGCTCCATGCGGTAGCTGACGAAGGTCTCCTGGAGCTTGCGGCGGTAGGTCTTGTCGAGGTTGAGGAACATGTTGCGCGCCGCCTGCATGGTGATGGTGCTGGCGCCCTGGGTCTTGTCGCCGGAGATGAAGTCGACGAGCACCGCGCGCATCACGCCGAAGTAGTCGATGCCGTGATGCTCGAAGAAGCGCTCGTCCTCGGCGGCGAGAAACGCGTGCTTGACGAGGTCGGGGATCTGTTCGTAGCTCACCGGGATGCGCCGCTGCTCGCCGATTTGCGCGATCAGCGCGCCCGAGCGCGTGTACACGCGCAGCGGCACCTGCAGTTCGACGTTGCGCATCGCCTCGGTCGAGGGGAGCGAGGTCACCAGGTACACGTAGCTGCACGCGAGCGCGTAGGCCGCGAGAAGTGTGACGAGCGTCACACCGCCGGCGAGGATGAGCAGAGCTCTAAAGTAATTCCATTTCACAAAAAGCCAATCCCGTTGCTTGCGCTCATCTCAGGGGCTATGCATAGTACGCGCCGATTCTTGGGCAAACTCACCGAAAGGTGGGGACGCAAAGCCTCCGGTCTACGGGACGCAAGTACCTATGACAGCGGGGTTGCCGGTCTGAACGTTAACGTACTCCGCCGCGCTTTGACCACGCGCACGCGGGGCGCGCGGTTCGACCGAAATTCGAAGCAACGCCTGCCTCATATCCCGCCCGCGATGGTTTTCGACGTCCCCTCGAAGAGACGTTGGACAAGGCGCAACAGCATTCGTTGACCCGACCCGGGACCCCCGGGCGTGATGCTTTCGCCACTTCGCGCGCGTGCCGTCGGGGCACCCGGCGGTTGTGTGAGGCTGCTCACGTTCAATTTGACTTAGCGCTGATATATAGTGCGTCCGAGACTGATACAGGGCGGTCATTTTCAGGCGTAATCCCCTGAAAAGGAAATAAAAATGTTCCTTCTGCAGCGCAAATACCGCCCCCTGCTCGGACTTGACATAACGACTTCGTCGGTCAAGCTGATCGAGCTTGCGATGGCGGGGGGGCAGTATCGCGTGGAAGCCTATGCGGCCGAGCCCACGCCGCAGAACGCGATCAACGAGAAAGCGATCGTCGACGCGGAGGCGGTGGGCGAGGCGATCCGCCGCGCGGTCAAGCGCGCCGGCGCGAAGAGTGGTGAGGTCGCCATTGCGATCTCCGGCGACGCCGCGATCACGAAAGTGATCCAGATGCCGCGCTCGCTGCGCAGCGGCGACCTCGAAGCGCAGGTCGAGATGCAGGCCGACCAGTACATCCCCTTCCCGATGGACGAAGTCAGCTACGACTTCGAGGTGCTGGGGCCGAACGAGAAGGACACCGACAGCAACGACGTGCTGCTGGTCGCGACGCGCACCGAGAACGTCGAGCAGCGCCAGGCGGCGGTGAAGGCCGCGGGACTCGCCGCCAAGATCGTCGACGTCGAGGCGTTTGCGCTCGAGAACGCCTGCAAGCTGATGACGCACCAGATGCCCGACGGCGGCATCGACCGCACCATCGCGGTGGTCGACTTCGGCGCGAGCAGCACCACTTTCAGCGTGCTGCGCAATCTCAAGGTGGTATACACGCGCGACTTCGCCTTCGGCGGCCAACAGCTCACCGAGGAGATCATGCGCACCTACGGGCTCGCCATGGAGGAGGCGGGGCGCGCCAAGAAGGAAGGCGGCTTGCCCGGCAACTACCAGTCCGAGGTGCTCGATCCTTTCATCGACGACATGACCCAGCAGGTCAGCCGCTCGCTGCAGTTCTACCTTGCCTCGGGCTCCGGGCGCGAGCAGCCGGAGAAGATCCTGGTGTGCGGCGGCTGCGCCAACATTCCCGGAGTGGCGGAAGTGATCGCCAGCCGCGTCGGCATTTCCGCCGAGAAGGGCGACCCGCTCGGACAGATGAAGCTTTCCTCGCGCGCCAAGGCCCAGGCGGTGCAGCGCGACGCCACCGCGCTCCTGACGGCGTGCGGACTGGCACTGCGGAGTTTCGACTGATATGCCACGTATAAATCTACTTCCCTGGCGTGAGGATCAGCGCAAGGAGCGCAAGCTCGCGTTCATGGTGGCGCTCGGCGTCGCCGCGATCGCCGCGATCGTCACGACCTTCGCCGTCTACCTGATGTTCGACTCGATGATCTCCGGCCAGGAGCGCCGCAACGCGATGCTCACCGCGCAGATCAAGAAGCTGGACAAGCAGATCGAGGAGATCAACGACCTCGAGAGCGAGAAGCAGAAGTTCATCGCGCGCATGGAGATTATCGAGAAGCTGCAGCGCTCGCGCCCCGAGATCGTGCACGTGTTCGATCAGATCGTGAAGACGCTGCCCGACGGGGTGTATCTCACCGGCGTGCAGCAGATCGGCAGCGGCTCGGTCAAGCGCCTGAAGTTCGAGGGCGTGGCGCAGTCGAGCACGCGCGTCTCCACCTTCATGCGCAACATCGACGCCTCGCAGTGGCTGCGCAATCCAGAGCTCGAGGTGGTGCAGACCGGCAAAGGGCCGGGCTCGAGCTTCACGCTGACCGCGGATGAGGCGCCGGCCGCGGAAGCCAGCGACAACGGCAATGGCGCGGGTGCCGCCCGCAGCAAGATCCGCAAGGCGAGTCTCGGCGACGATTCGGGGGCGCGGCAATGAACCTGTGGGAAGAGATCCAATCGCTTGACCCGCGCGACCCGGGACGGTGGCCGCTGCCGATCCGCGCCGGGGCGGTGGGGCTCGCCTTCGTGGTGCTCACCGCGGCGCTGGTGTACTTCTTCGTGTGGAGCGAGCAGCGGCCCGAGCTGCAGCAGCATCAGGCCGAGGAGGACACGCTGCGCCAGCAGTTCAAGGACAAGCACTCCAAGGCCGTCAACCTCGAGGTCTACAAGCAGCAGCTCAAGGACATCGAGCGCTCCTTCGGCGCGCTGCTGCGCCAGCTCCCCGGCAAGACCGAAGTGCCGAGCCTGCTGGTGGACATCTCGCAGACGGGACTTGCCGCGGGCCTGCAGGAGAAGCTGTTCCAGCCCGAGGCCGAGGAGCGCAAGGACTTCTACGCCGAGAAGCCCATCAAGATCCGCCTGACGGGCAGCTACCACCAGTTCGGCGAGTTCGTGAGTGGGATCGCGGCGTTGCCGCGCATCGTCACGCTCGACGACATCAACATCAAACCCGACGGCAAGGATTCCTACGACGAGCTGTCGATGGAGCTCACCGCCAAGACCTACCGCTATCTCGACGAGGACGAGATCGCGGCGGCGGCGGCTGACTCGGACAAGGGCAAGAAGACCGTACACCGTTCGGCGCCCAGGCCGACGGGTTGAGGGTGAGGCACTCCTATGCATGAACGGACGTTCCGATCGCGTGTGCGCCTGCTCGCCGTGGCGGCCGCGTGCCTCGGGTACGCGCTGCTCATGGCCTGCTCGAGCGCCGACGACGATCTGCAGCGCTTCATCGAGGACACCAAGAAGGAGCCGGGCGGGCGCGTCGAGCCGCTGCCGGAGATCAAGCCCTACGAGACCTTCGTGTACGCCGACTCCGACCTGCGCTCGCCGTTCATGCCGAGCTCCCCGGGCGGCGGTCCGGGCAGCGTGCGGCCGGATTCCAAGCGCAACCGCGAATTCCTCGAACAGTTTTCGCTCGACACCTTGAAGATGGTCGGCACATTGAGGCTCGGCGGCGAGATGTACGGCCTGGTGCAGACCAAGGACGGCCTGGTGCACCGGGTGACCGCCGGCGAGCACATGGGCCAGGCCGAAGGGCGGATCACGGAGATCACGCCGTCGAAGATCAGTCTCATCGAGATCGTTCCGGACAGCCTCGGCGGGTACATGGAGCGGCCCGCGGCGCTCGCCCTTAACGAGTAACGGTTCAGCAGGGGGTTATTTCCAATGTATGCGTCCAGTCTGACCAAACGACTCCTCGGCCCGGCCGCCTGGCTGGTGCTCGCCGGGGTCCTCGGAATGCTCCCGGGCGCGCCCGCGCTGGGCCAGGATCAGCTGAGCCTACAGGCCATCGACGTGCAGCCCCTGCCGGGACAGCAGCTGCAACTGACGATGCGCCTGTCGGGACCGGCACCGCAGCCGTTGTCGTTCACCATCGACAACCCGGCGCGCATCTCTTTCGATCTGCCGAACACTACGCTCGCGCTGCCCTCGCGCCGCATCGACGTGCACGCTTCGGGGCTCGACACCATCCTCGCCGCGGAGACCAAGGACCGCACTCGCGTGGTGCTGAATCTCGACAAGCTGGTGCCGTACGACGCGCACGTCAGCGGCAACAGCGTGATCGTCATGTTGGGAAGCGGCTCGGCCGGCGCAGCGACTGCGGCCGCGACTGCCGCCGCCACCGCCCCCGCGATGGCCGCCGGCGGCGGCTCGAGCGCGCCGCGCGAGCTGCGCGCCATCGACTTCCGGCGCGGCACCGACGGTGCCGGCCGCGTGATCGTCAAGCTGTCCGACCCGCACATCCATGTCAGCCTGCACCAGGTGGGCAGCCAGATCGTCGTCGACTTCACCGACGCCACCGTGCCGGCGAACCTGACGCGTCGCTTCGACGCGACCGACTACGGCACGCCGGTTTCGAGCTTCGACGTCAGCCGGGCGGGCAACGGCGCGCGCATTGCGATCAGCGCCAACGGCGATTTCGAGCAGCTCGCCTACCAGTCCGACGATCAGTACGTGGTCGAGGTGGCGCCGCGCCGCAAGACGAGCGTCGCGCAGGATGAGAAGCCGGTGTACACCGGCGAGCGGCTGACGCTCAACTTCCAGGACATCGACACCCGCGCGGTGCTGCAGCTGCTGGCCGATGCCAGCGGCCAGAACATCGTGGTGAGCGACTCGGTCACCGGCAACGTGACGCTGCGCCTGCAGAATGTGCCATGGGACCAGGCGCTCGACATCGTGCTGCGCACCAAGGGCCTCGATAAGCGCAAGCAGGACAACGTCATCATCGTGGCGCCGCAGGCGGAGCTCGCCGCGCACGAGAAGGCCGAGCTCGCCGCCCGCAAGGACGTGCAGGAGCTCGCGCCGCTGCGCTCGGAGTACTTGCAGGTCAATTACGCCAAGGCGACCGACATGGCCGCGCTCATCAAGTCGCAGAACAACTCGTTGCTGTCCGCCCGCGGCAGCGTGACGGTCGATGATCGCACCAACACGCTGCTGCTGCAGGACACCGCCGACCGCCTGACCGACATCCGCCGCCTGGTGGCGACCCTCGATATCCCGGTGCGCCAGGTGCTCATCGAGGCGCGCATCGTGGTCGTCAACAACGACTTCGACCGGCAGATCGGCTCGATTCTCGGCTACACGGGCGTGAACAAGAACGGCTCCACCGGCCTGGTGACGACCACCGGCACTGCGGCCGGCACCGACCAGATCATGGGCTCGGCGCTCACCAACCTGCAGACCTCCAACTCGGTGTACCCGGTGTCGATCCCGACCGGCAGCAGCGCCGCCAACCGCTACAACGTCAATCTGCCGGTCACCAGCCCCGCGGGCTCCATCGCGCTCGGCATTCTCGGCAACAACTTCCTGGTCGACCTGGAGCTGTCGGCTGCCCAGGCGGAGACCCAGGCGAACGTCATCTCCTCGCCGCGCGTCATCACCGCCAACCAGAAGCCGGCGACGATCAAGCAGGGCGTGGAGATCCCATACCAGCAGTCGGCCTCGAGCGGCGCCACCACCATCCAGTTCAAGGAGGCGGTGCTGTTGCTCAAGGTGACGCCGCAGATCACGCCGGATAACCGCATCATCATGGATCTCGATGTGCGCGACGACAGCGTCGGCACGGTGGTGGTGGCCTCGGGCGGCGTGAACGTGCCGTCGATCGACACCCGCGAGATCGCTACCCAGGTGCTGGTGAACGACGGCCAGACGGTGGTGCTCGGCGGCATCCTGCAGACCACACAGCGCGAGGACGACACCAAGGTACCGTACCTGGCGGATATTCCGATCCTCGGGCACCTGTTCAAGAGCACTGACCACGAGGACGACCGCGACGAGCTCATGATCTTCATCACCCCGAAGATCGTTCACGAAGGCGTTAACGTCTACAACTGATGAGCTCGACGAGCAGCACCCGGTGACGGTGAATTGATCGCTTGAATCGGACCGCGCGGCCGCCTTCGGGCGGCCGCGCTCTTTTCGGTATGCTGCGCCAGAGATGCTCGACAAGCGCAGTGTGTTTCTGATCGGCCCGATGGGCTCGGGCAAGACCGCGGTCGGCCGCCAGCTGGCACGCTCGCTCGGGCTGCCCTTCTACGACAGCGATACCGAGGTCGAGCGGCGCACCGGGGTCGACATCCCGTTCATCTTCGAGAAGGAGGGCGAGGCCGGCTTCCGCCAGCGCGAGCGCGAGGCGATCGACGCGCTCACGCAGCTCGAGCGCATCGTGCTCGCCACCGGCGGCGGCGCAGTACTGCTGCCGGAGAACCGCCGCCACCTCGCCGAGCGTGGCTGCGTGGTGTATCTCGAGACCTCCGTGGCGCAGCAGGCCGACCGCGTGCGCCACGGCAAGCAGCGCCCGCTCCTGCACCAGGCAGACATTCCCGGCCGGCTCGGGGAGCTCATGGACGTGCGCTCGCCCCTCTATGGGGAGATCGCCGATGTCGTCGTGTCCACCGACGGACAGCGGGTGCGCGCGGTGGCCGAGGAGGTGCTGCGCAGGCTGGCCGCACTGCGCGGCGCCTAACGTATACTGATCCTGCGCGGATACGGCGAGGGCGGGCAGCGCGCCCGCTCGCGATCGCTTAAGTGTTGGCGCCTGCCCACGTGGATACCCTTAACGTCGAGCTCGGAAACCGCAGCTATCCGATCCTGATCGATGCAGGTCTGATCGGCCGCGCCGACGTGCTCGAGCGGCAGGTGCCGGCGCGTGACGTGCTGATCGTGAGCAATACCAGCGTCGCGCCGCTGTATCTGCCCGCGCTCGCCGCCGGCTTAGGCAGCCAGCGCCGGGTGCTCGAGGTCATCCTGCCGGACGGCGAGGCGCACAAGACGCTCGCGAACGTCGCGCGCGTGCTCGATGTGCTGGTGGCCAACCGCTTCGGGCGCGACTGCGCGATCGTCGCTCTCGGGGGCGGGGTGGTCGGCGACCTGGCGGGCTTCACCGCCGCCTGCTATCAGCGCGGCGTGTCGTTCGTGCAGGTGCCCACCACACTCCTCGCGCAGGTCGATGCGGCCGTCGGCGGCAAGACGGCCGTCAACCATCCGGGCGGCAAGAACCTGATCGGCGCGTTCCACCAGCCTGCCGCCGTGCTCGCCGACACCGCGACGCTCGCGACCCTGCCGCCGCGCGAGCTGCGCGCGGGCCTCGCCGAGGTGATCAAGTATGGCCTGATCTGCGATGCGGGATTCTTCGCCTGGCTCGAGGCGCACCTGCCGCAGCTGCTCGCCGGCGAAGCCGCGGCGCTCGTGCACGCCGTGCGCCGCTCCTGCGAGATCAAGGCGGCGATCGTCGGCCGCGACGAGCTCGAGCAGGGCGAGCGTGCGCTGTTGAATCTTGGCCACACGTTCGGACATGCCCTGGAGTCGGCGACCGGCTACCGCGCATGGCTGCACGGCGAGGCGGTGGCGGCAGGCCTGGTGATGGCGGCGCAGATGTCGCGCGCCTGCGGACTGCTTGCCCCTCAGGACGCGGATCGGGTGCGGAGCCTCGTCGAGCGCGCGGGGCTCCCGACCCGCATTCCGGGCGTCGCGCCCGGCGCGGCGCTCGAGCACATGCGCATCGATAAGAAGGTGAAGGGCGGGCGCATCCGCCTGGTGCTGCTGTGCGGTATCGGCGCGGCCTGCCTGACTGCAGACTATCCCGAAAGCGCGCTGCAGGACACGCTGCAAGCGTGCTGCGGGTGAGCGAGGCCGCCGTGAACGACGCCCCCGCCATCGCACTGCTCGCGCCCTACGCGGCGCACGACGCGCAATCGCGTGGCCGGCGCTATCCCGAGCCCAAGCCCGAATTCCGCGGCGAATTCCAGCGCGACCGCGACCGCATCATCCACTCGAACGCCTTCCGGCGCCTGGTCTACAAGACCCAGGTGTTTGTGAATCACGAGGGCGACCTGTACCGCACGCGCGTCACCCACTCGATCGAGGTGGCGCAGATCGCGCGCTCGGTGGCGCTCGCGCTGCGCCTCAACGAGGCGCTCACCGAGGCGATCTGTCTGGCGCACGATCTCGGGCACACACCCTTCGGCCATGCCGGGCAGGATGCGCTCAACGAGTGCATGCGCAGCTACGGCGGCTTCGAGCACAACCTGCAGTCGCTGCGCGTGGTCGACGAGCTCGAGGAGCGCTATGCCGAGTTCCCGGGTCTGAACCTCACGTTCGAGTGCCGCGAGGGCATTCTCAAGCACTGCTCGGCGCACAACGCGCGCGAGCTGGGGGAGCTCGGCGAGCGCTTCCTCAACCGCCGCCAGCCGGGGCTCGAAGCCCAGATCGCCAACCTCGCCGATGAGATCGCCTACAACAATCACGACGTCGACGACGGCATCCGCGCCGGGCTCCTGACCGTCGACGGGCTGCGTGAGACCCGGATGTTCGGCCGCCAGTACGAGGCGGTAATCGCGCGTTACCCGGGCCTCACCGGGCGGCGCCTGGTGCACGAGATCATCCGGCGCATGATCAACCACATCGTGGTGGATCTGATCCGCACCACCCAGGCGCACCTCGAGGCGGCGCGGCCGGGCTCGATCGACGAGGTGCGCGCCCAGGCGAAGCCGCTCGCGATGCTGAGCGAGGGCTGCCAGGAGGAGCATCTGGAGCTCAAGGCCTACCTCCGGGAGCATGTCTACCGGCACTATAAGGTGCTGCGCATGACCGCCAAGGCGCGTCGGACGCTTCAGGAGCTGTTCGACACCTTCTTTAAGGACGTCACTCTCATGCCCCCGGAGCACCAAGAGCAGGCCGCTCAGTCCGAGACCGCCCGCGGGCCAGCGGGCCGCGCCCGGGTAGTGGCCGACTACATCGCCGGCATGACCGATCGGTACGCGATCCTCGAGCACCGGCGGCTGTTCGAGCCGGGGGAGAGGACCTGAGGGTGTTGGGTTAGAGCGCTTCTTGCCCGCCTGCGCAGCCGGCCCCGGCTGTTGGATTCACGTAACTAATTGTTTCTCTTAAGTTTGCCCTGAAGGCTCGCCTGCCGGCCATGCGGCGGCTCAGCTCCCTCGCCGGTCGACACTGGTGCCGGACGTCCTGCCGGCACCGAACCTGATTCCTGTTGGGTCAGTGTTGGGTCCGCGAGCGCTCCCCGATCGCTCCGACCGGGGCGTGTTGCCTCTGTCTGCTGCGCCGCAGCACGTCGGAATTTCCGCACGAATTCACCGGAAATTCACAAGCGTCTACTTGTCATAACTGTATGAAAAAGCCCATTATGTGATGTGGGTCTCACTAATCCCTTCCTCGACCAAGCGGTCGAATTGGAGCGGGCTGCGCTTCCGCGCGCGGCTGCGACGCTGTTTCAGCCAATTGCCAGGATGTTGGTTCGGAGAGGCGTCGGAGCAAAGAGCACGATTGACATGATCAAGCGTGCCTTTGTGGCCGCGACAATTGAGGTTCTTGAAGAACGCAACTTTCCCATCACAACCCCGCGGATTCAGCTGTTTTCGGGACTCCCGGCGCGGGAGATCGACAAGATTCGGGAAAGTCTCGAACGGCCAGATGCAAATGAGCCCAGCGTAATCGACCAGATTGGTCTGGTGCTCATGACTTGGCACACCGACCGTCGGTACATCGTTCCGTTTACGGGCGCTCCCGCTGAGCTTGCGCTGGAAGATGACCCCCACCATCCAACGTTCAGCGGGCTGGTGCGCGAATGCGCGCCAACTCTTAACTGGTCGCTTCTTCTCGAGGAACTGATCCGCGTCGGTGCCGTCCAGTTCTTCCCAGATACAAATCGGGTTCG
>DATNKO010000016.1:0-46117 GCA_035603345.1 Steroidobacteraceae bacterium | reverse complement strand
TCCGCTGGGCGGCCGTGGACCCGCAGGCACGGACTGATCCCTTGACGCTCAGTGCCTCGCCGGGCGAGCCGGGTCAGACGTGCGTCGCGCTCTCGAGCGGGCGGCCGCCGCACCTCGAGGTGGGGGTCCGGCGCTGCACCTATGGGATCGTGTGGATGGCCTCGGCCCGCACGCTGGATGAAGGACGGGTGCTGGTGCTCGCCGTGCAGCCCCTCGAGAGCTGGCGGGAGTTGTGGGTATTCCAACAAAGCGCGCGCGGATGGCGGGTCGATGTGCTCTCACCCGGGCTCGATGATCCGGTGGAAGGCTACGTCGAGTTCGCGGGCTTCGCGCCGGGTACGCGCCGGCTGCTCATCGCACGCGAGGTAGAGGATCAGGGCCGCTTTCATCGCTGGTTCGAGGAACGGCGACTCGTGGATTTCGCTCTGGTCCGCCAGGCGAGTGCGCCGGAGCTGCTCGCAGACTTCGGCCGCTGGCAGGACCTCACCTGGCGCCGCGACACGCTTGCGCTGCGCTGAGGCGAGGCGATTTTTCCAATGAACTAAAATGGGAAGCCGCGCGCCCGCTGCTCGTCCTTGACGATGTCGCGCGAGGAATAGAAGAGGTGGAACGACGCCCACAGGCCGGTCGGCACGAGGCACAGCATCGCGAGACGCAGTGAGGCGGCGTTCGAGACGTGCTGAGGCGCGAACCAGTCGCTCAGTGTGCCGATGAGCGGAGGGGCGATCACGAGATTGCCCAGGTTGGCGAGAAACAGCGTGGTGGCGCAGAAGATCGCCCGCATGCGGCATTGGGCCAGGTTGTTGATCAGCCCGAAGCACGGGCCGATGTAGAAGTAGATCGACGGAATGTAGATCCAGAACATCAGCTTGGCGAGGGCGAGATCGTGCGTGTAGTAGGCCACCCCGGAGGCGACCGTTGCGATGCCGATGCCGGCACCGAGCAGCCACATGATGTGCCGTGAGTCGCCCATGCTTCGCCGCGCCATGAGCCACCCGGTGGCGATCGTTGCGAGCGAGCCGCCGATGAGATGCATGTTCTGCGTTACGGCGCCGGCCTGACCCACCGACATCTGGTAGGTGCGTTGCAGGAACGTCGGGGTCCAGAACATCAGTCCCCAGCCCCACAGCGCGCACACCGCGCTGCCGATCATCAGGTGCACACAGGAGCGCTGCGACCACCAGAACCGCATCGTAGCGACGAAGGAGGGCGCCTCGCCGTCCTCGTTACCGTCGAGGCAACCGCGCTTGGGCTCGCGGACGGTGAGCCACACTCCGAGGCCGGCCAGGACCCCCGGCACCCCGAGCGCGAAGAACACTGCGCGCCAGCCGTAATGGTCGGCGATGCTGCCGGCGACGTTGTAGCCAACCCAGGCTCCGAAGGGCGCGCCGAGCGAGAACACCGTGAGCGCCATGGCGCGCCGGCCGGCCGGGAAATAATCCGACAGCAGTGAGTTCGCCCCCGGCGTGCCGCCGGCCTCGCCGACCGTGACCCCGACACGCGCGAGGAAGAACTGCAGTGACGTGCGCGCGATACCGCACAGCGCCGTCATCACCGACCACAATATCAGGCAGGCGCCGACGATGAAGCGGCGGCTGCGGCGATCGATGAGCCACGACAGCGGAAAGCCGAGCACGACGTAGAAGAGTCCGAACGCCCCTCCCGTGAGCCAGGCGGCCCCGGCATCCGTCAGGTGCAGCTCGTTGCGGATCGGATCCAGCACCGTGGAGACGACATAGCGATCCGCGATGCTGAGCGTGTACACCAGGCACATCATGATGAGCACGTACCAGCGCTCGAGGAACGAGGCGGACTGTGCGTTCGGGAGCGCGAGCGCCGGGGGCTCCGTGGCGACGCTCGAGGGCAGCTCGCTCATGTGCAGTCGCTTGGCATGCGTTACCGCAGGTTACGCCTGCGGCGCGTCACTGTCTTGCAGGATGAGATCCGCCGCCTTCTCGCCCACCATGATGACCGCGGCGTTGGTGTTGCCGGAGGTGAGGTTCGGAAAGATCGAGGCGTCTGCGACCCGCAGGCCGGTCACGCCGTGGACTCGAAGCCGCGCGTCGACAACCGCGCGCCGCGGATCCGGCCCCATGGCACAGGTGCCGCAGTCGTGGAACACCGAGCCGGCGCGCTTGCGGAAATCCTCCAGCGCCTCCTGCTCGGAGTGCACCGCGCTCCCCGGCTCGCGCTCGGACTCGATGATGGAGGCGAGCGGCTCGCTGGCGGCGATGCGCCGCAAGAGGCGCGCGCCTTCGGGCACGTCCTGCAGGTCGGCATCGGTGCTGAGCGAGTTGAGCGTGATCGCGGGACTCTCGAGCGGGTCGGCCGAGCGAATGTGGACGCTGCCGCGGCTCGTCGGGCGGCAGGTGTTGAAGGACATGAGAAAGCCCGGGTACGGGTCGGGATTCATGAGCCGGCGGCTCGCGCCGACCGTCGTGGTCGAGTAGCTCGCGGGGTTGAAATAGATGTGCATGTTGGGCCGCGCCAGCCCCGCGCGGCTGTGCAGGAACGCACCCGCCTGATTGACGCTCATCGAGAGCGGTCCGCGCCGCCCGGCCAGCACGTAGGTGAGGGCGGCGCGCACCTTGCCGAGAAATGGGGCGAGCTGATTATTGAGCGTCGGCACTTTCGAGCGGTAGAAGTACGACACCGCCAGGTGATCCTGCAGCCCCTGCCCGACGGCGGGCGAGTCGGTCACCAGCGGGATGGCGAGCCGGCGCAGCAGCGGCGCCTGGCCCACGCCCGAGAGCTCGAGGAGTTGCGGCGAGTTGATGGCGCCGGCGGCTACGATCACCTCGCGATGCGCCTGCGCGCTGTGCCGCGCACCGCCGCGCAGGAACTCGACGCCGGTAGCGCGCTTGCCCTCGAACAGCACCCGGGTCGCCTGCGCCCGGGTCAGCACCTCGAGGTTGCGGCGCGAGCGCGCGGGCTTCAGATACGCGTTCGACGCCGAGACCCGCACGCCGTCCTTGATGGTGACCTCCCAGAGCCCCGAGCCCTCCGGCTGCGCGCCGTTGAAGTCGGGCGTGCGCATGATGCCGAGGCTGTCGCAGGCCTGGAGGAACAGCCCGCACAACGGGTGCACCTGCGCCGACACATCGCTCACGTGCACCGGTCCCCCCACGCCGTGGTACTGGGACACGCCGCCCGGATGATCCTCGAGCTTCCTGAAATAGGGCAGCAGGTCCCGCCATGCCCACCCGGGATTGCCCGCCGCCGCCCAGTCGTCGAAGTCGCCGGGCTGCCCGCGGACGTACACCATGGCGTTGATGGAGCTCGAGCCGCCGAGCACCTTGCCGCGCGGCACGAACTGCCGCCGGTTGCCGAGCGCCGGATCGGGCTCGGACTGATACATCCAGTTGTAACGCGGATCGTTGAAGGTGCGGCCGTAGCCGATCGGTATCTGGATCCAGGGCGAGCGGTCGGAGCCGCCCGCCTCGAGCAGCAGCACACGGCAGGCGCCGGCGTCGCTCAGCCGGCTCGCGAGCGCGCAGCCGGCGGAGCCGGCGCCGATCACGATGTAGTCGTACTGCGCCATCGGCCGTGTCAATGCCGCGGGCGGCACGCGCCGGTATCGCGTCCGCCCGACCCAGTGTAGGCTCGCGGGCGCGCGCACCGCGGAGCCTCACGATGAAACTTCACAGCATCAAAACCTTCGTCGTCGGCAATCCTCCACCGCACTACGGCGGGCGTTATTTCGTGTTCGTGAAGCTCGTGACCGACGGCAACGTGCACGGCGTCGGCGAGGCGTACTGCGTACCGTTCCACCCGCAGGTCGTGGCGCACATGCTCGAAGACGTCTTTGGCCGCTATCTCGAGGGCGAGGACCCGCACAACATCGAGAAGATCTGGCGCCGGGTGTACTCCTCGGGCTACACGCAGCACGCGGATCTGACGCTCATGGGCGTGCTGAGCGCGCTCGAGATGGCCTGCTGGGACATCATCGGCAAGGAAGCGGACCAGCCGGTGTATAACCTGCTCGGCGGGCGTGTGCACGAGCGGTTGCGCACCTACACCTACATCTACGCGCGTCCCGGCGACCGCACCGACGTCTACCAGGACCCGGATCTGGCCGCCGAGCGCGCCGCCGAATATCTCGCGCAGGGGTTCACGGCGCTGAAGTTCGATCCTGCGGGCCCTTACACGGCCTTCGACGGGCGGCAGCTCTCGCTGCCGGCGCTCGAGCTCTCCGAGCGCTTCATGCGCCAGCTGCGCGCCGCCGTCGGCGCGCGTGCCGATCTGCTGTTCGGGACTCACGGTCAGATGACCGCCGCGGGAGCGCTGCGGCTGGCACGGCGCCTCGAGCCCTACGACCCGCTGTGGTTCGAGGAGCCGGTGCCGCCGGATGCGCCCGAGGAGATGGCGCGGGTGGCGCGCGGCACGCGCATCCCGATCGCCACCGGCGAGCGGCTCGCCACCAAGTACGACTTCGGGCGGGTGCTGCGCGCCGGGGCGGCGGCGATTCTGCAGATGAACCTGGGGCGCGTCGGCGGCATTCTCGAGGCGAAGAAGATCGCCGGCATGGCCGAGGTGCAGCAGGTGCAGATTGCGCCGCACCTGTACTGCGGGCCAGTGGTCGGCGCGGCCAACATCCAGCTGAGCGTCTGCAGCCCGAATTTCCTGATCCTGGAAGGCATTGAGCGCTGGCAGGGCTTTCATGCCGAGGTGCTGGTGAAGCCGATCCGCTGGGAGTCCGGCTACGTGATTCCGCCGACCGAGCCCGGTCTCGGTGTCGACCTCGACGAGCGGGTACTCGCCGCGCACCCCTACCGCGAGCGAGCGCTGCATCTGGAGATGTCCGGCCAGCCGCTCGGCTGAGCTCAGCACGCGCTTACAGCTCCAGCTCCGCGCGCAAGCGCTCCTGGTACCAGGTGTGGAACCTCGCCACCATGTACTCGTTGTTGCCGATCGGCCCGGGGACGTAGGCGGGGCTCGAGGCGCCGCGCTGCGTCTCGGCCACGAAGGCCGCATCCTGGGCGTTGGTGGCGTTCCAGACGCGCGTCAGGTTGTCGAGATCGTAGTCGCGGCCTTCCTCGGCGTCGGCGTGCACCAGCCAGGTGCTGCGCACCAGCGTGCGGCCGCGCTCGAGCGGCAGCGTCGCGAAGGTGAGCACATGGTCGGCGAGGAAGTGGTACCAGGCGTTCGGCTGGGTGTGAAAGTGCAGTGTGCCGAGGCGCGCCTCGGTCAGATCTCCCAGCAGCCTCCTGGAGGCGGCGCGTGTGTCGGGGGTCATGGACTCCCCGGCGCCGTCGAGCACCAGCCGCTCGGTGCGAAACGCCGTCGGCCGGCCGTGCAGCTCCTCGATCGTGTGCCACGGGAGCCCGGCCCGGCTCCAGATCGCCTGCGCCTCGGCGCTTGCGGCCAGGAAGCGCCGGTAAGTCGCGCGCTCCTCGGCATCCATGCGCGCCTCGTCGATGTCGCCGAAGAAATCGAACAGCGAGCACAGCAGCTCCGGGTGCCCCTCGCAGTGGAAGCACTCGCGATTGTTCTCGATGGTGAGTTTCCAGTTGCCGTGCTCGATGATGTCGGTCTGTCTCGCCACCTTGGCGCGCGTCAGGTCGTGGGGGCCGATGTAAGGCGTCATGCGCGCGGCCATCTCGTCGAAGTCATCGGGCGGAGAATCCGCGAGGCACACGAATATCAGGCCGGCGAGCTGCCGCACGTGCACGGGCTTGAGCGTGCGCTGCTCGCCGGGGCGCTCGCCGGTGGCACCGCAACCCATGACACGCCCGTCCTGATCGTACGTCCAGCGGTGGTACGGGCACATGAGCGTGGCGCCCGCCACACCGGTGTCCTGCTGCAGGATACGCGAGCCGCGATGCCGACAGGTGTTGTGGAAGGCGGCGATCGAGCCGTCGTCCCGGCGCATGAGGAAGATCGGCCAGGGGCCGATCTGGTAGGTGCGGTAGTCGCCGGCCTCGGGAATCTCCGCACCGCTGGCGAGAAACAGCCAGTGGCGGCCGAAGATGTACTCCATCTCGGCCGCGTACAGTGCATCGTCGGTGAAAAATGCGCCGGGGAGCGCGAAGCCGGGTCGGCAGGAATCAAGGAGCGCCGCGACGTGGCGGCGCAGCGCCGCGGGGGCGGGGGCTGCGCTCGTACGGTCGCGGTCGGCGAGCTGGACACTCATCGGTACGCCGTCCAGATGGTCTTGAGATCGCAGTACTTGTCGATGGCATGCGGCGAGCGGTCGCGGCCGAAGCCCGAGAGCTTGAAGCCGCCGAACGGAGTCGCCATGGAGGAGCGGTCCCAGGCATTCACCCACACGGTGCCGCCGCGCAGCGCGCGCGACACGCGGTGCGCGACGTTCATGTCGGCGGTCCACACCGCCGCCGCCAGTCCGAAGCTCGAGTCGTTGGCGGCGCGCAGCGCTTCGCTTTCGGTCTCGAACGTCATGACCGAGAGCACCGGCCCGAAGATCTCCTCGCGCGCGACCTTCATGTCCGGCCGCACGCGATCGAGCACCGTCGCCTCGACGTAGAAACCGCCGGTTTCCTCCAGCGCCCGCCGGCCACCGAGGGCGACCCTGGCGCCGTCGGCGACGCCGCCGGCGATGTAGCCGAGGACGCGCTGCATGTGCCCCTGGTCGATGAGGGCGCCCATCTGGGTCGCGGGCTCGAGCGGATGGCCGAGCGTGATGGTGGCGGCGACCGCGGCGATCCGCTCGATCAGCACGTCCTTGACCGAGGAGTGCACCAGCAGGCGCGACCCTGCGTGGCAGGTCTCGCCGCTGTTGTAGTAGATGCCCCAGGCGATGCCGTCGGCGGCCGCCGTGAGGTCAGCGTCCGCGAACACCACGTGCGGGGACTTGCCGCCGCACTCGAGCGCCACGCGCTTGAGGTTCGACTCACCGGCGTAACGCAGCATGAGCCGCCCGACCTCGGTCGAGCCCGTGAAGCTCACCATGTCGACGTCCGCGTGACGCGCGAGCGCCTGCCCGGCTTCCTCCCCGAGCCCGGGCACGACGTTGAAGGCGCCGGGGGGCAGCCCTGCCTCGCAGGCGAGCTCGGCGAGCCGGATCGCCGAGAGCGGCGACTGCTCGGCGGGCTTGAGCACGACCGAGTTGCCGGTGACCAGGGCCGCTCCCAACTTCCAGGTGCTGATGATGAGCGGGTAGTTCCACGGCACGATGGCGGCGATCACCCCGAGCGGCTCGCGCCGCACGACCGCCAGGTCAGAAGCACCCGTGGGCGCCACCTCGTCGTACAGCTTATCGGCGAACTCGGCGTAGTACTCGATGCAGTCGGCGCAGTTGGCCACATCGACGCCTACGGAATTGACGATCGGCTTGCCGACGTCGAGCGTCTCGATGAGCGCGAGGCGCTCGACATCGGCGCGGATCAGCTCGGCGAAGCGCCGCAGAACGCGCTTGCGCTCGCGCGGCTCGGTGGCGCGCCACACTCCACTTTCGAAGGTGGCGCGCGCGGCGGCCACGGCCGCATCGACGTCCTGCTCGCGGCAGCGCGCCACCTGGCACAACGGTTTGCCGTTGATCGGACTGAGGTCCTCGAAGGTCGCGCCGTCGAGCGCCGGCTGATGGCGCCCGGCGACGAACGCCCGGCCTTCGGGACGAATGGCGGCGGCGAGCTGCTCCCAGGCGCGGCGGTCGTGCTGTGCGGGGGAGGCGGTCATATGCGAAGCTTCCCTGAGTGAATCGGGCGGTCAAAGCCTAGAAAACGTATAGCCCCATCTAAAACCGGCATCGGGCCTGACCCGCGCGTGACTAGAATGTAGCGCTCTGGGGGCCGGTGACAACAGAAGACTTCGGAGAACGCTCAGCATGACACCCACTTCCCGCTCCCGCCGCAAGTCCGCGGCGCGCAAAGGCGCGACCGGCAAAGTCGCCGCCCGCAGAGCAGCCGCCCAACGGCCGGCGGCCGCCAAAACGGCCGCGCGCAAGGGCGCGCAGCGCAAGAGCGCGGCGGCCACCCCAAGGGTGCGCGTGACGGCCGCGGGCGGTCCGGGCCCCGCGCCGCGCAGCGAGGAGCGCGATCTGCTGGCGCGGCTGCAGAAAGGCGCGGTCATCTGCGCGGAAGGCTATGTCTTCGAGCTCGAGCGGCGCGGCTACCTGCAGGCCGGTGCCTTCGTGCCCGAGGTGCTGTTCGACCATCCGGAGGTGGTCGAGCAGCTGCACCTGGACTTCGTGCATGCCGGCTCCGACGTGACGCAGGCGCTCACCTACTACGTACACCGTGAGAAGCTGCGGGTCATCAATCGCGAGAAGGACCTGGTGCCGATGAACCGCGCGGCACTGAAGATCGCCCGGTCCGTGGCACGCCGCACCGGGACGCTGTTCGCCGGCGACCTCTGTAACACCAACATCTTCGATCCGAACGACAAGAACGCCGTCAAGGATGTCGAGGGCATCTTTGCCGAGCAGGTGGGGTGGGCGGTGGACGCGGGGGTTGACTACTTCGTCGCCGAGACCATCGCCTGGGGTCAGGAAGCGCTGCTGGCGCTGGCAGCGATCAGGAGATACTCGAAAGTGCCCGCGGTGGTCACCCTGGCCATGCACCGCGAGGACGTAACGCGCGAGGGCTGGACGCCGGCGGAGGCCTGCGTGCGGCTCGAGGCGGCCGGCGCGGACGTCGTCGGCCTCAATTGTCACCGCGGGCCGGCGACCATGATGCCGCTGCTCAAGAGCATCCGCGCGGCGGTGCGCTGCCATGTCGCCGCGCTTCCCGTGCCGTACCGAACGACCCCGAACCAGCCGTCGTTCATGTCGCTGACCGATCCGTGCTGTGGCAACGAGCGCGCGTTTCCGGTGGGGCTCGATCCTTTTGTGTGCACCCGCAGGGAGATCGCCGACTTCGGACGCGAGGCGTTCGCCTCCGGGATCCGCTATCTCGGGGTCTGCTGTGGCGCGGGTCCTCACCACATTCGCGCGCTCGCCGAGAGCGTGGGCAGGCATCCGCCGGCGAGCCGCTACAGCGCCGACATGTCCAAACACGCGTTCTTCGGCACCGACAAGAAGATCCGCAAGATCCAGACCGACTACCGCTCGAGGGCGTAGCGAGCCGATTGGCGCCGGTGAATCAGCGGGCGCGCCGCACGGCGTCCTGCCAGCCAGCGATCAGCGCGGCGCGGCGCGTGGGCGTCATCTGCGGCGCGAACACTGCCGCGGCGCGCCAGGTGGCCGCGAGCGCCGCGCGGTCGCGCCACAGACCTACGGCAAGGCCTGCGAGAAAGGCCGCCCCCAGCGCCGTGGTTTCCAGCTGCGCCGGCCGCTCGACGCGCATGTCCAGCACGTCCGCAAGGAACTGACAGAGCCAGTCGTTCGCCGCCATGCCGCCGTCGACGCGCAGGGCCACACCCGGACGCGCGCCGTCGCGCGCCATGGCGGAGGTGAGATCGAGCGTCTGGAAGGCGACCGACTCGAGCGCAGCGCGCACCAGGTGTGCCCCGCCTGCATCCAGCGTCAGCCCGCAGATGAGGCCGCGCGCCTTCGGGTCCCAGTGTGGCGCCCCGAGGCCGACGAACGCGGGCACGAGGTATACCCCGTGATCGTCCGGGACGGAAGCTGCGATCGCGGCGCTCTCGGCCGCATCGCCGATCACCTTGAGTCGGTCGCGCAGCCATTTAATTGCCGCTCCGGCGACGAAGATCGAGCCCTCGAGCGCGTAGGCGGTGCGTGCGCCAATACGGTACGCCGGTGTCGTGAGCAGCCGGTTGGCGGAAGTCACGGCCGTGTCGCCGGTGTTCAGGAGCAGGAAACAGCCGGTGCCGTAGGTGGACTTCGCCATGCCGGGCTCGAGACACGCCTGGCCGACGAGCGCGGCCTGCTGATCGCCAGCGATGCCGGCGACGGGAATCGGATGCGCGAACAGGCCCGACGCGGTCGTGCCGTAAAGCTCGCTGCTGTCGCGCACCTCGGGCAGCAGAGCGCGCGGCACGCGCAGCAGTCGCAGCAGCTCCTCGTCCCAGCGCTGGGCGTGGATGTCGAACAGCAGCGTGCGCGAGGCGTTGGTGACGTCGGTGGCGTGCACCTTGCCGCCGGTCAGCCGCCAGAGCAGGAACGTATCGATGGTGCCGAAGGCGAGCTCGCCGCGCTCGGCGCGCGCGCGTGCCGCCGGGACGTGATCGAGAAGCCAGGCGATCTTGGTGCCGGAAAAGTACGGGTCGAGCAGCAGCCCGGTGCGCGCGCGCACCGCCGCCTCTGCACCCGCCTCCGTGAGCGCGGCGCATTCGGCCGCCGTACGCCGGTCCTGCCAGACGATGGCGCGATGGATGGGCTTGCCGCCGTCGCGCTCCCATATGACGACCGTCTCGCGCTGATTGGTGATACCGAGCGCGGCAACCGCGCGCGCATCCACGCCGGCGCGCGCGAGTGCCTCGCACGCCGTGGCGTGGGTATGGTTCCAGATGTCCTCGGCGTCGTGCTCGACCCAGCCCGACGCCGGGTAATGCTGCGGCAGATCGCGCCGCGCGACTGAGACCGCGCGGGCCTGCTCATCGAAGAGAATGGCACGCGTCGAGGTCGTGCCCTGGTCGATCGCCAGAATGTGGGTGGGTTGGGACACCGCGGGGGCAGCCTCGCCTAAGAGGGGCAGGAGGATCAAGTTGGCGGGCCGCGGCCTCCGCCAGGCGATGCGCGCACGCAACAACCGGCGCCGGTTGGCGTCGTGTCACCGATTTTGAACTGAGCAGCAGGGCGTGAATGCGCTAGAGTGCGCGCGCGGATTCCTTTTTCAGATGGGGGTATCCATTTTCTCGACTTTCGGCGCTGCGCGCAGTGTGAAATGCTGTTGCGCTGCGTGATACCCGGATGGCGCGTTTGTTCAAGCTTGCCCCGGGTGAGAGGTATAGAAGAACGGACTTGAGCCGCCATGTCGGGCGGAATGCGTTCGAGTGGGGAAATCACAACCAGATCCTCAGGGGGACAACGCGAATGAAGGCTAATTCGAAGATCTCTGCGGCGGTGGCGGCCATCCTGAGTGCCCCGGCAACCATGGTCGTGTTTGCCGCCGACCAGGCCGATACCTCGACAGCCGCCTCCACATCCGCGGGCCAGATCACCGAGGTGGTGGTCACCGCCCAGCGGCGCAGCGAGAACATCCAGGACGTGCCGATCACGATGCAGGCGCTGACCGCGGAGACGCTGAAGCAGCTGAACGTCACGACCTTCGATGACTACATGAAGTATCTGCCGAACGTCAGCCAGGCCTCCTGGGGTCCGGGGCAGAGCCTCATCTTCATGCGCGGACTGAGCTCCGGGGCACTCGGCACGCAGGGCAGCGGCACTGATGCCAACTTCCCCAACGTCGCGGTCTACCTGGATGAGCAGTCGGCGCAGATGCCGTACCGCAATCTCGACGTGTACGCGGTTGATATCGACCGCATCGAGGTGCTGGAAGGCCCGCAGGGCACGCTGTTCGGTGCCGGCGCCGAGGCAGGCGCGATCCGCTACATCACCAACAAGCCGAAGCTGGACGTGACCGAGGGCAACGTCGAGGGAGGCTACGGCTACACCAGCCACGGCGATCCCAATAGCAAGGCCAATGCGACGCTCAACCTGCCGATCATCGCCGGCACGCTCGCGGTGCGCGGCGTGGTGTTTACCGACAGCCGCGGCGGCTACATCGACAACGTGCCCGGCACCTTCACGCGCCGGGCGAGCGACCTCGGCATCACCGGCACGGTGTTCCCCTCGGCCGCGGGTTGTCTCGTTCCCGGCACCGACACCCTGTACGCCTCATGCGCCAATGTCATCAACAACAACAACACGGTGGCGAACGACATCAATCCGGTGACCTACCAGGGTGCGCGCGTATCGGTGCTGTGGAAGATCAACGACAACTGGGATGCGCTGATTGCGCAAACCTACCAGACCATGAACGCCCAGGGCGTGTTCTACCAGGAGCCGGTGTCGACCGACGGCGTGCCGCTGCCGGACCTGTCGGTGACGACGTTCAATCCGTCCTACGATAAGGACGAGTTCGAGAACACCGCCTGGACGCTGAACGGCGCGATCGGAGACATCAAGGCCATCTACACCGGCGGCTATCTGGTGCGCAACGTCGAGGCCCAGCAGGACTACACCGCCTATACACGCGGCAACTATGCCGACTACTACCAGTGCACCTCGAACGCGGACGGCGTCGCCGGGCATCCGATCTGCTATTCGCCGAGCGCCTACTGGCGCAACACCCAGCGCCTGACGCACCAGAGCCACGAGCTGCGCTTCAGCACGCCGGACGATTGGCGCGTGCGCGGCCTGATCGGCGCGTTCTGGGAGAAGTTCTACCTCGAGGACAACACCGACTGGTTCTACAAGTCGCTGCCGCCGTGTACGGCCGACGTCACGACCGGCTGCATGACCGACATCCAGCCGGCACCGGGTTCGACGGCCACGGTCCCGGGGGTGCGCCCCGACAACGAATCGTTCCTCGACGACGTGCAGCGCGGCTACAAGCAGACCGCGGTGTTCGGCTCGGCCGACGTCGAGCTGATTCCGAAGACCCTGGTACTGACCGCCGGCACGCGTTGGTACCACTTCGACAATACCGAGACCGGCAGCAACGTCTATTCGTTCGGCTGCTATGACGCCGGTCTGCCGCCGTGCGCCACGGAGGACGCCAACAACATCAACGCCCTCGGCCTGCACACGGTCTACAGCGGGTTCAAGAGCCGCGCCAACCTCACCTGGCACGTGACCGAGGACGCGATTCTGTACTACACCTGGTCGCAGGGCTTCCGGCCGGGCGGCTTCAATCGTTCCTCCGAAGGCCCGTATCTGAACGGCACCTACCTGACGCCGCAGGCGTTCGAGCCGGACAGCCTGACGAACAACGAGGTGGGCTGGAAGAGCGAATGGCTGAATCATCGCATCCTCTTCAACGGCGCGGTCTACCAGGAAGACTGGAAGAACGTGCAGCAGCAGTTCTTCGATCCGGCGGCCACCGGCAACCTGAGCTTCGTCACCAACGGCGGCGACTATCGCGTGCGCGGCGTCGAGCTGCAGCTGAACGCGCAAGTGGTCCAGGGACTGACGGCGCAGGTGTCCGGCGCCTGGAACAGCTCGGAGCTGACCAACTCGCCCTTCCTTATCGGCAACGTGCCGGGCTCAGCGAACTTCGGCAAGCCGATCACCGATGCGCCCAACCCCTTCGGCAACGAGGGCGACTCGCTCCCACAGTCGCCGCCGCTCCAGGGGAACGGCCGTGTGCGCTATCAGTGGGTCATGAACGACTACCAGCCGTTCGTCATGGCGGGCTTCTCATACACCGCGCACTCACGCTCGCTGCCGGGCAGCGTGCCGGCGATCGCGGTCGGCGAGGTCGTGACGCAGGCCTTCAACCAGCCGGGCTACACCACCTACAACGGCTCCTTCGGCATCGCCAAGGACAACTGGGTCGTGCAGGTGGTGGGCGATAACCTCACGGATGCCCGCGGCGCGGTCTTCATCTCCGCCTCGGAGGCGATCGAGACGCAGACGATCATCCGCCCGCGCACCGTGATGTTGACGGCCACGTGGAGCTTCGGCCCCAACAGCGGCGCCAAATAGCCGCCGCGGCGGCGCGCAAGCGCCGCCCGCGAGGGAGTAAGATCAAAGGCGGACCTCTGGCAGGTCCGCCTTTTTTTCTGATGGAAACGCACCACCCGCCGCGCGCTCCCGTCTCCCCAGCCCCCGCTTCCCGCATCGAGGCCGAGTTGCAGCGCATCCGGGCCCTGATGGAACGGGGCGAGTTCGCTGCAGCGCTCGCGCAGGCCTCGAGGCTGCTCGCCGAGGTGCCCGAGAACCGCGACGTGCTGTACGTCGTCGCGGTCTGTGAGCGCTATCTGAACCGCGTCCCCGAGGCGCTCGCGACGCTGACCCGGCTCGAGCAGCTGCACCCGAGCTACAGTCGGCTGTTCCAGGAGCGCGGCCACTGTTACGTGACGCAGCGAGCGGCGCAGCCGGCCATCGATGCGTTCCTGCGCGCGGTGAACCTCAACCCGGCACTGCCGGCGAGTTGGAAGGCGCTGCACTCGCTCTACCGCCTCACCGGCCAGCAGGACAACGCAAGCACGGCCGCAAGTCACGTCGACACGCTCGCAGGGCTCCCGGTGGAGGTCGTGACGGCCTCCAGCATGCTCGCCGACGGTGAGCTGCAACCCGCCGAGCGAATCATCCGCCAGTTCCTGCTCAAGCACGGCGACCACGTCGAGGCGATGCGGGTGCTGGCGAACATCGGCATGAAGCTCGGCGTGTTCGACGATGCCGAGACGCTGCTCGAGCGGCTGCTGGAGCTCGCGCCCGACTATCAGGCCGCGCGCTTCGACTACGCGCGCGTGCTGCTCGACCGCCACCGCGACGCCAAGGCACTGAGCGAGCTCGAGACGCTGCTGAAGGCCGAGCCCGGGAACCGCTCGTACCGGGCGGCGGCCGCTTCGGCGCGGGTCGGAATGGGCGATGCGGCAGGAGCCGTGCAGCGCTACCGGGAACTTCTGACGGAGACCCCGCAGGCCCCCGAGCTCCACCTGTCCGTGGCGCACGCGCTCAAGACATTAGGTCAGTCTGCCGAGGCCGTGGACGCCTACCGCGCGGCCACGCGGCTGCGCCCGGACTACGGCGATGCCTACTGGAGCCTGGCGAACCTCAAGACCTACCGCTTCACCGATGAGGAGCTCACCCGCATGCGCGCGCAGGAGTCGGCCGCGGGCATCTCGGACGAAGACCGCTTCCACCTGTGTTTCGCCCTGGGCAAGGCGCTCGAGGACCGCGGTGAGTACGCGGAGTCGTTCGGCTACTACGCCCACGGCAACGCACTGAAGAAAGCGCGCAGCGGCTACCGGCCGTCGGTGATCGAGCGCAACGCGCGCCTGCAGGCGGAGATCTGCACGGCGGAATTCTTCGCCGCGCGGCGCGGCTTCGGTGCCGCGAGCGATGCGCCGATCTTCGTGGTCGGGCTGCCGCGCTCGGGCTCGACACTCATCGAGCAGATCCTCGCCTCGCACTCGCAGGTGGAAGGCACGATGGAGCTGGCGGAGGTCCCGCGCCTGGTGGGGCAGCTGCAGGGGCGCGAGTTCCACGACGACGCGCCACCACGCTACCCGGGGATCCTGCGCCAGCTGAGCGCCGCGGACTGCGCCGCGCTCGGTGAGCGCTATCTGGAGGCGACCCGCATTTATCGACAGGGCAGGCCGCGCTTCATCGACAAGATGCCGAATAACTTCCGCCACATCGGTCTCATCCACCTGATCCTGCCCAACGCGCGCATCATCGACGCGCGCCGCGAGCCGCTCGCCTGCTGCTTCAGCAACTTCAAGCAGCTGTTCGCCTCGGGCCAGGAGTTCACCTACAGCCTCCAGGACATCGGCGACTACTACCGCTGGTACGTGCAGCTGATGGCGCACTGGGACGCGGTGCTGCCGGGCCGGGTGCTGCGGGTCGGGTACGAGGCGCTGGTGGCCGATCTCGAGCGGCACGTTCGGCGCATGCTCGACTTCCTCGGGCTCGAGTTCGAGCCGCAGTGCCTGACGTTCTACAAGACCGAGCGCAGCGTGCGCACCGCCAGCTCCGAGCAGGTGCGCCAGCCCATCTACCGGGAGGGGATCGACCAGTGGCGCAATTTCGAGCCCTGGCTCGGGCCGCTGCGGCAGGCGCTCGGCGGGCTCGCCTGAGCCCATGCGACTTAAGGTCGAGGAATTCACTAGCCATATCGAAAAAAGGCATTGAGCGTGCACGCGGTTCGCGCGACGCTGGCACAGGGGCGGCGCGCGCCGCGCGAGCGAATGGGGGAACTCAGGTGCACAAGAAAACGATCGACCGGCGCTGGCTGCCGCTGAATGCGCTGCGGGCCTTCGAGGGCGTCGCCAAGCACGGCAGCTTCACTGCCGCGGCCAATGCGCTGCTCATCTCGCAGAGCGCGCTCTCGCGCCACGTCATCGCGCTCGAGCGCCTGACCGGCGTGCAGCTGTTCGAGCGGCGCCCGCACGCTCTCACCCTCACCAAGGCCGGACAGCATCTGTTGCCGGCGGTGGTGAAATCGTTCGACCGCCTGGAGTACGCACTGGACGACATCCGCAAGGAAGGGGCGCCGATGCAGCGCACGCTGCGGGTGCAGATGGCGCCGAGTTTCGCGGTGCAGCTTGCGGTGCCGATCCTGCGCGACTTCCGCCGCATCAGCAGCGAGGTCGACATCGATCTGATCAGCCCGTACGGCGTCGGACCGCCGCTCGGGGATGTGGACGTCGCGGTGGTGTACTCGCGCCCGACATTGACCGACTTGGTGACCGACCTGCTTTGGTCGGAGCGGCTCGTAATCCTCTGTCATCCCACCATCGCCTCCACGCACGCCGGCCGGGATCTCGCCGGGTTCATCGAGGCCAACGAAATCGTGCATATCCGCCTCGATGATCAGCCGCGCCACTACCTGTGGCTGCAGTTCGCGCGCCAGGCGGGCCTCAAGGTCGACGTGCAGCGCGGCCTGGTGGTGGATACCGCGGTGCTCGCCGCGCAGTACGCGCTCGGCGGGCAGGGGATCGCCCTCGCCGACCCGAATCTGTTCGCCGACGAGATCGGCAGCGGGCGCCTGGTGCGGCCGTTCGAGCCGACCCTCGATTCCGGCTACGGCTATTACCTGACGACGCCGCCGGAAGGGCTCGGCGACACCGCGATCGCGCTGTTCCGTTCCTGGCTGATCGAGCGCTTCGGCGCGCGCGGCACCGCCGGCGCGCCGCCGCTGCAGCTGGCCGTGTCGAACGGCTGATGCGGGCCCATGGCGCATAACGAGGAGCGCACTTGAAGAACCAGGCACGGGTGGTGGTCATCGGCGGCGGCGTGGTGGGGGCGAGCGTCCTCTACCATCTCACCAAGGCCGGCTGGAAGGACGTGCTGCTGATTGAGCGCGGCGAGCTCACCTGCGGCTCGACCTGGCACGCCGCCGGCGGCATGCACACCATCAACGGCGACCCGAACGTCGCCAAGCTGCAGCAGTACACCATCAATCTCTACAAGGAGATCGAGCGCGTCTCCGGACAGTCCTGCGGTATGCACGTGACCGGGGGCATCATGCTGGCCGGCACCCGCGAGCGCATGGACTGGCTGAAGATGGCGCAGGCGCGCGGCCGCTACCTCGGCATGGAGCTCGAGATCATCTCGGTGGATGAGGCGGCGCGACTGTTTCCGCTGATGAACAAGGAGCACTTCGTCGGCGCGTTGCTCGATCCGATCGAGGGGCACGTCGATCCCTATGGCGTGACGCAGGCCTATGCCAAAGCCGCGCAGCTTGGTGGCGCCGAGATCGTGCGGCACACCAGAGTGACGGATTTGAAGCCGTGCCGCGACGGCACCTGGGACGTCATCACCGAGCAGGGCAACGTGCACGCCGAGCATGTCGTGAACGCCGGCGGCCTGTGGGCGCGCGAGGTCGGGCGCATGGCGGGGCTGGAGCTCCCGGTGCTGGCCATGGAGCACCAGTACCTGATCACCGAGGACATCCCGGCGCTCAAGGGCCAGAAGGAGCAGCTGCACTGCATCGACTTCGAAGGCGAGATCTACACCCGCCAGGAGCGCGGCGGGATGCTGCTCGGCACCTACGAGCGCGCCGGCGTGCCGTGGTCGCCGCGCGAGACGCCGTGGGACTTCACTCAGAGCCTGCTGCCGAACGACCTCGAGCGCATCGCCCCGAGCCTCGAGGTCGGCTTCCAGCATTTCCCCGCTCTCGGCGAAGTGGGCATCCGCAAGGTAGTCAACGGCCCGTTTACCTTTGCCCCCGACGGCAACCCGCTGGTGGGGCCCATCCGCGGCCTGAGGAACTTCTGGGTGGCCTGCGGCGTCATGGCGGGCTTCAGCCAAGGCGGCGGTGTCGGGCTCGCACTGTCGCAGTGGATGGTGGAGGGCGATCCGGGAGCGGACATCTGGGCGATGGACGTGGCGCGCTACGGCGACTGGACGACGCTCGCCTACACCAACGCCAAGGTGCGCGAGAACTACTCGCGGCGCTTCCGCATCCGCTTCCCGAACGAGGAGCTGACGGCGGCCAGGCCGCTGCGCACCACGCCGATCTACGGCCGTCTCGAAGCCCAGCATGCGGTGTTCGGTGACTACTGCGGACTCGAGCACGCTCTGTGGTTCGCCCCCAGCCCTGCCGACGCGCACGAGGACGTCACCTTCCACCGCTCCAACGCGCACCCGTACGTCACGCTCGAATGCCAGGCGGTGCGCGAGGCGGCCGGCCTGCTCGAGATCTCCAACTACGGCAAGTTCGAGGTCACCGGCGCCGGGGCCGAGGAGTGGCTGTCGCTCATCATGGCGAACCGGGTACCGCGGCCCGGGCGTATCGCCCTCACGCCGATGCTGAATGAGCGCGGCAAGCTGATCGGCGACTTCACCATGTGCCGTCTCGCGGCCGATCGCATCTTCCTGATCTGCACCTACGTCGCCGAGGTGTACTACCGGCGCTGGTTCGAGCGCTATCCGCCGCCCGCCGGCGTCACCGTGCGGCCGTGCGCGATGGAGTACGTGGGACTCTCGGTTGCAGGGCCGAGCTCGCGCGCGCTGCTGCAGGAGCTGACCCGCGAGGACCTCTCGAGCGCGGCGTTCCCGTTCCTGTCGTTCCGGCGCATCGACATCGGGATGATTCCGGCGTTCGTCGGGCGCATCACCTTCACCGGCGATCTGGGGTTCGAGATCTGGGTGACGACGGAGTATCAGCGCGCGCTCTACGATCTGATCACCGCCGCGGGCCCCGCGCACGGGCTCAGGCACTTCGGCGGCCGCGCGCTGAACGCCATGCGCATCGAGAAGAGCTTCGGCACCTGGGCGCGCGAGTACCGGCCCATCTACGGGCCGTTCGAGGCGGGACTCGGACGCTTCGTCGATCTGAAGAAGGATGCCTTCGTCGGTCGTGCCGCGGCGCTCGAGGAGCAGGCGAGCGGCGGCAAGCTGCGGCTGGTCACCTTCGCGGTGGATACGACCGATGCCGACGCTTCGGGCGATGAGCCCATCTGGCACGACGGCAAGGTGGTCGGCTGGGTGACCTCCGGAGCGTACGGCTACAGCGTGCAGCGCTCACTCGCGCTCGGCTACATTCCCGCGGCGCTCGCGGGTGCCGACGAGGGCTTCGAGATCGAGCTGATCGCCGAGCGGCGCCGGGCTACGCGCCTGTCGGGGGCTGCATTCGATCCCGACGGCGGCCGCATGCGCGGCTGAGCCGGTGCGCGAGCGTCAGGCCATGAAGATGGCCAGGGTCGTCGCGGTCAGCGCCGGCTTGGTCTCGCCTTCGATCTCGACCGTGTTCTCGGTGCTGACGAGATAGCGACTGGCGCCGCGGTTCTCGACCGAGGTGAGCTTGATGTGGTTGCGTACCCGCTTGCCCGAGCGCACCGGGGAGATGAAGCGCACCTTCTCCAAGCCGTAGTTCACGACCGACTTCGGCGCGACTTTGGACACCAGCACCTCGAACGCCGTGGGTGCGAGCAGCGCGACCGTCAGAAACCCATGCGCGACGGTGCCGCCGAACGGGCTGTCGCGCGCCGCACGCTCGGGATCGACGTGGATCCACTGGTGGTCGCCCGTGCAGTGGGCAAACTCGTCGATGCGCGCCTGGTCGAGCGTCGTCCAGGACGAAACGCCCATCTCCTCGCCGACGTGCGCCGCCAGTTCACTGAGAGGCATCTTGCTTTCGGACATCGCGCTCCACTCCTGTCTGGGGCGATCTTAACAACCCGCCCGAGCGCACGTGCAGCTCGTGATCTGGCGACCCGTGACTCGTCGGCAGTGGCGGGTGCACCGCAAAACGATGGCTCGTCCATGGCGCTCTTACAATTCACTAAACTTTTATTACTCAATGCACTACAGATCTACGGGTCAATATTGTTAAATATCTTGCACTGCATACAAATCGGCGTACAATGCGAAGCCTGTTCACGCACCCCTGTCTTAAGGAGCCGCCATGACCGACCGTACACACGACCTCACCGCCTGGCTGGAGACCTACAGGGACACGTTCGCCTCCTTCACCAAGGCCCAGCAGGAAGGTTTCCGGGCGCTCGAGCGCTTCGCGCGCTTCCACTACGCGGTCGCCGGCGACTGCCTCGAGGCGGGGCTGGCGCAGACGAATGTTGCCCTGAGCGCCAGGGCCGCCGTCGGCACGCAGGCCATCGCCGAGTTGCTCTCGAAGCAGGCCGAGCTCGGCACGCGGCTCTCCGAGAAGCTCCGGGCGCGCGCCCAGGAGTTCTCGCACCTGGCGAGCGAAGTGCAGGAGTCGGTGAGCGGCTTCGCGGCTGATGCCGCCAAGGGCGCGACCGGCGCCAGGAAAGCAGCCTGACCAGGCTGAGCCTTCAGGTTTAAATCGATCTGACAGACGGGCGGCCCTCCACGGGCCGCTTTTTTTTGAATCGGTCCACGCGGGCCAGTAGTCTTCCTGTATGAGCATCCCGCAGCCGGTTCTTGCGCCTCTCACGCGCGCCGCGATTTTCCTGGTGGTGTGCGTGAAGCCCGACCGCGACAGCTGCGCAACCGTGCGCGCGCTTTGCGGCGATCTTCCCGGGATCTTTCGCGCGGTCGAGTTCCGTCGCATAGAGGCCGCGCTTTCCTGTGTCGCGGCATTCGGATCGGATGTCTGGGAGCGGATTCTGGGAAATGCCCGCCCCAGAGAGCTGCATCCTTTTCGGGAGATACGCTCGGGCGAGCGCCGCGCGGTCTCGACTCCGGGCGATGTGTTGTTTCACATTCGTGCCAAGGAGATGGATCTGTGCTTCGAATTGGTCAGCCAGATCATGGAGCGAATCGGCGCCGCGGTTTCATCGGTCGATGAGACGCACGGTTTCCGCTACTTCGACGATCGCGACCTGCTGGGTTTCGTCGACGGAACGGAGAATCCGCGCGCCAACGCCGCCCTGGACGCGGCGCTCGTGGGCGCAGAGGATTCCGCGTTTGCAGGCGGAAGCTACGTCATCATTCAGAAGTACCTGCACGATGTGAGCAGGTGGAACGCGCTCTCGACGGAGCAGCAGGAGCTGATCATCGGGCGCAGGAAGCTTTCGGATATCGAGCTGAGCGATACGGTGAAGCCGTCGTCGGCACACAATGCCTTGACGACCATTGTCGAGAATGGCGCAGAGGTCAAGATCCTGCGCGACAACATGCCCTTCGGACAGCCGAGTCAGGGAGAGTTCGGAACCTACTTCATCGGCTACAGCCGCTCTCCCCGGACAACCGAGCAGATGCTGGAGAACATGTTTATCGGACGACCGCCGGGCAACTACGACCGTCTGCTCGATTTCAGTCGCGCCGTCACCGGGAGCCTGTTGTTCGCTCCATCGGCGACCTTTCTCGAGAGTCTGGGCTCAGACTGAGCCGGCGCGGCGCAGGTGACCCGCTGTGAGGTCACCCGCGCCGCTGGCCGCTCTCACCTGTCTAACCCTGGACGCGGTTAGCCGCGAGCATCGGGCTGTGCACGTCCTTCACCGCCTGCGCGATCGCCCGTGCCTCGCAGGCGCGCGCCGCGGCAACCTCGGCGAGGTTGCGCCCGTCCTCCGGTGCGCAGACGGCGCGTGCGGCGGACTCGAGCCGCGTATGGAGCGCGCGCGAGCCCTGTTCGGTGGCGAGATTCAGATCGCCGTAGCTGACGCGCATCGTGCGGACGTCGGCGCTGTCGTCGGCGGTGCTGGTAGCAGCGCTGGCGGTGCCCGCGGCGGCACCGAGCAGGCAGGCGGCGAGGGCGACCGTACCGGCGCGCATGCGCTGGCTCATCAATGAGGTGATCATGGAAGTCTCCTTTGGTTCGGGCCGCGTACTGGTGCGGCTCGGACGGCAGCTTCCCAAGTTGCGCGCCTCGGGCGTAGCCGGTGCGCCACGCGTTGATCCCGCCCCACGACGCACTCGTACCGCAGTGCCAACACGCGACGCAGGTCCGTCTCACGCCCTTGCAAAAGATTCACATCGGCGGAGCGGATTCGTCCCGCGGGCCGACGCGCTCGTCCCGGTGCGCTGGCACCCGGCACGCGCGCGGTGCTGCGCGTAAGCTATGCTCCATGGTCATGAGCGCCACTCCTCTTGAGTCCATCGCGCCGCCCTTTCTCGGCGCGACCCGCGGCGCCGCCGTGGTGCGGCCGGCTGCCGAGACACGCGCGAGCTTCTGGCCGTCGCTCGCGGTGCTGACGGCCTTCTGGGTGTACGTCGCGCTGTCGAACCTCATGTACGCGAGCACCATGGGCCAGAGCCTGAAGTCCGTGAACGTGACGCACTTCTTTGCGCCCTGGGATGCACGGCTGGTGCAACACCTGCTGCTATATCCCGTGCTCATGCTGTGTGTCTGGGGCTCGCTGCGCCTCGGATGGCAGCCGCTGTGGAAGCGGTTGCCGGTGCAGCTGCTGATCGCCGCGGGGTTCGCGGTGCTGGCATCGCCGGCGCTGGCTCTCGGCGAGTGGATCATGGGGGAGGGGCATGGCAAATCCGGCATGAGCATGGACAAGGACTGGTCGAGCTGGTCGGGGTTCCTGAATGGACCCGCCCTGTCGACCTGGGCGGCCAGTGCCACCAGCTTTCTGGTCACGTACGGCTTTGGCCTGGCGCTGATCAGCGGCTTTGCGTTCTATCAGCGACTGCGGGATGCGCAGCTGCGCGGCGCGGCGCTCGAGCGCGCGCTCACCGCGGCGCACCTGGCGGCGCTGCGCATGCAGCTCTCGCCGCACACGCTCTTCAACCTGCTGCATGCGATCCGCGGGCAGATCACCTGGGACCCGCCGGCCGCGCAGGCCATGGTGGTGCAACTCGGCGATCTGCTGCGCCGGCTGCTGAGCGCGGGCGAGCGCGAGTTCTCGAGCCTCGCCGATGAGCTGCAGTTCGTGCTGCTGTACCTCGAACTGCAGCAGCGGCGCTTCTCCGACCGGCTGACGGTCAGCGTGCCGGCGCCCGCCGCGGCGCCGCGCGTCTGGGTGCCGAGCCTCATACTGCAGCCGCTGGTCGAGAACGCGGTCCTTCACGGGCTCGCCGGCCACGACGGTCCGGTGACCGTGCGCGTCACGACGGATGCGGACGCCGAGACCCTCACCCTGCGGGTCGAGAACAGCGTGGCTCCGGGACGCGACAGCGGGCACGGCGCCGGGATCGGGCTCGCCAACGTGCGCGAGCGCCTGGCGGTACAGTTCGGCGAGCGGGCCACCTTCAGCGCAGGTCTGCGCGCGGGCGAGGTCTGGGTGGCCGAGATCCGCATGCCGTTGCTGCGCGACGGGCCGGAGGGCGCGGCGCAGGCCGAGGCGCAGCGGCGCTCATGAACGTCGTCATCGTCGATGACGAGCCGGCCGCGCGGCGCGCGGTGCGCGAGTGCTGCGACCGCGAGTCCGATCTGGTGGTGGTCGGTGAGTTCGGTGACGGCCGCGCGGCGCTGGAAGCGATCCGGGCCCGGCCGCCGGACCTGCTGTTCCTCGACATCCAGATGGATGCGCTGACGGGCATGGCGCTGGCGCGCGCGCTCGATCCGAAGACCCTGCCGCTCATCGTGTTCGTCACGGCCTATGATCACTACGCGCTCGAAGCTTTCGAAGTGAGCGCCGTCGACTACCTGCTGAAGCCCTTTGACGACGCCCGCTTCCGCGCGATGCTCGGGCGCGTGCGCCGCCGGCATGCAGCGCAGTCCCCGCCCGATCGCGAAGCGACGCTCGCGGCACTCCTCGAGCAGCTCGAGCGCAGCGCCCGCGCGAGCGCCGACGTGCAGCCGCGGGTGCTTGCCGAGGCCGGCAGCCGCATGCACATGCTGGACGTATCGCAGGTGGAGGTCGTCGAGGCGGATCGCAACTACGTGCGACTCACGATCGGCCGGGAAGTGTTCCACGCGCGCAGCACCCTGCAGCAGGCGGAGAAGTCTTTTCAGCAGCAGCCGATGCTGCGCATCAGCCGCTCGTGTCTCATCAACATGAGGCACGTGAAGGAGGTCAGTCGCACGCCGCGCGGCGACTTCATCCTGGTCGTCGCGGGCGGTACCACCGTGACCAGCAGCGAGGGCTTTCGTGATCCGGTGCGCCAGTACCTCGAGCGGCTGAAGCTGGCGCCGACCTCGAGTCCGCCGCAGCCCGCCTGAGGGACCGAAAGATCTCGCGGCCGCGGCCGCGTTGGCGGTAGAGTCGTACCGCAGGCCAGGTCAGCGCGAGCCGTCAGTTGAGCACCACCGCACCAGCGCCACGAGCCTTTTGGGCGCTCGGCGTCCTCACCACGATCAACCTGCTCAACTATCTCGACCGCTACGTCGTGTCGGCGATCGCGCCGGATCTGAAAGGCGCGATGGGCCTTTCGGATACCCAGCTCGGCCTGCTGATACCGGCGTTCATGCTGGTGTACATGTTCGCCGCGCCCGTGTTCGGCTCCTGGGGCGATCGCGGCTCGCGTACGCGGCCGATCGCGCTCGGCGTGTTCGTATGGAGTCTGGCGACGTTCCTCTCGGGGTTTGCCCGTAACTATCCGCAGCTGCTCGCCGGGCGCGCGCTGGTCGGCATCGGCGAAGCGGCGTACGTCGCCATCGCGCCGGCGCTGCTCGCCGACTGTTTCGCAGCCGACAGTCGCGGCCGCGTGTACTCGGTGCTCAACATGGCCATTCCCGTCGGTGCGGCGCTCGGCTACATCGTCGGGGGTCAGGTCAGCGCGCACTTCGGCTGGCGCGCGGCGTTCATGGTCGCCGGGCTCCCCGGGATGCTGCTCGCGGCCTCGGTGCTGCGGCTGCCGGACCCGCCGCGCGGCACTCAGGATGCCCCGGGAGCGGCCAACCCGTGGGCCATGAGGCACGCAGGGCAGGGCTCAGGCCCGGTGGCGATCTATGTGAGCCTGCTGCGGCGCGGGCCCTACATGCTGGTCGTGCTCGGCTACGCCGCCTACACCTTCGGGCTCGGGGGGCTCGCCTTCTGGATGCCGACCTTCCTCGAGCGCGTGCGCCACGTGTCGGTGGCGAGCGCCACCACCGACTTCGGCGAGATCGTCATCGTGACGGGATTCGTCGGCACCTTCGTGGGCGGCTGGCTCGGGGACTACCTGCTGCGCTACTCGCGCCAGGCGTATCTGTGGTTCTCGGGAGTCGTCACGCTGCTCGCCGCGCCGTGCGCGCTGCTGGCGCTGACGGCACCCACACCCGCGGGTTATTTCGCGGGTGTGATCGCGGCGGAGCTGCTGCTGTTCATGTCGACCGGACCCATCAACGCGGTGATCGTCAACATCGTCTCCCCGCTCGAGCGCGCATCCGCTGTCGCGCTCAGCATGTTCGCCATCCATCTGCTCGGGGACGTTCCCTCGCCGCTGCTCATCGGCTACCTGTCGGACCTGAGCTCGCTCGGGCAGGCGGTGCTCATCGTGCCGGCGGCGGTCGCGGTTTCGGGGGCCGTGTGGCTCGTGTCGGCCCGCGTCAGCGCCCGCGTGCCGCTGCCGGCCGCGACGTGACGCGGCGGCGCGCTGCCGGGTCCACCGCCGCTCGCGCGGCCACGGACTTCGACGCATCGCTCGCCCCCGCAGTACGGCCGCTCGCGCCGCTGGCGCTCGCCGCGGTGCGTGGCTGTCTCGAGGCGGCGCTGCGCGCCGGCGATGGGGCGGCCGGGGCGCACTGCATTCACGAGCTGTGGTGCCGAGGCGAGTTCGCTGCCAACATCGAGGCGGCGCTCGCGGCACTGTGGCGGCGGGCCGGCGCCTCGGTGCCGGACTGGCTGCCGATGCGCTACATCGAGTGGCTGCCGGTCGCCTACGAGGTCGCGCTCGGCTTCAAGGCCGCGCGCACCGGCCGCTGCAACCTCTATCTCATCCTGCTCGACTGCTCGGACCGCAGGCGCGGCCCGTACGGCGTGTACGTCGGCATGAGCCGCTACAGCCCGGCGCAACGCTTCGATCAGCACAAGGCGGGCATCCGTGCCGCCGGCAGCGTGCTCAAGCGGGGCCTCGAGGTGCTCACTGGGCCGACGCTGCACCTGCAGCGCGTTGCGCGGCCCGAGGCCGTGCGCATCGAGGCGCAACTCGCCGAGGCGCTCGGCGATGCGGGGCTGCTAGTCGAGGGTGGCCACTAGTCGATGGGAAAAATCGCCTACGGCGGCCTGCGGCGATTTTTCGGACATCAGCTTCGCTGCCGGGCGCCAAAGGCGTGACTTTGGCGCCCTGTGCTAGCGGCTGACGAAGGCGCGCTCGATGACGTAGTCACCCGGTTCGCCGACGTGCGGGGAAATCACGAACCCGCGGGCATCGAGGAGCGCCGCGGTGTCGGTGAGCATGGCGGGACTGCCGCACACCATGACCCGGTCGCTCGCGGCGTCGAGCTCAGGGAGCTCGAGATCGCGGCACAGCCGTCCTGACTCGATGAGGGCCGGCAGCCGGCCGCGATTGACGTAGGGCTCGCGGGTCACGGTGGGGTAGTAGCGCAGCTGCGCCCGCACCTCGGCGCCGAGCAGCTCGTGCCCGCGCAGCCGCTCGATGCGATGGCGGACGACGGCGTTCTCGCGTGCCCAGCGCACCCCGTGCACCAGCACGATCTGTTCGAAGCGCGCGTAGACCTCGGGGTCGCTGATGAGGCTGAGGAAAGGCGCGGCGCCGGTGCCGGTGGAGAGCAGGTAGAGCCGCCGCCCGGGCTTGAGGTCATCGAGGAGCAGGGTCCCGGTCGGCTTGCGGCTCACCAGCAGCTCGTCGCCTGCCGCGATGTGCTGCAGGCGCGAGGTCAGCGGCCCGTCCGGCACCTTGATGCTGAGGAACTCCAGGTGCTCCTCGTGATTCGCGCTCGCGATGCTGTAGGCGCGCATGAGTCGCCGCTCGCCGAGGGCGAGCCCGAGCATCACGAACTGCCCGTTGCTGAAACGCAGCCCGCGATCACGCGTGGTGGTGAAGCTGAACTGGGTGTCGGTCCAGTGCTGGACCGCGAGCACCCGTTCGGTGCCGATCGTCGCCAAGACCCTCGAGCCTCCGTGGCGCAGGACAACGCCACGAAGTTTAGCGTGCGCCGCGGCGCGCGCCTCTTACTTTGGGGCTATTGATTCAGAAGCGGCTGTTATGAGAGTGCCTGGGTCAGCGCCCAGGCGCACACCACCACGCACACGAGCCCGAACGCGAAGTAGAGCCAGGCGCGGTATCGCTCGCGCCGCTCGAGCTTATCGGGACTCAGGGGTGCGATCAGGAACGGCCGGCCGTCGGTGGGCTTGGAGATGACGCTGATGCGGGCGATGTTGGCCTGCAGGTTCTGCGCTTCGCATTCCTTGGCCGCGGCCGCGCGCGCGGTTTCCCACTCGGCGGCGCTGAGTGTGCCGTCGTGGTCGGCGTCGAAGCGCGCCAGCAGCGTCTTCTGATCATTTTTCCATTCGTGCAGCTTGGCGGCGATCGCGGCGCCGAGGTCGCCGGTCTCCGAGTGCGAGCGGAACTCGCCCACGACGCACAGCTGCGCGCCCACCCCGACGAGCTGCTCGGTGTAGCGGAAACCGCCCGCGGCGAACAGCGCCGTGTTGACCGGCGGCGGGGCTCGCATGGGGCGGGAGGAGTTCCCGTACCAGACGTTGTGGACCGTGGGCGTTACCTCCGCCTGCACCGGGCCCACGAGGCACTGCGCGTCCTGGTCCGCAAGCACGAAGGGCTCGACGCTGGTTGCCTGTTCGACGTTGTGCCACTCGTGCCGGCCCTTCGAGTCGGTGCGCTGCTCGGCCACTTTGAAGTCCCACCACACACACGGCCTGCCGCTGAGCGGCGCGTCAGTGGGGGTGGGCGAGGGCGACAGTGCCTGGCCGACCACTTTCACGTACCCCTGGGCACACGAGCGCAGATGTACCAGTGGCGTATCGGCGACCGCGCGATCGCGGCGCAGCCGGGCGAAGAACCCGTAAAGGCCGAATAGCGCAAACGCGCCCGCGACCGCGGCGAGGATCTGATAGTGCTGAACGGTCTGGGCGGTTACCGGCATACCGTCACACGAGCCATGCCCGAGGGCGCACGTGCGGGCCGCGCGCAGTTCGAGCGGCGGCTCAGGTCGAGAACGCCGCTTTCAGGTTCACGTCCGACCTCTCGTCGGACTGGAACTCGAGCAGGTG
Organism: Steroidobacteraceae bacterium; assembly: GCA_035603345.1. Lineage (GTDB taxonomy): Bacteria > Pseudomonadota > Gammaproteobacteria > Steroidobacterales > Steroidobacteraceae > 13-2-20CM-66-19. Next base: position 18,157 of record DATNKO010000016.1, on the reverse strand, counting down.
CGCCTCGGGGAAATTGCCCATGCCGGCGACGAAATTTCCCGGGAAGGTCGCAATACGCACGTTGTTGGTGTTGACCGCGTCGTTGTAGACCTCGCGCCGGTCGGCGATGGCGGTCTCGAGGCCGCTGATGCGTTCCTGCAGGTGGCGAAACGGCTCGCTCGCCTTGAGGTCGGGATAGTTCTCGGCGACGGCGTAGAGCCCCGTGAGCCCCGCGCGCAGCTCGCGCTCCGCAGTCCCTACCGAGGCGACGTTGCCGGAGCTGCGTGCGGCATCCACGCCCGCGCGGGCGCGCATCACGCGCTCGAGCGCGCCGGGCTCGTACTGCATGTACTGCTTGCAGACCTCGACCAGCTTCGGCAGCTCGTCGTGGCGCTGCACCAGCAGCACGTCGATGTTGGACCAGGCGAGCTTGACCCCCGCCCGCACCTGCACCAGACCGTTGTAGGTCCCGATGAGATAGCCGCCGAGGGCAAGGATCAGGAACAGCAGGACGAACAGCGTGACCATCGGACGACTCCCGTGTTGGGCAGCAAGCGCGGGCCGGAGCATACCTGCTGTCATAAGGCAGCGGTGTGAAGGGCTTGGCACCCGGGCGCCGCCCCTTGCCGCTGTGTTATGGGGGTGCGGGACGCCCCGGCAAGGGGGAGAGTTTGTGACGTACGTCAGGTTTCAACGCGGACTTCGAGGTCGATTCCCGCGATCTCGTAGCCCTTCCTGAAGTCGCGGATATGCCGCGCCATCCACTGCTGAGCTGCGTCGGCATCGCGGGCCTGCAGGGCCTCCAGCAGCCGGCGGTGCGCCGTGGCTATGCGCGTGCGCGCCTGCGGCACCTCGTCGATCATGACCCGGAGCGAGGGCTCGAGCAGCTGCAGCAACGGCTCCTGCGCGAGCCCGAGCACCGGGTTGTGCGTCGCGGCACCCAAGCAGCGGAACACCCCGGCGGTCAGGCGCACCGCCTCCTCGGTGTCGGCGCGGGCGGCCACGAACGCCTCGACCGCTGTGATCAGGCGGGCGAGATCCGCGTCGGTGCGGCGGCGCGCGGCGCCCGCCGCGATCGGTGGCTCGAGGATGGTCAGTGCCTCCCACAAGTCGCGCACTGTGACGTCGTGCAGCATGAGTGCATGGCTGACTCCCGCGGCGACCGCGCCCTGCTGCGGTCGGCTCACCGACATGAGCTTCGAGCCGGTGCGGCGCTGCACCAGTCCGCGGCTCTCGAGCTCGCGCAGCGCCTCGCGCACGGTCGAGCGGTTGACCTTGAACTGCCGCGCGAGCTCGGTCTCCGACGGCAGCCGCTCGCCCTCGCGCAGCTCGCGCGACAGGATGCGCGCGCCGATGGCGGCCGCCACCTTGCGGTAGGCGGGCTCGATGGTGAGCGGGGCGAACTCGACGCTCACGCCGCAGCCTCGAATAACTCCCGTCCGATCAGCATGCGGCGAATTTCCTGCGTCCCGGCGCCGATCTCGTAGAGCTTCGCGTCGCGCAGCAGCCGGCCGGCGGCGTAGTCGTTGATGTAGCCGTTGCCGCCGAGCGCCTGGATGGCCTCGAGCGCGGCGTGCGTGGCGCGCTCGGCGGCGAACAGGATGCAGCTGGCCGCATCCCGGCGCCGCACCGTGCGCGCATCGCAGGCCCGCGCCACCGCGTACACGTAGGCACGCGAGGCGTTGAGCGCGGCATACATGTCGGCGATCTTGCCCTGCATCAGCTCGAAGGTGCCGACCGGCTGTCCGAACTGCCGTCGCTCGCGGATGTAGGGCAGCACCACGTCGAGCGCCGCCGCCATGAGCCCGAGCGAGCCGCCGGCGAGCACCACGCGCTCGTAGTCGAGGCCGCTCATGAGCACCCGCACCCCGCCATTCTCCACGCCCAGCAGGCTCTCCGCCGGCACCCGACAGTCGTCGAACACCAGCTCGCAGGTGCCCGAGCCGCGCATGCCGAGCTTGTCGAGCTTCTGCGCGGTGCTGAACCCGCGCGCGCCGCGCTCGACGATGAAGGTGCTGATGCCGCGCGGACCGGCCGCCGGGTCGGTCTTGGCGTACACCAGGAACACGTCCGCGTCCGGGCCGTTGGTGATCCACATCTTGCGGCCGTTGAGCAGGTAGCCATCGCCGCGGCGCTCGGCGCGCAGCTGCATCGACACCACGTCCGAGCCCGCCCCGGGCTCGGACATTGCCAGCGCGCCGACGTGCTTGCCGGAGACGAGCTTGGGCAGGTAGCGCGCGCACTGCGCCTCGCTGCCGTTCAGGCGCAGCTGGTTCATGCACAGGTTGGAATGCGCCCCGTACGACAGGCCCACGGCACCCGAGGCGCGCGAGATCTCCTCCATGACGATCACATGGGCGAGGTAGCCGAGGCCGGCACCGCCATGGCTCTCGGGCACGGTGATGCCGAGCAGCCCCTGGGCGCCGAGTTTCGGCCACAAGTCGCGCGGAAACTCGTTGCTGCGGTCGATGTCGGCCGCGCGCGGCGCGATCTCGGCGGCGGCGAAGCGCCGCACCTGCTGGCGGATCTCCTCGAGCTCGGTGCCCAGCCCGAAGTCACTGTCGGTGCAGTTGAGCGTGCTCATGCCGCTTGCCTTTTCCTGAGGTTGAATCGTATGATTGTCGGACAATTCACCGACCGTGGCAAGGGCCATGCCCCGCATCATCACCCGGGTCGACCTCAACTCCGCCGAGTACCGCGACAACCAGGCCGCCATGCGCGCCTTGAGCGAGGAGCTGCGCCTCGAGGTCGGCCGTGCGGCCCGGGGCGGCTCACAGGCAGCCACCGACCGGCACCGGGCCGCCGGCAAGCTCACCGCGCGCGAGCGAATCCGGGTGCTGCTCGACACCGGGAGCCCGTTCCTCGAGCTCTCGCAGCTCGCCGCCCACGGCATGTACGGCGGGGACATCGCCTGCGCAGCGCTGGTCACCGGGATCGGGCGGGTGGCGGGGCGCGAGTGCGTGATCGTCGCCAACGATCCGACCGTCAAGGCCGGCACCTACTATCCGATCACGGTCAAGAAGCACCTGCGCGCCCAGGAGATTGCGCGCGAGAACCATCTGCCGTGCGTGTACCTGGTGGAAAGCGGCGGCGCGTTCCTGCCGGCGCAGGACGAGGTGTTCCCGGACCGCGAGCACTTCGGACGCATCTTCTACAACCAGGCGACGCTCTCGGCTCAGGGCATCGCGCAGATCTCGGTGGTGCACGGCTCATGCACCGCGGGCGGCGCCTACGTGCCGGCAATGTCCGATGAGAACGTGATCGTGCGCAACCAGGGGCGGGTATTCCTCGGCGGCCCGCCGCTGGTCAAGGCGGCAACCGGCGAGGACATCGATGCGGAGACGCTCGGCGGGGCCGAGGTGCACTGCCGCGAATCCGGCGTCTGCGACCACTACGCCGAGAACGACACGCATGCGCTCGCCATCGCGCGCCGCATCGTCGCGCGGTTGAAGCCGGCAACTTCCGGCGCGCCACCGCGCGCGCCGCGCGCTCCGCACTACGATCCGGCCGAGCTTTACGGCGTCGTGCCCGCGAGCCTCCGCAAGCCCTACGACGTGCGCGAGGTGATCGCCCGTCTGGTCGACGACTCCGAGCTCGAGGAGTTCAAGCAGCTGTACGCCACGACGCTGATCTGCGGCTTCGCGCACCTCGCCGGCTACCCGGTCGGCATCCTCGCCAACAACGGCGTGCTGTTCTCGGAGAGCGCGCTCAAGGGCACGCACTTCATCGAGCTGTGCGTGCGCGAGGAGATTCCGCTGCTGTTCCTGCAGAACATCACCGGCTTCATGGTCGGGCGGCGCGCCGAGGCCGGCGGCATCGCCAAGGACGGCGCCAAGCTCGTCACCGCGGTGGCCTGCGCCGCGGTACCGAAGCTCTCGGTCATCATTGGCGGCAGCTACGGGGCGGGCAACTACGCCATGTGCGGCCGCGCGTATTCGCCGCGGCTGCTGTTCCAGTGGCCGAACGCACGCATCTCGGTCATGGGCGGGGAGCAGGCGGCGAGCGTGCTCGCGACCGTCAAGCGCGAGCAGCTCGAGCGCGCCGGCCGCGAGTGGCCGGCGGCGGACGAGGAGGCCTTCAAGACCCCGGTTCGCGAGCAGTACGAGCGCCAGGGCCACCCGTACTATTCCTCGGCGCGGCTCTGGGACGACGGCGTGATCGACCCGCAGGACACGCGTCGCGTGCTCGCGCTGTCACTCGCCGCCGTGCGCCAGGCGCCGCTCGAGACGACGCGCGTCGCCATCTACCGGATGTAGGCGGGGTGAGGGACCTTAAGTGATCCGCACGCTCCTGGTTGCGAACCGCGGCGAGATCGCCTGCCGCATCTTGCGCACCGCCCGGCGGTTGGGCATCCGCACCGTCGCGGTGTTTTCCGATGCGGACGCGAGCGCGCGCCACACGCAGCTCGCCGACCTCGCGGTACGCATCGGGCCGGCCGCGCCGCGCGACAGTTATCTCAACATCGGCAACATCATCGCGGCGGCGCGCTCGAGCGGTGCCGATGCGATCCATCCGGGCTACGGCTTTCTCTCCGAGAACGCCGCCTTCGCGCAGGCCTGTGCGGATGCGGGCCTGATCTTCGTCGGGCCGCCGGCGGCGGCGATCCGCGCCATGAGCTCGAAGATCCTCGCCAAGACCCGCATGAGCGCCGCCGGGGTGCCGGTGCTGCCCGGATACGCGGGCGAGGCGCAGGACCTGCCGCACCTCGAGCGCGCGGCCCGTGCGGCGGGCCTGCCGCTCATCATCAAGCCGGCCGCCGGCGGTGGCGGCAAGGGTATGCAGATCGTGCGCGAGGAGCGCGAGCTGCCCGCGGCGCTGGCCGCCGCGCGGCGCCTGGCCGAGAGCGCCTTCGGCGACGGGGCGCTGCTCATCGAGCGCTACCTGCCGGCGCCGCGGCACGTCGAGGTCCAGGTATTTGCCGACGCGCACGGTAACTGCGTGCACCTCGGGGACCGTGACTGCTCGATCCAGCGCCGCCACCAGAAGCTCATCGAGGAGGCGCCGGCGCCGGCGCTGCCCGAGGACCTGCGAGCGCGCCTGCGCGCGGCAGCGTTGGTGGTGGCGCGCGAGATCGGCTACGTGAGCGCAGGCACGGTGGAGTTTCTCTACGACGGCGCCGCGTTCTACTTCATGGAGATGAACACGCGGCTGCAGGTCGAGCACACCGTGACCGAGGCGGTGACCGGGCTCGACCTGGTGGAGTGGCAGCTGCGGGTCGCATCCGGCGAGCCCCTGCCGCTCACGCAGGAGCAGGTGCGCTGCGACGGTCACGCGATCGAGGCGCGGGTCTGCGCGGAGGATCCGCAGCGCGGCTTCCTGCCGAGCGCCGGGCGGCTGGCGCTGCTCGAGTGGCCGGCGATCGAGTCAGTGCGCGTCGATGCGGGCTTTGCCAGCGGCGACAGCGTGCCCGACAGCTACGACTCGCTCCTCGGCAAGATCATCGCCTGGGCGCCGGCGCGCGCGGAGGCCGCGCGGCAGCTCGCCGCGGCGCTCGATGCGACGCGCTGCGCGGGCGTGGCGAGCAACGAGCGCTGGCTGGCCCGCGTGCTGCGCTCGGCGGAGTTCCTCGCGGTGCGACATGACATCGCGCTCATCGACCGCGGCGGTGCTGCGTTCGCCGCGCCCGCGGCACTCGCGCCCGGGGCGCTGATTCTCGCCGCGCTCGCCGCTCATGCGACGGCCGGCGCCGCGGTCGCAGCCGCGATGAGCCCGTGGGCGCTGTGCGACGGGTTCACGCCGAATCTTCCGGCGGTCGTCACCTACCCGCTGTCCTGGCGGGGTACGCCGCATGCGGTGGAGCTGACCTTCCGCCAGGGTCGGCCGGTGGCGGCGAGCATCGACGGGCAGGGGAGCACGCGCCTCGCGGATGTGGAGATCTCGCCCGACGTCACGGGCGGGGAGTCCGCGGGGAGCGGGGCGAGGGCCGGCAGCTGCGCCGCGCGGCTCGATGACACCAGGTGCCAGGCTCGCTGGTTCGCCCACGGCGAGCGCGTGCATCTGTGGCAGGACGACGTGCACTACGAGCTCGTCATCGAGGACCCGCGCACGCGTGAGTTCTCCGCCGCGGTCGCCGCCGGCGGCCTGACGACGCCGCTCCCGGGCGTGGTCGTGGCGGTATCCGTCACGGTTGGCCAGCAGGTCGCCGCCGGCGATACCCTCATGGTCATCGAGGCGATGAAGATGGAGCACACCATCGCCGCCCCCTACGCCGGTACCGTCGGTACGCTGCATTTTGCCCGCGGCGACCGGGTGCCGGAGGGCAGCCGGCTGCTCGAGCTCACCCGCGCGGCCGACCCTTGAGCGATATCAGTGGTGGCTGGCCGGCGCCGGATGTGCGGCAGGCATCCGGGCGCGCGCCATCGCGATCACCTTGTCGGCGGTTGTGAGCAGCTCGAGGAAGGCGGCGTGCTCATCGGCGGCGGATTCCGCGCCCAGTACCACGTAGCGGCCGTTGACCGCGAGCGTGGGGATTCCGGTGACCTTGTAATCCTCGACCATCTTATCGGCCTGCACCGTCTGGTTGTTGACGCCGAAGGAGGTGTAGGCGTTGGTGAACTGGTCGGCGTTGCCACCATGCTTGCCGACCCAGGCGGCGAGGCTCCCGAGATCGTAAAGCTCCAGGTGCTCCTCGTGGATGGCGCGAAACAGCGCGCCGTCCAGCTGCTCGAGCTCGCCGGTCGCGACCAGGGCGTAGTAGGCGCGCGCCAGATTGATCCACTGCGGCCGCCCGAAGCCGACCGGCACACGCCTGAGCACCACGTCCTTGGGTTGTTTGGCGAGCCACGCACTCAGCAGCGGGTAGAACTCGTTGCAATGCGGACAACCGTAGGAAAAGAACTCGATGACTTCGATCTTCCCGGGCGCGGCGGTTGTCGGCTGCGGCGGGTCGAGTGTTCGGTAGTCTTTGCCCTCGACCGCCTGGGCGGCGGCGGGTCCGGAGGCGATGAGCAGCGTCGCGGCCAGCGCGGACAGGGCGGTTATCAGGGCAGGGCTGCGCGTGGACATTCAGTTCGGCCTCCTTCGGACGGTGGAAACGTAGCACGAAGCGCGGTCGAAGAACCGCCACGGCCGCGCCGCCCACTCGCCCGCGTACTCGACGCCGATTCGCGGGCTGCGCCCGATGCGCAGCAGCTGCCGCTTCGTCGGACGCTCGAGCCACAACTCTTCGCCCAGCAGATCCGCGCCATTGAGCCGCCGGTCGATGCGCATGGCCCGGCAGAGCAGTCCGGGTCCCGAGGTGCGCTCGCTGAGCCCCTCGAGCGGCTCCAGTGCCCGCAGCAATACCGCATGCGGCACTCCCACGCGTGCGGTCACGACGTTCAGACAATTCCAGATACCGTAGATGAAGTAGACGTAGGCATGGCCCGGCGGCCCGAACATCACCTCGGTGCGCGCGGTGCGCCCGCGCGAGGAGTGCGCCGCCAGATCGGCGGGACCGAGATACGCCTCGGTCTCGACGATGCGACCGCTGCGTACGCGCTTGCCGTCGTCGTGAACCAGGTGCGCGCCAATGAGCTCGCGCGCCACGACCAGCGCACTGCGGGCGAAGAAGGCGCGGGGAAGTTTGCGGCCCGGATTCACCGCGCGCGATGGTAATGGAATCCTCTACAATGGAGCTCTGGCTTCGGACCGGGAGCCCTCGATTTCGTCGAACCGATGATACTGTCAAATCAAAGGGATACATTCTGTTTAGGGAAGCAACATTGAGATACCTGGGACTGCCTGCTCTGGGCCTCGCTCTGGTGCTGTGCGCCGCGCCTGCGGTCGCGGAGATCGACACACTGCCGAAGGACGGCACACCGGTCGTCGGCGAGAACACGACCGTCACCACCGTGTATGCCGACAGTCTCCCCGACCTCGCTCATCACTACAGCCTCGGCTACTACGAGATCATCCGCGCCAATCCCGGGCTCGACGTGTGGATCCCCGGCGCCGACAAGCAGGTGGTGCTCCCCGGCCGTCGCATCCTGCCGCCCGGTCCGCACGAAGGCATCGTCGTGAATCTGCCGGAGCACCGGCTGTACTACTACCCGCCGCCCCGCAAAGGCGAGGCGGCGGTGGTCATCACCTATCCGGTCGGCATCGGCAAGATGGACTGGCGCACTCCGATCGGGGAGACACGCGTCATAGCCAGGATCAGACACCCGGCCTGGTATCCGCCGAAGTCCATCCGCAAGGAGCACGCCGAGAACGGTGATCCGATCCCCACGGTCGTGCCAGCGGGACCGGACAACCCGCTGGGCGACTACGCGCTGCGGCTCGCCGCAGGCAACGGCGAGTACATGATCCATGGCACCAACAACCCGATCGCAGTCGGCATGTCGGTGACGCACGGCTGCATCCGCATGTACCCCGAGGACGTGGCGGCGCTCTTCCCGCTGATCCCGGTGGGCACCAAGGTGTGGCTCATCAATGACCCGGTCAAGGTGGCGTGGGTCGATGGTCAGCTGCTGGTCGAGGCGCATCCGCCGGTGGACGACGAAGGTCAGAGCGTCGAGAACCCGGATCTCGAGTTGCTCTCGAAGCTCCTCGGCAAGGCGCTCGGGGACGACACGGCCGCCATCAACTGGGACCTGGCGCGCGCGACGCTTACCGCGGCCAGCGGCATTCCCACGGTCGTCGGCCTCGCAGCCGACACGCAGGAGGGCACCACGCAGAGTGCCGCTGCGCAGACTCCGTCCGCTCCGGTGCGGCGTTGATCGCCCGGCCCTGACCGGGACTTAGCCCGGCCTCAACCGGACACGGAGCGGGCGCGCGCAGCCGGCTCACGGGGCGTGCGCGTTGGTGCCTTGTCGGGCTTCGGCTCGCCGCGCGCGCTCGGCGCTCGAATGTGCTGCACGAGACGCACGACCTGCGCCACGCGCGAGGCCACGGCGAGCGCGGCACGCGCCCACACGAAAATCTTCAGCGCCTCGCGCGTGCGACCGAACAGCAGGATTCCTCCGATCGCGAGTGCCCAGGCGAGCGGATGGTGCGCCGCGTCGCGCCCGGCACGTCCGGGCGTCCCACCGAGCGACAGCAGACCGAGCACACCCGCGGAGCGCAGCTCGGCGATCTCCCGCGCGAGCACGGCGCGCTGCACGTCGCAGCGGGCCAGCAGCACGCGGCGGCGCGCCTCGAGCTCGGTGCGCCGACTCATTGCCCGGCGCCCACGCTCTTGTAGTCCTCGTCGAGCTGCTCGAGGGAGCCGCTGAGGATGCCGGTCTGGCCGCGGTAGACGCGCAGGCCGACCAGGCCGAACGTCACGGCGAGCGCGATGAACAACACAGTGCCGACGATCAGGCCGAGCGACCGGTGCGTATCCCAGAGCGCGGCGATCATCGCTGTCACGCCGAAAGCGAGGGCGAGCAGCCCGCAGACGATCGCGGCAACCGCCCACACCAGCATGCGCGCCAGCGCCAACAGGTGAAGCTCGAGCTCGACTGCGGCAAGATCCAGCCGCGTGCGGAAGGCGTCGAGCCCCGTGGTCAGGAGGTCACGCAGTGCGTGGCCCTCCCGCCCGGGCTCCTGGTCCGCGCCCGTGGACGCGGCCGGCTCGCTCATCCCCTGCGGCCCAACATGAGCCCGAGCAGCAGCGCCACCCCGCCCGCGACTGCCACCGCCCGCCAGGGGTTGTCGTGCACGTAGGTGTCCACCTCGCGTGCCCGCGTGCCCACCTGCTCCTCGAGCGCGGAAAGACGCCCGCGCAGCTCCTGCAGCGTCGCCTGGATGCGCTCGCGCGCGTGCGCGCTCGCCGTGTCCGTGCCGGCGCGTAACAGCGCCTCGGCATCGCTCACCAGCGTGCGCAGCTCCTCGGTCAATGTCCCGCCATTCTGGACCTCGGTCATGTCGGTGACTCCTGTAGCGCCCTTACACGGGGGATTTACGCATATCCGCACCGAAACCGCGAGACTCATGCTGTGAGCTGCGCTACTCTCGCGCGGGGACGCATGCAATGAGCTCACCCGCACCCAACCCGCTGCTGGAGCTGCGCCGTCTCGGCGAGAGTGTCTGGCTGGACGACCTCGGCCGCGCCATGCTCGAGGACGGCAGCCTCGCACGCCTTATCCGCGAGGACGGCGTCGCCGGGGTCACCTCCAATCCGGCGATCTTCGCTCACTCGATGATGACTGACCCGCAGTACGCGCAGCCGATTGCGCAGCTGCTGCCAAAGGTGTCCTCGGCCACTGCGCTCTACGAGGAGCTGGCCATCCACGATGTGCGCGCCGCCGCGGGTCTCTTGCGTCCGCAATACGACCAGAGTGGCGGCGGCGACGGTTTCGTGAGCCTCGAAGTGTCGCCGCACCTCGCCTATGACCCCGCGGGCAGCCTCAGCGAAGCGCGCCGGTTGTGGCAGCGGCTCGAGCTGCCGAATGCGCTCATCAAGATCCCCGGCACCGAGGCCGGTGTACCGGTGATCCGCGATCTCATTGCCTCGGGTATCAACGTCAACGTGACGCTGCTGTTCTCCCCGGAGCGCTATCGTGCCGTGGCACGCGCCTACCTCGACGGGCTGACCGCCCGAGCCCGGGCCGGCCAGCCGCTCGGCTCGGTCGCCTCAGTGGCGAGCTTCTTCCTCAGTCGTATCGACACCGCGGTCGACAAGCTCCTCGACGCGCTCGCCGGCAAAGGCCAGGCCGCCGCGCGCCAACTCCGCGGCAAGGCGGCGCTCGCGAGCGCCTGCCGTGCCTACGAGATCTTCGAGGAGCTTCGCGCGACTCCGCAGTGGCAGGCGCTGGCCGCACAGGGCGCGAAACCGCAGCGCCTGCTGTGGGCCTCCACCTCGGCGAAGGATCCGGCCTATAGTCCGGTCAAGTACGTCGAGGAGTTGGTCGTGCCGCGCACTGTCAACACCATGCCGCTCGAGACACTGAATGCCTACCGGCGCCTGGGCCGGCCTGAGCTGCGTCTCGAGCGGCACATCGCCGAGGGGAGTGACGCCCGCGAGTCGTTCGAGCGGCTGGACATCGATCTCGAGGCGGTTGCGATGCAGCTCGAGCGCGAGGGCGTCGCCAAGTTCATCGAGCCCTTCGATCGCCTGCAGGCGTGGCTCGAGCAGCGGCGCCACGCCACTCAATCAACCTGATACGGCCCGGGGATCAACCTTACTGCCCCGGGGTGCCCGGAGATCCACGTGGATATCCAATTGGTACGCGAGAGGCTGCTCAAGCGGCGCGACGAGCTGCGCCAGCGGGCGAGCGACGCCAGCGCTGACCTGCGTCACGAGACCGACCCGCTGTCGGCGGACTTCGCCGAGCAGGTGACACAGCGCGAGAACGACGACGTGCTGGGCGCCATCTCGCACTCGGCGCAGGCGGAACTGCAGCAGGTGCAGGCGGCGTTGCGCCGCCTGGAGCAGGGCCGCTACAACACCTGCTCAGTGTGCGGCGGTGACATCGAGCCCGAGCGGCTCGCGGCCGTGCCCTACACTGACCGCTGCCGCGGGTGCGCCGAAGGCAGCCACGGGCTGGCCGGACGCGGTCGTGTGATGGGGCGATGAGCGTCGCGACGCCCTCGGGCGTCATCACCATCACGACGGATTTCGGACACCAGGGACCGTTCGTCGGCGTCATGAAGGGGCGGATCCTGACGCGGTTTCCCGCGGCCCGCATCATCGACCTGACACACGAGATCGTGGTGCACTGGCCGGCGGAGGCTGGCTTCTGGCTGGCGCGCGCGTTCAGTTACTTTCCGCCGGGCACCGTGCACGTGGCGGTCGTCGACCCCGGGGTCGGCACCTCGCGCGACATCATCGTGGCGCTCGCCGACGGACACTTCTTCGTTGCGCCCGACAACGGCCTGTTGGCCCCGGTGGCGAGCCGCAGCCGTGACGTCGCACTGGTGCGCCTGACGCCCGCGGGGCTGGCGCGCCTGGGCATCACGCACGCGAGCGCGACCTTTCACGGCCGCGACATCTTCGCGCCCATCGCAGCCGAGCTCGCCGCGGGCCGCTGTGCGCCCGCCGATCTCGGCGAGACCGTCGAGTCGCTGGTGCCGTCGTGGGTTGAGGACCCGGCGGTCGAGGCGGCCAGCGTCTCGGGCGTCGTCATCACCATCGATCACTTCGGCAACCTGATCACCAACATTGACGGGACGCTGCTCGAACGCTTCCGCATGCCGCTCGCGCACGCCGGTAACCATGCGTTCCCGCTGCTGCGTACTTACGGCGATACGCGCCCGGGGGAGTACCTGGCGCTCATCAACTCCTTCGGGGTCGTCGAGATCGCCCGCGCGGAGCAGAGCGCGGCCGAGGGCCTCGGGCTGAGCCGGGGCGCCCCCGTCGTAGTCCGCGATCGCACCAGCCAAGCCTGAGCGCCTTGCCTTGGGGAACTTCTGCCCCCAACTTGGCCAAAAGTTGAACAATGGCGCGAATTCGTTATAGTTCGCAGCCTTGTTCCGTGCCGTACCGGCACCTTAGTTATTGAATTAATTCAGGATTTGAACCGTCAGATGTCGGAACGAGACAACGAGGGATTCGACCTCGACGAGGAATTCCTGACGACTCCCCCCGAGGACGGCACCGATTATGACCGGCTGCTGGATCGGGTGGACCGGCGCGTGCGCAATCAGGGCAAGCGCGGCAAGGCGGCATGGAGCCGCCTGGAAGAAGTGTTGGCGGACAAGAAGCTCGAAAAGGATCTCAAGGACTTCGACGACGAGATGTGAGGCCCCCGGCGCGGGCCCGAAGGGCCGGCTCCGAAGCTACGCGCCACACGTCAGCCTCGATCCACTTCCCGAAGTGCCTGTTTGCCGGCAGGAGCATCCGCAGTGACCCGTCCGCCGTCCGCCTGGATCGTCCTTAAATTCGGCGGCACGAGCGTTTCCACTCTCGCCAACTGGCTGAACATCGAGCGGGTTGCGACCGAACGGTTGCGCACCGGGGCGCGGGTCCTGATCGTTCACTCGGCCCTCACGGGGATCACCGACAGCCTGGAGAGGCTGCTCGACGCCGCCGTCGGTCAGGGGCACGAGGAGGAGCTGCGCGCCATCGAGGAGCGCCACCGCCGCCTGTCGGCCGAGATCGGCGTACCCCCCGGCGAGGAGGTCGAGCGGCACCTCGCAGAGCTGCGTGAGATCGCCGCGGGCATCGCCCTGGTACGTGAGGTCAGCGATCGCACGCGGGCACGCGTGCTCGCCATGGGCGAGCTGATGGCGACCCGGATCGGCGCGAGCTTTCTCGCCGCGCGCGGCCTCGAGGTCAGCTGGGCGGACGCGCGCGGCATGCTGCGCGCCGACGCGCGGCAGGCCGGCGGCGCGCGCGCACACATGCTGGCCGCGGAGTGCAGCTTCGAGCCCGACGCGGTGCTCGAGGAGCGGCTCTCGGGCCTCGCATCACTGGTCGTGACCCAGGGCTTCATCGCGAGCGACGAGCAGGGCAACACCGTGCTCCTCGGGCGCGGCGGCTCGGACACCTCCGCCGCCTACCTGGCCGCGAAGCTGCGGGCGCAGCGGCTGGAGATCTGGACCGACGTGCCGGGCATGTTCAGCGCGGATCCGCGCACGACGCCGACGGCACGGCTGCTGCGCGCGCTGCACTACGACGAAGCCCAGGAGATCGCCACCAGCGGCGCCAAGGTCCTGCACCCGCGCTGCATTCTGCCGGCGCGGCAGTACCGCATCCCGTTACATGTCTATGCGACGCAGGCGCCGGGCCTCGAGGGCACCGTGCTCACGGCCGAGGGCGGCGAGGGCGGCGCGCAGGTGAAAGCGGTGTGCACCAAGAAGGGCATCACGCTCATCTCACTCGACTCTCCGGGCATGTGGCACCAGGTCGGTTTCCTCGCCGACGCCTTCCAGGTGTTCAAACAGCACGGCATGTCGGTGGACCTGGTATCCACTTCCGAGACGACCGTCACCGTGTCGCTCGATCCCGCCGCCAACACGCTCAACAACACCCGGGTCGCCGAGCTGGTTGCGGACCTCTCGCGCCTGTGCCGGGTGCAGGTGATCGGACCATGCGCTTCGGTGAGCCTCGTCGGCCGCAATATCCGCGCCATTCTTCATCAGCTCGGCGGCGCCCTGGAGTTCTTCGAGGAGCAGAAGATCCACCTCGTGAGCCAGGCCGCCAACGACCTCAACTTCACCTTCGTCGTCGACGAGAACCAGGGCAGCCGCCTGGTCGAGCAGCTGCACGAGCTCCTGATCCGGCCGGCGCGTGGCGACGAGGTGCTCGGGCCCAGCTGGCAGCACCTGTTCCCGCAGCCGCACGCGGGGGCCGGCGGCGCGCTGCCGTGGTGGCGGTTGCGGCGCGCGGAGTTACTTGCAGCTCTCGGCGAGCAACCCGCGGCGTTCGTCTACGACCTCGATATGGCGCGTCAGGCCGCGCGCGCACTGCGCGGGCTGCGCTCGGTCGGCCGGGTGCATTACTCGATGAAGGCCAACCCGCATCCGCAGCTGCTGCGCACGCTGCGTGCCGAGGGCATCGAGCTCGAGTGTGTCTCGCGCGGTGAGGCCGAACGGGCGCTGGAGCTGTTTGCCGATCTCGACCCGCAGCGCATCCTCTATACGCCCAACTTCGCCCCGCGCGAGGAGTATGCCTGGGCGCTCGAGCGCGGCCTGCGTGTCACCGTCGACAACCCCTACGCGCTTTCGGCGTGGCCGGAGCTGTTCCGCGAGCGGGAGATCTTCGTGCGCCTCGATACCGGCGTCGGCCGCGGGCACCACACGCACGTGCGCACCGCCGGCACGCGCTCGAAGTTCGGCGTGCCGATCGCGGACCTGAAAGAGCTGGTGAAGTTGGCGCAGGCGGCCGGCGCACGCATCGTGGGGCTGCAGGCGCACGTCGGCAGCGGCATCTTCGACGTCACCAGCTGGGAGCACACCGCACGGCTGCTCGCAGGCGCCGCGCAGGCGCTCGGCGATGTCACGGTGATCGACGTCGGCGGCGGCCTCGGTGTGCCCGAGCGTTCCGACCAGCCCGCTGTCGACCTGCGCAAGCTCGATACGCTCCTCATGGCGGTGCGCGCCGAGCAGCCGCACCTGGAGGTGTGGCTCGAGCCGGGGCGGTTCCTGGTGGCCGCCGCGGGCGTGCTGCTCGCCCGCGTCACGCAGCTCAAGTCCAAGGGGGGCGTGCATTTCGTCGGCGTGACCACCGGAATGAACTCCCTCATCCGTCCGGCACTCTATGGCTCGTATCATGAGATCACCAATCTCACCCGCGTCGACGAGCCGGCCACCGAGCTGGTCAACATCGTGGGCCCGATCTGCGAAAGCGCCGATGTCCTCGGGCACGACCGGCTGCTGCCGGCGACCCGGGAAGGTGACGTGCTCGTCATCGCAAATGCCGGGGCGTACGGACACGCGATGAGCTCGGACTACAACCTGCGCGCTCCGGCTCCGGAGCTCTTCATCTGAGACGACTGCTGCTGTTGCTGGTGGGCGCGGGGCTCGCCGCCTGCGCGCTGTACGTGCTGTACCTCGACCGCATGGTCGTGCGGCAGTTCGAGGGGCGGCGCTGGACACTGCCGGCCCAGGTGTATGCGGCGCCGCTGGAGCTGTACGCGGGGCTGCCGCTCACGCAGCCGGCGCTCGAGCACGAGTTGCAGCGGCTGCATTACCGGCGCGTCGCGCTGCCCGATCGTCCGGGGACTTACCGCCTGCAGGGCGACCGGCTCGACGTGGCGCTGCGCGCCGCGCACTTTGCGGACGAGCAGCGCGATGCGCTGCTGCTCACCATCACGACGGGTGCCGGCGGCGTGCAGGATCTGCGCGACAGTCAGGGACACGAGCTGCCGGTGATCCGGTTCGAGCCGCTGCTGATCGGCAGCATCTTCCCGATCCACGGCGAGGATCGGATCGTGGTGAAGCCCGATGAGGTGCCGCCGCTCCTGCCCGCAGCGCTCAAGGCGGTCGAGGACCGCAAGTTCGACACTCATCACGGCATCGATCCAGAGGGAATTCTGCGCGCGATGTGGGTGAACGCGCGCGCCGGACAGATCGAGCAGGGCGCCAGCACCCTGACCCAGCAGCTGGTGCGCAGCTACTTTCTCTCCTCGCGCCAGACGCTGTCGCGCAAGTTGCGCGAGGCGATCATGGCGATGGCGCTCGACGCGCACTTCAGCAAGGCCGATCTCATGAACGCCTATATCAATGAGATCTTCCTCGGCCAGGACGGCAGCCGTGCGATCCATGGCTTCGGACTCGCGAGCCAGTTCTACTTCGGCAAGCCGCTCTCGGAGCTCGATCTGCCGGAGGTGGCGCTGCTGGTTGCGGTGGTGCGCGGCCCCTCGTACTACGACCCGCGGCGGCACCCGGACCGGGCGCTGGCGCGGCGCAACCTGGTGCTGAAGATCCTCGCCGACCAGGGCGTGGTGCCGGCCGCCGATGCGAGCGCTGCGGCGCGGGCGCCGCTCGGGGTCGGAGCGCGGCCTTCGGGCGCTTACTACCCGGCGTACCTGGACTTCGTGCGCCGCACGCTGCGCCGCGACTATCCGGACGCCGCTCTCACCGAGGCGGGCCTGTCGATTTACACCAGCCTCGAGCCGCGCGTCCAGGAGCAGGCCGAGAGTGCGCTCGAGCGCGAGCTGGCGCAGCTCGACCGCGCGCGCCGGCACCCCAACGCGCACCTCGAAGGGGCGGTGGTCGTGACCGCGCCACACAGCGGCGATGTGCTCGCCGTCGTCGGCGGGCGCGACGTGGGCTACGACGGCTTCGACCGCGCGCTCGATGCGCGCCGCTCCATGGGCTCGCTGGTGAAGCCCTTCATCTATCTCACCGCGCTCGAGAGCGGCCGCTACACCGCCGCCACCGTGGTTCAGGACCAGCCGATCGACGTGAAACTCGTCAACGGCACGCACTGGCGGCCGGAGAACTTCACCCGCCAGACCTACGGCCCGGTGCCGGTGGTGCGCGCGCTGTCCGAGTCGCTGAATCTCGCCACCGTTGGCGTCGGCCTCGACCTCGGAGTGCCGAAAGTGGCGCAGACGCTCGAGCGCTTCGGCCTCACCGAGACACCGGCGCTGGTGCCGGCGATGCTGCTCGGCGCAGTCGCCGTCACCCCGATGGAGGCGGCGCAGCTCTTCAACGGGCTCGCTAACGGCGGCTTCCACACGCCGCTGCGCGCGGTGCGCGCGGTGGTAAGCGCGGATGGCAAGACGCTAAAGGCGTTTCCCATGCACGTGACGCAGGTGGCCGCACCCGATGTCGTGTATGAGCTCGACCGCATGCTGGTGCACGTGATGGATCACGGCACCGGGCGCCCGGCGCAGGCACTGCTGCCGCCGAACCTCGTGGTCGCCGGTAAATCCGGCACCTCATCCGATTATCGCGACAGCTGGTTCGCCGGGTTCTCCGGCAGCGACCTCGCCGTGGTGTGGGTTGGCTACGACGACGACGCGCCGACCGGCTTCACCGGCTCCGCGGGCGCGCTGCCGGTGTGGGCGCACATCATGGCCGGGCTCGCCACCAACTCCTGGAACGCGCCTATGCCGGAGTCACTGGCCGAAATCGAGATCGAGTACCCGACGGGCCTGCGGGTCCTGCCGGGCTGCTCCGACGATCGCGTGGCGGTCGCCGTGCCTGCCGGGGCCCAGATTCCGGCCAAACCCGGCTGCGGCTTTCCCTCAGCCGTCACTCCCGTCGGTAAACTCCTCGATCGCGCGCAGCAATGGATCAAGAGCCTGGTGCACTGATGAGACCGACGAAGATGAGTCCGACGAAGCCCGGGACCCCGGGGAGGGGCCGCTTGTTGCTGCCAGCCGCGACCGTGGCCGCAACCCTCGCCGCCTGCGCGGCTCCGGCTCCGTTCCCCTCGCCGCCGCCGGGAGCGCCCGCACCCCAGGGCGGTGCGCCAAACGCGCCCGGCTATCCGCCCCCGGCGACGCCCGCGCCCGCACCGCCCCCCGAGCAGCCAGGTGCCCCGCCGCCGCGGCAGTTTCACATGGGAGCGGCCGCGACTGCGCTCGTGAGCCAGGCGCAAAACCAAGCACGCGCCGGCAACTACGGGCAGGCCAGCGTCACCCTCGAGCGGGCGCTGAGGATCGAGCCCGACAATCCGCTGGTGTGGATCGAGTACGGTCGCGTCGAGCTCGGTGCGGGCGATGCCGCGCAGGCCGACGGCATGGGCCGCAAGGCGCTGCAACTGGCCACCGGCGACCCGTCCGCGCAGGCGGCCGCGTGGCACCTCATCGCCGACTCCCTCCGGGCGCGCGGCAACAACGAGCTCGCCGCCGAGGCCGAGCAGCACGCCGCCTCTTTCTCC
>DATNKO010000011.1:0-75154 GCA_035603345.1 Steroidobacteraceae bacterium | reverse complement strand
GCAGGCCTTCTTCACACACGCGGCGTCGCTGGATCAGGGTTGCCCCCATTGTCCAATATTCCCCACTGCTGCCTCCCGTAGGAGTCTGGGCCGTGTCTCAGTCCCAGTGTGGCTGGTCGTCCTCTCAGACCAGCTACGGATCGTCGCCTTGGTAGGCCGTTACCCTACCAACTAGCTAATCCGACTTCGGCTCATCCATCGGCGCAAGGTCTTACGATCCCCTGCTTTCCCCCGTAGGGCTCATGCGGTATTAGCCAACCTTTCGGCTGGTTATTCCCCACCATTGGGCAGATTCCGAAGCATTACTCACCCGTTCGCCGCTCGTCAGCATGTATTGCTACACCTGTTACCGCTCGACTTGCATGTGTTAGGCACGCCGCCAGCGTTCAATCTGAGCCAGGATCAAACTCTTCACTTGAAGATTTCGAGAATCATCAACGATGAGTAAATCCAAAATGGCTCCAACTTACTGCTGGACATCTTGGTCACTCGGTCTTTTGCGCCAAAGGCACATCGACGCGAGTCCCCACACAAATTACCTGCCAGATTTTTAAAGAGCACCCGCGAGCGCAAAAGGCTTCGGGAATAGACACCCACAAAATTGCCGCCCCACCGCTTACGCGCGGCCGAGGCTGCAGGGGCCGCGCAGTATAGCCCTCCGAAGAGCTATGTCAACGCATTGTCATGTGGTCCGTGGGGCCCCTGTTTCGAGGCCGATTGCCCGTGGGTCGAGCCCGCGGACCCTGTCTCCGGCTGGGGCCGGGATACGCTTAAGGTGGGGGCTCAGGTCCGGACTTCAACGACCTGATCGGACGAGATTCAGGTGCTGCGAGGCGCGGTGAACCCAAGCCGCAGCCCGACCGCCGGGCTGTGCGTCAGCTACCGGGCTTTTTCTCGAGCCTGAGCCTGGCAAATCGTTTGGCTCCGATCTGAAACACGTGCTCGGCGCCTGCGCACAGCGTGAGCCCGCGGTCGCTGACCCGAACGCCGTCGATCCTCACCGCGCCCTCGTCGAGCTTGCGGTTCGCCTCGGAAGTGCTTGCGGCCAGCCCGGCCTCCTTAAGAAGGTTGGCGATCCGAAGTCCCGCCGCGTCGACAGTGATCACCTTCACCGGCAGGTCATCGGGAAGCGCCTTCTCGCTCACCCGCTGGATGAAGCCGCGCTGCGCACGCTCGGCCGCCGCAGCATCGTGAAAGCGCGCGACCAGCTCGTGCGCCAGCTCGAGCTTGATGTCACGCGGGTTGCGGCCGCCTTCGGCGGCCCGCCGCAGGGCCGCCAGCTCGCCCAACGGGCGGAAGGACAGCAGCTCGAAGTAGCGCCACATGAGCTCGTCCGAGATCGACATCAGCTTGCCGAACATGCTGTCGGCATCCTCGGTGATGCCTATGTAGTTACCGAGCGACTTGGACATCTTGTTGACGCCGTCGGTGCCTTCGAGCAGCGGCAGGGTCATCACCACCTGCGGCTCCTGGCCGTAGGCCTCCTGGAGCGTGCGGCCCACCAGCAGGTTGAACTTCTGGTCGGTACCGCCGAGCTCGACATCCGCGCGCATGGCGACCGAGTCGTAGCCCTGGGCCAGGGGGTAGAGGAACTCGTGGACGGAAATCGGCTGGCCCCCCTTGTAGCGCTTGGCGAAGTCGTCGCGCTCGAGCATGCGTGCCACGGTGTAGTGCGCCGCGAGCCTGACCATTTCGGTCGAGGTGAGCTTGCCGAGCCAGCGGGAGTTGAAATCGATGCGGGTGCGCTCGCGGTCGAGGATTCTGAACACCTGGGTCTCGTAGGTACGGGCGTTCGCCTGGATCTCCTCGGGCGTGAGCGGCGGCCGCGTGGCATTGCGCCCGCTCGGGTCGCCGATCATCCCGGTGAAATCTCCGATGAGGAACGTCACCTGGTGCCCGAGCTGCTGGAACTGGCGCATCTTATTGAGCAGCACGGTGTGCCCGAGATGCAGGTCGGGGGCAGTCGGATCGAAGCCGGCTTTGACGATGAGCGGCGTGGCGCGCCTGAGCTTCTTCACCAGCTCCGCCTTCACCAGCACTTCGTCCGCGCCGCGTTCGAGCTCTGCGATCTGTTCCTCGAAATTCATCCCCGTTCCCGTGAAGCCGGCCGCGGAAAACTCACAGCACGGCGCGTAGTCTCAGGCTCAAAGTCCCGATCCGGCACTTAACATACGTTGACCGCGAAGGGTCCCGGCCGGTACGGTTCGCGTCTTCGGTTCAAGCACATAAGTCTAATCGATGGCATTTGAGTTCATACGGGGGTCGCTCGCCGGGCGTTTGCGCCGCTTGCCCGCACCCGGTGGGGCCTTCTGGCTGCAGACTGCCGCCTGCGCCGTGGTTACATGGACCGTACTGCACGGCGGCCTGAGCACGCCGCCGACCGCAAACGGGCCCGCGTCCGCCGCGGACACGGCCAACATACTTGACGGCGCCGCCCGCAACCTGTTCGCCCCCGCTGCCAACACGCCGTCCACCACCGACGAAGTGCCGGCTGCGGGCAGCAACGCGCCGGTAGCTCATGCGTCGGTCGCAGTGCCGGTCGTACTGGCTGGAGATCCCACGCTCGAGGGAGCGCAGCTTGCACTCTCGACCATCGACGTCATTGTCACGCGCAACGACACGCTGGACCGCATCTTCCGCCGTCTGAAACTGAGCCTCGCAGATCTGGCCTCCATGCGGATGCTGCCCGGCGTGCGCACCAGCCTCGACTCGCTGCGCCCCGGCGAATCGCTGCACCTGACGCACCGGGACGGCCAGCTGTTCGGCCTCGAGCGGCGCTTGAGCGAGACCGAGACTCTCAAGGTGAGCCGCGTGCCCTCGGGGCTTACGGCCAACCTCGTTCAGAATCCGGTGCAGGTCCGTACCCGCACCATCCGCGGAACGATCGACAGCTCGCTCTTCGAGGCGGTCGAGGCGGCCGGCGCCCACGACCAGACTGCGGTCGGCCTGGCGGACATCTTCGGTTGGGACATCGATTTCGTGCTCGCCGTGCGCCCCGGGGACTCGTTCGTCGTTACCTACCCCGAGATCTGGCGCGACGGTGTCTACGTCAAGGACGGCCCGATCGAGGCCGCGGAGTTCACCAACCAAGGGCATGAGTACCGCGCCTTGCGCTACACGGACCCCACGGGCGCCGCTCATTACTACACGCCCGACGGCCGGCCGCTGCACAAGGCGTTCCTGCGCGCGCCGCTGGAATTCACGCGGGTGAGCTCCGGGTTCAACTCCGCGCGCTTCCACCCCATCCTGCATCGCATCCGCGCCCACCAGGGCGTGGACTACGCCGCGCCCATCGGTACCCCCGTGCGCGCGGCCGGCGATGGCGTAGTGCGCTTCGCGGGCGTGCGGGGCGGCTACGGCAATCTGGTCGAGCTCGAGCACGGCCACGGCATCACCACCGTCTACGGCCATCTGTCGCGCTTCGCCCATGGCACGCACGCCGGCGCCCGCGTCACTCAGGGCACGGTCATCGCTTACGTCGGCATGACCGGGCTGGCGACCGGCCCTCACCTGCACTACGAGTACCGGGTAAACGGCGTTTTCAAGAACCCGCAGACGGTGGTGCTGCCCCCCGCAGCACCCATCGAGGCGGCCTGGCGCGAGGATTTCGACCGCCAGAGTGCACCGCTGCTCTCCTCCCTGGACATCTTCCACGGGGCAGTGCTGGTTTCACGCTGAACGACGCCCTGGCCGCCGGTGCGCGGCGGCGTATCACCAAGCGATCGGTCGGAGCCTGCCTGGCGGGAAGCTTTACGGGGGGCTTCACGGAAGCGTCGCCGGCGGCTGGTAGTATCCTTATCCCCCCGAAGCCGCCTCGCAAGTGCGGCGGCGGTACTTTCGCAGCTACGGCGGGTCAGGCAATTCACCGCGATGGATGCTCCGGATCTCAAGGCGCCCCAGCACTACATCAACCGGGAGCTCTCGTTCCTGGAGTTCAACCAGCGCGTACTCGACCAGGCCTTCGATACCAGCGTGCCGCTGCTCGAGCGTCTCAAGTTCCTGTGCATCTCCTGCAGCAATCTCGATGAGTTCTTCGAGATCCGTGTCTCGGGCCTGAAGCAGCTGCAGGAGCTCGGGGGTGGCCCGTTGGCCGCCGACGGCATGTCGATCCCCGAGCAGCTCGCGGCCATCCACGACCGCGCCACGCGTCTGGTCGCCGATCAGTACCGGTGCCTCAACGGGCAGCTGCTGCCGGCGCTGGCGGCGGAAGGCGCCCCGCTCCTCGAGCGCACGCAGTGGAGCCCGGCGGCCGCCGCGTGGCTCGAGCAGTACTTCGAGCGCGAGGTGGAGCCGGTCCTCTCGCCTCTCGGGCTCGATCCGGCGCGGCCCTTCCCACGCATCCAGAACAAGAGCCTGAACTTCATCGTGCGCCTGGAGGGTAAGGACGCCTTCGGCCGCGACAGCGAGCTGGCAATCGTGCAGGCGCCGCGCTCGCTGCCGCGCGTCGTGCCGCTGCCGAACGAGGGCGGCGGCGGCCGTGCCTGCGTGCTGCTGTCGACCATCGTGCAGGCGTTCGTGCACAAGCTGTTCACCGGGATCAAGGTGATGGGCTGCTATCAGTTCCGCGTGACCCGCAACAGCGACCTGTTCGTCGACGAGGAAGAGATCGACGACCTGCGCCGGGCGCTCGAGGGCGAGCTCATGCATCGACGTTACGGAGCTGCGGTGCGGCTCGAGACCGCGAGCGACTGTCCGCCCGACATGGTGCAGTTCCTGCAGAAGCAGTTCGCCTCGAACGGCCTCGATACCTACTACGTGCCGGGACCGGTGAATCTCAACCGGCTGTCCGCCGTCTACGATCTGGTACAGCGGCCGGACCTCAAGTACCCGATCTTCACGCCCGGGATCCCGCGACGCCTCGTGGGCAGCACCGATCTGTTCGCCGTCATCCGCCAGAAGGACGTGCTGCTGCATCACCCCTACCAGAGCTTCGCGCCGGTCATGGACTTCCTGCGCCAGGCGGCCGCCGACCCGCAGGTGCTCGCCATCAAGCAGACGCTCTACCGCGCCGGCCACGACTCGCCGCTGGTGGACGCGCTGGTGGCGGCGGCTAACGCCGGCAAGGACGTGACGGTGATCGTGGAGCTGCGCGCGCGCTTCGACGAGGAAGCGAACATCGAGCTGTCCAACCGCCTGCAGGAGGCCGGCGCCCACGTCATGTACGGCGTGGTCGGCTACAAGACTCACGCGAAGCTCGCGCTGGTTGTGCGGCGCGAGCAGGGCGGGATCCGCCGCTACTGCCATATCGGCACGGGCAACTATCATCCGCGCACCGCGCGCCAGTACACCGACTACGGCCTGTTCACCTGTGACGACGAGATCGGCCAGGACGTACACGAGCTGTTTTTGCAGCTGACCAGCCTCACGCAGACCCCCAAGCTCAATCGCCTGACGCAGTCGCCCTTCGGCATGCACGAGATGGTGATCGGCAAGCTCCAGCGGGAGGCTGAGCACGCGCATGCCGGGCGGCCGGCACGGCTCATCGCCAAGATGAACGCGCTGGTGGATCCGCAGACGATCGAGGCGCTGTATCGCGCCTCGCGCGCCGGGGTGAAGATCGACCTCATCATACGCGGGGTGTGCGCGCTGCGTCCGGGCGTACCGGGCGTGTCGGAGAACATCGCGGTGCGCTCGATCGTCGGGCGCTTCCTCGAGCACTCGCGTGTGTGGTACTTCGAGAACGGCGGTGAGCCGGAGCTGTTCTGCGCGAGCGCCGACTGGATGGAGCGCAACTTCTTCCGCCGCGTTGAGGTGGCGTTTCCGATCAGCCGGGAGAGCCATCGCGAGCGCATCCTGCGCGATGTCGACATCTGTCTGCGGGACAACTGCCAGGCCTGGAAGCTGAGCCCCGACGGACGCTACGAGCGCCTGAGCCGCGGCCACGCCAAGGTAGTCAACGCCCAGATGGAGCTGCTGGCGCTGTACGCGGCCGGCCCCCCCGCGGCGGTTTAAGGCGCGACTTTGGCGGGCCCTAGCCGCGCCCGCGGCTGAAGACCCGCAGCCGAAAGCCGCTCGCTCGCAGGTAATCCACTTCCTGCTGCAGATCCGCGGAAGTCAGCGGATGGTCCTCGAGCCAGCGCACCGGGAAGCGCACCTCGAGCGAGCGCGCGGTCGCGGCCAGCTCGATCGCAGGCAGCGCGGTCGCGCTGCGTCCGCGGTGCAGCAGCACCGCGAGCCTGAGCAGGATGATGAGATAGAGCGCGCCGCGATCCCAGGGCGGCACCAGCTCCTCGACGCCCTCCAGCGTGAGCTTGCGCCGGTGCGCGCCGACCAGGCGCGCCAGCAGCCTCTGCTCCTCGCGCGGGAATCCCGGCATGTCGGCGTTCTCGAGCAGATAGGCGCCATGGCGGTGGTAGCCGCTGTGGGAAACGTCGAGTCCGATCTCGTGCAATCGCGCCGCCCACTTCAGCGCCAGGTGCGCGAGCGGCTCGTCGAGCTTCCAGCTCTCGCGTGTCTGGTCGAGGAAGTTGCTTACCGTCGCTTCGACCCGTTCCCCCTGGTCGACGTCCACGTGGTAACGCGTCTGCATGGCGCGCACCGTGCGCTCGCGCGCGTCCTCGCGGTGGATGCGGCCGAGCATGTCGTACAGCAGGCCCTCGCGCATCGCGCCTTCGGCGATGCGCATGTCCTTGATCTCCAGCACGTTGAACACTTCGGCGAGAATGGCGAGTCCGCCCGGAAACACCGCGCGGCGATCCTCGGTGATCGGCTCCAGAGTGAGCTCGCGCGTATGCCCGCCATCGATGCAGTAGTCGACGGCGCGCGCAATGCCCGCCGGGGTGATGGTGAGCGCCTGTGGATCGAGCACCCGGATCACGTCGCCGATAGCGCGCACGGTGCCGGAGCTCCCGGCGGTCGTATCCCAGCCGCGCCGCCGGAACGCCGCCTGCACCGGCTCGAGCTCGAGCCGCGCGCCGAGCCGCGCGCGCTCGAAGCGCTTGGCCGAGATCTTGCCGTCGCGGAAAAATCGCTCGCTCAGGCTGACGCAGCCCATCTGCAGGCTCTCGAGCTCGAGCGGCGTCAGTCCCTCGCCGATGATCATCTCGGTGCTGCCGCCGCCGATGTCGACCACCAGCCGCCGCCCCGGCTCGCTCGGCATGGTGTGCGCGACCCCCGAGTAGATCAGGCGCGCCTCTTCCATGCCGGCGATGATCTCGATCGGGTGGCCGAGAGCCTCACGCGCCCGCTCCAGAAACGCCTGCTTGCGGTGCGCGCGGCGCAGCGCGTTGGTGCCGACCACGCGCACGCTGTCGGCATGCATGTCACGCAGGCGCTGGCCGAAGCGCTCGAGACAGGCGAGTGCGCGCGCCGCGACGTCCTTGTCGATGCGGCCGTTCTCCTCGACGCCGGCGGCGAGACGCACCATCTCGCGCAGCCGGTCAATGATGACCACCTGGCCGTGCTGATAGCGCGCCACGACCATGTGGAAACTGTTGGACCCGAGGTCCACCGCCGCCAGCACGTCCGGGATAGGACGGGGCGCGGTGCGTGGAGCGGGGCGGTTTTCTGCGGGTCGGAGGCTCAGGGCGGCTCGCACGCGCGCTGCCCGGTCAGGCGGCGAAGGAGGAGCCGCAGCCACAGGTCGTGGTTGCGTTGGGGTTGCGGATGACGAATTGCGCGCCGTCGAGTCCCTCGCGGTAGTCGATCTCGGCGCCCATGAGGTACTGCACGCTCATCGGGTCGACTATGAGCTTGACGCCCTGGTTCTCGACGCAGGTGTCGCCTTCCTGCAGCGCCTCGTCGAACTCGAAGCCGTACTGTAGTCCGGAGCAGCCCCCGCCCTGCACGAATACGCGCAGCATGAGGTTGGGATTGCCCTCGCCACGGATCAGATCCGCGACCTTGCGGGCCGCGGAGTCGGTGAACACCACCGCCGGTGCGTCGGGAGCCGGTGCTTGCATGGCCGGTGTGTCCGGCAGAACTTCGGTGCTGCTCATGATTTCCTGCAAAAGCCAATCTCCAAGTCAGTCTAAGAGCGCCCCCGACCCAGGTCAAAGGCGGCCGTCGCAAACTGCGATCCGACCGGAATCAGGAGCCGCATCAGCAGCTTGCCCGCAGCGGCACCCCCGTTTCGGGTCAGCCGCCGCTCACCCCTTTGGCGGATTCGGCCGCCGCCGGCGAAACCTCGGGCGCGAGCCGAACGAGCTTGCCCGTGATCTGCGCGCCCACCGTCATCTCGATGACAGCGTAGTGGACGCTGCCTTCGACCCGCGCCGTGGCCCCGAGCACCACGCGCTCCCGGGCGCGGATGTCGCCCTTCACGGCGCCCTCCAGCAGCACGTTCGGCACGTCCACATCCCCCTCTATGGAGCCGACCGCGCTCACCGACAAGGTCGAGCCGGGCGAGGCGTCCGAACGCACGTTGCCAGTGATGACGCCGTCCAGGTGCATGCCGCCCAGGAAGTCGACATCGCCACGAACGCGCGCGTCCTTGCCGATCAGGGTGTCGATGCGGGCGGGGCGGAATTCACGGCTGAACATGCGGCCTCCGGTATCAATCGATGCGCTGCAATGTGCGGCGGCTCATGGCGCCGGCTCGACGTTCCACAGGAACGTCTGCGACAGCGGCGATGCGTCCCCGCGCTTGGATTTCACCAGCACCGTGAGGTGCTCGGGCTTGAACATCGCGGGAATGGTCACATCCTGGTCTAAATTCTGGAAGTAGCGGAAGTCGTATCCGAGATCACTCGACCTGCCGCCGGTGAGGGCGGCGAGGTCCAGCTGCTTCACCGCTCCTGCCGACTCGCCGTCGACGCTCAGCTCGACGGAGCCGGTCGCCAGCGTCTCAGCGCGGCCGGAGCGCACCAGCGCCAGGTGCACCTTATACAGGCCCCGAACCTGGGTTGCCGAGATCCGCAGCGACTGAATCTTGAGCCCGATGTTGGCGGCGTTCTGCGCGACCACGCCGCGGTAGAAAGCGAGCTCCTGGGATTGTCGCGCGATCTGCGCCTGCAGATCTCCGATCGAGCGCGCCACCTCCGCCTGCTCGCGTGCTCCTCCTGAGCGGATGGTGTCGAGCTCTGCCTCCCTGGTACGCAGCTCGCGGTTGTCTTTCTCCAGGTGCTCGATGCGCACCTCGAGCTCGGTGCGCTGCTGCGCGACCGCGAGGCGATCGTAGCCGGCATCATAGCGGCCGAGCTCGTAGAACACGTAGAGCGCGAACAGCCCAATCACGCTGCCGGCGGCCAGCAGCACGTTGCGCAGCGCCGGAGGGTGCGCGCGCACCACCAGCGGCGCTGCGTTACCGGCGGGGAACAGCTGCCTGAGCCGGCGCAACATCCGCAGCGGACGCTACGCCGCCGGCACGGGCGCCGCGCGGCGCCGGCCGCTCGCGGTCAGCTTGTTCCACCACGGCGGCAACGCCGGCGCCGTGCCGCCGGCAAAGGCGAGCGGCGCGAGCTCGGTCAGCGCCTGCGCGTACACCGGGCGCTTGAAGTAGATGACTTCCCGCACCGGCTCCCAGAACGGGGCCCAGCGCCAGTGGTCGAATTCCGGCTCGGGGGTGCGGCCGAAGTCGAAGCGCGCCTCCGGCGCCGTGAGACGCAGCAGAAACCAACGCTGCTTCTGCCCGATGCACAGCGGGCGCTGGTGGCGACGCACGTAACGCGGCGGCAGGCGGTAGCGCAGCCAGCCGCGGGTCCGGCCGACGAGCTCGACGCTGCTGCGACCGACGCCGATTTCCTCCTCGAGCTCGCGGTACACGGTCTCTTCGGGCTCCTCGCCGGTGCGCACGCCGCCCTGCGGAAACTGCCAGCCGCGCCCGCCGGTGCGGCGCCCGAGGAACACCAGCGGTCCCTGCATCAGGACTATGCCGACGTTGACGCGAAAGCCCGCCGGGTCGATGACGTCGCTCATGGGGATGACGTCGCTCATGACTGAGACAGGAGTCTGCCACAAGGCGCGCCCGGGGTGAGGCTCGAGGATGTAGGCTAGCGCACCAATGCGCGCTGCCGGCCCAACACCCCTGTCCGATCCCCGGGCGGCCCGAGCGCCGCCCGCCGGCCTGCTGCTGCTGCTGCTGTTGGCCGCGGCGGTCTTTCTCGCGGCCCTCCTCATCGGTAGCTCTGACATCGGCCTGCGTGCCGCGCTCGCGGCTCTCGGCGGCTCCGGAGATGCGGCAACCCGCAGCGTGCTGATCGGCGTGCGGCTGCCGCGGGTGCTGGCGGCATTCGGGGTCGGGAGCCTCCTGGCCCTGGCCGGCGTGCTGCTCCAGGCGCTGTTCCGCAACGCGCTCGCCGATCCCTACGTGCTCGGTGTTTCAGGCGGGGCCGCGGTCGGGGCGCTGCTCGCCATGATGGCGGGCGCCGCGGCGCTCGCCGTGCAGTCCGCCGCGATCGGCGGCGCCCTGTGCGCGGTCGGCGCCGTGTACCTCCTGGCGCGCGGCGGCGGGACGCCGCGGCTGCTGCTCACCGGAATCGTGATGGCGAGTGCCTGTGGCGCCCTGGTGAGCGTGCTGCTCGCGCTCGCCGACTCCTCGCGCGTGCGCGGCATGGTGTTCTGGCTGGCCGGCGACCTCGAGTGGGCGGTGAGCCCGTGGGCGAGCGCCACGGCGGCGGTGCTGGCGGTGGCGCTCGCCGTCGGGGTGGCGCGCCCCCTCAACGTGCTCGCCGCGGGCGAGCTGCGCGCGCGCACGGTTGGACTCGCGCTCGATGCGTGGCGGAACGCGCTGTTCATCGGCTGCGCGGCGCTCACCGCGATCTCGGTGGTGAGCGCCGGCACGGTGGGCTTCGTGGGACTCATCACGCCGCACGCGGTGCGGCTCGCGTTCCGCACCAGCGATCACCGGATCGTCGCGCCCGCCGCCGCGCTCGCCGGCGGCACGCTGCTCGCGGCCGCCGACCTGGTCGCCCGCACGGTGGCGAGCCCGCGGCAGCTGCCGGTCGGGGCGATCATGGCGCTGGTCGGCGCGCCGCTGTTCATCGTGATCCTGCGGGGGCGGTCGCGATAGATTCGCGCGCCGGCGGCTAGCTCTCCCCCGGCTCCTTCGGCGGACGCGGTGGCTGCACCAGGGCCGGTCGGTCGGCGGCGAGCCACCTGACGGTCTCGGGACCGAAGTCGGTTCCGAAGAAATCCGCGAAGCGCGGGCCGATTGCATGACGCAGGCCGAGGAATGCGGCCGAGCCCTTCATCTCCGGCTTCATGCCGAGGTCACGCGCCGCCTCGAGGATCTCCTCGTCCGTGGCCTCGATGAGCTCGCGCTCCAGCGCCGCCAGCAGCCGCTCGAGCGCGGCTTCCGGAAACACGCTCTTCATTTGAGTCCGCATGTCAGTCCCTCCCGCAGCAGGCAGCGACGCATGCGCCTGCGCGCAGAGTCGTAATCGGTTTTCGACAGACCGAGGGCGGCGCGAATCTGCTCTGCAGTGAGCCCCTCGCCCAGACCATCGATGATCCGCAGCACTACCGGGTCGTCGGCGAACAGCCGCTCGATCGCGTCGAGCTCCTGGATGGCGATGAGCGAGCGCTCGGGGTCGGCGACCGGATCGGGCACCGCGGCCGTCTCGCGCCCCACATCGCGCAGTGCAGCCTCGCGGCTCGGGTAGCTGCGGTAGTCGCTGGTCGCGCCCCCGCGGCGTCGCCCGTCGCCGCCGGCGCCGGCGCCGAGCCCGGCCGCGACGCGCCGCCAGTGCACCGAGCGCAGGCTGCGCATGACGCCGGCG
This sequence comes from Steroidobacteraceae bacterium, assembly GCA_035603345.1. Classification (GTDB taxonomy): domain Bacteria; phylum Pseudomonadota; class Gammaproteobacteria; order Steroidobacterales; family Steroidobacteraceae; genus 13-2-20CM-66-19. Next base: position 63,497 of record DATNKO010000011.1, on the reverse strand, counting down.
AGGAATGCCACCGTGGAGACGCCCTCGGGTGCAGTCCGCGTCCCGGTGAGCACGCGCGTGAGCGCCTCCTGCAACAGGTCCTCCCAGCCGACATCGGGCGGCAGGCCGCGTGCGTGCAGCCGCGCAATGGTCTTCAGGCGCAGCAGATCCATCTCGGTGGTCAGCTTCAGCGCCAGCGCGGTTTGCGTCGGATTGACGACCCGGGTGTCGACCAGCAGTGGTTTTCGGGGCATGTCCGCGAGCGATCCTCTATCGGTATGCGCAGCTCGGCACACCTCTCGGACAGCGGACGACGAAAATAATCACATGACGATGTTGGGCGAGGTCGCAATGCGGTTGCGCCCGGCGCTCTTGGCGCGATAGAGCGCGGCGTCGGCCTCGGCGATCAGCCGCTCGGCGAGCACCTTGTAATCGCGCATGCTCGGCCCCGGGGTGCACGCGGCCACGCCGATCGAGAGCGTCACCGTCTCCTGGGCACTCTCGCCGATCGCAATCGGCGCGGTTCGCACCGCGTGCAGCACGCGCCCCGCGACCCGCTCGCCGTCGCCGATCGTGGCCTGCGCCAGCACCATGGCGAACTCGTCGCCACCGAAGCGGGCGCCGGTGTCGCTGATGCGCATCTCGGCGTCGATGCGCTGCGCCACCTCACGCAGCACCGCATCGCCCGCCAGGTGGCCGTACTGGTCATTGATGCGCTTGAAGTGATCGACGTCGATCATCAGGCACACGATCGACTGCCGCGCGCGCTGTGTCCGCGACAGCTCCTCGCGCAGCCGGGCGTGCAGGTAGCGGCGGTTGTGGAAGCCGGTGAGGAAGTCGGTGAGCCCGCTGCGCAGCAGACGCGCGCGATTGACCGCGTTCTCCACGCAGATTGCCGCCACCAGCCCCAGGTGCGCGAGGAAGTCGCTGGCGAGCTCGTCGGTGAAACGCAGCGGATCGTTGCTCACGAACACCAGCACGCCGTCGAGCTGCTCGTGCCGCCGCAGCGGGATGAGGGCGACGCTGCCGCCGCGCGGCACCACCCCGGCGAACAGCAGCTCGTGATCGGCACGGTGGAAGGGTCCGAGCCAGGGCCGCTCGAGCGCCGCGAGCTGCGGGGCGATAGGCAGCAGGGTATCGACGAAGCGCACCCCCGGCGGGGGCTGCGCCGGCTCGTCGCCGTACAGCAGGTGACGAATCTCGTGCTGCGGGTCGTGCAGCACCAGGGTCACGCCGTCGAGCTGATACGAACCCTTCAGTCCCTGGATCAGCCGCTCGAACAGCTGCGTCAGCGACCCGGCGCGCAGCAGCTCCAGCTCGCGCTCCTGTGTCTTGCGGAACAGCGAGTCGTTGCGGCTCACTTCCTCGGTGAGCTGCACCAGGCGCTCCTGCAGCAGGCGATTCTCCTCCTCCAGGGTGCCGACAGCCTCGGCAGCCGGATCACGAGACTCCCGCTCGGTCTGCAATTGGGCCATGGCGCGCAAAACCTCCCGCTCCCTCAGGCGCGCAACTCCGTGACAGTACGCCGGTCGGCGAGATAATCGCGCCCCCGGCGCATCAACGCAACGAACCCGGCTTGGTCCTGCGACAGCACCGAGGTACGGATGCGCTCGATTGCCTGCGAGAGCGCCTCCAGGGACTCGGCGCCATAGTCGTTCAGGCTCTGTATTTCATAATACAGCTCGGGGCTCTCCCGGGCGACGTTGCCGGCGACCTCCAGCTGGGCATCGAAGGTGGTGCTCGACATGCGCGCCAGCTTCGGCGCCGCCTCGCCACTCTCGGCCAGGGCGGTGAAGAAGGCGATGTTGAGCGCGTGCGACAGCCCCAGCACGTAGGCGATCAGCCGGTCGTGCTCGTCGAGGCTCATGATGACCTGCTCGGCCATGGTGGAGGCGAACAGCTCGCGCGCGGCGGCCAGTGCCGTCTCGTTCCCCAGATCGACGAACACCACGTGCCGCCCCGAGAGCAGCTCGGTGTCGGGCCCGAACATCGGGTGCACCGAGGTCACCTTGCAGCCGTGGGACCTGAGCGCCAGCAGCCCCGCACGCAGCGGCGACTTGAGTGAGCCGACGTCGAAGATCACCCCCGGGGGACGGCGCAGCGCCAGATCCTTCAGGATCCCGTCGGTGATGCCGAGCGGCGTCGCCAGCACGATGTAGTCGTGCTTCAGATCGGTACTGCGCCAGTCATCGACCCGAGCCACGCCCGCGATCGCGGTGGCCGGGTCTGCGACCTCGACCGTGAATCCCTGGGACGCGAGGAAACTCACGAACCAGCCGCCCATCTTGCCGGCGCCGCCGATGACCAGCGCACGCCGTCCGGTGCCGGCGCCGCGCGCGACGACGCTCGCTTGCTCCTGGGTGGTGAGCGACGAGCGGATGAGGAGCCGCAGCAGCTGCTCGGCGAGCTCGGGCGACACGCCGCGCTCGGCGGCCAGTGCGCGCACACCCAGGATGACCTCGCGCTCGCGCTCGTAGTCACGGGTGGGCTTGCCGGTGGCGCGCTTGACGCGTGCGACCTCCTCGCTCACGGCCTTGCGCTCGGCCACCAGCGCAATCAGCTGGCGGTCGATATCGGTTACTCGCTGGCGCAGATCCTCCAGCGTCACGGTCTCGCGCGTCATGGAAAGCGGTGCCTTCTGAAAGAGGTCGAATCCGCCTCCTTTCTATCGGGGCGGCACCGGGGGTGCAAGTACCGGGCCGGGAGGGCCGTCAGTTCTGCGGCGCGGGCCGCCAGACGTGCACGAAGAAGACCCTGCCGTTGCCCTCCTTGCCCAGAGTCTGAACCCGGATCGTTCCGGCGGCGGAGTCCCACAGGAAAGAGCGCCCGTCGGAGGGGTGGGTGGACCACTCGGGATGTTGTTTCATGAAGGAGGCGATTCCCGCAGCGTCGATCCGCTGACGCCGGATCTCGTAGCTCAATCGCACCAGGCGCTGAAATGCCGCGCCGTCCCAGGCACGCCGGGCGTACCCGTCCCAGCCGGGTACCGCGATGGAGGCGAGGATCTTGCCGACGGGGTTGTAGATAAAGCGGATGGTGGAAAACGGATCGTATGGGCGCGGACGGGCGGCGGCGGGAGCGGCTGCGCGGCGCAGGCGATCCACCTGCTCGGCAAACAGATTCTGCGTCGCATTGAACTGCAGGAAATGATCCCCGATCCGGTCCGAAATGCGAGCTGCCCAGCGCTCGATCCTCCCGACATCGGGCGGAGCGGGTAGAGTCCACCCGGATTGAGAGGCGTAGCGCAGCTGCTCGAGGATCATCTGCTCAACGCGAAACTCCCCCGCATAGGCGCCGCCGATGTTCCAGTCATCGAGCGGGAATAGCGGCGCAACCACCTGCGCATCGTGCGCTCCCACCGGGATCGACGCGTGCGGATCGGCAATGGCGTCGGCCAGCAGTTGCTCGTCCGCGTGCAGATAGCTGATCGCAACCATCTTTGAGAGGAACGAGCCGTCGGCGGCCAGCATCACCCGCCAGAGCCGCAAGTCATCCTCGAGGTCCGCGAGCGCCTGCTGCTGCCTGCGCGGGTCGTCGCTGCGCATCCGCAGCACGACGCTCGCGAGAAACAGCGGGCGTACGTTGGTCGGCAGGTAGGCCATGGGGACAAAAATGCTCGGGCGCGCGGTCTGGAAGTAGCCCGCTAGCTGGTGCAGGGCGAGACATCGCTCGTAGAGCTCGCGGTTGTCGGCCAGGAGCTTCTCGATGTCCTGCCGGTGTGCCGGGATCTCGTTCCAGTAGGAGTTCGCAGGAGGCGGGAACTCGAACGTCCCTTTGAACTGAAGGCTCCGCGGATCGGGCCTCTCGGTCGGGACAGCCATCGGGTCACGCAGCAACGCGTCGAGGTGTGCGTTGTACCGATCGATGCGCGCCTGTCCATAGGCGACGACGGACTCACCCGCCGGGGCCTCAAACCCCGCCAGAGCGATGTACAGATTCTCTTCGGGCCGGTAGGGATTGGGAGGCGGTTGGAGAAGCGCCAGGGTCCCGGGGGTCAGCGGCTCATCGCGCATGTTGATGGCGTAGGCGATGGCGAACAGGATGACGGCGAGGAGGATGAGGCTCCCGACACCGATTCCGGCCCACCTGAGGATGCGCCCGACGATATGCCGCAGCGGTATCATGCGTCCCCCCGGATGATCCCGTTCAAGGGCCCTGGCGTGTAAGTCTGCACCTTCTATCATCCATGACACCGTGACCGAGCACATCGAGCTCCTGCCCGACCCCCTGCCCGCCGAGCCGCTCGCGGTCGTAAGCCGCTGGATGGACCAGGCCTGGGCCGCGCGACGCCAGCCGAACGCCAACTCCATGGTCCTCGCCACCAGCACCCGCGACGGGCGGCCTGCGGCGCGCGTGGTGCTGTGCAAGGACATCGTGCCGCAGCCGGGCTACGTGGTCTTCTACACCAACTACCTCTCGAGCAAGGGTCGCCAGCTCAAGGAGAATCCGCGAGCGGCGGCGGTGATCCATTGGGACGCCCTGCACCGCCAGGTGCGCATCGAGGGTCTGGTCGTGACCGCGCCCGCAGCCGACAGCGATGGCTATTTCGCCGCGCGTTCCTGGGACAAGCGAGTCGGCGCCTGGGCGAGCGCCCAGAGCGAGCCGGTGGCGAGTCGCGCGGCGCTGGAGCGTGCGGTGGCAGCCGCCGCCCAACGCTTCGGCACGCCCGTGCCGGGAACGGCCGAGGCGGACGCGAAATTCGACGTCGCGATTCCCCGCCCGCCGCACTGGGGCGGCTACCGGCTGTGGGCGGATGCGGTGGAGCTGTGGGTCGAAGGCGAAGCGCGCATCCACGACCGCGCCCGCTGGACCCGCACGCTCACCCCAGGAGCCGGCGAGGCGGTCGCGGCTGGCCCGTGGTCGGTCACGCGGCTGCAGCCGTGACGAATTGAAGATCCAGGTCGGTGTGGAAGACCATCCGCATCGGAGTTCTCCTGCTGGTGCTCGCTGCGGTGACGCTGCACCAGTGGCTCGATCGCGTCCAGACCCAGAGCTGGCGCGAGCCGCTGTGGGTCGGCATCTACCCGCTGAACGCCGACGGCACCGCGACCGCGGAGCAATACATCGACACGCTGTCGGTCAAGGACCTCGCGCCCATAGAGACTTTTTTTGCGCGTGAAGCACACCGCTACGGCGTGCCGCTGGATGAGCCGGTGCACCTCGAGCTCTATCCGCAGGGCAACGATCTGCCGCCCGCGCTCGCTCGCGATGCCGGGCCACTCGCCATCGCATGGTGGAGCCTGAAGCTGCGCTGGTTTGCCTGGCGCGCGGCCGACGTGCCCGGGCGCACACCGTCGCGCATCCGGCTGTTCGTGCTGTATCACGATCCGGCCACGCTGCCGACGGTGCCCGACTCGCACGGCATGCAGAAGGGTCTGGTGGGCGTCGTGCATGCCTTTGCCGAACGTGACATGAGCGGCGCCAACGACATCGTGCTCGCGCACGAGCTGCTGCACACGGTCGGCGCCACCGACAAGTACGACCTGGCGAGCGGCGTGCCACTCTACCCTTCCGGTTATGCGGACCCCGACCGCAAGCCCCTGTACCCGCAGGCCGAGGCGGAGATCATGGCCGGGAGGCGCGCGTTGTCGGCGCAGCGGTTCGAGATGCCGCCGAGCCTCGCCAGTGTCGTGGTCGGCCCCGAAACCGCGCGCGAGATCCGGTGGACGCGCCCCTGACGGACCGACAGCGCACCGCCCACGGGCTCGCGGCGCGCGCCGTGAGCGTGTGCGCCGGCACCCGCGAGCTGGTGCGCGAGCTGTCGATCGGGTTCGCCGCCGGCGAGATGCTCGCCATCCTGGGGCGCAACGGCTCCGGCAAGACGCTCACGCTGCACACGCTCGCCGGGCTGCGCGCACCCGCCGGCGGCGAGGTGCAGCTCGACGGCCAACCGCTCGCGCAGCTCAAGCGTCGCGCGGTGGCGCAACGACTCGGACTTCTGCCCCAGGATTTCGAGGACGCCTTTGTCACCACCGCGATCGAGAGCGTGCTGATAGGCCGCCATCCGCATCTCGCACTATGGCAGTGGGAGACGGCCGAGGACGAGCGCCTGGCGCTCGATGCGCTCGCGGCGGTCGACATGCGCGCCTGCGCGGCGCGGCGCACCGACACGCTCTCCGGCGGTGAGCAGCGCCGGGTGGCGGTCGCGGCGCTGCTGGCGCAGCAACCGGGCATCTTCCTGCTGGATGAGCCGACCAATCACCTCGATCCCCACCACCAGCTGGTGGTGCTCGGTCTGTTCCGCGAGCTCGCCCGCGCCGGCCGCACGGTCATCACGACGCTGCACGACCCGACGCTGGCGGCGCGCTTTGCGGACCGGGTGCTGCTGCTGTTCGGAGACGGGCGCTGGTCCTCGGGCCCGATCGCCAGCACGCTCACCGCCGAGGCGCTGAGTGAGCTCTATCTTGCGCCGATGATCGAGCTCAACCAGGACGGGCGGCGGGTGTTCGTCAGCGCCTGAGCGCGGCCAGTATCTTCTGGTGCAGTGTCCCGTTGGTGGCCAGCACGCTCGTGGTCTCGAGACCCACCGCCGCGCCGTGCAGGTCGGTGAAGGTACCGCCGGCTTCCCGCACCAGCACGGTGAGTGCGGCGATGTCGAGTATGTTGATGTCGGTTTCGATCACCACATCCAGCGAGCCGCGCACCAGCAGGTGGTAGTGCACGAAGTCGCCGTAGCCGCGGATCCGGCCGACGCCGCGCACCAGAGCCCCGAAGCGCTCCCATAACGGCCCGTGAGTCAGGGACTTCATGTTCCCGGTGGAGACGAACGCCTCGCTGAGCTCCGCGACGCCGCTCACGCGCACGGGCTGGTCGTTCAGGAAAGCACCGCCGCCTTTCTCCGCCCAGGCGAGCTCGCCGTAGACGCTGGCGTACGACACGCCGAGCACCAGCTCACCGGCGCGGAGCAGCGCTATCTGCGTGGAGAAGAACGGCTGCTCGCGCACGAACGACTTGGTGCCATCGATGGGATCGACCAGCCAGATGCTCTCCGCGCCCATGGCGTGCTGCCCGGTCTCCTCGCCATAGAAGCCGTAACCGGGAAAATGCCGCTGCAGCGTCGCGCGGATCACCTCTTCGGCGCGCTCGTCCGCCTCGGTCACCGGGGACGAGTCCGGCTTGGTGCGCACGCTCGGGCTGTGCCGATAGAAGGCGTTGATCACCACCGCGGCCGCCTGCGCTGCCTCGATGGCCGCCGTTAGTTCCTTCGATGCCATAACCGTTAGGATACGTGCATGGGAAACCGTCTGAGCAAGATCTACACGCGCACCGGCGATGACGGCACCACGGGGCTCGGCGACGGCAGCCGCGTGCCCAAGGAGAGCGCGCGGGTCGAGGCCTACGGCACGGTCGATGAGCTGAACAGTACGCTCGGCGTGCTGCTCGCCGTCCCGGCGCTGCCGCCGGCAGTCAGCGAGCCCCTGGGCGAATTGCAGCACGAGCTGTTCGACCTCGGCGCCGAGCTGTGCATCCCCGGTCACCGCACGATCACCGCCGCGCACGTGACGCGCCTCGAGCAGATGCTGGACGCTTTCAACGACGACCTGCCGCCGCTCAAGGAGTTCATCCTGCCGGGCGGCGGACCCGCCGCGGCGGCCTGTCACCTGGCGCGCACCGTCGCGCGGCGCGCGGAGCGACGCGTGTGGACGCTCGCCAGGGCCGAGCCGGTCGCCCCGGAGCTGACCCAGTATCTCAATCGGCTGTCTGACCTGTTGTTCGTAGTGGCACGGGTGCTGGCGCGGCATGAGCGGGGCACCGAAGTGCTGTGGCGCCACCAGCGCGGCAAATCGCGCTAGACGTTGGCCGAGCCCGTCCGCCGGCCAACACCATGAGTCTTTCTTTACGGTCCGCGGCAGTCGGCATTGTGTCGCTGCTGGCGTGCCCTCCGGGGTGGCCGTACCTCGCGGACGGCTCGCTGGACGTGCACTGGAACGCAGGCGCGCAAGATTGCGGCAGCAATCCGACGCCGCCTCTCCAGGTGCATCAATACAACAGCCGGACCTACATCCTCAGGGAGAGCCTGTGCGCCACCTTCGAAGCCCCCTTCATGTACCTGCTGATTGGCTCGCGCCGGGCGCTCCTGATCGACACCGGAGACGTCGCGGCCGCCTCGCAGATGCCCCTGGCGCAAACCGTGCTCGAGTTACTTCCCGGCGACGGGCCCGCGAAGCTGCCGCTGATCGTGGCCCACACCCACCGGCACATGGATCACCGCGCGGGCGATCCGCAGTTCCAGCACCTGCCCAACGTGGAGCTGGTGCCGTTCGACCTGGCGGGGGTGCAGAAGTACTACGGATTTACACATTGGCCTGACGGCGTCGCTCAGGTGGATCTGGGCGACCGGACGGTCGACGTGCTGCCCACCCCGGGCCATGAGTCGACCCATGTCTCCTTCTACGATCGCAACACGGCGTTGTTCCTCTCGGGCGACTTTCTGCTGCCGGGTCGGCTGCTGATCAGCGACGCGGCCGCAGACCTGGCGAGCGCGCGCCGGGTGGCCGCTTTCGTCAAGGATCGCCCGGTCAGCCACGTGCTCGGTGGACACATCGAGCTCGGTCGTGCCGGGAGAGCCTTCCCCTGGGGATCGCAGTTCCATCCCGATGAGCGTCCTCTGCAGATGACGAAAGCAGACCTGCTCGCCCTGCCCGAGGCCCTGAGCGGCTTCAACGGCTTCTACGCCGAGCGGGGCGGTTTTCTGCTCATGAACCCGATGCGCAATCTGCTGGTCGTGGCAGCGGCCGCGGCGGTCGTCCTGGCCGTTCTGGCAGGCTGGACCTTTCGATTCCTGCGACGCCGGATCGCCGCGCGCAGGCAACGATCAGCCCCGGTTCCGCCCTGATCCGACATCCGGGAGCGAGCCGCGAAACCGCGCCCAGTCGAAGGTGTCCCAGGGATCGGCCTTGCGACCCGGCGCGACGTCACTGTGGCCGACGATGTGCCCGGCGCTCAAGGTCGGGTACGCCTCGAGCAGCGCCGCCGCGAGGCGCGCGAGCTGCGCGTACTGCGCATCGGTATAGGCGCTGTCCTGCGTGCCCTCCAGCTCGACACCAATCGAAAAGTCGTTGCAGGCGCTGCGTCCCTGGTACTCGGACTTCCCCGCATGCCAGGCGCGCTCGCCGAAGGGCACGTACTGGACGATCTGGCCATCGCGCCGAATGAGCGCATGCGCGGAGGCCTTGAGTCCTTCGATCTCCCTGAAATAAGGATGCGCTTCCGGCGGCAGCGTGCCGGTGAACAGGCGGTCGATCCACGGTCCACCGAACTCTCCGGGCGGCAGGCTGATGCCGTGTACGACCAGCAGCGTCGGCAGCGCGCCCGCCGGCCGGGCATCGCAATGTGGCGATAACACCTGGCGGACTCCGGTGAGCAGTCCTGTGACGGTGTCGATGCGCAGCGGCGCTGTTGCGGCGGCAGTGTCCATCGCGTGAGACTCGTGCGGCACGTAGATCATGCCACAATCTCCGCCATGACTTCCGCCAACGCCCCGTACGTCGCTCGGGACCTCGCGCACGTCTGGCACCCCTGCACGCAGATGAAGGATCACGAGCAGCTGCCTCCGGTCCCGATCCGCCGCGGCAGCGGCGCGTGGCTCGAGGACTACGACGGCAAGCGCTATCTCGACGCCGTCAGCTCGTGGTGGGTGAATCTCTTCGGTCACGCCAACCCGCGCATCAATGCCGCGGTGCACGGCCAGCTCGAGTGCCTGGAGCAGGTGATCCTCGCGGGGTTCACGCACGCGCCGGTGATCGAGCTGTCGGAGGCGCTGGTGCAGATTGCGCCCCCCGGCCTCAGCCGTTGCTTCTACGCGGACAACGGCTCGTCCGCGGTCGAGGTCGCGGTGAAGATGAGCTTTCACTACTGGCGCAATGTCGGCCGCACCGCCAAGCACCGCTTCATCACGCTTTCCAACAGCTATCACGGCGAGACGCTCGGCGCGCTCGCGGTCGGCAACGTCGAGCTCTACAAGGAAACCTACCGGCCGCTGCTCATGGACGTGATCACGGTACCCTCGCCCGACTGCTTCGAGCGCGAGCCCGGGGAGACCTGGTCGGATCACAGCCGGCGCAAATTCGCCGCCATGGAGGCGGCAATTGCCCGGCACGCGAACGAGGCGTGCGCGGTAATCGTCGAGCCGCTGGTGCAATGCGCGGGCGGCATGCGCATGTACGACCCGGTGTATCTCTCGCTGCTGCGAGAATCCTGTGACCGCCACGGCGTGCACCTGATCGCCGACGAGATCGCGGTCGGCTTCGGGCGTACCGGCACGATGTTCGCGTGCCAGCAGGCCGCCATCCGTCCGGACTTCATGTGCCTGTCCAAGGGCCTGACCGCCGGCTACCTGCCGCTATCGGCTGTCATGACGACCGAGGCGGTGTACGCGGCGTTCTACGACGAGTACGTGAAGCAGCGCGCCTTCCTGCACTCGCATAGCTTCACCGGCAACCCGCTCGCCTGCGCCGCGGCGCTGGCGAGCCTGGCGATCTTCCGCCAGGACGGCGTGCTCGAGGCGAACCGCGCCCGCGCCGCGCGCATGGGCGAGCGCGCGCGCGCACTCGAGGATCACCCGCACGTGGCCGAGGTGCGCCAGTGCGGCATGATCGTGGCGATCGAGCTGGTCAAGGACAAGGCGACGCGCGAGCCCTATCCGTGGACCGAGCGCCGCGGACTCACCATCTACCGGCACGCGCTCAGCCGCGGCGTGCTGCTGCGGCCCGTGGGCAATGTCGTGTACTTCATGCCGCCCTATGTCATCGCCCCCGAGGAAGTCGACCTCATGGTGGAGGTGGCGCACGAAGGCATCGGACTCGCGACATGCGACTGACGCGCGTCTTCATCGATGCGCCACTCGAGCCTGGCACCCGCGTCACGCTCGAAGGCAATGCAGCGAGTCACCTCACGCGGGTGCTGCGACTGCGGGTCGGGGCGTCGCTCGCGCTGTTCAACGGCCAGGGCGGTGAGTACTCGGCCAGCATCGACAAGGCGCACGGCGGCACCGTGATTGTCGCGGTGGGCGGGCACACCCCCATGGAGCGCGAGTCGCCGCTCGAGCTCACTCTGGCGCAAGGCGTCTCGCGCGGCGAGCGCATGGACCTGGTCGTGCAGAAGGCGACCGAGCTCGGCGTGTCGCGCCTGGTGCCACTGCTCACCGAGCGCGGCGTGGTGCGCCTCGATGCGCAGCAGGCGCAGCGCAAGCTCAATCACTGGCGCGCCATCGCGGTGGCGGCCTGCGAGCAATGCGGCCGCAACCGCCTGCCGCAGCTCGCCGCACCGGCGGCGCTCAGCGACTTCCTGCGAGGCGCTGATGCCGCCGGGCATACGCACCTGCTGCTCTCACCCAACGCAACGGTGACGCTCACGGAGCTGGCGCGCCCGGCCGCGGGCGTAACGGTGCTGATCGGCCCGGAGGGCGGGCTGGCGGACGAGGAGGTGCAGGCGGCGATCGCCGCGGGCTTCACCGCGGTCCGCTTGGGGCCGCGCGTGCTGCGCACTGAGACCGCGGCGATCGCGGCGCTCGCGCTTCTGCAGCGGCAGTTCGGAGACCTCTGAAATGCACAGACCCGATCGACTGGTCCTGCTCGCGGTGTTCGTCGTCCTGGCTGTCTTGCGCCTGATCCGCTACCTGAAGGTCGGTGCAGGCAAGCGGGCCCAGACGGGTATCCCTGCCTCGGGGGGAGTGCCGACGCCGCTCACTCCACCGGCAGCCGGGTCGCCATCACCCATCGAGCCTCCCGGTGCTGAGCACAGTCGGGTCGTGCCGGTTCTCGCGGCGGTGCTGGTATTCGTTCTGGCGAGCGCGCTGCTGTGGGCGTCTCTGTTTGGATTGCCGGCGCTCGGCGGGCTACCCACCATCTGGCGCCTGCTCGCGGGCGTCCTCGCCAATTTCTATCTGATACGACTCGCGGCTGGCGTCGCTGCGAGCCTGCAGCGGCGCGCCGAGCGGGCTTCGCGCCAGGGAGACAATCCGATTCTTTGAGCGCCGCGACTCTGAGCTACGCGCCGATGCTGGTCTCGTCCGCGATCATCTCCTCGAGCCGCTCGAGGTCCGGCACCACCGGCGTCTCGTTCACCATGCGGATCTGGCACACGATCGGCGAGCGGTCGGGGAACACGCGCGAGTTGTCGGGTCGCACCACGTCCGAGCTCACTCGCACCAGCTGCGGAAACCCCTGACTGACGAGGGCGAAGTTGCCGCCTTCCACGCGCGTGCCGAGCGCGTGCACGATCACGATGCGCGTGCGGCCGCTGGCCGGCGGGATCATCTGGCCGCAGGCGCCTTCGAAGGACACGAGCGGCACCGCCTTGCCGTTCCAGGGCACGGTGCCGATATACCAGGGGGGCGCGCCAGTCATCTCCGCCGGCGTCTGGAAACCGACCACTTCCGCGACACAGGAGCGCGGAAGGATCAGCCGCCCGTCGACCAGCGGAATCAGCAGACAGTAGATCTCGGTGACGCGTTCAGCCATCGCTCAGTCTCAGGTCCCGGCCGCCGCCTGGCGCACGGCGGCGCGCCGCCGCTCGACCAGCGGTCCGATGGCATCGAGGAGCTGCGCCTCCTGATAGGGCTTCCCCAGGTAGTCGTCCACGCCGAGCTCGATGGCACGCGCGCGGTGTTTCTCGCCGACGCGCGAGGTCACCATGATGATTGGCACGTCCTTCAATCGCGGGTCGTTGCGCACGTGCGCCGCGACCTCGTAACCGTCCATGCGCGGCATCTCGATGTCGAGCAGGATCACGTCCGGGACGTTGTCCTGCAGCAGCGCCACGGCGTCGAGCCCATCGCGCGCGGTCATGACCCGCATGCCGTTGCGCTCGAGCAGGCGCTGGGTAACGCGGCGCACGGTGATCGAGTCGTCCACCACCAGCGCGAAGGTGCGGCGGTCGCCGCGCTCCTTGGGCGGCGCCGGCGCCACGGCACGCGCACGCCACTCGGCGCGCACCAGCGTGCCGATGTCGAGGATGATGACGATGCGGCCGTCACCGAGGATGGTCGCGCCGGAGATGCCGCGGATGGAGGAGATCTGCGGACCGACGGACTTGACCACGATCTCGCGGCTGCCCACCAGCTCGTCCGCCACCAGTCCGGTCGAGTGCTCGCCGGCGCGCACCAGCACCACCGGGATGGTGACGTCCTGGCTTGGGAGCGGCGCGGGCTCGAGGCCTACGAAGCTCGCCAGGTGCTGAAAGCGATACTTCTGTCCGCCGTACTCGAACAGCGCGGCCTCGCGCCCCAGGTGCCGGCTCACCTCGGTCTTCGACAGCCGCAGCACGCCCTCCACCGTCGGCAGCGGCAGCGCGTAATACTCCTCGTCGGTGCGCACCACGAGCGCGTGGCTGATGGCGAGCGTCAGGGGCAGCCGTACGGTGAACACCGTGCCCTCGCCCACCTTGGTCTCCATGTGCAGCGCTCCGCCCAAGCGCTTGATCTCGGTCGCGACCACGTCCATGCCAACGCCGCGCCCCGCCTGCTGGGTGATCGCGCCGGCGGTGGAGAACCCGGGCTCGAGGATCAGCTGCATCGCGTCCTCGTCGCTGATCGCCTGCCCGGGGTCGATCAGCCCGAGCGCCACGCCCTTCTCGCGGATCGCCTTGAGGTTCATGCCGCCGCCGTCGTCGGTGAGGCGCACCATGACCTCGGCCCCCTCGCGGTGCAGCTCGAGGAGAATCCGGCCGGTGTCGGGCTTGCCGCGCTTGACGCGCTCCTCGGGCTTCTCGATGCCGTGGACCACGGCATTGCGCAACATGTGCTCGAACGGCGGCAGCATGCGCTCGAGCACCTGACGGTCGAGCTCACCCGAAGCACCCTCGACGGTGAGCTCGGCGCGCTTGCCGGTGTCGGCCCCAGCCTGGCGCACGATGCGCGCCAGCCGCTGCACGTGGCGCTGGAACGGCACCATGCGCGTGCGCATCAGTCCGTTCTGCAGCTCGGTGATGGTGCGCGCCTGCTGCTGCAGCAGGTTCTGCGTGTCCTTGGCGAGCGCCTCGAGCAGCCCCTGAATGCTCGCTACGTCGTTGGCGGTCTCGGCAAGCGCGCGTGAGTACTGCTGGATGGAGGAATAGCGGTCGAGCTCGAGCGGGTCGAACTCGCTGCGGTGCGGACCTTCCTCCTCGTGCTTGTGGAGGATCTGCGCCTCGGTCTCGATCTCGAGACTGCGCAGCTGCTCCTTCAGCCGCGTCACCGTGCGCGCCAGCTCGCCGAGGTTGAAGTCCAGCGAGCCGAGCTGCTGTTCGAGGCGCGCGCGGGCAATGCTCGCTTCCCCCGAAGTGTTGAGAAGGTGATCGAGCAGCTCCGCATCAACGCGCGCCATCTCCTGCCGCTCGCCGGGCGTCACCGGCTCGCGCCCCGGCGGTACCGGCGCCGGTGCAACCAGACCCTCCTCGCCGCCTTGCGCCTCGGCTCCCTTGACGGGCGAAGCGCCGCCCGCCGCTCCGGCCGCAGCTGCAAGCGCCGGCCAGGCACCCTCGACCTTACCGGCGGAGGTGAACACCGGCGGCGGTACGGACCTCGGAAGCGCCACCTGCGCGGGCGTAGTGACGGGCCGCGTTGCAAACTCGGGCCGCGTCGCAAACTCGGGTTGCGGCGCGGACGAGGGCTGCGGTGCCGGCTCTGCTGACGAGGGTTCGGGCGCCGGCGCTGCGGGCGCCTCGTCCTCCGCCACCGCGGGCGTCACAGCTGCCGGCGCCGGCAGCGGCGCTGCCGCCGGTGCGGGCGTCTCGGGCGCCGCAGTAACCGGGGCAGTCGCCGGCGAAGCAGGTGTCGGGTCGGCAGATGCTTCGGGACGCGCCGTTTCAGCTGCCGCCGGCGCAGGCGCGGGCGCCGGCGGAGGGACGGCTCGCGGTACCGCGGCGGGTGAAGCCTCGGGCATCGCGTCACGAGCCCCGACGGCCGCGCCGGGACGCGACAGGTTCTGGATACGAGCGATCATGGCGCGCGCCGGCGCCACGCGCTTGCCCGTGGCTACCTGCTCGCGCATCCGCGCGAGCTCGTCGAGGCTCGCCTGGATCAGGTCGAAGAGCGCCGCATCGGCGATCACGCTGCCGTTGTCGACCTGCACGACGAGCGACTCGAGCTCGTGGCTCAAATCACCCATCGGCACGATGCCGGCCATGCGCGCGCCGCCCTTGAGGGTGTGCAGCGGACGCTTGAGCGCGAGACGATATTCCTGGGCACTCGGTTGGGTGCGCCAGTCACTCAGCGCGTGTTCGGACGCGTCGATCAGCTCGGTCGCCTCGTCGGTGAAGATCGCGGCGACCTCGGGATCAAAATCAGCGCTGCCGTCCGCGACTGCGGCGGGCGCCTCGGCTTGCGGCTCGGAATGGACGGCGATGCGCTGATCCAGGCTCTTGTCGGCGGCCTCGATCCGCTCGAGCAGCTGCCAGTGATTCAGGAAGTAGCCGGTCGGCTCATCCAGATGCGTGGCGACCGCCTCCATCGCGCCCATGCAGTCGGCGAGCAGCGCGACATCACTGCCCTTGAGTCCAACGCCGCTGCTGAATGCGCGGCGCAGCCACCGGTCGAGGGGTTCGGCGAGGCGGATGCCGTGGCGCGCCTGCGCCATCTTCGAGCTGCCGGAGAGCGTGTGGCAGGCGCGGTAGACCTCTTCGGGCAGCGCATGCGGTTCGGGCTGTTGCGCTTCGCGCGCGAGATACGCGCGCACCGTTGCTACGTGGGTCGCGGTCTCCCGCGCGTAGATATCGCGCAGCGTGTCGTCCTGGCCGGGCCGCGCGCCGGCCGCGATGGGATCGGTGAGGGGCGCAGCGGCTGGCGCGGCGCTTTGCTCCGCCGGCGCGGTGGCGGGCCGGCCGCCGGCGAGGGTCGCGCCGGCGAGCGTCGCGGCACCCTCCTCCCCGTCGGTCGTTGCGGCCGCGCCCCTGGCTGCCGCTCCCGCACGCCCAACCGCGAGCGCGTGCGCGCGGGCGACGATGCCGGAGATGTCCGCGCTCGGCGCAGCGCCCGTATCCAGCTGCTCGATGAGCTCGGGGAGAGCGGCGACCGCTGCCCGCAGAGACTCCAGGATCGGCGGCGAGCGGCTCAAGGTATTATCGAGCACGCGGTTGAGCAGGTTCTCCACGGACCAGGCGAACTCGCCCAGATCGCGCGCACCGACCATGCGGCCGCTGCCCTTCAAGGTGTGGAACGAGCGGCGCACGGTGATCAGCGCATCGCGCTCCAGCGGGTTCTGGTCCCAGGCCGGGAAGACGCGCTGGATCCTGGCGAGCTCCTCGCGTGCCTCCTCCACGAACAGTCTCACGAGCTCGGGGTCGGCGTGCTCGGCGAGCGCGGCGATCCTGTCGGTGCTGGACACACCGAGAGTCGGGGCCGCTCCTACCGCGATGGTCCGGCTGAGCGCCGCTTCCATGGCGGCGGCCTCGGCGGCGTTCGCTTCCTCGTCGCTGACGTGCGGCGCAGCGGCAGCGCGCGGTGCGGCGGTGCCCGCGGCCGGCGGCGCCACCGGCACGGAAGGGGTGGCCTGCGCGGCAAGCGCCTGGACGCAGGTCTGGGCATTGTCGAGCATGTACCAGGGATCCGAGCGTCCCGCCTGCAGCGTCTCCATGTAGTACTCGAGGCTGACAATGGCGTCCGCCAGACGGTCAATGAAGCCCGGCGGCAGGACGTGCACGCCCGGCTGCATCACGCGCTTGAGCTGTCCGGTGATGCCGTCGATCACGTCCACGGCGCGGCCCTTGCCGAGCAGCAGCAGCCCCGCCTTGATGCCGCGCATCAAATCCTGCCAGCTGTCGAGGCCGGCAGCGTCGAGCGTGCCGCCGACGCTCTGCGCGATCGCCTCTTTGATGCGCGCGAGATTGACTATGCACTCGCGCAGTACCGCCGACTGCACCTGCTGGAACTCGTGGTCGCCGCCAGCCGCCTGCGGCAGCTCCACGTCTCTCGGCAGGATCAGGCCCACCAGGCGATCGTCGAGCTGGTCCTCGACGCTGATCAGCGTCGAGGCGATCTCCACCAGCGTCGCCTCGTCCGCCTTGAGCGCCCCGCTCACGACCTTCTCCAGCCGCTCGGTCCCGCTCTGCACACTGGCGCGCAGCTCGCCCAGGCCCAGCACGCCGAGCGTGTCGCCGATCTTGCGCAGCAGCTCGACCTGCGGGGCGAGCTCCCCCGGCTGGCCCGCGCCGCGGCGCGCGAAGATGTCGAGGACGTCCTTCACCTTGGCGAGGTCCTCGCGGATCGCCGCGGCGACCGTCTGCATGAGCTTGACGGACGGTGCCGACAGGTTCTCGCGCTCCTGCTCGATGCTCTCATCGACCGGCAGCAGCTCGGAAAGTCGGAAAGAGGCGCGCACCGCGTTCACCCGCGGGCCGGAGGTCTCGGCGCGGCCAACGTAGTACAGCAGGTTGTTGAGGAGCTCCACCGGCGGGTTCTGCGCATAGCGCGCCTCGCCCTGCTCGTAGAGGCGGCGGATCTCGCGGTCGCCGAGCCCGAGCAGCCGCTTCAGCGACTGGCCGTTCTCCAGCCCGTTGCCATGCAGCGCCTCGATGACCGCGCCCGTCACCCACCACAGCTGGAACACCGGTTGACGGGTCGCGATCTGCTCGAGCTTGCGCGCCACGGCCGCCAGCGTCTCGAGGTGCTGCGCGACGCGCTCGCCGCGGATCCAGCCGATCAGCCCCACCTGGTAGCGCGCCCGCAGGCGCCGCGCCCACTGCTCGACCGTCAGCGCGGGCTCGCCCGGCGTGACCGCCACCGGCGCGGGCTGCATGTCGGATTTGAGGTTGAGCAGCAGCAGCGTGCCCTCGGACAGCAGCGCATTGCCGCGCACCGCCCGCAGGTCGTTCAGCAGCGGCAGCAGCACCAGCGCCAGGTCGCGCCCGCCGGCGAGCACCCGCTCGAGGTAGCCCGGCAGCTGCACCATGGCGCGCATCAGCGCGTCCAGGCTCTCCGCCTGGCCCTTACGCTCCGTGGCCGTGGCGAGCAGGTACTGCGCGACGTGCTCCATCTCCTCGGCCAGGAGCGCGGCGCCATAGATCTCCAGCACCCGCAGCACGCCCTGCACCTGGTGCAGGTCGGCGGCGCAGCGCTCGAGCAGCGTCAGGTTGTCGGGCTGCTCGACATAGCTCTCGAGCGCGCTGCGCGCCTGGGCCAGCGTGGCGTTGATTTCGCGACCGACGTAATCGAATGTCTGCGAGGCGATTTCAGGCATGCAGTGGCGACTTTCCCGGAGGACTTCAACTACCGCCGAGCGCCGAAATCTGCCGCACCTTGGCGGTAGTCAGCGTGGCGTCCTCGAGCCGGCGCACCTGGCCGCTCGAGCTCAGACGGTCGGCGTTGTTGCCGGGCAGGCGGAAGCCGGCCGCCGATTTGCGCAGGCCGGCGGACAGCTCCGCGAGCTTGGCGATCGCCGCCGACGTGGCGTTGGTCGACTCGGCGGTTTGGGCGCTGATCTCCTTGAGTATCTGCATATTGCGGGCGATGTTCTGCGCCGCCCCGGTCTGCTGGCGCGCGCTGCTGGAGATGTTCGACACCAGGCTCGCGATCTGGTTGGAGACCTGCTCGATCTCCTCGAGCGCAGCGCCGGCGTTCTCCGCGAGCAGCGCGCCGCCGACCACGTCGGTGGTGCTGCGCTCCATCGACACCACCGCCTCGTTGGTATCGGTCTGGATGGTGCGCACCAGCACCTCGATCTGCTTGGTGGCGTTGGCGGCGCGCTCGGCCAGGCGCTGCACCTCGTCC
The DNA here is from genome assembly GCA_035603345.1 of Steroidobacteraceae bacterium. GTDB lineage: Bacteria > Pseudomonadota > Gammaproteobacteria > Steroidobacterales > Steroidobacteraceae > 13-2-20CM-66-19. The sequence goes on along the minus strand of DATNKO010000011.1, from coordinate 44,836 downwards.
GCGACCACCGCGAACCCACGCCCGGCATCCCCGGCCATCGAAGACTGGATCGAGGCGTTCAACGCCAGGATGTTGGTTTGCTCCGCGATGTCGTTGATCAGCTCGACGATGTTGCCGATCTCCTGCGAGCTCTCGCCGAGGCGCTTGATGCGCTTGCTGGTCTCCTGGATGGTCTCGCGAATGGTGTTCATGCCGTCGATGGTGCGCCGCACCGCATCCGCCCCCTTGTGGGCGACTTCGACCGAGTGGCGCGCGACGTCGGCGGCGCGCTCGGCGTTGCCGGACACCTCCTCGACGGAGGCCGCCATGCTGGCGGCCGATTCGGTGCCGGAGGCGATCTGCTTCGACTGCGCGCTGGATGCCTTGGCGAGGTGCTGCGACAGCGCCTGCGTCTGGCGCGTGGCGGAGTCGAGCTGGATCGCCGAGCCGTTGATGGTCGCGACCAGCCCGCGCAGCGCATCGACTGCGTAGTTGATCGAGTCGGCGATCGCACCGGTGATGTCCTCGGTGACGGTCGCCTGCACGGTGAGGTCGCCGTCGGCGAGGCTCGAGAGCTCGTCGAGCAGCCGCAGGATCGCTTGCTGGTTGCGGTCGCTCTCGCGGCGCTGCGTCTCGGCGGAGGCACGCTGCTGCTCGATCGTGCGCCGCAGACGCCAGGCGCCGAGGAGCGCGATCACCAGCAGCAGGCAGCCGCCGGCGGCGAGCCCGAGCGCGATCCAGCCGGTCAGTGTGCCGCCCGCGGGCTGTGCCAGCCAGATCGCCGCTGCACTGCCGCCGACGATGAGCACCGCCACGGCCAGCAGCAGCGTCAGTCTCGCCGGGGTGCGCTCCATGGCGGCAGGCGCGCTCACGCCGCGGCCTCCATGAACGGGGGACTCTCGAGCACCGCACGCAAGCTGAGCACCGGCCACTGCTCGTGCGCGCGGCGGAAGGCTCCGGCGAGATAGCGCTCGCAGCGCGCCACCGTCGGCGGCGCATCGCCGGAGAACTCCCCTTCGGCGAAGCGGCGGAAGCCGAGCACCTCGTCGACCAGCAGGCCGGCGGGAATCTCGCGGTGGTTCACCACCACGATGCGGGTGTTGCGGGTCACGGGCGTCACGCCGCTGCCGAGGAACTGACGCAGGTCGATGATCGGCAGCAGCTGGCCGCGCACGTTGGCGAGCCCTTTGATCCACGGCTTGGCGCCCGGCACGCGCGTGGTGCCGGTCGGCACACCGAGCACCTCGCGGGTCTCCTCGCGCGCCACCAGGTACAGGTCTCCCGCCATGCGCAGCGCCACACCTACCCACTCGCGACCCGCGGTCGCCTGCTCGGTGAGCAGCGCGCTCACCGCGCGCCCGCGCCGCTCGAGCTCTGCGAGCAGCTCGAACGGCCGGTCCCGCAGGGACTTCAGCTCGATCTCCGGGACACCCCGTGGTTCGTTCATGACTTAGCGCTGCGGCATGAGGCGGACGCTGCCGCTCACGCTGACAGGGTCGCCTGCGCCTTGGCGACCAACTGGTCCGGGGAGACGGGTTTCACCATGTAGTCGACCGCGCCCTGGCGCAGTCCCCAGATGCGGTCGGTCTCCTGGCCCTTGGAGGTCACCATGATGACGGGAATGGTGCGCGTGCGCGGATCGTTGGCGAGCGCGCGTGTGGCCTGATAGCCGTTCATGCCCGGCATCACGATGTCCATGAAGATGAGATCGGGCGTCATCTCGCGCGCCAGGCGTACGCCCTCGGCGCCGTCGGCGGCGGCGGCGGTGCGAAACCCATGCTTCTCGAGCGCCTTCTTCATGACGTGCACTTCGGTAGGCGAGTCATCCACGATCAGAATGAGCGGCATGCCATCATCTCCCGATGTGCGTCTCGATCGCCGACAGAAGCTCGTCCTTGGTGAACGGCTTGGTCAGGTAATGTTCCGAGCCGACGATGCGGCCGCGGGCCCGGTCGAACAGGCCGTCCTTGGAAGACAACATGATCACGGGTATCGAACGAAACACCTTGTTGTGCTTGATGAGTGAGCAGGTCTGATAGCCGTCGAGGCGCGGCATCATGATGTCGACGAACACGATGTCGGGCTGGTGGTCGGCGATCTTGGCGAGCGCATCGAAGCCGTCGATCGCCGTGAAGACCTCGCACCCCTCTTTTGACAGCAGCGTCTCGGCCGTGCGCCGGATCGTCTTGCTGTCATCGATGACCAGAACTTTGAGCCCCTGGAGCTTCGTGCTAGTGGCGGTCACGCTCGGGAAACTCCTCAGGTACGACGGGCCTGCGCGCACGCCTCGGGGAGCATACGCAGCGCGGGTTTTAACATATCGGTATACCCCCGGCTATGCCACGCGCGTCACGTTTTTGGAAGCTCGGGAAGGGACCGGCACGCCGCTGCGGCGCCGGGGCAGACATATTCGCGCCCGACTGAGCATAATCGGCCCCTGAAGGCGCGCTTGCAGGACCGGATGAGCACTGCCAGACGACTCGGCGTGGTGATGGATCCCATCGCCGCCATTACGTACGCGAAGGACTCGACGCTCGCGATGCTGCTCGCGGCTCAGTCCCGCGGCTTCGCGCTCGCCTACCTCGAGCAGCGCGACCTCATGCTGCGCGATGGCCTCGCTTGCGGACGGACGCGCGCGCTCACCGTCCGGGCGGACCCGGCCGGCTGGTTCACCCTGGGAGAGCCGGTCACGGAGTCCCTGAGTGCGCTCGACTGTATCCTGATGCGCAAGGACCCGCCGTTCGACACCGAGTACATCTACTCGACCTACATACTCGAGCGCGCCGAGGACGCCGGGGTGCTGGTGGTCAACCGCCCGCAGGGCCTCAGGGACATGAACGAGAAGGTCTACACGGCCTGGTTCCCGCAGTGCTGCGCGCCGACGCTCATCTGCCGCGACATGGGAGAGATCGCCGCCTTCCTGCGCGAGCACGGCCGGATCGTGGTGAAGCCGCTCGACGGCATGGGCGGGCGCTCGATCTTCGTGCTGGACGCCGACGATCACAACGCGCGCGTGGTGTTCGAGACGCTCACCGACTACGGCCACCGCTTTGCGATGGCGCAGCGCTACATTCCCGAGATCGCCACCACGGGCGACTCACGCGTGCTGCTGATCGACGGCGAGCCGGTACCGTACGCCCTCGCCCGCATCCCCTCACCCGAGGACCATCGCGGCAACCTGGCGGCCGGCGCCAAGGGCGTCGGGCGGCCGCTGAACGACCGCGACCGCTGGCTCGCGCGCGAGATCGGTCCGGCGCTCGCCGCCCGGGGCATGCTGTTCGTGGGACTCGACGTGATCGGTGGCTACGTCACCGAGATCAACGTCACCAGCCCCACCGGTATCCGCGAGCTCGACAAGCAGTTCGGCACCGACATCGGTGATCTGCTGATCGCGGCTGTCGAACGGCGGCTGGCGGCGGCGCCGCGCCGCGCGCGCACCCCTGAGGGGTGACTCGCGTGGCGCGCCGGGCACTCATGCTGCGCGAAGGCCGGGCCCCGGTGTGGGACCGCCTGCTCACCATGGTGTTCCTGGTCGCGCTCCTGCACGGCCTGATCATCCTCGGAGTGACCTTCAACGCTTCCGCGGGCGACCAGGGCGGCGCTCCGGGCCTCGAAGTGCTGCTGGTCTCCGACGAGCTGCCCGAGGCCGATAAGAACCCGACCGCCACCTACCTGGCGCAGCGCACCCAGCTCGGCTCGGGCAACACCCGGGAGTCGGTCGCGCCGCACAACCGCTCGTCCGCGCTGCCGACGCTGCGGCACGCCGGCACTGCCGAGGGCAACTCCCTCGCAGCTCTCGGCGACATGGCCGGCGGCAGGGATGAGCGGATCCTGACCACGACGGCCTGGAACACCGACGTGCGTTATGTCAGCGACGTGGGGAGCAGCGGCACCCTGAACGACCGGCCGCTGCTCATCGACGAGCAACCTGCCGCCGAGCCCGGACCCGCCGAGGAACAATCGCAGGCACAGTTGCGGGGACCCAAGCGCGATGAGCTGTGGATCACCCCGGATACGCGTGCCGCGACGCTCGCGCCCTACCTGGACTCCTGGCGGCGCAAGGTCGAGCGGATCGGAACCCTCAACTACCCGACCGTGGCGCGCACCGCCAGCGTGACCGCAGACCCCGTGCTCGAGGTGGGCATTACCTCGAGCGGTGCCCTCGACCGCGCGCTCATCCGCCGCTCGAGCGGCAACCCGGAGCTCGACCAGGCGGCGCTCGCGATCCTGAAGCTCGCCAGTCCCTTCGATCCGTTCCCCCCGGAGCTCGCTGCACAGTATCGGGTGTTGCGGTTTGCCTACGAATGGCAGTTCGTGGGCGGGCGCGTGCAGCGCGGCACCGTGTCGGCCCTTCCTTAGCCTCCTTGCGGGCGAGGTCTTTCTTGAGAGTCGCGCCCACCGTGCCCATACTGGCGGCATGGCCCGTAAGCACGCCCCCACCAGCAGCGGCTCCACGCCCGTCGAGAGTTCCCTGGTCGAGGGCAGTCCCGGCGGCGAGCCGGGCGCCGAGCCCGAAGGCGGCAGCCTCACCAACCATCTGCTGATCGCGATGCCGCAGCTGATGGACCCGAACTTTGCCCAGACCGTGGCGCTCATCTGCGAGCACACCGAAAAGGGCGCGCTCGGGATCGTGCTCAACAAGCCTCTGCCGATGAAGCTCTCGGACGTGCTCTCGCAGATGAAGCTCGAGCCCTCGACCGAGGACATCGGTGCCCAGGCGGTGCTGCGCGGCGGGCCGGTGTCCACCGACCGCGGCTTCGTGCTGCACCGCCCGGGCGGAAAGTGGGACCACACGCACAAGGTATCGGATGACATCCAGGTCACCACCTCGCGCGATGTGCTGGCCGCCATGGCGCGTGGCGAGGGTCCTTCGGATGCCTTCATTGCACTCGGCTATGCCGGCTGGGAGTCCGGCCAGCTCGAGCGCGAGCTCAAAGACAACGCCTGGGCATCGATGCCGGTCGACCCGCGGGTGGTGTTCGAGCTGCCGTTCGAGGAGCGCTGGGCCGGGGCGTGGCGGCTCATAGGCGTCGACGTCGACCGCCTCAGTCCCGAGGCCGGCCATGCCTGAGCGCGCATCAGCGTGCGCTTGCGTGTGACTGCGGCCCGGATCGTCCTCGCCTTCGATTTCGGACTCAAACGCATTGGTATCGCCTCCGGCGATGCGCTGACGCGCAGCGCCGCGCCGTGGGCTGCGGTCGCCGCCGGTCCCACCGGTCCCGACTGGAACGCCATCGCGCGTGCGGTGCGCACGCTCGCACCCGCCGTGCTGGTGGTGGGGGCCCCGTATAATGCCGATGGCAGCGAGGGCGCGCTCACGGCAAGCGCGCGCGCCTTCGCCGCCGAGCTCGAACGCCGCTTCGCTCTACCGGTTCAGCTGGTCGATGAGCGCTTCTCCTCGCTCGAGGCGAGCGCGCAGCTCAAGGAACGGCGCGCGAGCGGTACACGCCGCCGACGCATCAGCAAAGGCGACGTCGACAGCGCAGCCGCCGCGGTGATTCTCGGGCGCTGGTTCGCCGGCGAAGGCCACGATCTCGCCGGCGGGGGCCGTGTCGAGGGGGTGCGATGACCGAGCAGCTGCGGCCCGATGGGTCGCTCCGCCACCTGCTGACGCTCGAGGGCCTGCCGCGCGAGCAGCTCACGCGGTTGCTCGAGCGGGCGCAGCAGTTCGTGCGGCCGCTGGGAGCGAAACCGCCGACCAGCCGGGTGCTCGCCGGGCTCACCGTTGCCAACCTCTTCACCGAGCCTTCAACCCGCACGCGCGTGTCGTTCGAGCTCGCCGCCAAGCGTCTGGGCGCCGAGGTCGTGAACCTCGAGGTGCAGCTGTCCTCGCGCATCAAGGGCGAGAGCATGCTCGACACCGTGTACACGCTGCAGTCGCTGCACGTGGATGCCTTCGTGATCCGCGATGCGGAAGCCGGAGTGCCCGGGCTGGTCGCCGCCCATGTCGCGCCGCACGTGAGTGTGCTGTCGGCCGGCGAGGCGCACCTCTCGCATCCGACTCAGGGCCTGCTCGACGCGCTGACCGTGCAGCAGCGCAAGGGGCGCGTCGCCGGGCTTGCGATCGCGATCGTGGGCGACATCCGCCATTCGCGCGTCGCGCGCTCGGCCTGGCATGCGTTCCGCACACTCGGGGTCACGGACCTGAGGATCATCGCCCCGCCGGTACTGATGCCCGAAGCGGCGGAGTTCGCCGGCTGCGCGCGCTACACCGACCTCGCCGCGGGGCTGCGCGACGCGGACGTCGTCATGATGCTGCGCATCCAGAAGGAACGTTTCGGCTCGGCGGACCTGCCGGACGGCGAGCAGTACTTCGGGGTCTGGGGGCTGACGCCCGAGCGACTGGCACTCGCGCGCCCGGACGCCGTCGTGATGCACCCGCAGCCCATGAATCGGGGTGTCGAGATCGCCTCCGCGGTCGCGGACGGACCGCAGTCGGCGATCCGCGATCAGGTTCGCAACGGCGTCGCCGTGCGCATGGCGGTGCTCGAGCAAGTGCTGACTTCCCGCCCCCCCACATGAGCTCCTCCGTCCGCGGCACCATCTTCCTCGAGGAGGCGCGGGTGCTGTCGCAGCTCGCCTACGACGCGGAGCAGTTCGTGCTGCGCGTCGAGGCACCCAGGTGCGCCGCCCACGCCCAGCCGGGGAGCTTCGCGCATCTGGCCTGCGATGCCACCATCCCGATGCGCCGGCCGCTGTCGATCATGCGCGCGCATCCGTCCGGCGGCTGGGTCGAGTTTCTCTACAAGGTCGTGGGTGCGGGACTGCACGCGCTCGCTGCGCGCAAAGCGGGCGATGCCGTGAGCCTGCTGGGACCCATCGGACGCCCGTTCAGCGTACATGCCCAACGGCCCCGCCCGCTGCTGCTCGGCGGCGGCGTCGGCATTCCGCCCATGGTGTTCCTGGCCGAGCGGCTGCAACTCGACCGCACTGGGCCCTGGAAGCCGCTGGTGGTCATGGGCTCGGAGGTGCCGTTCCCGTTCCGCACCCGACCCTCGACGATCATCGTCCCCGGCATTCCCGCCGGGACCATCGCCTGCATGCCGCTGCTCGAGGAGTGGGGTGTCCCGAGTCGGCTTGCGAGCCGCTCGGACTTCCCCGGGTGCTTCCCGGGATTCGTCACCGAGCTCGCCGACGCGTGGCTCGGCTCACTCGGCAGCGCCGAGCTCGCCGAGGTCGAGATCTTCTCCTGCGGCCCGACGCCCATGCTGGCGGCGAGCGCCGCACTCGCGCGGCGCTACGACGTGCCATGCCAGGTGTCGCTGGAGGAGTTCATGGCGTGCGCGGTGGGCGGCTGCGCCGGCTGCACCGTGCAGGTGAGAACGCCGGACGGACCGGCGATGAAACGGGTGTGCGTGGACGGGCCGGTGTTCGATGCGTACACGGTGTTCTGAGGAGAGGGCGAATGGCGTGTCGGCAGAGGCGATTGCCGCGCAAGGCGGGGGCGGTGGCTGGCGCCATCGGCTGCGTCTGGCCGATCCTGGGGTTGTCGGCAGGCGCGGCACTGCCGGCAGCAGCGGGCGCCGCGCAGCCTCAGGCCTGTGGCGAACCTTCACCCTGCACCGCCGGCGAGTTCGGGGCACGGCTGGTCAAGCTGGCCGACGAGCAGGACCCGAACGCGGTGCCCGGGGCTTTCGATGATGCATTCGGTGTCGGGCTCGCCCGCCACACACGCGTGCTGATCTCGACCGCGCTGCCGACCGAGGGCCAGAACAACGTCAGGCGCTTCGTGCAGCTCGGCGACACGTGGTATCCCCTGAGCCTCGGGGTCGCGGGTGAGTGCGTCAGCTTCGAGCTGCTCGATCGCCTGTTGAAGGCCGACGGCTGGGCGAGGAGCAGGACCACGGCTCCCGGGGCCGAGGTCTGGACCTACCAGAAGTGGCGCCGGCAGGTCTCGGTATCCGGGCCGGAGCCCAGGGTTGCAGCCGCGAATGCCGGCCCCTGCGTGGCATCGATCGTGCTGACTTATCGATAGACGTATGCACCGGAGCGCCCGCAGCGCCGCGCTGCTGACTGCCGCGTTGAGTGTCTGCGTGCTCGCGCTCGCCGGCTGCAGCAGAAACTCCGGGCCCCACACGACCGGGCGCGGTCCCGCGCTGCCGCGCGAGTGGCCGCAGGGACGCGCGGCGCCGGTGAAGATCACCGAGCAGCTCATCCTGGCGATACCGCTGCAGTACCAGCGCTCGGCGATCGAGCCTGGGGGGCCGCTGGCACCGCCCGCTGCGCCCTCGGGTCGCGGCGAGGTGCACTTCGATTTCTTTCTGCCGGCCTTCTCGGGCTATACCCTGCAGAACTATCGCAACGACTCCGACCAGAGCAAGGTCGAGGTCGCCTACGTGCACGCGGGCAACCCGCACGAGGCCGACCCGGGCGCGCCCGGCGAATACCCGCGTAACATGCTCGAGCGCTCGCTCAAGGAGGTGCTGGATCCGAGCCACTACCAGGATCAGTACGGGCTCAGGTGCTATCGCTGGCGCACCGTCACGGACCGGATCAGCTGTTACGGCCCGCGCGATGCCGCCGGCGAGGACATCATGCTGACCGCGCTGGTACCCCCGTACCCGGCCGAGGTCGCGTTCCCCGAGGTGCAGGCGCGCTATTTCTCCGAGCGCTACGGCGGCGTGCGCATCTCGTGGCGCACGCACGTGCGCAACCTGCCGCGCTGGCGCGGGATCGACCAGCAGATCTGGAAATTCATCGATGCGTGGAACGTGGCGCAGCCGTCGGCCGCAGCCGCGCCGCTGCGCTGACCTCAGCCGAAATTGATCTTCGCTTCGAGGTTGGCGCGCGAGTCGGCGTGCAACAGCGCCTCATCGAGCGAGATGCGCCCTTTCTTGTAGAGATCGTGCAGCCCGGCGTCGAAGGCCTGGATGTTGCGCTCGGCGCTGGTGCTGATCGCCTCCTTGATCGACACCACGTCGCCCTTCTTGATGAGCGTCTGGATATGCGGCGTGTTGATCATCACTTCCACGGCCGCCAGCCGCCGGTTGTCGACGCCCATGACCAGGCGCTGCGCCATGATCGCGCGCAGGTACTGCGACAGGTCGAGGAAGATCTGGTTGTGCTGGTCACGCGGAAACATGTTGATGATGCGGTCGAGGGATTCCGCGCAGTTGTTGGCGTGCAGCGTGGCGAGCACCAGGTGGCCGGTGCCGGCCAGGTTGATGGCCGCCTCCATGCTCTCGCGATCGCGGATCTCGCCGATCAGGATCACGTCGGGCGCCGCGCGCACCACGCCGCGCAGCGCGCGCGCGTAGCTCTTGGTGTCGAGGCCGACCTCGCGCTGGTTGACGATCGAGCGCTTGTTGGTGTGCAGGAACTCGATCGGATCCTCGATGGTGACGATGTGGTCCGAGGAGTTCTCGTTGCGGTAGTTGAGCATCGCCGCGAGCGTGGTCGACTTGCCCGAGCCGGTCGAACCGACCATGAGCAGCAGCCCGCGCTTGAGCATTATCAGCTCGGTGACCACCTCGGGCAGGCCCAGCGAATCCATGCGCGGCATGTCGGCGGTGATGTAGCGCATCACCATCGCCGGGTAGCTGCGCTGCATGAAGACGTTGACGCGGAAGCGCCCGAGTCCCGGTTCCGAGACCGCGAAGTCGAGCTCCCAGTCGGTGAGGAACTGCTCGCGCTGCTCGGCTGACATGAGCGCCAGCGCCGTCTGGCGCACCGTCTCGGGGGACAGCACCTGCTTGTTGATGGGCAGGATCTGGCCCTCGATCTTGATCTTGATGGGCGAGTTGGAGGTGAAGAACAGGTCCGAGGCCTTCTTCTCCACCATCAGCTTGAACAGCGGCTTGGTGTTGAGCGTCGGGTGCGTGCCGGTGACCGCGGCGAGCGCCTCGGTGCCGGACAACACCGGTTGCCGCCCCGTCAAGCCGCTCGACTGGGCGCGTGGCTCCTTAGCCGGCTTCATCAGATGCTACGCCCCTCTTCTTCCTCGACGATGCGCAGCGCGCCGCCGTCGTCGGTACTCTTGGACTCGCGCTTGCCTTCGAGCTTGATGCGCAGCCGCAGCTCGTTCTTGGAGTCGGCGTTGCGCAGCGCGTCCTCGTAGGAGATGAAGCCGGTCTCGTACAGCTCGAACAGCGTCTGGTCGAAGGTCTTCATGCCGAGCCGCGTGGAGCGCGACATCACCTCTTTGATCTTGGCGACCTCGCCCTTGAAGATCAGGTCCTGGATGGGCGGCGAGTTGAGCATGATCTCCATCGCCGCGATGCGCCCGCTGCCGGACTCGCGCGGAATCAGCCGTTGCGACACCAGCGCGCGGATGTTGAGCGACAGGTCCATGAGCAGCTGGGTGCGCCGCTCGTCAGGGAAGAAATTGATGACGCGGTCGAGCGCCTGGTTGGAGCTGTTGGCGTGCAGCGTCGCCAGCACCAGGTGGCCGGTCTCGGAGAACTGGATGCCGTACTCCATGGTCTCGCGGTCGCGGATCTCGCCGATCAGGATTACGTCAGGCGCCTGGCGCAGGGTGTTCTTCAGTGCCGCGTGCCACGAGTCGGTGTCGACGCCCACCTCACGGTGCGTGATGACGCAGCCCTTGTGGGTGTGCACATACTCGACCGGGTCCTCGATGGTGACGATGTGGCCGCGGGTCTTCTCGTTGCGGTAGCCGACCATGGCGGCCAGCGTGGTCGACTTGCCCGAGCCCGTGCCGCCGACGATGATCACCAGGCCGCGCTTGCTGAGCACGACCTCCTTGAGGATCGGCGGCAGGTCGAGTTCCTCGAAGGTCGGGATCTTGGCGTTGATCAGGCGGATGACGCAGCCGACCGCGGCCTGCTGCACGAAGGCGCTGACGCGGAAGCGGCCGATGCCGGGCGGGGCAATCGCGAAGTTACACTCCTTGCTGGCGTCGAATTCCTTGGTCTGGCGGTCGTTCATGATCGCGCGCACCAGGGTCGAGGACTGCTCGACCGTCAGCGCCCGCTCGCTCTGCGGGCGGATCTCGCCGTCGATCTTGATCGCCGGGGGGAAGCCGGCCGTGATGAACAGGTCCGAGGCCTTCTTCTCGACCACCCGTCGCAGCAGGTCCTGCATCAGCTTGATGGCTTGATCGCGATCCATTTTTACCTGTCCTCAAACGCCTGGCATCGGTGCGCCGTGCACGGCGCCTCACACGCGGAGCTTGCGGGCCCGGTCGAGTCCCGCGCGCCGCGCTTCACACAGCGTCCTTATTCTGGGCCTTGTAGCGCGCCTCTTCCTTGCTGACCGTGCCCTTGGCGACCAGCTCGGTGAGGCACTGATCGAGGGTCTGCATGCCCTGCGCGCCGCCGGTCTGGATCGCGGAGTACATCTGGGCGATCTTGCCTTCGCGGATCAGGTTACGGATCGCCGGACTGCCGATCATGATCTCGTGGGCCGCAACGCGGCCACCGCCGTTTTTCTTCATCAGCGTCTGCGAGATCACCGCGCGCAGCGACTCCGACAGCATCGAGCGCACCATGTCCTTCTCCTCGCCGGGAAAGACGTCGACGATGCGGTCGATGGTCTTGGCGGCGGAGCTGGTGTGCAGCGTGCCGAACACCAGGTGGCCGGTCTCGGCGGCGGTCAGCGCCAGGCGGATGGTCTCCAGATCGCGCATCTCGCCCACCAGAATGACGTCCGGGTCCTCGCGCAACGCCGAACGCAGCGCTTCGGTGAAGCCGAGAGTGTCGCGGTGCACCTCGCGCTGGTTGACGAGACAGCGCTTGGACTCGTGCACGAACTCGATCGGGTCCTCGATGGTGATGATGTGATCGGGACGGTTGTCGTTGCAGTGGTTGACCATGCCGGCGAGTGTGGTCGACTTGCCCGAGCCGGTCGGCCCGGTCACCAAGACCAGTCCGCGCGGCAACATGCACAGGTCGCGGAAGATCTTCGGCGCCACCAGGTCATCGAGCGACTGGATCAACGACGGGATGTTGCGGAACACGGCGCCGGCGCCGCGGTTCTGGTTGAAGGCGTTGACGCGGAAGCGCGCCAGCTTGGGGATCTCGAACGAAAAGTCGGTCTCGAAGAACTCCTCGTACGCCTTGCGCTGCTTGTCGTTCATGATGTCGTACACCATGGCGTGCACTTCCTTGTGCGACAGCGGCGGCATGTTGATGCGCTTCATGTCGCCGTCGACCCGGATCATCGGCGGCACTCCCGAGGACAGGTGCAGGTCCGAGGCGTTGTTCTTTACGGCGAAGGCCAGGAGTTGCGCGATATCGACAGGCATTGAGGCTCCCTGGAGACGTACGCCGCAGGCGCAGGTGAAGCCAAGCGACGGGCTGCCTGCGCTTAACTCAGCGCGCTGGCAGTATAAAGGGGCCACACGTCCAATATGTTAATGAGTCCGCAGAATTTATCGGAGCATATCCGCGCGGTGCGCGCGCGCATGACGCGGGCCGCCGTCCAGGCCGGCCGGAGTGCGCAGTCGGTCACACTCCTTGCGGTCAGCAAGGCGCAGCCGGCGCCAATGGTGCGGGCCGCAGCAAGCTGCGGCCTCGGCGACTTCGGCGAGAGTTATCTGCAGGAGGCGCTGGAGAAGCTGGCCGCGCTGCGCGACCTGCCGCTCACCTGGCATTTCGTCGGGCGGCTGCAGTCCAACAAGACCGGCCCGGTCGCGGAAAGCTTCGCCTGGGTCCATGCGGTCGACCGCCTCAAGCTCGCCGAACGGCTCGCGGCCCAGCGCCCCGCACAGGCCGCGCCGCTCAACCTCTGCCTGCAGGTGAACCTGGCAGGCGAGAGCAGCAAGGGCGGCGTCACACCGGCGGAGCTGCCGGCGCTCGCCGCGGCGGTGGCATCGCTGCCGCGCATCCGGCTGCGCGGGCTCATGTGCATCCCCCCGGAGGAGGCCGACCCCGAGCGCCAGCGGGCCTGGTTTCGCCAGCTGCGACAGCTGTTCGTGGCGTTGAACGAGGGCGGTGCGCGCCTGGACACGCTCTCGATGGGCATGAGCGGCGACTTCGAGGCCGCGATCCTCGAGGGCGCCACGCTGGTGCGCATCGGCACCGCGCTGTTCGGCCCACGGCCGGCCCGGTCCGCCAACCGCACCGGGGACACGGGCTCGAAAGACACAGGTTAGAATCCGCGCGCCATGCCCAACCTCGATCTCGCCTTTCTCGGCGGCGGCAACATGGGCCGCGCGCTGATCAGCGGCCTGCTGCGCTCGGGTACGCGCCCGGAGCATATCCGTGTGGGCGAAAGCTCCGCGGCCGCCCGCGAGACCCTGGCCCGCGAGCTCGCAGTGGCGGCCACTGGCGACAACTCGGCGGCGCTCGCCGGGGCGGCGGTGGTGGTGCTGGCGGTGAAGCCGCAGGACGCCGCCGCGGTGCTCGAGCCGCTCGGGCCGCAGCTGCGGCGCGAGCGCTCGCTGCTGCTGTCGGTGGTCGCCGGGGTGCCGTGCTCGCAGCTTGCGGCCTGGTGCGGCGGCGGAGTTCCGGTGGTGCGCGCCATGCCGAACCGGCCGGCGCAGCTCGGGGCCGGTGCCACCGGCCTGTACGCTCCGGCGCAGGTCGGAGCGGCGCAGCGCGCCGCCGCCGAGCGCATCGCGCGCGCCGTGGGCGAGGTGGTGTGGGTACCGCGCGAGGAGGATCTCGACGTGCTGACGGCGCTCTCCGGCAGCGGGCCGGCGTATTTCCTGCTGCTGGCGCAGCTCATGGCCGAGAGTGCCGCCGAGCTCGGCCTCGCGCCCGATCTGGCCCGGCGGCTCGCGGTCGCCACCCTCTATGGCACGGGACTGCTGGCGCAGTCGGGGGAGGGCGATCTCGAGCGGCTGCGCGCCGAGATCACCTCGACGGGCGGCACCACGCAAGCGGCGCTGGAAGCGCTCGCGGCCGCGGACTTCAAGGGCGCGGTCGCGCGGGCGCTGGCGGCGGCCACCCGCCGCAGTCGCGAGCTGGCCACAGAACAGGCGCTGCACTCGTGAGCGCGCTCATCTACATCGCCGACACGCTGCTGTCGCTCGCGCTATACGTGGTGCTCGCGCGGCTGCTGCTGCAGCTCGCGCGCGCGGACTTCCGCAACCCGATCGCCCAGGCCGTGGTGCGACTCACCAACCCGCTGATCGTGCCGCTGCGGCGCGTGCTGCCGCCCATCGGCAAGGTCGACACGGCCTCGGTCGTGGCCGTGTTGCTCGTGGCCACGGTGCAGGTGGCGAGCCTGTTCGCGCTGCACGCCGGCGGCTACCCCGATGCGCTCGGCTGGGCCGACGCCGTAGCGAGCGACATCGTGCGGGCGCTGCTGTGGCTGTACTGCTACGCGATCATCCTGTACGCACTGCTGTCGCTCATCGCCCCCGGCGGCTACTCGCCGCTGCAATCGGTACTCACCTCGCTGTGCGAACCGGTGCTCAGGCCCATCCGGCGGCTGATTCCATCGGTGGCGGGCGTCGATCTGTCGCCGCTGTGGGCCGTGATCGCCATCCAGGCGATTCTCATCCTGATGCGCTGATCCTCTACGGAACACGCGCTTAGCGCCGACTTCGCAACGAGAGTGGAGGTCATGCGCCGCTGATGGGTGCGGGGAAACCCTGTGAAAAAAGGCATTTGCGCGACAGCCAAAGAAAAAAAGCGCTTGCCAAAGTGCGCCCATGTGCTATTTTCCGCGCCGATTCTCCTCGCGCGACAGCCTTGGCGCGCGACACAACCAACCAAATTCTCGAGGAGTACCGCAACATGGCGAAAAAGGGTGGCGCACCGACGAAGTCGGAAGTCCTGACACACATCTCCAAGGACACGGGGCTGTCCCGCAAGCAGGTCGGAAGCGTCTTCGATTCGCTCGGCGGCGTGATCAAAAAGAGCCTGCGCGGCAACGGTCTGTTCACCATGCCGGGCCTGCTCAAGATGAAGGTCGTGAAGAAGCCGGCGACCAAGGCCCGCGAGGGCATCAATCCGTTCACCGGCGAGAAGATGATGTTCAAGGCCAAGCCGGCCAGCAAGAAAGTGCGCGTCATGGCGCTCAAGAGCCTCAAGGCGATGGTGAACTCGTAACAGCGGCTTTTCCCGCGCCCAGCGGGTAAGGGCCCGGAAGGAGCGCTCCTTCCGGGCCCTTTGTCTTTAGAAAAGCCCGCCGCTCACGCCGCGGGCGAGTCCGCGGCCTCCATGAAGGCGAGCACGACGTCGCGCAGCTCGTTGATGCGGCCATGGAAGAAATGGCCGGCGCCGCGCAGCACCTGCAGCTGCGGAGGGCGTACTCCGGGAGCCGCCTCGAGCGAGCGCGCCCAGCCGAGAACCGTCTCGGGGAGCACCACGTCGTCGGCGTCTCCCTGCACGATGAGCCAGGGACACAGCGGCGGCGCCGCGCCCCCCGCACCCATCTTGTCGATGCCCGGTGCCACGGCGATGAGGCGCGCCGCCTTCGCCTGCGCGGCGATGCGCACCGCGACCGCGCCGCCGAACGAAAAGCCCGCGAGCCACAGGGCAGCGTCCGGCCAGCGGCGCCGCCCCCACTCGATCACGGCCAGTGCGTCCTCGGCCTCGCCCCGGCCCTGGTCGTAGCTGCCGCCACTCTCCCCGACGCCGCGAAAGTTGAAGCGGATGGCCGGCGCGCCGCGCTGCTGGAAGGCGCGCGCCAGCGTGTACACGACCTTGTTGTCGAGCGTGCCGCCGTACAGCGGGTGCGGATGACAGACGACGCCGAATGCCACCACGCCGTGCGGCTCGCCCGCTTTCGCGGGCGGCGTCTCGATGAGCGCCTGCAACGCCCCCGCGGGACCGGGGATTGCGATGCGCTCGGCGCCCGGCAGTGCCACGGGCTTACGCGCCGCCGGCGGCGGCGCCGCCCGCAGGGCTAGCGAGCCTCACCAGCAGCCGGTTGAGCCGCTGCACGAAGTCGGGCGGATTCGCCAGCGGGTTGCCCTCCGCGAGGGCTGCCTGCTCGAAAACCAGCAGCGCGAGCTCGGCGAACTGGCCGTCATCCTTGAGCCCCTCCAGGTAGCGGATCAGCGGATGCGCGACGTTGACCTCCAGCAGCGGAGTCGCGGGCGGAGTCTTCTGTCCCGCCGCCTCGAAGATCCGCCGCATGCGCTCGGGAAGATCGTGCTCGCCGAGCACCAGGCAGGCGGGCGAGTCCTGCAACCGCTCGCTGACGCGTACCTCGGTGACGCGCGCCTCGAGCGCGTCCTTGATGCGCTTGAGCAGGCCCTTGCTCTCCTTCAGCTCGGCGTCGTGCTGCTTGCGGTCCGCTTCGCTGGCGAGTGAGCCGAGCGCGAGATCGCCGCGCGCGGCATCCTTGAAGTGCTTGGACTCGTAAGGCGGCATCTGCCCCATCACCCACTCGTCGATGCGCTCGCCGAGCAGCAGCACCTCGAGGCCGAGCGACTTGAGGCGCTCGATGGCGGGGCTGGCGCGGGCCGCCTCCAGACTCTCGGCGGTGACGTAGTAAATGCGCTCCTGACCGGGCTTCATGCGCGCCAGGTAGTCCGCCAGACTCACCGACGGGGTGTTATCGGGGTGGTGGGTGCTCGCAAAGCGCAACAGCGGCAGCAGCGCCGCCTGGTTGGCGTAGTCCTGGCCGATGCCCTCCTTCAGCACCGCGCCAAACTCCTTCCAGAAGGTCGCGTACTTGTCCGGCTCGTCCTTGGCGAGCCTCGCCAGCAGGTCGAGTACCCGGCGGGTGAGGCCGTTCCTGATCGCCTCGACCTCCGGCTCCTGCTGCAGCAGCTCGCGCGAGACATTCAGCGGCAGGTCGCTCGAGTCGACCACGCCCTTGATGAAGCGCAGGTACAGCGGCAGGAACTGCTCGGCGTCGTCCATGATGAATACGCGCCGTACGTACAGCTTGACGCCGCGCGGTGCCTCGCGCTGCCACAGGTCGAAGGGCGCGCGCGCCGGCAGGTATAGGAGGCTCGTGTACTCGCGCTTGCCCTCGACCTTGTTGTGGCTCCACGCCAGCGGATCGCTGGAGTCGTGCGCCAGGTACTGATAGAACTGCCGATAGTCATCGTCGGAGATCTGCGCGCGCGGCAGCGTCCACAGCGCCTTCGCCTGGTTCACCACCTCGAGATCGAGCGAGGCCTCGCCTTCCTTGCGCATGCGCACCGGGAAGCCGATGTGGTCGGAGTAGCGGCGGATGAGCGTGCGCACGCGCAGCGCGTCGGCGAACTCGCGCGCGTCGCTCTTGAGGTGCAGCGTCACCGCGGTACCGCGCTCAGCCTGAGTCACCGTCTCAACCGTGAACTCGCCGTCGCCGCGCGATTCCCACAGCACCCCGGCGTCAGCTGCCGTCCCGGCCTTGCGTGAGCGCACCGCGACGCGCTCGGCGACTATGAAGGCCGAGTAGAAGCCCACGCCGAACTGTCCGATGAGCGCCGAAGCCTTCTGCTCATCGCCCGAGAGCGAGCGGAAGAACTCCGCGGTGCCCGAGCGCGCAATGGTGCCGAGGTTCGCGACCGCCTCGGCCCGCGTCATGCCGATGCCGTTGTCGCTGATGGTGAGCGTGCCGGCGGAGGAATCGACATCGATACGGATGCCGAGCTCGGGGTCGTCGGCGAGCAGCGCGCTGTCGGCGAGCGCTGCGAAGCGCAGCCGGTCGCAGGCATCGGAGGCGTTGGAGATGAGCTCGCGCAGGAAGATCTCCCTGTGGCTGTACAGGGAGTGGATCATGAGCCGCAGCAGCTCGCGCACCTCGGCCTGGAAGCCCTGGGTCTCGCGACCGCCATCCGCACCGGGCAGCGCGCCGCTGCCGCCAGCGTCCCCGGGGTTCTCTTGTCCTGTCATGCCCGCCCCTTCCCACCGCTCAGCAAGGCTCAGGACGAGCGATCTGGGGAATCAGTGCAGGATTTTCAAGGCCTTCAGGCCAGCAGGCGCAGCAGCTGGCGGTAGGTGCCCCAGAAGGCCGCTGCGGCCGCGAGCAGCGCGGCCCCGGCGCGCAGGTCCGGGAGAGTGAGGTAGATCCACAGGGCCGACGCGGCGGTCATAATCGGCGCCGTGCCCGCGAGCGCCTCGACAGCGGTCGCCGTCGCCACGTGCCGACAGGCATGCGTCAGATCATCGAGCTCGTCCCAGAGATGCAGGAAGACTTCCATCCACGCCACTGTACGTCAGCCGCGCGGACCGGCGGCGTGCGCACGCTCACACCTCGCGCGTCGGCTTGCAGCAGCAGGAGGCCGCACGTAGGCTTGAGTGCGATGCTCGTTCCGGGAACATGACAAAACTACGCCGCCATGCAACGCATCGTCGTCCTTAACCCTAAGGGCGGATCGGGCAAGACGACGATCGCGATCAACCTGGCAAGCTATCTCGCCTCGCAGGGGCACTCGCCGGTGCTCATGGACTACGATCCGCAGGGGTCCTCCCTTCGCTGGGTGCGCAAGCGCCAGCCGTCGCAGCCCCAGATCCAGGCGATTGCCGCTTTCGAGAAGGCAGACATCCGCACGACGCGAACGTTCCAATTGCGCCTGCCGGAGTCTGCGACCCACGTCATAGTGGACACACCGGCGGCACTCGAGCCGAGTCAGCTGCCGGAGATGACGCGCGCCGCCGACAAGATCATCGTGCCGGTGCTGCCCTCGGACATCGACATCCACACCTGCTCGCGCTGCATCCGCGACCTGCTGCTGGTCGCCAAGATCCGCCGCGACGAGGACCGCATCGGGGTGATCGCCAACCGCATCCGGCGCAACACCCTCACCTACCAGGCGCTGATCCGCTTCCTGCACACCCTGGGGATACCGATCGTCGCCACGATCCGCGACTCGCAGAATTACCTGCGCGCGGCCGAGCTCGGGGTCGGGGTGCACGAGATGAAAAAGCACGTTGCGCAGGATGACGTCGAGCAGTGGGCGCCACTGGTAGCGTGGCTCGCCGCGCCGCGGGGCGCGCGGCCCGGGGCTGCGGGCGCGGCGCATCCTGCGGCCGCGCCACAGCCGCTGGTGGCAGTGGCTGAAGCAGCGGCGCCCGCGCCGGGCGTGGTGCCTGGGGCGGCAATGCCCGCGGCAGCAGAGCCCGCGGCAGGGAGCGGCGCTACCCCGGCGGCGGCCGAAGGGCCGGAAACCGCAGCACCTGCCAGCAGCGCCGGCGATACTCGGGCGGAAAGCACGGCCGCCCCAGCGCTGGCCAGCGCTTAGGGCTCGCATCGTCAGCAGAGGTTGGTCGAGGGGCTTATTTCTTCGGCAGCTTGCCGGGACCGCTCTTCGGCGCGCTCTCGGTCGAGCCCCACGAATCGCGGACCTGATCCGCCCAGCTCTTGTAGTTCGACCAGGTGTAGAGGTTGCGCGTGATGGCCGCCTGTCGCGCCCGCGCGCGCTGCATGCGATCCAGCCAGTTCGCGTAAGCGTCTGCACCAACCGGCGGAGTGCCGCTCGGTGCCGGCGGCTCGTGATTGCCGGGCGCGTCGTCTCGCCCCCTGTTCGATGAGCTCATGGAAAGCTCCTGAAGCTGTGGTTGGCAGCGTACGGCGTTCGCTTCGCCACCGCAGGAACTGGTTCACAGGCATGTCGCCGCTCGCATACGCGCGACTGCGCTTATGACGCAGCTCTCGCGCTGCGCACGCAAAGTGTGCGGCACGCAAAGCGTTATGTAAGGGAACGCGCCGCGCTGCGCGGCGTTTACGCCACCAGCCGGTAGACGGGCTTGTAGACGCTGCCCGGCAGACGCATGCGTCGCTGCGCGACGAACGCCGCGAGCAGCTCGTCGAGCATGCGCATCAGGTGCGGATCGCCGGCGAGCTCGTAGGGGCCGTGGCGCTCGATCGCCTGGATGCCGTACTCCTTGACGTTACCGGTGACCACGCCCGAGAACGCCCGGCGGAGATTCGCCGCCAGCTGGTGCGCGGGCTGGTCGCGCCCGAGGTTCAGCTCGCGCATCGACTGATGCGTCACCTCGAAGGGAAGCTGGAACTCCGGGCGGATCGACAGCAGCCAGTTGAAGTTGTACGAGTCGCTGCGCCGGCGGCGGAACTCGCGCACCGTGTCCATGCCGCGCACCATGCGCCGCGCCACCGCCGGTGGATCGTCGATGATGAGCGTGAAGCGCCGCAGCGCATCCTCCCCGAGCGTGGCGCCGATGAAGCGCTGGATCTGCTCGAAGTACGCGGCGGCCGTGCGCGGCCCGGTGAGCACAATCGGGAACGGCTGCTCGCGGTTCGCAGGGTCGAGCAGGATCCCGGCGAGGTACAGGATCTCCTCGGCCGTGCCGGCGCCGCCCGGGAACACCACGATGCCGTGCGCCAGGCGCACGAACGCCTCGAGGCGCTTCTCGATGTCCGGGAGGATCGCGAGCTGCGTCACGATCGGGTTGGGGGGCTCGGCGGCGATGATGCCGGGCTCGGTAATGCCGATGTAGCGGCCGTGCTCGATGCGCTGCTTGGCATGACCGATGGTCGCGCCCTTCATCGGCCCCTTCATGGCGCCGGGGCCGCAGCCGGTGCAGACGTCCATGCCGCGCAGGCCCAGCTCGTAGCCGACGTTCTTGGTGTACTGGTACTCCTGCCCGTCGATCGAATGCCCGCCCCAGCAGACCACCAGCTTGGGGCGCGACTTGTGATCGAGCAGCCGCGCGTTGCGCAGCATGTGGAACACGGCGTTGGTGATCGAAGCCGAGTCGGTCAGGTCGAAGCGCCCGCTGGCGACGATCTCGTTGGCGATGAACACCACGTCGCGCAGCACCGCGAACAGGTGCTCCTTGATGCCGCGGATCATCTCGCCGTCGACGAAGGCCGCCGCCGGCGCGTTCTTCATCTCGAGCTTCACGCCCCACGGGTGGCGCACGATGCGCACCTCGAAGCTGCGGTAACGGTCGAAGATCTCCTTGGCGTTGTCAGTCGGGGCGCCGGAGTTCAGTACCGCGAGCGCGCAGCGGCGGAACAGCGGGTACAGCCCCCCCTGACCGGTATCGAGGAGCTTGTCGATCTCGGTCTGCGAGAGGTTCTCGAGGCTGCCGCGCGGGCCGACGCGGGCGTCCACGAACTCGGAAACGTCGAAGCTGCTGCTCACTTAGCTCAACTGGCTCAACGGCAGGATGCCTGGTCGGGGGAGGATATCCGGCTCACGCGCAGGATGTGCGTCTTACGGCAGGATGTCGATCGACACGCCGTCGGGCACCAGCATCCAGATCTCGAGCATGTCGGCATTCGAGACCGCGATGCAGCCGTCGGTCCAGTCGTGGTGCAGGTAGTAGTCCGGGTCATGCTTCAGGAAGTTGGGCTCGCCATGGATCATGATCGAGCCGCCCGTGTCCCAGCGGTGCGCACGCGCCCGCCTCAGGTCGGAGTCGTTGGGGTAGGACACCTTGATCGACAGGAAGTAATCGCTGCGCTCGTTGCGCTGCGCGAGCCGGTAGCTGCCCTCGGGAGTGCGGAAGTCTCCGGAGCGCTCCTTCTGGCCTATGGGGTTCAGGCCGAGCGACACATGGTAGGAGCGCACGACGTTGCCGCCGTGCATCAGGTACAAGCGCCGCTCGGACTTCCTCACCATCACTCGATCGACCGCCGGCAGGGAATTGCCGGTGGTGAGCATCGCCGGCTGCGGTACGGGCTGCGCTTGCGGCGGCGCCTGCGGCAGCGCGTCGGCGTGCGCACTCGCCGCCGTGCAGGCGAGCACCACGAGCGTAGCCAAGGTCCTGAATGTCATACGTTTCGCATGGATCGGCGCAAGCGGCCGAAAGATTATAGGCATAGCCCAAGCGTCCGCGCAGGTACGCGCATCACAGCACTTCACCCGCCGCCGCTGACCTCGGCGACGCGCGGAATCACGATCTGTGTGCCGGCATGGAGCGAGGCGAAGTCGACGTCCGGGTTGTACTGCTGCAGCAGCCACTCGGGCAGAGCCGCGGTGTGCTGCGTGAGCGTCCAGAGCGAATCCCCGCTGCGCGCGATGTAGACCTCGGTGCCGACGATGCGGTGCGCGGCGAAGTAGCTGGCCTGCAGCTCGCGGTGATAGTCCTTACGGCGCTGCTCGAAGGTCTCGCGCGCCACGTTGCGGAAATCCAGCCGCAAGCGATACCCGACCAGCACCGGCTTGCGGAAGCTCATGTGATTGAGCTCGCGCAGCCGCGCTGCGCTCACTCCCAGCCAGTCGGCGTAGTGCCCGAGCGTCTCGTCGGTCGCAACCCGGATTGTGTCGTCATGCGCGACGTTGTAGTCGGTGGGGTCGGCGTTCTGCTGTGCTTCGTCCGCAGGTCCCACTCCCGGGGCCAGCGCCTCCGCCTGCGCCGCCGACACCGGCTGCGGACCCGCGGCTGCGTGCCGCGAGGCGGTAACCGTCACGATCTCCTCGGTTGCCTCGGCCGCGGCTGCATCCTCCGCACTCTCGCGCTGCGCCTCCTCCGGCGTCACCGCCCCTGCGAGCGGTGGTCCGGCCACAGCGCGCCCGCCGGTCGCGGCAATGCGCACCGGTGGTGCAGCGGTCTGCGGCGCATTGGTCCCCGGCGCCGCCGGGGCTGGCGGGTTCGCTGCGACGGTGACCGGCGCCGGCGCCGGCAGCAGCAGCGAGCGGCCGGGCCGCAGCCGTGCGCTGGTGCGCAGGCCGTTGAGGCGTGCGAGCTGCTGGATCGGCACCCCGAAGCGGTCGGCAAGCAGCGCCAGGGTGTCGCCGCCCTGTACGCGGTAGTGCGGCGGCGTCGGCTGCCCCGCAAAGAGCTCGGCGGGCTTGAGCCGCTGCGCCAGGAGCTCCGTGGTCCAGCGCTGGCCGCCGTCCGGCAGGCGCAGGTGGTAGGCGCGCGGCACGCGCAGCCGGTCTTCCCACACGGGGCGCAGAAGCGCCGGGTTCAGAGCGCGCAGCTTGGCCGGGTCTATGTCCAGCGCGTGCTCGAGCGCCTTGATCGAGACGTAGCCCGGCACGCTCAGTTCCTGGAACTTCGCTTCGCTCTCGCGCTGGATGGGTCCGAAGTACTTCTCCGGGTTGCGGTCGATCTCGAGCGCGGCGAGGAACGAGACGTAGAAGTTGCGCGAGGCAAACCCGAACGTGCGACTGGTGTAGTTGCGCACAATGCGCACGATGTCGTCCGTGCCGACCTGCTCCTTGGCGCGCAGCATGCCGGCGCTGCCATGGTTGTAAGCCGTCAGCGCCAGCGGCCAGGTGCCGAGCACCCGGTAGTTGTAGGCGAGCAGCTGCGCAGCCGCTTCGGTGGAGCGGAACGGATCGAGGCGGTCGTCGACGGAGCCGTCGATGCGCATGTAGCGCCGGCCGGTGGAGCGCATGAACTGCCACAGGCCCGCCGCGCCGACCTTCGAACGGGCGAACGGGTTGAACGAGGACTCGACGTGCGGCAGCACCGCGAGCTCCGCGGGTAGCCCGAGATTGGCGAGCACCTCCTCGATATGGGTCTCCCAGGCGCCCGAACGGATCAGCCCCTCGCGGAAGCGGTCCGACTGACCGAGCTGGAAGCGGATGTCATCGACCGCCTCACGCAGCCGCGCGGGTGTGGCGCCATCTCCCCACAGATCGCGGATGCGCTGGTCCTCCGGCGAGAGCGGCGCCGGGCCCGCATCAGCGATCCGGCGAAGCGCGGCACTGAAGCGATCGCGCGCGGCGTCGACCTGCCGCTCCCGCTCGGCGGACGAGGAGCCCGGCGGGAAGTGCAGCGTGTCGTACACCACGCGCAGGTTGTACTGGTCGTGCAGGAACCCCGAGTTGCTGTCGATCTGCGTGTACACGCGGATCCAGAACTGCACGTCGGGCTCGAGCTCCGGGGGCCGGACCATGGGGTTGTCGGCGGCGAGCGCGCGGGCACCGGTGAAGAGCCACAGGGCTCCGATCAGCAGCACCAGCATGTAGAGCGGGGCGAGTGGCCTCGCCCGCAGGAGTGTCGGGTTCATTTACACCCCTCGAGACCCATGATTCTCTTCTAACTTCAATGACTTGTATGGCAGAGGGCCTCCCTCTCCGTGACGGAGTTCCGGCGAATTACGTCGGATATTTTAACAACCACCCTCGGACCAGGCGGATTCTGGCGCTCTCGCGTGCATCATCGGCCGCGATTCGTGCCGCCGCGCACCCCAGTAGTGTGCGTTGCTTCACAGTTGTGAATGCCATTGCCCACAAGATGTCACATCGGGCCGGTGCGAGCGGTCCCTGGCATGCGTGTTGCTCATATCTCAAGCAGAAGCGGCAAGCGCCGCGAGGAACACACAACGCCAGCGGGAATATTGAATAACAGTGCGGATCCGACCAGGTCGGGAGCTTCGTCGGATACCGCACGGTGACCAGATAACAACGAGAAGACGCTCCTCCACACAAGCAAGCGACCAACGACCCCGCACATGCGGGGTCTTTTTTTGTCGCCGGCAGGCTGTGACACCCCGCGCGAGAAGTCGGCTGACCGCGCGGTGAAGCTTCGATCCTCAGCGAATTGACCCTGGCGGGCAAGTGGCACAATGGCGCGTCATGCAGCGAAAACGGCTGGCGTGCGCCGCGCCGACGATGCTCGCGGCAGCCGCGTGGCTCGGGATCGTGACCGGCCCGGTGGCCACGGCGCAGGCTCCAGCAAAGCCGACCCCGCAGTCGGTCGTCTTCACCGACTACACCCCACTCGCCGACAACGCCGAGCTGGCGCGGCGTCTGCTGAGTCCACTCGCCTACGTTGAGCTCCGGCGGCGCCTGGCTGGCGCGGGAGGTTCGCTCTCCGGGTACCCGGTCGACCTCGCCGCCGAGAAGTTTCTGCTTTACGTACCGGCGCGCCCGCCCGCGGCGGGCTATGGACTCATGGTCTTCGTCCCCCCCTGGGACGACGCGCGGCTGCCCGAGGGCTGGAGCGGTGTGCTCGATCGGCTGGGGATGGTCTTCGTGAGCGCCGCACACTCCGGCAACGACGCCGCGAACGGGCGCCGCGAGCCGCTGGCGGTGCTCGCCGCCTACGACGTCATGCAGCGCCTCAAGGTCGATCCGGCACGGGTGCTGGTCGCCGGCTTCTCCGGCGGCTCGCGCATCGCGATGCGGCTGGCGCTCGCCTACCCGGACCTGTTCCGCGGCGCGGTGCTGAACGCCGGCAGCGACCTCATAGGGTCCGGCGAGCCGGCGCTGCCGCCGCGGGAGCTGTTCGAGCGCTTCCAGGAACAGAGCCGACTCGTCTACGTGACCGGCGACCGCGACACGCTGCACCTTGCCATGGACGCGGCCAGCCTCGAGTCGATGCGCAAGTGGTGCGTGCTCGGCGTCACGCAGCGGATCACGGCCTGGACCGCCCACGAGGGGGCGAGTGGCGCGGCGCTTTCTCGGGCGCTGCAAGCGCTCGAGGCGCCCGCTGCTGCGGACCCGGGGAGGCTCGATGCGTGCCGCGCCGGCATCGAGCAGCGGCTCACGCAGCAACTCGCCGAGGTGCAGGCGCTGACCGCCAGGGGCGAGCGCGGGCAAGCACGCAAGCGGCTGGCAGCGATCGACCGGGAGTTTGGCGGCGTGGCCGCCCCGCGCAGCGTCGAGCTCGAGGCGGCACTGGAGTGAAAGCGGCCAGCGAGGCGCGAGCGGGCAAAAAAAACGAGGCAGCCGGGCGGCCGCCTCGTGAGATCACTCTCGAGTCCGTCAGTTCGCGTTGGTCGTCTGGTCAAGCCGCTGCGTCACACTCACCCACACTTCGAATCGCCGCAGTTCAGGCAGGTCATGCAGCCGTCCATCATCACCACTGCCGCGGTGCTGCAGCGGCTGCACAGCTGCGCACCCTCCGGAAAGTGTGACTTGGCGAAGGCATCCGTCTGCTTGGCGCGCGCCTCGTATTCGGCGCGCTTCTCGTCCACCAGCTTCTGCTGGTGGACGTCGAGCTGCTGCTTTCTGATCAGCCCGATGGTCTGCAGGTGCTTCTCGATCACGTAGCCGAGCTCGGCGATGATCGAGGGCATGAACTTGCCGCCCGGCTGCCAATAGCCGCCGCGCGGGTCGAACACCGCCTTCAGCTCGTCCACCAGGAAGGTAACGTCGCCACCCTTCCTGAACACCGCGGAAATGATGCGCGTGAGCGCCACGATCCACTGGAAGTGATCGAGATTCTTCGAATTGATGAAGACCTCGAACGGCCGCCGCTGCTCGTACTCGGTGCCCTCGTTCAGCACGATGTCGTTGATGGTGACGTACATCGCGTGATCGGAGATCGGCGTCTTGATCTTGTAGGTCGAGCCGACCAGCACCTCCGGGCGCTCGAGCTTCTCGTGCATGCGGATGACTTTGGCGGTGCGGCCGTTCTTGTCCCGCACCAGCTCGGTCTCCCCCGCCGCGGACTGGAGGGCCGCGGCCGCGCGTGCTTCGGGAACGCGCGCCGCGGTGGCGCGCACTGCGACCGCTGCCGCAGCGGCTGGCGGGGGGGCGGCGGCATCCGCGTCCGTCGGCTTCGCCGCCGGCTTGTCCTCCGGCTTGTGCACCGAATATCTGACGATCTTGCGTTCGATCTTGATGGTCATGGCAGCCTCAAATCCTCAGTACCGGCCGAAGTAGCCTTCTTTCAAACTGTCGTAGAGATTCGCGGCGCTGTGCAGCTCGCCGTCGTAGTCGATCTCCTCGTCGCCGCGCACCTCGACCACCGAGCCGTCTTCCAGCGTGAACTTATAGAGCGTGTTCTTCAGGTCCTGTTCCTTCACCAGCACGCCCTGGAAGGCCTCCGGGTTGAAGCGGAAGGTGGTGCAACCCTTCAGCCCCTGCTCGTGTGCATACAGATAGATCCCCTTGAACTTCTCGTAGGGGAAATCCGTAGGCACGTTCGCCGTCTTAGAAATCGATGAATCAACCCACTTCTGGGCCGCAGCCTGCACTTCGACATGCTCCTCGGGGGTAACGTCGTCGGCGGCAATGAAATAGTCAGGCAGTCTCTCAGCATCGGTGGTGGCTCCAGGCTGGGCGTTGGGATTGACCAGCTCGCGGTACGCAAGCAGCTCGAAGGAATAGACGCCAATCTTCTCCTTGGACTTCTTCCCTGGCCGGATCACGTTCCTGAAGTAGTGATGCGCGAACGACGGCTCGATGCCGTTCGACGCATTGTTGGCGAGCGACAGCGAGATGGTCCCCGTGGGCGCGATCGAGGTGTGGTGCGTGAAGCGTGCGCCGGTCCCGGCGAGCTCGTGCACCAGCTCCGGAGCTACCTGCGCGACGCGCTGCATGTAGCGGCTGTATTTCGCATGCAGCAGCCGCCCGGAGATCCTGGCGCCCGGCTTCCAGCCGTCGCGCGCCATCTCCGGGCGCTTGCGCAGCATCTCTCTCGTGACCGTGAACTCCTCGTTCATGATCGGCGCCGGGCCCTTCTCGCGGGCGAGCTCGAGCGCCGCCTGCCAGCCGGCGATCGCCATCTCGCGCGCTACCTCCTCGGTGAACTGCACCGACTCGGGCGAGCCGTACTTCATGCGCAGCAGCGTCAGGGTGCTGCCGAGGCCGAGGAACCCCATGCCGTGGCGGCGCTTGCGCAGGATCTCCTGGCGCTGCTGCTCGAGCGGCAGGCCGTTCACCTCGACGACGTTGTCGAGCATGCGCGTGAAGACCTTCACCACCTCGCGGTATTCGTTCCAGTCGAACTCGGCGAAATCGGTGAACGGATGGCGCACGAAGCGTGTCAGGTTCAGCGAGCCGAGCAGGCAGGAGCCGTAGGGCGGAAGCGGTTGTTCGCCGCACGGGTTGGTAGCGCGGATGTTCTCGCACCACCAGTTGTTGTTCATCTCGTTGACGCGGTCGATGAGGATGAACCCCGGCTCGGCGAAGTCGTACGTGGACGTCATGATCACGTCCCACATGCGCCGCGCCGGCAGCGTCTTGTAGATCCTGCAGGCGACCAGGCCCTCGTCGTTCGCGACGTAGCCTTCGTGCACCGGCCACTCGCGCCACACGAACTTCTTCGGGTCGGCGAGATCGGGCTTGTCCGCCGCGTATTCGCGCTGCGTCAGCGGGAAAGCGAGCTGCCACTCACGGTCTTCGCGCACCGCGCGCATGAACTCGTCGGTGATCAGCAGTGACAGGTTGAACTGCCGCAGACGGCCGTTCTCGCGCTTGGCGCGGATGAACTCCATGACGTCCGGATGACCGACATCGAACGTGCCCATCTGCGCGCCGCGGCGTCCGCCGGCGGACGACACGGTGAAGCACATCTTGTCGAAGATGTCCATGAAGGACAGCGGGCCCGAGGTGTAAGCGCCCGCGCCTGACACGTACGCACCGCGCGGCCGCAGCGTCGAGTGCTCATAGCCGATGCCGCAGCCGGCCTTGAGCGTCAGTCCCGCCTCGTGGACCTTCTTCAGGATGTCGTCCATCGAGTCGCGGATCGTGCCCGACACCGTGCAGTTGATAGTCGAGGTCGCGGGCTTGTGCTCGAGCGCTCCGGCGTTGGAAGTCACGCGCCCGGCAGGGATGGCGCCGCGTCGCAGTGCCCACAGAAACTTCTCGTACCACTGCTCGCGCTGGTCCTCGTGCTCGACGTCGGCGAGCGCGCGCGCGACGCGCTTGTAGGTATCGTCCATCGTCTTGTCGATGGGCGTACCGTCCTTGGCGCTCAGCCGATACTTCTTGTCCCAGATGTCGAGCGACGCCTCCTGAAACGGAATGGCGTCGATGTCCTTCGGGTCGATTCTCACGACGGTATTCATGAATCCGCGGCGCTCCAACTGTGTTCTTTCGACACCTGAGTTGAACGGGATTCCAGGGAACGCCAGCGTCAATGCGCGGGCAGCTCAAGGAGCCGCGAGCCTGACCGGTTTGCCTGCCTGTCGTTCTCCTCGTCGACAGTGCAGGTCCCTGAAATCCTCCCCCCGACTGCGGACCTCAGATCGCTGTGCGCGAACACAAGATCTTGTGTCGGGGTCAAAAGCCTAATGAGCGTTCACAGACCCGTCAAGATTCAAATCCATATTTTGTCGCATCAGTTTTATTAAGTATTTTCATCGTCTTACGACATTATCCGCAGTAATGTACCCAATAATTTTTGAGCCATGCCCGTCCTTGGGACGCTCGCGGACAACCCCAATATCTTGTGCCCAGGCCAACCACAGGTTTTGCACAGCCCTACCCACAGGAAGCGCGGCTCACCGGCCTGATTCCTGATGGCGACCGGCTCGAGCCCGGGGAGGGCGCAGCCCAAATTCCGTGGCAATGCCGGCGGTGTCGCCGGCCGGGCGCAGCGCCCGGCCGCTCTCTCGTATCAGCACGCGACGGCCGGACCTGCTTTTGTGGCGCCTGCAAGTCGCACTTTCAAGCCCCGCGCGCGTCGCGAGCTCACGCCGACAGTCCGAAACCAACACCGGCGCTTTTGAAGGCGTCCGTGCTCTTGAAAGCGCGCTGCACCAACCACAGATCGTGAGCAGCGCGACAGCGCACAGATTTTTACCGGCTTCTACCGCTTACTTTTGAGGAGATCATCATGACCATTCTTCGTTACGAGCCCTGGGCGCTCTTCGACCGGCTGCACCAGCAGCTCGATGGCGCCTTCAACCACAACGCTGACAGCGGGCAGTCCGCGAGCGTCAGCTGGATCCCGCACGTCGACGTCCGCGAGGAGGCAGACCGCTTCGTGGTCGCGGCCGACCTGCCGGGTGTCGAAAGCAAGGATATTGAGATCACCGCCGACAAGGGCGTGCTGACGATCCGCGGCGAGCGCGGCTCGGAGAAAAACGCCTCGACCCCGGGCTACGAGCGCATCGAGCGCGCGCGTGGCAACTTCGTGCGCCGCTTCAGCCTGCCCGAGAGCGCGGACGCCGAGGCGATCAAGGCGAGCCACGTGAACGGCGTGCTGGAGATCAGCATTCCGAAGCGCCCGCAGGAACAGCCGCGGAAGATCACTGTCCAGGCTGCCTGAAGTTGCAGGTCCCGCGGGGATCTGCTGACACACTGACGGTCCCTCCGGCGGCGCCCGCGCCGCCGGAGTCGTCTTCTGTCGCATCGCGGGTTTGCGTTCAACGGCCCACCCATGCGGGCTAGAATGACTCGGGCATGAGACGTGCACTTCCTGCCCTCACCCTGATCGTAGCCGTAGCGGTGACGCCCGCCTTTGGGGGCATTCCGCCGGCGGTCGGCGACCGACCGATCCCTTCGCTCGCGCCGATGATCAAGAAAGTGTCGCCCGCAGTGGTGAACATCGCGACCCGCGGCACTGTCCGCGAGCGCGGCCCGAGCAATCCGCTGCTCGAGGACCCGTTCTTCCAGCGCTTCTTCGACGTGCCCCCGGAAGCCGCCCCGCAGGAGCGCTCGTTCCAGAGCGCCGGCTCAGGGGTGATCTTCGACGCCAAGCGCGGCTACATCGTTACCAACGCACACGTGGTGGAGAACGCCAGCGAGATCACCGTGACCCTGCAGGACGGCCGTGATGTCAAGGCCGAGGTGGTCGGGAGCGACGAGCCCTCCGATGTCGCGGTCCTCAGGGTGAAGGCCGACGGCCTGTCGCAGATCCCGCTCGGGGATTCCGCCAAAGCCGAGGTCGGCGACTTCGTGGTCGCCATCGGCAATCCCTTCGGCCTCCAGCATACGGTCACCTCGGGCATCATCAGCGGCCTGTCGCGCACCGGGATCAATCCCGACAGCTACGAGAACTTCATCCAGACGGACGCCTCCATCAACCCCGGCAACTCCGGCGGGGCGCTCGTCAACCTGCGCGGCGAGCTGATCGGCATCAACACCGCGATCCTGTCGCGCACCGGCGGCAACATCGGCATCGGCTTCGCCATCCCGGTGAACATGGCACACCGCGTGATGGACCAGCTGGTCCGCTACGGTTCGGTCGAGCGCGGCCAGCTGGGCGTCAGCATGTACGCCGTGACCCCGGAGATGGCGCATTCCCTCGGACTCACGGGTTCGACCGGCGCGCTGGTCTCGCAGGTGCTGCCGGGCTCGGCAGCCGACCGGGCCGGGGTGCGCACCGGCGATGTCGTCACCTCGGTGAACAGCCAGCCGGTCAAATCCAACACCGACCTGCGCAACGCCATCGGACTGATGCGCATCGGCCAGCCGGTCGAGATCGGGCTGATGCGTGACGGCAAGCCGGTCAAAGTGACGGCGGTGCTGGCCGCGCCGTCCGACGGCGGCAGCGCGGCGCAGAGCGGCCACTGAAACGCGCGCCCACGCGCTGGCAGCAGGAGGCAGCAGCGTGAACATCTGCGTACTGGGCGGGACCGGCTTCGTCGGTACCGAGCTCGTCACGCGCCTGGCGCTCGCCGGCCACTGGGTGCGCGTGCCGACCCGCAATCTGGCGCGCGCGCAGCGACTGCGGGTGCTGGATACGGTCGAGCTGCGGGTCGCCAATGTGCACGATCTCACCGCCCTCGGACAGCTGTTCGCCGGCTGCGATGCGGTGATCAACCTGGTCGGCATCCTCAACGAGCGCCGCGGCGCGAGCTTTCACGCGGCGCATACCGAGCTGGCGGCGAAGGTGCTGGCCACGGCGCGCGCCGCCGGCGTCGCGCGCATCCTGCACATGAGCGCACTCGGCGCCGACCCGCACGCCCCCAGCGATTATCTGCGCACCAAGGGGGCGGCCGAGGCACTGTTGCGCGCCCCGCCGCTGCACCCCGAGAGCCCGCACCCCGGCGTGACGATCTTCCGCCCGAGCGTGATCTTCGGGCCGCGCGACTCGCTCACCAACCGCTTCGCCGGGCTGCTGCGCCACACGGCGGGCCTGTTGCCGCTGGCGCGCGCCGGCGCGCGCTTCGCGCCGGTGTACGTGGGCGATGTCGCGGCAGCCTTGGTGCAGGCGCTCGCCCGGCGCGCGAGCGTCGGTGCGACCTACGAGCTGTGCGGGCCTGAGGTCATGACGCTCGCCGACATCGTGCGTCTCACGGCGCGCGTCGCGCGGCTGCCGTGCCGGATCATGCCGCTGCCGGGCGCGTTGGGATGGCTGCAGGGGCTGCTCATGGGGCTGCTGCCGGGCAAACCGTTCTCACTCGATAACTTCCGTTCGCTCAGCATCGACTGTGTATGCCGCGAGGACGGCTTCGCGCCGCTCGGCATCCGGCCGCAGGACATGCTCGCAGTGCTGCCCGCCTATCTCGGCGACGACGACCCGCAGGCACAGCTCGAGGCGCTGCGCCGGAACGAGGAACTCGAGCGCTCGACCGGCGCATAGTCCGCCAGAGGCGCGACTTTGGCGCCCGCTGCTGCTGCGCTGTCGCACAGACCAGTGTGCCGCTCCGCCCGCGGCTCATCCGCCAGCCGGCGCACCGCCGCGTAGAAGCGCGTCAGATCTCCGCCTTGCGCCGCGAGCAGCCGCCGGAAACCCGGCACGCAGTCGTAGTAGGTCGCAACCGAGGCGAGCTGCGCGTTGTTCAGTCCCGTCAGGACCCACTCGTCGTATACCGGGTAGCGCACCCCCTCGCGGCGCTCCTGCGCCTCGATGTCCGCGGCCAGGTCCGCGAGAATCCGCGCCTTGCCGACGCGCATCTGCGCGGGCGTGCCGCCCGAGGCGTACAGCGCCGCCAGCCGGCTGCGGGCGCGTGTCAGCAGCGCGATGAAAGCTTCGCTGCGCGCCTGCTCGGCGCGGAACTCGCTGATGCGCCCGGCCGCGCCGCGCGACTTCAGCCAGCGCTCGAGTCCGACGTCCTCGACGGTCATGGCGAATGCCTCGTTGAACTCGGTGTCGTCGCGCACGTACAGCAGCTGGTGGGCGAGCTCGTGGAAGATGGTCGCCGCCACGTCGTCCTCGCCGTAGCGCAGCATGCTCGAGAGCACCGGGTCGGCGAACTTGCCGAGCGTCGAGTACGCCGGCACGCCCTCGACCACGACGTCGGCACCGCGCCGCTCGAGGCGATAGGCGAAATCGCGCGCCCGCAGCTCGCTGAAGTAGCCGCGGTAGGCGACGCAGCCGGCCACCGGAAAGCACCAGTGCTCGGGCTGCACCGAGAACTCAGGCGTCGCCACCACGTTCCACACCACGTACGGCCGGCCGATGTCGGCGTAGGTCGTATAGCTGCGGTTGGCGGGCAGGCCGAGATCGGTCACCGCAAAGGCGCGCGCCGCGCGCACTTCCTCGAGGCTGCGGCGCAGCTCCGCGGGCGTGCGCGGGTCGGCGATCACCGAATCGATGGGCACGCGCGCGCGCAGCACATGCCACTGCCCGGCGGCCGCCTGCATCACGTACATCGTGCCGCAACCCGGCAGCGCCGCGCACGCAGCCACCAGCAGCAGTCCAACACGCGCGCGACCGGCCTTAAGGGAGTTGGCTGCAGGGCGCTGCCGGCCGCAGCTCTCGGTTAACATGCGCACCATGCGAGTCTACTTGGTCGGCGGCGCAGTCCGGGACCGCCTGTTGGGACTGCCGGTGCGCGAGCGCGACTGGGTGGTGGTCGGCGCCGAGCCCGGCGAGCTCGAGCGCGCCGGCTTCCTGGCCGTAGGGCGCGAGTTCCCGGTGTTCCTGCATCCGCAGACGAAGGAGGAGTACGCGCTCGCGCGGCTGGAGAGGAAGACCGCTCCCGGCTACCGCGGCTTCAGCACGCAATTCTCGCCCGATGTCACGCTCGAGGAGGACCTCAGGCGGCGCGACCTCACCATCAACGCCATGGCCGAGACCGACGGCGGCGAGCTCATCGATCCGTACGGCGGGCAGGCCGATCTCGCCGCCCGCGTGCTGCGTCACGTGTCGGACGCCTTCGCCGAGGACCCGGTGCGGATCCTGCGCGTCGCGCGCTTCGCGGCGCGCTTCACCGACCTCGGCTTCAAGGTGGCCGACGAGACGCTCGCGCTCATGCGGCGCATGACGGAATCGGGAGAAGTGAGCGCGCTGGTGCCTGAGCGCGTCTGGCAGGAAACCGAGCGGGCGCTCGGGGAGGCGCATCCGGAGGTTTTCTTCGAGACGCTGCGCGCCTGCGGCGCACTGGCGGTGATCTACCCGGAGATCGATGCCCTGTTCGGCGTGCCGCAGCCGCCGCGCTGGCACCCGGAGATCGACACCGGCGTGCACGTCATGCTCGCGGTGCGCTACGCGGCGCGCAGCGGCGCTTCGACCGCGGTGCGCTTCGCCGCGCTCACTCACGACCTCGGCAAGGCCCGCACGCCGCGCGACCGCTGGCCGAGCCACCACGGCCACGAGGAGGCCGGCGTGCCGCTGATCGAAGCGCTCGCTTCGAGGCTCAAGGTACCGGGGGCGTACCGCGATCTGGCCATCCTCGCCGCCCGTGTGCACACGCTCGTGCACCGCGCGCTCGAGCTCAGGGCCGCAACGGTGCTCAAGCTCCTCGAGGATGCCGACGCGTTCCGGCGCCCGGAGCGGTTCGCGGAGCTGCTCGTCGCCTGCGAGGCGGATGCGCGCGGGCGCGCCGGTCTCGAGGCCGAGCCCTATCCGCAGTCCGGCTACCTGCGCGCGGCGCTCGCGACGGCGTCAGCCGTGCAGCTCAAGGAAGAGGAGCGCCGCGGGCTCGCGGGCCCCGCCATCGGCGCGGAGCTGCACCGCCGGCGGCTGGCGGCGCTCGAAGCGCTGCGGCCGACCGTCCAGTAGAATCATCCGATGTCCACTTTCAACACCATCGTCCTTGCGATCGTGCAGGGACTGGCGGAGCTGCTGCCGATCTCGAGCTCGGCCCACGTGATCATCGCCGAGAAGCTCCTCGGCCTCGACCCGACCTCGCCGCCGATGACCCTGCTGCTCGTGATGCTGCACACCGGCACCATGGTCGCGGTCATCGTGTATTTCTGGCGGCAATGGCGCACGACCTACTTCCAGAGCCTCGCGGCGTTCCGCGGGTTTGCGGCGCGGGTCGTCGTGGCCACGGCACTGACCGCGGTGGTCTACGAAGGCATCTGGCTCGGCATCGCGAAAACGGCGCTTGCCGGTCACCCGCACGCCGAGATCGAGGAGCTGTTCGGACGCCTGGAGATCATCGCTCCGGCGCTCGCGGTCGCCGGCATCCTGATCCTGGTCGCGGGCCTGATCGCCGCACGCCGGCCGGCGCCGCCCGGGGACGACACGCTGCGCGTCGGACAGGCGAGCGTGATCGGCGCAGTGCAGGGCCTGTGTCTGCCCTTCAGGGGATTCTCGCGCTCGGGCGCCACGATATCCGCGGGCCTGCTGCTTGGAGTCTCGAGACGACAGGCCGAGGCCTTCAGCTTCGCGCTGGCGGTGGTGCTGACGCCGGCGGTGGTGGCTCGTGAGGCGCTGCGTCTGCTTCACTCCGAGGGCATGGGCTCGGCCGGCCTTGCCGGCGCCGTCTGGCAGAGTGTGCTCGGCGCCCTGGTGGCATTCGTGGCGGGCCTCGTGGCGTTGCGCTGGCTCAGTCGCTGGCTGGAAGGCGGCCGCTGGTATTGGTTCGGCATCTACTGTCTGATCGCCGCGGCGGCCGTGGGACTGCTGCGCGCCCGGGGATATTGAGGCGGCGGGCGATCGAAGCCGGGTGCGGTGCGCGCCTCACAGGGAGCCGCGCAGGTCCTGCAGCGTGAAGCCCGAGAGGCGCGCCTCGAAGTCACGGGTGAGCGCCATCACCTTGAAGGCTTCACCCATTTCCTCGGGCATCAGCAGCCGGCGCGCCTCGCCCGCGAGCCGCACGTGCAGCGCGCTGCCCGGCGCTGCTTCGGCCACCAACTCCGGCAGACCGAGCCCGAGCAGACACGCGGTCTGGGTCGCAAAGCCTGCGACGGTCAGCTTCGCTGACACGGCCGCCTCCGCCACGCGCGTGAAATCGACCCACGCGCCGATGTCCTGGACTCCGAGGTTGATGTACGGGTCGTCATGAGCGCGCTGCCTGAAGTGACAGCGCAACGTGCCGCTGCGGCGCTCGGGGTGATAGTAGTGCGCCCGCGGCAGGCCGTAGTCGGAGAGCAGCACCACGCCGCGCGCCAGGCACTCGGACAGCGAGGCGATCCAGGGCGAGACCCGCAGGCAGACCTCCGAGACATAGCCTTCGGGGAGCGCCGCTTGCGAGGTGAGCTCGGCCAGGGCGCGTGCCAAGTCCGCAGCGGGCGCGGCGGCGCAATCCCGCAACCCGCCGCCGGGTGACAGCGTGACGCCGAGCTCGCACAACTCGCCGCGCGCCATGGTGAAGCGCCGGCACGGCAGGGCATCCAACACCTCGTTGGCGAGGATCACGCCGCTGCGTGGCTCGCCGGGCAGCCGCTCGAGCCACTCGACGCGCGCGCGCAGCGCCGGTGGCAGCGCTGCCAGATGCGCCCGCTGGCGCGCAGCGAGATCGGCGCTCACCTCGAGGATGGCGTAGCGCTCCGGGAGCGCGTCCCTCGCGGCGAGCTCGGTAAGGATCACCCCCGCCATGCGTCCGGTGCCGGCGCCGAGCTCGAGGATCTCCCCGCCCGTCTTCCCGAGTACCTCGGCGCACTGCCGCGCCAGGCAGCGGCTGAAGAGGTCCGACATCTCCGGGGCAGTGACGAAGTCGCCCCCCTCACCGAGCTTGGCGCTGCCGGCGCTGTAGTACCCGAGCCCCGGGGCATACAGCGCGAGCTCCATGAAACGCTCGAAGGAGAGCCAGCCGCCGGCGGCTTCGACCTCGTCGTGGATCAGATCCGCGACGCGCGCCGCATGCGCCGCCTCCAGCGGCGACAGCAACGGCAGGATTGAGCGTGGCGTCGATGGAGTCATAATCGCGCTCCATGCAGCCGCCGATACCCGAGTCCGGCTCCGAGACCCTGGCGCCGAGCAATGTGCTCCAGGGCAAGACTGCGCTCGTGACCGGCGCGGCGCGCCGTGTGGGCGCGACCATTGCGCGCGTGCTGCACGGCGCCGGCGCCAACGTCGTGTTGCACTACCGCAGCTCCGTGGAGGATGCGGCGCAACTCGCCCGGGAGCTGAACGAGGCGCGGCCCGGCAGCGCGCAGGTCGCCGAATGCGACCTGCTGCAGGTGTCGCAGCTCGGCGCACTCGTCGGCCGCGCCGCCGAGGCGTGGGACGGGCTCGACATCCTGGTGAACAACGCCTCGACGTTCTACCCCACGCCGCTCGGCGACATCACCGAGATCGACTGGGACGACCTCGTCGGCACCAATCTCAAGGCGCCGCTGTTTCTGGCGCAGGCGGCGGCCGCCGCGCTGCGCGAGCGGCAGGGACTCATTATTAATCTCGCCGACATCCACGGCGTGCGGCCCCTCGGTCGCTACCCGGTATACAGCGTCGCGAAAGCCGGAGTCATCATGCTGACCAAGGCGCTGGCGCGCGAGCTCGGACCGCTGGTGCGCGTCAACGCGGTCGCACCGGGACCCGTGCTGTGGCCCGAGGACGGACTGGACCCCGCGCTGCAGGAGAAGATTGCCGCGCGCACCGCATTGCAGCGCGCCGGGTCGCCGCTCGACGTGGCGCGCGCCTGCCTGTTCTTCGCCGCCGAGGCGCCCTATGTTACCGGCCAGGTACTGGCGGTCGACGGCGGCCGCAGCATCGGCTGGTGAGCCGCGCGCCATAGCCGTCAGGCGGCCGGCAGCGGCTCGAGTGGATGCGCGGAGCGGTCGAAGCGCCGCCACAGCTCGCCGATCGTGAGGTGCGCCGTCGGATGCATCACCTCGGGTGCGAGCGCGGCGAGCGGTCCGAGCATGTAAGCGCGTTTCAGCAGGTCGGGACGCGGCAGTTTCAGCCCCGGCTCGTCGCACACCAGGTCGCCGTAGAGCAGCACGTCCAGGTCCATGGTGCGCGGCGCCCAGCGCGGCGCATCCCGTTCCCGTCCGCACCGCGCCTCGATCGCGTGCAGGCGCGCGAGCACGGCGCGCACACCCAGCGTCGTCGTAAAGCCCACCACGAGGTTGATGAAGTCGGCGCCGTCGAAGCCCAGCGCGCGGTTGCGATACCAGGGCGATGAGCGTGCGCCCGGGAACTCGCCCGAGAGCTCGGCCAGCGCGAGCGCCACATGACGCTCGGGCTCGACGTTGCTGCCGGCGGCGACGTAGACCGCAGGCACGCTCAGCTCCGCCCGGCGGCGCCAGCAACGTCAAGGTCAGCGCGCGTGCGCTCGATCACCACGCCGACGTCGCGCGAGTTGCGAATCGCGCCCGGCTTGTTGAGCGAGACGCGCACCCACTCGACGCCGAACTCCGCGAGCACCAGTAGTGCCAGCCGCTCGGCGAGCGTCTCGACCAGCTTGACCTCGGAGGCCTCGATGAAGGCCAGCACACGCTTCGCCACCTTCTTGTAATCGAGCGTGTCGACGACCTCGTCGGTGAGCGCGGCGCGCCGGCAGTCCACCGGCATCTCCAGGTCTACGACCACCGTCTGCTTGACGCGCCGTTCCCAGTCGATGAAGCCGATGATGCATTCGGCGCTCAGGCCGTGCAGGAAGATACGGTCGCCGGCCTCGCGGCCGCGCCCGTTCGGGACGTCGCTCATGGCGGCGGCGCGCCGGCCGCGGCCGTCGGGAGCGGCGCAAGCGCGGCGAGCGGCCACCGGGCATGCGCCTGTATCTCGAGCCCGTCGTGCTGTCCGGCCTCGAGGCGCGCCATTCCCGCGACCGCGATCATCGCGGCGTTGTCGGTGCAGAATTCAACACGTGGATAGTACACGCGCGCACCGCGCGCGCGGGCGGCGGCGCTGAGCCGTGTACGCAGCTCGCGGTTGGCGCCCACGCCGCCCGAGACGACCAGCGTGTCGTGGCCGGTGTCATCGAGCGCCCGCAGCGCCTTGGCGGTGAGCGTCGCCACAATCGCCTCCTGCACCGCGTGCGCCAGATCGGCGCGCCGCGCCTCGGTGAGCGGCTGCGCGCGCACCGCGTGCAGCAGCGCCGTCTTCAGGCCCGAGAAGCTGAACTCGAGTCCCGGCCGGTCGAGCATGGGTCGCGGAAGACTCAAGGCCCCGGGGCGGCCGCGCTCGGCGAGCGCAGCCAGCTGCGGGCCGCCGGGGTAAGGCAGCCCGAGCAGCTTCGCGGTCTTGTCGAAGGCCTCGCCGGCCGCATCGTCGCGCGTCTCGCCGAGCAGCCGGTACGCGCCGACCGCGGCTACCTCCATCAGCAGCGTGTGCCCGCCCGAGACCAGCAGCGCGACGTGCGGGAACGGCGGCGGCTCCGGCTCGAGGAGCGGCGCGAGCAGGTGGCCTTCGAGGTGATGTACGCCGACCGCCGGGACGCGCCAGGCGTACGCGAGGCTGCGCGCGAGCGCGGCTCCCGTCAGCAAGGCGCCGATGAGCCCCGGGCCCGCGGTGTAGGCAACACCGGCGAGGTCAGATCCCTGGGTGCCCGATCCCGAGAGCGCGCGGCGCACCAGCGGCAACAGCCGTCGCACGTGATCGCGCGAGGCCAGCTCGGGCACGACGCCACCGAACTCGCGGTGCAGCTGCACCTGGCTGTAGAGCTCGTGCGCCAGCAGCCCGCGCTGCCCGTCCAGCACGGCCGCGGCACTCTCGTCGCAGGAGGATTCGATCGCCAGCACACGCATGCAGCAGAACTTTATCGCAGTTGACACTGGCGGTCGCTGCGGGCTGCGGTACCGCGCGGGCCCGATGTATAGTCTTCAGCCCAAACGGGCGGTAGGCGACGCTTGAGCGAAGTTAACCACCCTGAGCGGCAGGCTCGCTGCGCATCCCGGTCGGCTTTACGCAGGCCGGCTGGGCACGCGGCGGCAGCCCTCGGTCTGCTCGCGCTCCTGCTGCTCGGGACATCCGCCGTTGCCGAGCAGCGCTGCACTCTGGTGCATCTGCCGGATATTCCAGTGACGATGCAGGGGCTGGAGCCGACCGTGCATGCAAAGATCAACGGTTCCGACGCCCTCTTGATCGCCGACAGCGGCGCGTTCTTCAGTTTCATTACCCCGGGGGCGGTCAGGGAATATGGTCTGAGCGCGGAGCCTCAGTATCACGGCCTGAGTGTGCGTGGAGTCGGTGGTATGGAGCGCGCCGAAGTGGCACGCGCCAAGAGCTTCGCGATTCTCGGCACGCAGTTCGCGAGCGTTGACTTCATTGTCGCCGGCAGCGCCTTCGGTAACGCCGTGGGCCTTCTCGGCCAGAACTTCTTTCGTATCGCAGACGTCGAATACGACCTGGCGAACGGGGTCATCCGCCTGGTGAAGCCCAGGGACTGCGGCCGGAACACACCGCTCGCCTACTGGGTAGCCGGCACGGACAAACCATACTCGGTGATCGACATCGAGCTCGCCACCGCGCCGCACCCCTCTACCGAGTCGGTCGCCTACCTCAACGGGACCAGGATCCGTGTGGTTTTCGACACCGGCGCGGGGACGTCGCTGTTGACACTCGAGGCGGCAAAACGGGCCCGGATAACGCCCCAGAGCGCGGACGTCACTCCCGGCGGTCCCGTGTGGGGCATCGGACACCGGGTAGCGGCGAGCTGGATCGCCCGCTTCGACAGCTTCAAGATCGGCGACGAGGAGATCAAGAACGCCAGGCTGCGGTTCGGCGACATTGATTTAACCGGGCCCGACATGCTGATCGGTGCCGACTTCTTTCTTTCGCACCGCATCTACGTCGCCAGCAGCCAGAGCAAGCTCTACTTCACCTACAACGGCGGCCCGGTGTTCGATCTCACGGCCCGGGTTGGCAACGCCCCCGCAGCAGCAGAGCCCGCGACCTCACCGGCGGCAGCGCCTGCGACAGCCGACACGAACGCCCGGCTCGATCAGCCGACCGACGCGGCCGGCTACGCAGGGCGCGGCACGGCCTCCGACGCGCGGCACGACTATCCGGGCGCCATTGCGGATCTCACTCGAGCGTGCGAGCTCGCGCCCGGCGAACCCCTTTACTTCTACGAACGCGGCCGGGCGTACTGGCACAACAAACAGCCCGATCTGGCACTGGCCGATTTCGATCAGGCAATCAAGCTCAAACCCGACGACGCGGACGCGCTCATCGCCCGCGCGAGCCTGCGCGCCAGCCGCCACGAGGCCGCGGGCCCGATAGTTGCGGATCTTGACGCCGCGGATCACGGGCTCCCCAAGGAAGCGGCGCAGCATATGCTCCTGGGCGACTTGTACGAATTCATCGGTCAGCCGGCCGCCGCGGTCGTTCAGTATTCAAAGTGGATCGACTCGCATCCGCGCGATGACGTGCACGCAGCGGACGCACTCAATGGGCGCTGCTGGACCCGGGCGCTGACCGGAGAGGCGCTCGACCTGGCGCTCTCGGACTGCAACGCCGCCCTGAAGACGAGGCCCGATACCGCCGCGTTCCTCGACAGCCGCGGCCTCGTGTACCTGCGGCAGGGAAACTACGACAAGGCGATCGCGGACTACGATGCGGCGCTGCGCCTGCGGCCGAAGTTCGTCTGGTCCCTGTACGGCCGCGGATTGGCGCGATTGCATAAGG
Source organism: Steroidobacteraceae bacterium (assembly GCA_035603345.1). GTDB lineage: Bacteria > Pseudomonadota > Gammaproteobacteria > Steroidobacterales > Steroidobacteraceae > 13-2-20CM-66-19. Next base: position 3,836 of record DATNKO010000011.1, on the reverse strand, counting down.
GCCTGACCACTGCGGGTCAGGCGGACATCGCGGCCGCGAGCGCTCTCGCCCCCGGAATCGCCGCGACCGCGAAGGCGTACGGCATTGCCCCCTGAGCGGGACCGGCCCCAGCGTTGCGAAAACGCCGCGTGTCTTTTGCCTTTGACTCCGGTGTCCATTAGAATCCCGGCCCCCGCTCGGGTGGCTGTTGCGCGAAGCCAGCGTAGCCGAGCGAGATTTCCTTTTTCGGTCAATGACTTGAGGTTTAGATGCCGAGCGTCCGAGTTCGTGAGAACGAGTATTTCGATGCCGCCCTGCGGCGCTTCAAGCGCGCCTGCGAGAAGGCCGGCATTCTCACCGAGCTGCGCCGGCGCGAGTTCTACGAGAAGCCTACGCAGGAGCGCAAACGAAAGAAGGCCGCCGCGATCAAGCGCCACATGAAGCGCGTGTCCCGCGACGGCATGCGCAGCCCGCGCTGATGGCGCTCAAGGATCGCATCACCGAGGACATGAAGAATGCGATGCGGGCCGGGGACAAGGACCGCCTCGGAACCATTCGCCTGATCCTCGCCGCGGTCAAACAACGCGAGGTCGACGAGCGCATCACGCTCGATGACGGCCAGGTGCTCAGCGTTCTCGAAAAGATGGTCAAGCAGCGGCGCGAGGCCATCACCCAGTTCCAGGCTGGCGGCCGCGCCGACCTGGTCGCGAAGGAGACGTCCGAGATCGGCGTGCTGCAGGGCTATCTGCCGGCGCAGCTGACCGAGGCGGAGCTTGAAGCGCTCATCAGTGAGAGCATTGCCGCTACCGGCGCCACCTCCATCAAGGACATGGGAAAAGTCATGGCCGCCGTGAAACCAAGGGCGCAGGGTCGCGCCGACCTGGGCGCGGTCAGCGCGCGGATCAAGCAGAAGCTCAGCTGACACCCGCGGTGCGGCCGGCGTGGGACTCATTCCCCAGAGTTTCATCGACGAGCTGATCGCCCGCGCCGACATAGTCGAGGTGATCGGCGCGCGCGTGCAGCTGAAGAAATCAGGGCGTGAGTACAAGGCCTGTTGCCCGTTCCACACGGAAAAGACCCCGTCCTTCTGGGTAAGTCCCGACAAGCAGTTCTATCACTGCTTCGGCTGCGGCAAGCACGGCACTGTGATCGGCTTCCTCATGGAGCATGACCACATGAGCTTTCCGGAGGCCGTCGAGGAGCTGGCGGCGCGACTGGGCGTCGAGGTGCCGCGCGAGGGTGGGACCGACAGCGGCGCGCGCCGCGCCGATGAGCCGCTGTATGCGCTCATGGCGCAGGTCGCGAGTCATTACGCGCAGCTCCTCGAGCGAGAGCCGCGCGCGCGCGATTACCTGACGCGCCGCGGACTGGCCCCCGAGACCGTTGCGCGCTTCGGCCTCGGCTACGCACCCGACTCCTGGAACGAGGTGCTGCGGCGCTTCGGCGCCGCCGACGCCGATCGCAGGCGGCTCGCTGAGGCCGGGCTGATCATCGAGCGCGAGCGGGGTCAGGGTCAGGCCGCCGAGCGGCACTACGATCGCTTCCGCGACCGCGTCATGTTCCCGATCCGCGATGGCCGCGGCCGCGTCATCGCCTTCGGCGGCCGCGTCATCGATGCGGGCGAGCCCAAGTACCTGAACTCACCGGAGACGGTGTTGTTCCACAAGGGGCGCGAGCTCTATGGTCTGTACGAGGTGCGCCGCGCGCGTTCCAACCTCGGGCGCCTGTTGGTCGTCGAAGGCTACATGGACGTCGTACGGCTGCATCAGGCGGGTATCGATTACGCGGTGGCGACGCTCGGCACCGCCACCACCCCCGAGCATTTCCGGCGCATCTTCCGGCTGGTGCCCGAGGTGGTGTTTGCCTTCGACGGCGATCGCGCCGGTCGGGCCGCCGCATGGCGCGCGCTGCAGCAGGCGCTGCCGGAAGCACGCGAAGGCCGTGAGATCGGCTTCCTGTTCCTGCCGGAGGGGCACGATCCGGACACCCTGGTGGGCGAGGAAGGACGCGCGGCGTTCGAAGCGCGCCTCGAAGGCGCGGTGCCGCTGTCGGAGTATCTGGTGCGCGAGCTCTCCGAGCAGAGCGACCTGTCGCACGCCGACGGCCGCGCACGTTTTGCAGCCGCCGCGCGCCCGCTGCTCGCGAAGGTGCCCGAGGGCGTTTACCGGGAGCTGCTCCTCGAGCGGCTCGGCGGGGTCGTCGGACTTGCGCCGCGGCGCCTCGAGGAGCTCTGGACGGCCGAGCACGGTCCACCGCCGGCTGCCGCACGGGACGCCGCACCGCCGGCGGGGCGCGCGCGCTCCGCAGTGCGCGCCCGGGGTGACGCCGGGCGCGGAAGCCTGGTACGGCAGGCGATCGTGCGGCTGGTGCACTTTCCGGCCATCGCGGCCGAAGTGAGCGCGGCGGAGCGAGCCGGCCTCGATAACGCCGAGGAGCCTGGGGTCGCCCTGCTGCGCGAGCTGCTCGATGAGCTGCGCGAGCGGCCCGCGCAGATCCCCGCGCAGCTGGTGCAGCGCTGGGCCGGCCGGGAAAACGCTGAGTCGCTGCAGAAACTCCTGGAGCGCGAGGCAGTCATTACGGATGCGGGGTCCGCCGCCGGTGAGTTGCGTGCGGCCCTCGTGAAGCTCGCCGAACAGGCGGCCGGACGGCGTCTCGAGGCCCTGGAGGCCAAGAGCCGATCCGGCAGCCTTGCACCCGATGAAATCAAGGAATTTCAACAGCTTATGGAAAGGCTTGCGCGCCGCGAGGCGCGCCGGACTTAGGCTCGATTCGGGTGACTTAACCTCGATTTGGTGTTTCAGAGTTTGTCAACTAAAATTCCGCGCTTTGCCTCGTCCCCCCTTGAGTCGCCCGGTTTGGGCCAGCACATAGGGGACAATCACTCCGCACTTCCCCCGGACCCATGACACGCAAGCACAAGCCCCCGACTGCACACAAGAAACGTCCCACGGCCGCCACGGCCCGGCCTTCACGAGCGGCCGGCGACAAGGCGTCGGCTGCCGCGGGGGGACTACGCGACCGGGAGCGCGCCCGCAGCGCCGCCGTGGCGCGTAACGCGAGCCCACGTAACACCGTCCCCGCACGGGGAGCCGCGACGGCCCGCAAGCCGCCGCCGGCACACGCGACCACCAGGGTGAACGACAACGCGCGCCCGGCGGAGTCGCGCACGGCTGCAAAGTCCGGCGACAAGCGCACGCTCGGTCTCGAGCGGCGCGTGCCGGCGATGCCCGAGGACCGGCAGTCGCAGCTGAAGCTCCTGATAGCGCGCGGCAAGGAGCAGGGCTATCTCACCTACGCCCAGGTGAACGATCACCTGCCCTCCGAGATCGTCGATCCGGAGCAGATCGAGGACATCGTCAATACCATCAACGACATGGGCATCCCGGTGTACGAGAAGGCACCGGATTCCGAGTCGTTGCTCGCGAGCGAGCCATCGGCTCCCGCGGACGAGGAGGCGATCGAGGAGGCGGCCGCAGCGCTCGCGGCGCTCGACGCCGAGCTCGGCCGCACCACCGACCCGGTGCGCATGTACATGCGCGAGATGGGCACGGTCGAGCTGCTGACGCGCGAGGGCGAGATCCGCATCGCCAAGCGCATCGAGGAAGGCCTCGACGCGGTACGCAGCGCGCTCGCCATGTACCCGCCTACTCACGACTTCCTGCTGCGGGCCTACGAACCGGTGAAAGCCGGGCAGGCGCGGCTCGTCGACCTGATCGTCGGCTTCATCGACCCGAACGCCCCGGACGTCATCGCCCAGCCGCAGAATCCCACCAAGGTGGAAGTGGTCGCGGCCGTGGAAAAGGCCGACGAGGACGAGGAGGCCGACGAGGAAGGCGACAGCGAGGAGGAAGCGGTCG
>DATNKO010000010.1:0-2034 GCA_035603345.1 Steroidobacteraceae bacterium | reverse complement strand
GCCGCTGTGAATGTTCCAAACTCATCTTGCTCTGCCATGGCACATGCCAGCAAAGCCTGCTTCAGCAGATTCCCTGGCTGAGGACTTTGGACCGCAACAGCGTAGTCCTGCCGGATGATTTCTCCTGCCTCTTCTAGTCTGGATTTCTCAAACGAGAGAGGTGCATCGGGGCTGAGAATCTGAGAAAAGTGTTGTGCGAGAACAGTTTTTTCCGAATCCAGGATGGCCCCGATGCAGACAGAGTGTAGCGCGACGCTGTTCGAATTTGAAGCGGTTGAACGGCGAGCGGTGATGGCTGGTTTCGACGGCGGCGACATCACCTCGAACGCGGGGGCGCTGCTGTTGGGGCAGGTGGATCGTGGCCTTGGACTGATCCGTCGGTTCGCCGGTTGCTTCACCGACCGTCGCGATGCTCGTTACGTTGAGCACCGGGTTGAGACACTGGTGGGACAGCGGATCTTTGGCCTGGTGCTGGGCTACGAGGACCTCAATGACCACGACGAGCTGCGCAAAGACCCAACATTCGGCGTGCTGACCGGCAAGCTGCATCCGGTGCTGCGGTCGGACTGTGAAGCACTGGCGGGCAAGAGCACGCTCAATCGTCTCGAGCACACGCCCAAACGCCACGCCGCGAAGTATCACAGGATCGATTGTGACGGGCCACAGGTTGACGCGCTGCTGGTCGAGCTTTTCCTGGAGGCGCATGAGCGTGCGCCGCGCGAGATCGTGCTCGATCTCGACAATACCGACATTCCGCTGCACGGCGCTCAGGAAGGCCGGTTCTTCCATGGTTATTATGACGCGTACTGCTACCTGCCGCTCTACGTGTTCTGCGGCCGGCATCTGCTGCTGGCCCGGCAGCGGCGTGCGAATGTTGCCGGCAGCGATGGCGCGATCGAAGAGATGACGCGCATCATCGGCCAGATCCGCCAGACGTGGCCGCGCGTGCGCATCATTCTGCGCGGTGACAGCGGCTTCGCCAACGAGCCGCTGATGCGGTGGTGCGAGGAGCATCGCGTCGATTATGTGTTCGGTCTGGCACGCAATTCCCGCCTGGAGGCCGCGCTCGGCAAACAGGGTGCCGAGGCCAGGCGCCTGTGCCTGGCCTCGGGCAAGCCCGCCCGGGTGTTCCGTGACTTCCGCTATCGCACGCGTGACAGCTGGTGCCGCAAACGGCGCGTTGTCGGCAAGGCCGAGCACACGCCGGACGGTGCCAATCCTCGCTTTGTCGTCACCTCGCTCAAACACGCCCGCATGGCCGATCCCCGTGCCCTCTACGAGGACCTGTACTGCGCCCGTGGCGAGGCCGAGAACCGCATTGGCGAGCAGTTCGAACTGTTCGCAGATCGTGCCTCGTCCGCCACCATGATGGCCAACCAACTGCGCATGTGGTTCTCGGCGATGGCCTACGTGTTGGTCGATACGTTACGCCGCGTCGGTCTGCACTTTACTCAGTTCGCCGATGCCTCGGCGCAGACCATCCGTCTCAAACTCCTGAAGCTCGGCGCCCAGGTGCGCACCAGCGTGCGGCGCATTCACTTCGCCATGGCCTCGGGATGCCCCAACAAGATCGAGTTCGAACTCGCGTACATCTATCTCCAGCGCGCGTTCAGCTCTGCGTAGGTGCGGCCCACGTCAGACAACCCGGACACCGACGCCCTAGCCACGACACATGCCTTCTCCCACCCGCATGGCGGGAAAGACATAACCTCCGGACTCGCATTGCGCGAGACAAATGAAAAATACCCCCATAGGCCCGGGTGGCGGCCTTCGCATGCTGAAAGCAACCGCTGACAGCCTCGTTCACAGAATAAATGTCGGCCGCGTTTGAGAAATCCAGGTTAGGGTGGCAGATCCACCCAGTAGCAAGCGTGAGCCTTTGTCTTGCGATGGGTCAACAATTTTCGACAATGGCTTTTGTGCCTCGTGCAACCAGCCGTATGTCGGCTCACTTGGGGCGGATCACCCTCCGAATGCGCCTCGTCGTCGTAGCCGGTCATTCCGGCTTCGTCAGCTACTTCTCGGCTCCGCGAT
>DATNKO010000002.1:0-32481 GCA_035603345.1 Steroidobacteraceae bacterium | reverse complement strand
GCGTATCTCTGGAGATAAACACATGCACGTCCGCCTCCTCACCATGAAAATTATCGCTATCTTGATCGCAGTCGTCGCGCTTGTTTCCGGGGCGAATGCCTCGGAGAACGCAAGTAATTCAACCGCCGCCACCATGGCGGTCGCCGATCCGTCGCGCCCGGACTCTGACACCACACGGGATGCTGACCGAAAGCCGGCGCAAACTTTACTGTTCGCAGGCATTAAATCGGGGGACAAGGTTGCCGACTATGTCGCCGACGCAGGCTATTTCACGCGTCTCTTCGCTAGCGTCGTCGGCTCGACTGGTCACGTTTACGCGGTGGAGCCCACCGCCTTCTTCAAGTTCGAGCATTTCGTTAAGGCAGTCGCGGAGCTGCAGGGCTATGCCGTCACCCATCCAAATGTAACGGTTACGACTGCTGCGGCGCTCGAAGGACTAAAGTTCCCCGAGAAGCTCGACCTGTTCTGGATTTCCCGAAATTACCACGACCTACACGACGAGTTCATGGGTCCGGTCGACATCGCCGCGTTTAACAAGGCGGTATACGAAGCGTTGAAGCCCGGTGGCCTTTACGTAGTTCTCGATCATTCCGCCGCTCCGGGCGCTGCCGCTGATGTAACCGAGACTTTGCATCGTATCGAGCCCTCGACCGTGCGCCGAGAGGTCGAAGCCGCGGGATTCAAGTTCGACTCCGAGAGTTCGATTCTCGCCAATCCGGCGGACCCCCGCACGGCCAAGGTGTTCGACCCGACGATTCGCGGACACACCGACCAGTTCATCCTGAAGTTCCGCAAACCTATGTGATGAGGATGGCTGCCTCGAGGGGACTCCAACTCAAGCACGGTCGGAAGCGTGGGCTACAAATGATTAAGCAGGGCATGCAATTCACGATTCTGACCTGCCTCGCTTGCGGGGCTCTCGCCCACCCGATCCGAAGCAGCGAATCTGTAGTGCCGAGCCGTCCGGGAAATGGGGCAGGGTCACATATCGGCGGACTCTGCTCCCGAGCGGTACTATTGGCGCATGTCACCTCAAGCTCGTCCCGAGAGCAAACGGAACGAGCGAACATAGGGGGATGCTGGACGGTGCGAATTCTCGTCGCCGATGACGAACCCGCAATCTTGGCGGCCGTCCGGGTGTGTCTCGAGGCCGCCGGGTTTGAGGTGTCCGAAGCGTCGGACGGACTAGCTGCGCTTCGCTTGTGCCGGACGCAATCGGTTGATCTAGTCCTGTGTGATGTCTTCATGCCGAACCAGGACGGGCTCGAGACTATTTCCGTATTGCGGCAACAGAATCCGAGCGTCAAGATCGTCGCGATGAGTGGCGGCGGCTCCGTGTGGACAGGTGGGCTGTTGGCGACCGCGCAAGAGCTCGGGGCTTCGGGGGTTCTGCAGAAGCCCTTCACCGGGAAGCAGCTCCTGGCGGTCATTCGGCAGGTGCTCAAATCAGCGTGACGCGGAAGCCGTTGCGGCCTTCTCGTAATTTACGACCGGCGCAGGAAGACTCAATTGCGACCACGCAACTGTCGCAGCAGCCGGCGCTCGTGCTTATCCGGGCGGCCGTCGGGTCTAGGCGTGAGGCCGGCGGCCACTTTCATACGAGCAGCAAAATCCTCACGGCGCGCCTTGCTCGCGGGTGTCTCCTCATAACATTGAGCCGCCTCGCTCGCCGGACCACGACGCAGCGGTACTGCTGCCACCACGCATTCGAACACAACGGCGCTGCGGGTAAAGGTTACGTTGTCGCCGGGTTTGACCTCGTGCGAGGGCTTCACACGCTCGTCATTGAGGTGGACTCTGCCGCCATTGACCGCATTGGCCGCGGCGGAACGAGACTTGAACAATCGGACTCCGAACAGCCAGCGGTCGATCCGCATGGCGTTCGGCCCTGTTTCTTCGCGTTTAGCCATGGCCACGGAATCTAATTGATGGCATGAGCGGGCGCTATTGCGACTTCGGCCCTAGGGTTCGCCGGTTCTGCGCCACCTCCATTGCCAGCTGGCACCGCGTCTCTGCCAGTACGAGCAGGCCAGTGCGTGGTCCAGACACCGGGAACAGCGATCGCAACGCGATGCTATTGGTGTCATAAACAGAAACCCCGCCGAAGCGGGGTCTCATTGTTGTTGTTGTTCTTAGCTCGTCGAGATTGTTAGCTCGCCTTGCGTCGCCTCAGGAAGCCGACGCCGGCCAGCCCGAGACCGAGCAGCGAGAGCGTGGCGGGCTCGGGAACAGACACAGAGGTAGATGTGTAGACCTCGTTGTTTACGATGTCTGCGCTGACAGAACTAACTGTATAGCCGTCCGGGAGATTGAATACGGAGTTTGGAGGATCAAACGATAGAGTGAAAGAACTGGTGCCCTCCATGTCCACCGAAACGCTCGTGTCCCCCCCAACCCCCGTGTTGCTCCCGCTGTAGCCCGCACCCGAATCCGCGGAAACGCCCAAGCTCACCTCAAACGGGGCGCCCACCGGCAGCGTCGCCAATCCTGTCGTGAATCCCGTCGGGACCGAATCACCGGCGAACACCCCGGACGCCGAGTCGGACTCATCCGGCGGCGAGTTCTGCGAATCGCTCTCCGATTGAGTAAAAACGCCCGAGAAGCCGGCCCCGTCGACGCTGCCGTTCACGCCTACATACATGTAACTATTACCGCCGTGGTCTTCTCCCGTGAATTCTCCGGTGTCGCTAGCGGTTGTTTCGAACGTCCCGCTTAGATCGAAATTAACTGAACCGGAAACCTGCGTGGCGCCGCCGCAGAGGCTGCTATCGGTGCAGGTGATGACGAAGTCGTAGAACGCTGCCGAGGCGCTTGCTGAATTGGGTCCTAGTCCTAGCTCTACACAACACCCGGAGCCTCCAGAAAAGATGACACTCGCCGATGACGCGGCCGTCACGCTCCCAGAGCCAGTGCCGGCGCTCTCATTTACTGACCAGGATCCGTCGTCTCCGCTTTGACTATGAATGGGAGTGGAGATCGTATAAGACGAAGAAACTGGAGAGGACCCAGACGAAGATCCCGAGTCCGTGGCTGCAGTGAACACCGGGGTAGCCTGCGCTGCGCCTCCGATGCATAGGCCCCAAAGACCTGCGCACACGAGGGTCAAAACGGCCTTAGTTTTCATCGGTCGATTCCCCCATAGAGGCTCATTCCCAGGATCTTCGATTTCATGTTGTTTTCCACCGTTCTCGTTCTCGGTGAGTGCATTACGTGCAGCAACATCCGGACCAAAGCCGAAAATCTCAACCCTATTAGAGGCTTAACAGGCAATCCCAAGCGCGGGCAATCCAAAGTGCAAAGAATATCGACACTTTGGAGCGGCTGACGCCCCGCCGGACACGCTCCGCGTGGCCGGCGGGCTGCTGCTGAGCGACCGCGGAGTCGCTGCGAGTGCGGCGCCGGGCGGCAGCCGTGGATGGTCGGACTCGCTCCGCTGAGCGCAGCGGTCTACTCGACTGCGTATCCCGCCTCAGATTGCTGCAGCACCAGTCCCGGGGCTGAAACAGTGCGGTCTCGCACCACGGTGATGCACGACCGTGCTGAAGGAGGCAATCCGCGGACGCGCGTGCGTGTTTCCTTCCAGGCACGGAGCTTGCTTCAGAGCTAGGGCGGCAATCCGCCGCCTATCGATCCGCCAGCATGAACATCATCCCCGTGTACCTGGTCGCTTTTGTCAGCGTCGGCGTCGCAGCCGCAACTCCCGTCCGGCCTTTGGTCTCACTGACCCAAGCGCCGCTAGTAATGCGTCTGAGTAAAGACGAGTTTCGCATCGCCTTTGGTGTCAACGGCGAGCGTTGTTTCCCGGGCGGGTGCCACGGTTTGATCCGTTACCGCGTTGACTGGAGAACCGAAGGCGGCCTGACTCGCTCCGAGATCAAACGAGTGAATTATTCGGTCTATCCCCATGCTCGCCGTTCTATCACCGTTGATCGGCAGTACCTTGACACGGCCGAAGGCGAGCATACGACGGACGTCGTCAGCGTCAGCGTCGACCTGATCACGTGCCACGAGGGAGCGGGCTCCCAGGGATAATCTTCCAGCGGCGCGCGCAGCGCTCTCTCGCCGCGCGCTATGGAGCGCGCCCGCTTTGTGAATTCGTGAGTCGTTTTGCGAGGCTTCTGACTGGTGGCCGCGAGTGCCCGAGTCCTCAAAACATCATCACTCGCGTTTTGCGCCCGTCGGAAACAGCATCGGGACTCGAGCGCGGTAGGCCGCGTACTCGGGGTGGTACCTCGCGAGGTCGCGTTCCTCAAAGAAGATCCCAACGAAGATGTATCCGGTAGTCGCGATCGAGAAGACGAGATGCCCGATGGACATGTGGGGAGTCGCCCAGAAAGCGATCAGAAAGCCCAGGTAAAGCGGGTGGCGCACATGTTTGTAGAATGCGCGCTCCGCGAACTTCACTGGCGTGTATTCGATTCCACGCATCCGCAGGTACACCTGCCGCAACCCGAACAGATCGAAGTGATTGATGATGAGCGTCGAGAGCAGAAGGATGAGCCAGCCAAGCGCGAACAGCGCCAGCAGCAGCGATTTGAGCACTGGCGAGGAGACGTCCCAAACGACCTGCGGGATAGGCACCCATTTCCAGCAAATGAGTGCGAGCAGCAAGCTCGATATCAGCACATACGTGCTCCGCTCCACCGAATGTGGAACGATTCGGGTCCAGGCCGCCTTGAAGCCTGGCCTGGCCATGACGCTGTGCTGCACGGCGAAAAGCCCCAGCAACAGCAGGTTTACGGCAAGCGCCTCCGGAAGGGTGGCGCCAGGACCCGAGTCGATCGTCTTGGGCACGACGAGATTACCAACGAAGCCTATGGCATACAGAAAAGCACCCAGGAACACAGCGTAGGAGAACAGACCGTACAACGCAGCAACGAATCCCATAATGACCCCCTTCAATCGCGTACGTTTGTGAGTGAAGCGTTCTCGACAATCGGCGCCGAGCGCCGCGTGCCGGCTGTGCTCGATGCAACTGCAACAACGATGACAAATTCGCCTGGGATTCGGTAGCCGCGGCCGTGCCGCCACGACTTGATCGCATCCAGATAACGCCCTCGGGCCCGCAGCTTAGCGTCATTGCTGAAGCGCGACCAGGCCAGGGCGACCGGGCCGCCAACAAATGCGGCGCTACAGGCCTCGTCGGCGTCAGCAAAGGATAGCGTTGTCGCCATGCGGCGGTGTTCGATGGCCTGTAAGTTGGCATCGGCACACAGACGCGCCAATGCGTCCTGTTGACCGAGATGGAAGAAGAGTGGGCACACCTCGCTGGCCACCTCAGCGTCGACAATCGGGAACACCGCCGACCACCCGCACCGCGATCGTTCGCCCCAGACGGCGAGCCCTACACGACCTCCTGGGCGCAAGACCCGCCGCATCTCACGAAGGGCCTGTGCTGGATCGGGCATGTACATGAGCCCGAGGGCGCACAGCGCGAGATCAAAACCGGCATCCCGTAGCGCCAGCGCCTCGGCATCCATTCGCGCAAAGCTGCAGTTTCGTATCTGCTGTTCCACGGCCCGCCGCCGAGCGACTTCGACCATCCGCCCCGATAGGTCGACGCCCAGCACGCGACCATTCGGAGCAACCGCGCGTGCGACATCGAATGCGACCAGGCCGGTGCCACTGGCGATGTCGAGCACGTCCTCGTCCGGGGCCGGCGCCGCCAACGCAATCAGGGTTGATTGGGCCTCGGCCAGCTGCGCATGCCATAGCGGCTCGTAATCGTTGGCCGCCAGATCCCACCCATAGCGCTGAACGCGCCGCTGTAATCTTGCATCCATCGTGCTGTGCACTCGTTGGTCGACGGAGCATTTGCCAATCCAGCGTGGAATCGTGGCAGCCCGGTGAGGAGGCGTCCTGCCCGCAAATCGGCGGTTTCTGACCAATCGTCCGCGCTCGGCCGTCGCCGACGCTCGCGATTGACCCAGCGTCCGGCATTGCTGCTCATTCGTCCGCCGGCCCGCCCCGAGCCGCAACGACCCTAGCCAACGCGCGCCGATCCGGTCAAACTTAAAAGCGTCAACATCGGTCACAGGGTAGCCATGGCGCCACAAGATGTTGCGGCAGCGATGCATCGGGTCGAGGCGGTCTTAAAGCGTCGTCCCGAGGTCGGTATTCATGACGATGCACCCGCTACGGCGCGCTGGGAGAGTGCGACACGGATCACCGCGAGTCACGCGAACGGCGCGCAGATATTGACTGACATGCCCGCCGAGCTCGGCGGCAGCGGCGACCAGGTTACGCCGGGGTGGCTGTTTCGTGCGGGTCTCGCATCCTGCCTCGCGACCTGCATCGCGATGGATGCGGCGGCCGAAGGGATCGAGCTGGCAGCACTTGAAGTGTTCGTCGGCAGCCGCTCCGACTTGCGCGGCCTCTTGGGAATGGCGGACGCAATGGGCGAGCCGGTGGACGCCGGGCCGAGTGAGGTTCAACTGAAGATCCGGATCTCTGCGCCTGGCGTGCCGCCGGAGAGATTGCGGCTCCTGGTCGAGGAGAGTAATCGCTGCTCACCCGTGTCTGCGGCACTGCGGCGTGCGGTGCCGTCGACATTGCGCGTCGAAGTGGATTCGGCGTGATGGACGCGCTCTCGGAGACCCTCCGGGTCGTGCGCCTGGTCGGCGCAATCTTCATTAACGCCCGGTTTACGGCTCCCTGGTGCTACCAATCCCCCAGTGCCGACGCAGCTGCGCCGCTGCTCGAACCGAGCGCCGAGCGCGTGGTGATCTTTCACCTGATTACGGAGGGAGAGTGCTACGTCGAGCTCGGCGATCAGGCCCCCACCCGTCTTATTGCGGGCGACGTCGTCATCTTTCCGCAGGGTCACGCCCATCGCATGACCTCGCAACCTGGACTCCCGCCGGCAACCGGTGCGCACCTCGCCCAAGTACTCGCGCGCCGTCCACGTCAACTGGTTTACGGTGGTGGTGGCGCGACCACGCGCCTGGTCTGCGGCTACTCGGCCTGCGACGCGCGGTTGGCAGCGATGCTGCTTGCGGGCCTGCCCGCACTGATCCGCGTCAGCGTGCGTGGCTCGAACGCCGGAGCCTGGCTCGAAGCCTCTGTTCGCTACGCTCTGGCCGAGGCACGCTCACCTCGGCCGGGCGGTGCTGGTGTCCTGGCTAAATTGTCCGAGGTGCTGTTCATCGAGGTTCTGCGTCTGTACATGAACGACCACAGTGAAGGCCGAACCGGATGGCTGGCGGGGGTCGGCGATCGCATCGTCGGTCCTGCGTTGAACGCCCTACATGCGCGTCCGGCTCATGCCTGGACGCTGGAAGAGCTGGCGCACAGCGCCTGCACCTCGCGGTCGGTGCTCGCGGAACGTTTCCAGCACTTGGTCGGCAGTTCACCGATTCAGTACCTGACGCAGTGGCGCATGCTGCTTGCCGCAAATCTCCTATGCCGCAGCAATGCCCCGCTCGCGCGCATTGCGGAAGACGTCGGCTACCAAACCGACACGGCCTTCAGCCGGGCATTTCGGCGAGAGTTCGGCATCCCGCCAGCGGCGTGGCGCCGGAATCAGTCGACGCGCAAACACGTCCCAACAAGCGCGTAATCGGCACGCCGAAACCGGCCGGTAGGCGCCAAAGCGTCCCAGCACTCAACGTTGCTTTTCTAGTGTGTAAGTGATCGTCTGTCCGTGCGCAATATCTTTGTCGATGACCGTGATCGTGTTCCCGTCCTTCGCGAGCGCCAGACGAATCTCATCGACGACCTTTCCCTGTCGGTGATCGGTCTCCTCGACCGTGGCATCGTCGATCTTCTTGAGCGACACAGTGGTCTTGCCGGGATCGCCTGCAACCGGGTACTCCCTGCCGTCGAACTTTGCGTCATAACTCTGTCCGTTCCAGCGCATCTGGAATCCCTCGGCGGTCAATCGGTACTGCACCGGGCGCAGGTCGCCTCCCACGTGCTGTTGCTCCACCCAGGAGCCAGAGAGGGGGTGCGAATCCGCAGGCGCGGCGGCCACGCGCTTCGCCGTCAGCTCATCGGTCACGGTCTGCACGCCAACAAGATTCGTGACCTTGCTGGTGAGCATCGTGCCATCGGCAGAGACTGTATCGCTGAAGCGCACCAACTCCTTGCTTCCCTGCTTCAATACGATGTCAGCCGAGTTCGGTCCAGTCACTTTCACCTTTGCGATGTCAAAGTAGGCTTGGCCAGTCACCTTATGCTCAGCACCGTCTGCTTTCACCGTGTACGGTGGATTGCAGCTCGAACAGGTGTATTCGCCTGCGGCGAGGAGCAGAACGAATGGTTTCCCCGTCGTTTTCAGGGATTCCATGTCCGTCTTCCAGGTGCCGTCGAACCCGGTGCCAGCGAGCGCCGCCGCGGGCAACAGCAGTGTCGGGAATAGAAGCCTCATCGCAGCTCACCTTTATCCGTCGTTCTGCTTCGTGGGGCACGGGGTCGTCCCCGAGCCGCGGATAGTATGCCGGCCGGCCTGGCACAAGGTACTAATACTGCGACGCAGGACCGTCTGCGGTCCTCGGCCGCGCGCTGCCCCGGCTCTGCAAATGAACCAACGGCCAGCGAGCGGTACGGCTTCAGGGTCGGCGGCGAACTCACGCCGCACGCGCACAAAGCGCGCAGTATGACGTGGCGATCGAGGAGGTAGGGCGTTGATGGACGCGGGCGAAAAGCAGATCAGAGCGCTCGTCGATGCAGAGACCGCTGCCTGGAATGCTCGCGACGCGGGTGCTCTAGCGGCACTCTTTCATCCCGACACTGTTTGGCCCTGGCCACCGAACTCCACAGCTCACGACCCGATGCAATGGGTCATGCCATTGGGAAGATACAATCGGGAGCGCTGGATTCGGTCATGGCAGGAGCTGTTTGACTCGCACGACCTGGTTCATAACAGGCGACGGACACTGCGCGTGGTGGTGTCTGAACAGGCGTTGGCTGTTTCTGTTCCAAACCGGTCTACTCGAGTACTAGCGGTGGGCCTGCGACTGTCGGCTTTCGGGAAAAGTACGCAACCGGCCCGACCGGCAGCGGCGGCACAAGCCGTGGCGAAGTGAAGACCGCCATGGTCCCAAACGCTCTCGTGGCGGCCGCCACGGCCTTGCTTCTGGCCTCGCCCGCTCCCGCGCAGACCTTGAAGTTCGAAGTGCCGTCCGATCCTGCAGACCTCGAGGCGACGATGCCGACGCTCGCCGACGCCGCGCTCGCGCAATATCGCGAGCCGGACGAGCGAAAGCGCCTGGATACGCTCTTTCGCCTCCAGATGGTCGCGCGCCGTTGGGCCGACGCGGCCGGCACGCTTGCGGAGCTGCATGCGCGCCTCGCAGCCGCCAGCGACCCGCAGGGGCGTGCAACCGACGTTCAGTACCTGATCCTGGCGCGCGCGGAACTGATGAAGGCGAGGGACGCCGCCCCTTTCGAAATCGCCTTCGCGCGCGCCTTCCAGGAGATCATGGACCCGATGGACAACCGGGCTTCGGCGCTAGTCGCGCGCGCCTTCGAAGCGGACCGGTTCCCGGTCGGCATCAGCCTCCACGTCCCAATCGCCGAGACCCTGAAGGCCGCGCTCGCACGGGCCAGGGGCAAGAACGAGCTCTCGCTTCCCGAGGCCGTAGCGCTCGTCCGCGCCTGGCAGGTGGCGAGGGCGTATCGAACCTTCGATCAGGTCGCGCCGAAGCTCGTCGACGAGGATGACCATCGCCGCTACCTGATCGAGGACAGGCTCGTGCCGATCGGCGGCGGCTCGGGTATCTGCGCCACCATCGTGAGGCCGAGAAACGCTGTGCGTCTGCCGGCGCTCCTCGAGTTCACGATCTATGCTGACCGGGCCACCAACTTCAGCGAGGCACGCAGGTCCGCCTCGAATGACTATGTCGGCGTCGTCGGTCTCACGCGGGGCAAGGGTTGCAGCCTCGACGCACCGGTTCCCTACGAGCACGACGGCGCCGATGGCGCGGCGCTTATCGATTGGGTCAGCAAGCAGCCTTGGAGCGACGGGCGAGTCGCCACTTTTGGCGCCAGCTACAACGGCTTCGCCCAATGGGCCATCGCCAAGCACCGACCGCCAACGCTGAAGGCGATGATGGACTCTGTGTCCAATGCGCCGGCGATCGACTCGCCTATGACCCGCGGCGTCATGACTCGCTTCGCGTACCCTTGGACCTTCTACACGACATCCAACAAGACGCTTGACCCTGCGACCTATGACGATCAGGCGCGGTGGTCGAAACTCTTCAACACCTGGTACCGCACAGGCGTCGCTTGGCGCACGCTCGACAAGATCGACGAAACCCTCAATCCGATCTGGGACCGCTGGCTCAAGCATCCGACATACGACGCTTACTGGCAGGGTGTGGTCACCTATGGCGACGACTTCGCCCACGTCGCCGTGCCCGTGCTCACCACGACCGGCTACTTCGAGGGGCCCGGAGACGGGGCGGTCTACTACCTGGGCGAGCACATGCGCCGGAACTCGCGTGCGGAGCACTGCCTCGTCGTCGGTCCCTACAACCACAGCTCCGGCAACCGCGGTACGATCGATGCGCTTGGGGATCCCGTCGAGGTGGTCGACGGCTACCGGATCGATCCCGCGGCCTACATCGACATCGGTGCGCTCCGTTACCAGTGGTTCGACTACGTCCTCAAGGGCGGCCCGAAGCCCGCGATCCTCGAGGACAGGGTCAACTACGAGGTCATGGGTGGAAATGTCTGGCGGCATGCGTCCTCGATGCAGGGCATGGGGCCGAAGCGGATGCGTGTCTATCTCAGCGGACGACGCGACGGTCAGAGCTATGCGCTCAGTCTGGGCAAGCCGGTGTCGGAGCCGATGCCGACGCTTGAGGTCGACCTCGCTGATAGGTCCGACATCGACCGGGTCCCTCCCTCCAGCGGCGCGGCGGTGGACACCGCCCTCGACACCTACCTGTCGCTCGAATTCACCAGCACTCCATTCGCCAGGCCGACGGAAGTCAGCGGCCTCTATCGCGCCGACCTGGACGTTGTGACCAACAAGCGGGACTTCGACTTCGAAATTGCCCTCTATGAGCTCACGCCCGACGGCCGGTATGTCCAACTCGCCTACGACTTCGAGCGCGCGAGCCTGATCGAGGACTGGACGCGCAGGATCCTTCTCGAGCCGGGTGTCCCGCGCCGCCTGAAGTTCCAGGCGAGCCTCCTGATGAGCCGCAAATTCCAGAAGGGCAGCCGGCTGATCGTTCTGCTGGAGGCGATCAAGACGCCTGCGGCCCAGATCAACTACGGTACGGGCAAGGACGTCAGCGACGAAACAATCGTCGACGCCGGCGCCCCTCTGACGATCAAATGGCTCAGCGATAGCTTCATCGACATCCCGACCGGCGAATGACGGCGCCGTGGACGCAGCACGCCGAGCTGCTCCCAAGACTTGCGAGTGCGCACAGTGCAGCGCCATGTCTGCGGTTGGATGAGGCCCACACATCAGGGAAGCGGACGCAGCCCCTCGCCGGCGACCTTCCCGTCAGCATCGAGCAGAATTCGCCAGTCCAGCGAGCCGTGTTCGAATTTCACCTGATAGATGTCGAAGCCACCCGGCCCAACGCCTTTGAAGGTGATCGTTTGCAGAGTGCCGAGCCCGCCGATCAGCCTTTCGACGTGGTCGGCTTGCGGACGTGCCACTTCGGCGAATTCGGGCGTCATCCGCTCGTAGGTGGGTTGTTTACGCTGCATCTCTTCGATCTCGACCCGGATCGCAGCCTCGCCTCCAGGGAAGGCCTTTTGATCCTTAAAACGCTGCGCGACGGTGTCCTCCAGCTGCTTAGCAGTGGCATCGTCGATGCGTTTCGCCTTCTGGTCGCGTCCCCCCTGGTGAAGGATGAGGGTGTTCGCGTGCCCTTGCGGATCCGTTTCGAAGGTGATTTGTGCGTCGACTACCTTGTAGAAGAACTCGGTGTTGTTCCTGGGATAGACGGCCGCTTGCGGTTGGTTGGTGAGCCGGACATATAGTTGGCCACCCTCGCGCGTAACGGTGAAGACGGCGGCAGGCGTCAATTCGTAGTGCCCGACATAGCCGTCGAGAACCTTCGTTTCGAGCGTAGGCTCGGTCGAGGGGAAGCCTTCTGGAACCGACAGAGGATAGCGCGCGTCCAACAGGTGCTCGCCGATATCCGCTGTGCCTTCGCCCCCCGAGGTATTGGCCAACACTACGACGCCCACGCGCGTTTTCGGAGAGTAGCCGATGAAGGTGTTATATCCTGCCGTGGCACCACCCTTCGAGATGATCTCGGTGCCGCCGCGAGTGTCGATGTCCCAACCCATCCCGGTCTCCATGAACGGCTCCCCGGTCGGTCGCCTGATGGAGAGCGTCGTCTTCTGTGCCGCGGTGAGCGGGTTGTCTGTGTAACCCATCATCGCCGCCAGAAACGTCAGTAAATCGTTGGCGCTCGAACGCAAAGCACCGGCACCAGCCAAGCTAGGAATGTTCCATTCAGGAACGGTGACGAGGTCGGAGCTATGACCGGCCGCAAACCGTTGCCTCAAAGGTTGGGAAAGGGTGATCCTCGTACTCTCCATTCCCAACGGATTGCAGATCCGCGTGACGACCAGTTTCTCGTAGTCCGTACCCGCCCGTTGCGCGAGCCCGAGCCCCAACAGACCGAAACCGAGATTCGAATAAACGTACTTTATCCCTATGTCGCGGCGCAGCTCGTAAGAGGACAGAAACGAGTAAAGCGCGTCGACCGTATAGTCGACGTACGGACGGCTGGGGTCCTTCGGGCGGAAGTTCTCCGGCATGCGCGGGAGTCCGGAAGTATGTGTAGCCAGATCGATGAGCGTGATCTGTTTGCCGCCGCGCTCGGGGATCCTTACGACAGGTGGAAGGTATTTCTGGATCGGATCATCGAGCTTTAGTTCGCCTCGTTGCGCCATGTCAGCTGCAAGAAGCGCCGTGAAGACCTTCGTGATCGAACCGATCTCGAAGATGGTGTCTCCATCGAGAGGTCGTGTGTCGCCCTTTTCGAGAGCGCCATAAGCGACAATGCGCCTGCCGTGAGGATCGATGATGCCGACAACGATGCCGACGCCTTGCTTCTGCACGTCGATCCGTTCAGTGAGAATGCGCCGGATTTCGGCGTCGGAAGGTGGGGCGATGGGGGACGATGTCGACGTTTGCGCGACTGCTTGCGCGACATACCACGCCAAGCACGCCAATCCAAGGCATAACCGCCTCATGGCTGGTCTCCTTCTACCTCAGCATTGCATGGTATCGGTGCTGCTCAGATTGAGATCATCGGGGATTCTGAACGAATTTCCAAACTTGGCCGTCTATGTTGCACGCGGCGAAGCGCGGGCCGCCTACAAGCGGGCCTTCGACGCGCAATTGGCTTTCATACCAATGTCCGCAAAAGGAGGGCGCTGCTACCATTTGTTCGGGTCGATGATCTCGATGCGGCCTTGCATGGGGCCGCAGACTCTCGTGGCACTGCTCGAACAGTAGCTGGGGACATCATCTGGATCTCTGCGCGGAGGTACACAACATGAAACGCTTTGCCGGCATTGGGTTACTCGCCGTTTCTTTAGTTGCGTCCATTCAAGGCTTGACTGCGGACACACCCGTAGTAGCGACAGCAGAAGCGGCCGCGCAGGCCTGGCTTGGTCTGCTTGACTCTGGGGACTACTCTCAGAGCTGGAGCACCGCTGCAAAGCACCTCCGAGACTCAATACCCAAATCGCAATGGATCTCGCGGCTCTCAGAGGAACGGGGCGGTCAGGGGGCCGTGCAGTCTCGCAGCCTTGAGTCGGCCGAATTTGTGCCATCCAAGGCGGGCGCCCCTGAGGGTGAGCATGTTGTGATTCGATTCGCTACGGATTTTGAGCATCACGCTGGCGCTACAGAGACCGTGATGCCGATGAAGGACTCGGACGGTCAATGGCGTGTGGTCGCCTACAGCATCACCTGAGAACGCCTGAGCCGTGAGTAGCGCGCGCACCCTTGCACGCCGCCGGCCGAGCTCCAGTTAGCATAGCCGAGGGAGTAAATAAAATGTTCACACTGATTCTCACCTTAATCGTAACTGTACCCGCCTGCTCAGGGCCTAACTGTTCGGGTCATTCGGCCATCGCAAGCGTTCCCGGGTTCGAGTCGCTTTCGCTCTGTGAGCAAGCGGGAGCCAGATGGGTACAAACGATCAAGCAACCCGAGCAGGCTCATTATGTTTGCGCGCAGCTTAGCGGCCACTCTCCGTATTAGATGTCGCGCTCCGAATCGCTCCGTGGTCGGCTGAGGCGATACCCGTTTCTGGCCGCGGCATGAGGAGGCAGTTGGAAAGCATGGCGCGGCAAAGCTGCCCCGGGCAGCGTCGAGAACTTTTACACTCTCGCACCGCAGCAAGCCGGACGAACGACCTAACAGGTTGACTCAACGCCAATAACCCCAGCAAGGCACAATAGTTGCTTCATTCGATGTCGAACCGGGCAAATGGGGTATGCAGCGATGCGTGCGAGTAGGAATCTCAAAACAGCCGCTGCGCTTGTCACGGCGATAGTCGGGAGTTTCGGGGCACAGGCCGAAGCCTCGATCCTGGTTCCGGGAACGGCAAACCCCTATCTCGCGGGGCAACCCTCCGGCACGCCTTGTTGCGATGGCGATTCCGCGCCCGCTGAAAGCCCAGTCCTCGCGTTAAGTGGCAGCCTGGGAGGTGACACGTTGACTTTCGCCGCTACCGGAGGCGCGTCCTACGGACCGGGGCCGCTCGCTCCCTCAGCGGACGGATGGCCCGGAGACGTTTTTAATATGACGGCCGATTACGGCACCGGTATCTCGGGCCCGATGGGTGTGCAAGTCAGCGGCTTGGTCGGCGTGTTTATCGGGAGCTCCGTTCCGTCCGGCCCGGCTCCGGCTCAACTCGACGATGGTATGTCCTTCACCTCTCTTGCTCCCGGTCTCGATCAAATCTTTTGGATCGGCGACGGGTTGACTGGGACCGGAACGGGTTCCGTGCAAAGCTTTCTTGCGCCATCGGGTGCTACCAGACTCTATCTCGGGGTTGTTGACGGCTTTGGTTGGTATAACAACCCAGGCGTCATCAGCGTCACCATCAACGGCGCTGCATCCGTCCCAGAGCCCTCCACTTGGGCGATAGTGTTGCTCGGCCTCGCGGGGCTTGGCGTTGCCGGCTATCGGCGAATGAGGAATGGGGCGGTCGCGCCACGTTGACTCGATCCAGATCCAGGAATTGAAATCAGACTTGCATGGTCCTCGCGCAGGCCTGCATTTCATGGAGAGCCTGCACATGAAAATAATCACGGCCGTGGCCGCCGCAGCGGTACTGGCGGTTGTGTCTGCCCCGTCCTTTGCCGAATCCGTTGCCAGCAGCGTGCCTTCGGACTTCGAGCTCATCGGCAAGCCGACGGGCGCAGCCGCACAGGGGATGCCGGATGTGTACTTCAACCTGAGTCTCAACCCGCTGCCGCTGCCGGCCGCGCCGCCTGAGGGCACGGGCCTCAGCCTGGCGAACGCCACGAACCCCGTCTATCACTACCCGGGCACGGGGACCATCCAGCTCGATACGTTCAGTTTTGGCGTCGAGCAGGCCGCCGACACGGGCTCGCAGTCCAAGGGCTCCGGGAAGGGCGGCAAGGTGGACCTCAACAGCTTCACGATCACCAAGAAGACCGATTCGGCGTCGGTCGCCCTCTATATGGAGGTTCTGGGCGTCCAGGGCTTGGAGACCGATTACGCCGTTTCGCTGCTCTTCACCGGGCTCGATCCAAGCTCGTTGGCCACGTCGACTACGCCGCCGGTCACGCCCTGTAGTCCGCCCGGCTGCGCGTTCGAGGACTTCGTGTTCACGCTGCCCGCGCTCACGGATGACCCGGACGTAGCGTTCAGCGTGATTAGCGGCAGCACCACCTACTCGTTCTCCGCGGTCCCGGAGCCGCCGGTCTGGGCGCTGCTCGCGCTCGCCGTCGCCCTCGTGCTGCTAGGATGCAGGCCGCGCGAGAAATCGCGCTTCATCCCGTGAGGATGGCTCTGGATGCCAGAAGCTCGAGCGCGCGGCGCAGGTTCTCTGGATTGACGCCCGCGTGCTCCGCGCTGCCGATGCGCGCGTACAGCTCGATCAGCAGCCCCTCGAAGTCCCGCGTGCCGTCGAGCAGCGATACGAGCGTCCGCAACAGCCCGTCTGGCACCGCAAAGGTCGTCAGATCAGCGGCAACGAGCGGCACTCCCATCTCAACTTGAATCCTTGCGAGTGCGCTCGCGGTCGGCCGCGCACTCACCTCGCGCCGGCACTCGAAGGGGTGTACGTGCAACTCCACCATGCCGTTCACGAACGAGGAGACCAGCTGCTGGACCAGACGCGCATCGTCCTCGAGTTTGAGCTCCGCCGCCGGCATGGCGAGCTTGACGCAGATGCACTCACGCAGTTGCGAGAAGCGCAGGCTCTTCGGGTAGTGCTCGGCCAGCACCACGAACAAAGCCTTGGGAATGGGTTGTGAAAAACCGAAGATCGCCTCGCCGCGGCGAAACTCGAGCCGCGCCGATGAGCGCAGGTCGGCATCCGTCTCGACCGGCTTGGCGGCGCACGCAATGAGCAGCCGCTCCATGCGCTGCGGTGTCACCTCCAGATCGAGCTTATGCTCGCTGTGGCACAGCACGGTCTGGCGGAAGCGCCGGGCGTTGATGAAGTCGAGGTACTGCTCGCGCCGCAGCCGATCGGGCAGCGCCGCCAGACTGCGGCGAACCCCCTCGGGCAGATGTGCGGTGCGCGAGCTCGCAGGAATCGACTCGGAGATGAACTGCAGCCCGTGAGCAGCGGCGGCCTCCATGAAGTCGAGGAAGTAGACCGGATCGTGCACCTCCGCGAGCAAGTCGTGAAACAGGAAATAGTCCTTGCCCTCGTATGGGACCAGAGTGCGCCGCACCAGCTCGCGCTCGAGGCGGTCCGCGGGCATCGCCGCGAGCAGTAGCTCGATGGCGGCGCGGGCCTCGCGTGTCTTGTGTGCGGGGTCGGTGATGTGGTCGGTTTGCAGCCGCATCAGGTCGCGCGCAAAGGCGCGCACGTAGCCGCCGGGGAGCGTGTTGTAGCTCAGGTAAACCACGCCGTGCGCGGCGAGGTGGTGCGCACAGATCTCGAGCATTCGCTCGCGTACCGGCTCGGGCACCCAGGAGAGAACGCCATGGGAGATGATGTAATCGAAGCTGCCGACGTCGGAGGGCAATGCGGCGATGTCGAGTGCGCGCAGCTCGATGTTCGCGAGGCCAAGCTGTGCGATGACGGATCTGCCGCGCTCGATCGCGGTGGCGGACAGATCGACCCCGAGAAAGCGGCTCTCCGGGAAGTGGTAGGCGAGCGGAATCAGGTTGCCGCCATCGCCACATCCGAGCTCGAGGACCCGGCAGTGGGCGACCGCAGCGGGCGTGAGTCCGTACAACGTCGCGAGCGTTGCGAGGCGCTCGGGCGAGGATTGTGGGTAGAACTTGCCCGGATAGCGAACCGCGTCGTAGGCAGTGCTGCCCGCCGAGGCGCTCATCGCAGCGCACGGCCGACGTAGGGGCTCGCCAGCGTCGATCGAATCGCGGAAGTCCTCGACGCGGCTACGCCTTCGTCCGGCGGCGCAGCCTCATCGCGAGCCCCAGCAGACCCGTGCCCAGAAGTCCGATCGTGGCGGGCTCGGGTACCGCTTCGGGCGTGGAGTAGAGAGAGACTGTCACCTCGCTCGGGGTGAGGTCAGCGAAGGCGTCGAAGGCGGCGAACGTCTTTATGTCGACGTCGGGGCTGAAATTCAAGGAAATCACTTTGAAGTCGCTGTTGAAGCTCGAGGAGTCGAACTTGAAAAACTCCTCAGATGAGTCGATCTTGATGCCGACGAAATCGCTAATCTTGAAATCTGACTTGGTATACGAGTTGGACGACTCCAAGTACGTATCGAATAACGCGTCCTTGTGTTTGTCGTCCTGGCTCTCGCCTTTTATCCCATCTATCTTCAGGTCATAGAGTGTCTCGCCGGCCCCAGATTTCAGCTCGTTCAGATTGAGCGTCAGCGTGTCGTTGGTGAGTTTGATCGTCTCTTCGAAGGCGCCGTTCGCGCAGCTCAAGGGGTCAGTACCGATCTCCGGCATCACCGACAGCCCGTCGCCCCAGTTGACGCTGCCTCCGCCGCTTGCGGCGTCACAGCTGAAGGAAGGCGTTTCGTAGCCTTGTACGGGGGGTACCACCACCGCGCCTATGGCGGCCACCGGCGCCGCGGCGAGGGCGGCCAGGGTCAACGATTCGGTCTTTTTTCGAGCCACTTGAGTCCCCTTCTCCCCTGACAGCGCTCGCCAGACTCTAACCGCATCTCGGCGGTTTCGCGAGCGCCAGGTCTCGGACGCCTACAACGTTTGTTTGTGCTCAAACAACAGGTTGGATGCAAAGAACGGGCCATCGCCGTCCTCTGCTTGAGATTCAATCACTTGGTGTGACTGCGAGCGGCTGGCTTTAGCGGTGTGTAAAAAAAATCGCCACCGCAAACCGGCCGGCACAAGGTTGTCCACCGAGTTGGGCTGCCAGCGCCGCCGCTTCCGCGATGTCACGACCCCTTAAGGGTCGCCGCAGGTGCGGCGTGCCTGATCGAATTCGAGCTATCGGTGAGAGCGGGGCCCACGCTCTTTGCTCCGGAATCCTCCCAGCCGCCGCCCAAGGCGCGGACGAGATCGACGCTGGCTTGCAGCTGCAAGGTATCGAGAGTAAGCGCCTGCAGCTTTGCCTGCAGGAGCGCGGTCTGTGAGGTGACGACCGTGAGGTAGTCGGACGCGCCCTGGACGTAGAGTGCCATGGATAGTTTCAGGGCACGTTGCGCGGCGTCGACGTCGGCCTTTTCCTGCACAGCGGCGTCGTGGTAGTGATTGAGCGCGGCCAGGCTGTCTTCGACCTGCTGGAAGGCGGCGACGACGGTGCCGCGGTAATCCGCCGCAGAGGCATCGAACTCGGCGCGCGCCTGGGCGACCTGCGCGCGGCGCAAGCCGCCGTCAAATACACTGAGCAGAGCGTTCGGGCCGATCGCCCAGTAACTGCTCGGGGCGCTCAGCCAGTTCGAGAAGCCGGTGCTCTGGAAGCCTCCCTGCGCACCAAGGGTGAGCGAGGGAAAATACGCCGCCCGTGCCACCCCGATGTTGGCGTTGGCTGCGATCATGCGCCGCTGCGCGGCGGCGATATCTGGGCGACGCTGCAATAGGGTGGTCGGGACGCCGCTGGGAATCTGCGGCAGGTTGACGGCGACGACGGCCGGCTTGATCGAGAACGTCGAGGCGGACACGCCGAGCAGCGCCGCAATGGCGTGCTCCATCAGGGCGCGTTGGGCGAGGGTCTGGGCCGCCTGCGATCGCGCCGCGTCGAGCTGCGTCTCCGCCTGTGCGACGTCGAGGCCGGCAGCGATGCCGGCGCCGTGGCGTTGCTCGGTGAGGCTGAGAGCGCGTGCATAGGCCTGCACCGTGTCATCGAGAATCGCGGATTCGGAATCGAGGCTCCGCAGCTGCACGTAGTCGTCGACCAGCTGCGCAATCAACGACAGGCGCGCATTCTCGAGATCCGCGGCGGACGCGGCCGCGCTGGCCTCGCCCGCGACGACCTCGTTGCGAATCTGTCCCCACAAGTCGAGCTCGTAGCTGACACTACCGCCGACTATGTTGTCGTCGTAATAGCGCGGCGTAGTAGGGCTTATGAGGGGCGTATTGACCGATTCGCGCGCGCGCGCGACGCTCGCATTCGCGCCGAGCGTGGGAAAGAGTCCGGCGCGCGCCTGATTCGCCAGCGCCCGCGCCTGGGCGTAGTTGGCCAGCGCGGCGGCGAGGGACGGATTTCCGGCGATCAGGCGCTTCTGGAGCTCATCGAGCTCTGCGCTGTCGTAGAGCGTCCACCAGCTGTCACGTGGCAGCCGATCGGCCGGTTGCGCCTGTGTCCAGGGCCCGAGCTCCTTGTAGGCGTTGGCGGTTGGAACCTGCGGCACCTTCAGTGGCGGTGCGAGCGAGCAGGCACCGAGCAGCAGCGCCAGTGCCACGGCGGATCCGAGTGCGGCTCTAGCCATCATGCTTACTTTTGCCCTTCGGCCGGGCGCTGGCTACGCCCGCCGGCGCTGCGCCCGCGAGTTGCACCACAGTGCCGGTGCTGACGCCATCGGGCGGGTTCTCGATGACCCGGTCGTTCGGTGCGAGACCTGATGCGACCTCGATCACGGAGCCGAGGTCACGCGCGATGGATACTGGCTTGACCAGTACGCGGTCGTCGGCGCCCACGGTGGCAACGGACAGTCCCTTGGCGTCGAAGATCAGCGCGCTCGATGGCACGCTGAGCACACCGGCCGTAGGGGCGATCTGCAGATGAATGCTGGCGTAGTCGCCCGGCATCATCTCACCGGTCGCGTTATCGACGATGATCTGCATCAGCGTGGTGCCGCTGCCTGGGTCAACCGCCTGGGCGGATGCCTCGACCGTTCCGCGATAGATCTTGCCGGGGTGCTCGGGCACGCTGATCGTGGCGTTGGTGCCGTCAGGCACGCTCGGCACGTAGTTCTGGGGCACGTTGACGTAGACGCGCAACTTGCCCGTTTCGGAGACCACGAACAATTCCGCGCCGCCGGTGGCTCCCACGTTGATCAGCGCGCCGACGTCGGTTTCGCGCGCCGTGACGATGCCGTCGAAGGGCGCAATCAGACGTTTGAAGCCTTCCTCGGCGACCAGGCGGTCGACGTTGGCGCGCGCCGCTTTGACCTGGGCGATATTCGCCTGCCAGGTGAAAGTGCGCTGGTCGACGTCCTGCGTGGAGACGGCGTCGGTGCCGGCGAGTCCTTGCCAGCGCTTGGCGGTTATCTCCGCAAGCTTGGCGTTAGCCTCGGCGACATTGAGGTCGGCGCGCGCCTGCATGAGCTGCTGATCGAGATCGGGCGTATCGATTTCGCCCAGCACGTCGCCGGCCTTGACCTTGCTGCCGATATCGTACTTCCAGCTCTTCAGGTACCCCGGTATGCGCGCGTAGATCGGAGCACGAATGAAAGCTTCGAGACGGCCGGGTAGGTCCAGGCTCGCCTGATTACCCACGCTACCCGGCGTCACGATCGCGACGGTTGGCACAGCCTGTTCTTCGGTCAAACCGCGCAGCTGCGAATTTTCCACCGCGCGCGAGGTCAGGCCGTAGGCAACGACCGCGAAGGCGAGCAACAGGGCTACCGCGCCCGCTCTTCGCAGACGCCGACCCACGGAGTGGGAATCTCGATCAGGCACCATGGGCGACTCCTGGGGTTGATCCGGGCGCAAGCTTCGCGGCGTAGTGCCGATGAAGGATGCTGAACACCACCGGCACGAAGAACAGCGTCGACACCGTGGCAAAGATCAGGCCGCCGATGACCGCGCGGGCAAGCGGCGCATTCTGCTCGCCGCCTTCGCCCAGACCGAGGGCCATGGGTACCATGCCGATCACCATCGCGAGCGCCGTCATCAGCACCGGCCGCAACCGCACGAATCCGGCCTCGAGCGCGGCTTGCGTCGCATCGCCGGTCTCGTTGAGCTTCTCGCGTGCGAAGCTGATTACCAGCACGCTGTTGGCGGTCGCCACACCCATGCACATGATCGCGCCGGTGAGCGCGGGCACCGACAGGGTGGTATGCGTTGCAAACAGTATCCACACGATCCCGGCGAGCGCCGCCGGCAGGGCGGTGATGATCACGAAGGGATCGCTCCAGGACTGGAAGTTGATCACGATCAGGAAATAGATCAGCACGATGGCGCCCAGCAGACCAAACAGCAGACCCGTGTAGGCGCTGTGCATGGTCGCGGTCTGGCCGAGGAGGGCGACGATCGCGCCCTTGGGCTTATCCTTATCGTTGCGGGCGATGATGCCGCGGATTTCGTCCGACACCGCACCCAGATCGCGTCCCTGGGTCGTGGCGTAGATCTCCACCATGGGGGAGATGTCGTACTGCGAAAAGACGGCGTTGCCGTGCGAGCGCCGAATGTTGGCGATGCCCCCGAGCACCGTGGTCGGTGCGCCGGCGGAGTTTATCGGAAGATTCTCCAGCGCCGGCAGCGTGTCGACCTGGTATTGCGGCGTCTGCAGCGCAATCGGATAGGTAACACCATTCTTCTCGTTCAGCCAGTAGGTGGGCGCGACCTGGCTGGAGCTGGCGAGGTCGACGACCATACTGTTGGTCACATCCTGCGCAGTCACGCCCGTGTATCGCGCGCGCGTGCGATCGATGTCCACATCGAACGTGGGCAGCCGTGCCGACTGTTGGATGCGCGCATCGGCGACACCCGTGACGCGGCGGATCTGCGCCAGCAGTCTGTTGGCGTAGACATAGTCTGCGCCGAGGTCGTTGCCGCGAACCTGCAGATCGATGGGCGCGGGCGCCCCGAAGTTGAGTATCTGGCTGACGATATCGGCGGGCAGAAAGGCAAAGGTCATGCCCGGGAAGCGGCGCGGCAGCGTTTCGCGCATGCGGGCCACGTAATCGGCGGTCGGCGCGTGTCCCGGGTTGAGCGAGATCTGGATGTCTCCGTCCGACTCACCGATCGTGCCCGTGTTGTTGTAGATCGTATTGATCGACGACAGGTAAGTCCCGATATTGTCGACGATCGCGCCGGTCTGGGCCGGCGGGATGATTGCGCGGATCGCACTCTCGACCGCGGCGAAGCGCGCCGCGGTTTCCTCGATCCGCATGCCGACCGGGGCGCGCACGTGCAGCAGGATCTGACCGCCGTCCACCTGCGGGAAGAAATTGCGGCCGATGAATGGCGTGAGCAGGAAGGAGGCGGCAACGACCGCGATGAAGCCCGCAACGAAGAGTCGACGCTGACCGATGGCGAGCGCCAGCAGCTCACGATAGCTGGCACGGAACTGCATGAACCGGGCCTCGAAGCCGCGTTGCAGACGTACCAGCGGGTTCTTTGACGGTGTCGGCGCGACCCCATCATTCCCCCCGGCATCGGCCTCGTGCCTGTGCAGCAGGTACTTTGCCATCGTCGGCACCAGCGTGCGCGACAGCAGGAACGAGAAAACCATCGCGAACATTACACTCTCGGCCATGGGCACGAACAGGAAGCGAGCGACGCCGCTGAGGAAGAACATTGGAACGAACACGATGCAGATGCACAGCATCGACACGAACGCCGGGACGACGATCTGCGAGGCGCCGTCCAGGATCGCGGTCTCGACCTCCTTGCCCTGCTCGAGGTGGTAGTTGATGCTCTCGATGGTCACCGTTGCCTCGTCGACGAGGATGCCGACAGCGAGCGCCAGGCCACCCAAAGTCATGATGTTGAGCGTCTGACCGATCGCCGACAGGGCGGCGATCGCGCCGAGGATAGACAGCGGAATCGAGGTCGTGACAATCAGGGTAGAGCGCGCGCTCCCCAGGAACAGCAGGATCATTAGGCTGGTCAAGGCCGCGGCGATCACGCCTTCGCGGATCACCCCGTTAATGGAGGCGCGCACGAACAGCGACTGATCCGCGATCGGCTTGATCTCGAGTGCATCGGGGAGTGAGGGCTTGATGACTGCCAGCATTCGCTTGATGCCGCTCACGATACTGAGCGTCGAGGTGGTGCCGTTCTTGAACACGCTGAGCAGCACCGAGCGATTACCGTCGACGTGCACGATATTGGTTTGCACGGCGCTGCCGTTGTGCACGTGGGCGACGTCGTGCATATAGACCATGGCACCGTTCACTCGTCGGATCGGCAGATCGGCGAGCTCGGAGATCTTGGACGGGGCGTTGTTCAGGTTGATGGTGTATTCAAAATTGCCGATCTTTTCCGTGCCCGCGGGGGTCAGGACGTTCTGCGCGGCGAGTGCGTTGGCCACGTCCTGCCCGGTCAGGCCGCGCGATTCGAGCGCGGCAGTGTCGAGGTCATACATGACCTGGGGCGACTTGCCGCCGAACGGCCAGGGAATACCGGCGCCCTGGACGGTCACCAGGCGGGTGCGTACGAAGTTGAGGCCGAGATCGGCGAGATTCTGCTCGGTCAATCCTTTGCCCGACAGCGCCAGCTGAATGACCGGCACCGTCGAGGCGCTGTAGTTGAGAATCAGTGGCGGTGTTGCCCCGGGCGGCATCTGCTTGAGCAGGGTCTGCGAGATCGCGGTGACCTGGGCATTGGCGGTGGCAATGTTTGCCGTAGGATGGAAGAAGATCTTGACGATACCGAAGGTGGTATAGGAATTCGCCTCGATGTGCTCGATGTCGTTGACGGTCGTCGTCAGAGCGCGCTCGAACGGGCTGATGATGCGGCCGGCCATCTGATCGGGCGGCAGGCCCTGGTACTGCCAGGCCACACCGATGATCGGAATGTCGATGCTCGGAAAGATATCGACCGGCATGCGCAACGCGGCCAGCGAGCCGAAGATCAGGATTAGCAGCGCCGCGACAACGAACGTGTAGGGGCGCGCGAGGGCGATGCGGACTAGAGCGAGCATAGGTCCCGGACGATTTAAAGAAGGCGAGACGGTAGGGGCCGCGAGGACACAGCGTCTACCCTACCTTGGGTGGGATGCAGGCCGGCCACTCGAGTCATCCCGAGCTTCCCCAGCCTTTGGGTAGAGCAACCTTTCAGCCTTTGGAGAGAGCAATGCCTGATGACGAGTCATGGACGCATTTCCATTGCGGCCTTCACGGTCGCGCACAACTCGGCCGTATTGCAGGGTTTCTGCAAAAATGCGATGGCACCGAAACGCAGGCACTCGGTGCGCGCCTCATCGCTGCCGTGAGCGGTCAGAACGATGACGGGCACCTGCCGGTGCGCCGTTGCCTGGACCTTGAGAAGACCGAGGCCACCCATGCCGGACATTCGCAAGTCGAGTATCAGGCAGCCGGTATCGCCGGGACTTGAAGAGAGCAGGAAGGCTTCCGCGGAAGGGAAGGTCTCGACGCGATAATTCAGCGAAAGGAGCAAATTTCTGATGGAGCGACGCATAGAGTCATCGTCATCGACGATGGCAATGACTCGATTGCGATGCTCATTCATGGTGTCGGTTGCTGCCGTTATCGGTGAGGACTAACTCCGCTGATCGAAACGATAAGGTGACGCGTGCACCGCGGCCACCCTACCTTGGTGGGATGAATTTCGACTCTGGTGAGCCGCACGCTTGCATCATGAATGGAAGCCGGACGATGATATGAGGGCAGCTCACCGCGGTGATAACGGTGGTTACCCGTGACGCAACCGACCTTTGAGCAATCGGGCGCCGCGGCCGGGCGCTGGCAGGCTTTTTTCGAAAACACGTCCGTCGGCATCGTCATCACGAATCAAGACGGACGCTTCGTGCGGGCGAACGCGGCCTACCAGCACATGCTCGGATATTCCGAGCGCGAACTGGCCCATATGTCGTACATCGACCTTACGGTAGAGGCAGACCGCAAAGGGAATCTGCTGCTGGCAGACGAGCTCGCGGCGGGCCTGCGCCAGTCGATGCAGATCCAGAAGCGTTACCGCCGCAAAGACGGCCAGATCATATGGGTCAATGTCAGCGGCAACATCATACCTCTGGGGACCAGCCCGGGTTCCTATTACCTTGCCGCAGTCGTTCAGGACGTTACCGAGCGCAAGCGCGCCGAGGATGCACTGCGCGAAGCGCAGTTGGAGCTCGCGCACGTGACGCGAGTCACCACGCTCGGTGAACTGGCAGCCTCGATCGCGCACGAGGTCAATCAGCCACTGGGGGCGATCATCGCCGACGCCTCCGCCTGTCTCAACTGGCTGGCCGCGGAGCAACCCAATCTCGACCAGGTACGCGATTCGCTGCGCGCGATCGTCTCGGACGGTGAACGAGCGGCCAAAGTGCTCACGAGAATTCGTGCATTGCTGTCACGATCGAGGGTCGCGCACCAGGCCTGCGATGTTGCCTGTGTCATTCGTGATGTGCTGGCTGTGGTCGGCTCGGATCTCGCGCGCCAGTCGGTTTCGATCCATACCGAGTTGGCGCAGGGGTTGCCGGTCGTGATGGCCGATCCCATCCAGTTGCAGCAGGTGTTGCTCAATCTTCTGCTGAATGCGGCCGAGGCGTCCAAGCAATTGCCGACCGACCGGCGACGAGTACGCGTGGCCGCCGGTGTCGAGCATCTCGTGGATGGGCCGTGTGTGGTCGTTGCCGTTCAGGACGCGGGCGTCGGGCTATCGGGGAATGACTCGGAGCGGCTGTTCGAGCCGTTCTATACGACCAAAGTGAATGGGCTCGGGATGGGTCTATCGATCAGTCGTTCCATCATCGAATCGCACGGCGGCCGACTGTGGGCGACGGCGAACGCCGATCACGGCGCGACCTTCCACTTCGCGCTCCCGCTCGCGCGATGAGCAGCCCGGAGCCGCTCATATTCCTGGTTGACGATGATGACTCATTCCGCGAGGCGTTGCGGCGGTTGCTCACATCTGCGGGTCTCAGAGTCGAGGCCTTTACTACCGCACAGGCATTCCTCGACGCCAAGCGACCGGAAGTACCAAGCTGTCTGGTACTGGACGTCGATCTCCCCGGACTTGGCGGGCTGGATTTACAACGTGAGCTGCGAGCGGTCGACGCGACGCTACCGATCATTTTTCTGACCGGTCACGGTGACATCCCCATGTCGGTTCGTGCCATGAAGGCCGGTGCGGTTGAGTTCCTGACGAAGCCCGTTCGTCAGGAGGATCTGTTGGGTGCCATCACACAGGCCATAGAACGCGACCGCGTGGAGCGCGAACAGCGCGCGGAACTTGCGCAGCTGCGTGGCCGCTACGCACTGTTGACGGCGCGCGAGCGTGAAGTCATGGCCCGGATCGTCGTCGGGCTGCTCAACAAGCAGATCGCCGCCGAGTTCGGAACCCTGGAGTCGACCGTCAAGGAGCAGCGCGCGCGAGTGATGAAAAAAATGCAGGCGGATTCCTTCGCGCAGCTGGTGCGGATCGCTGCGCGCCTGGAGATCTCACGCAAAACACAGCCATGACCTGGGATGGTGCGCGCCGTCGCGGTGGCTGCGCAGCCTGAGCGGCGCAAGGCCGCCGTGGCCCGGTTTCAGCGACAGCACGCGGTGCTAGACTTCCCGACACCGCGGGTCGTTGAAAGGGAAAGCAATCATGTCCGGGATTCCTTACCCACAGTGGTCCCGGCGTGCCGTGCTCGAAGGCGGACTGCTGGCCGGGCTCGGCACGCTGCTTCCCAGGGGATCGGGTGCTGCCGATGCGAATGCTGATGCCGCCGCACAAGCCAGACTGCCCGTGATCACCAAGGTTATCCCATCCACCGGGGAGAGAATTCCGGTCATGGGAATCGGTACCAATCAGTTCCGGGAAGACAACTACGCCGAGCTGCGCGCTGTGCTTCAGCGCATGCACGAGCTGGGCGGTACCGTCATCGATACCGCGGCCGGGTATGGGGAGAGCGAGGCCGTCATCGGGCATGTGCTCGCGGACCTCGGCATTCGCAAGCAGATGTTCATCGCGACCAAGTTCAATGCCGAGGGGGCTCAAGGGCATCAGGGGCCACCGCCTCGTGCCGCCCCGCCGAGTGGACCTCCTGCGGGCGGCCCTGGGCCAGGAGGCAGACCCCCGCGTGACAACGTCTACGGTCAGGCCAGCTTCGATCGCTCGTTGCAGCGCTTACAGACCAATCGAGTCGACGTGATGTTTGCGCATCACCTCCCCAGCGTTGATCCGTTGATGCCGTTGCTGCAGGAGCTCAAGAAGGCCGGTAAGGCGCGCTACGTGGGTATCACTACCGCCGACGTGCGCGAGCACCCCGAGCTGGTCGACAAGATGCGCCAGTACCCGATGGACTTCGTGCAAGTCGACTATTCGCTCGGCAACCGCGATGCCGCTGCGACCGTGTTCCCGTTGGCGCTGGAGCGCAGGATTGCAATCATGGTCGATGTGCCCCTCGGCGGCCGCAGGCGTTCGTTGCTGCAGGACGTCGGCGATCGTCCGTTGCCGCCCTGGGCTGCCGCTATCGACGTCACGAGCTGGGGCCAGTTCTTCCTCAAGTACGTCATTTCGCATCCGGCCGTTACGTGCGCGATCCCCGGCACGACCAAGGTCGAGCATCTGGTCGATAACCAACTCGCCGGTCACGGTCGCCTGCCGGACGCGGCCATGAGAAAGAAGATGGAGGAGTATTGGGACTCGAGCACCTGATCATCGCGGCATTCAACCGGCAGCAAGTACGACCAGAGTCAGCGTTTCAGTGACTTCTATCAGGGCTCCGGTGCAGTCACCCGTCATGCCGCCCAGACGTCGAACAAACGCTCGCCGCATGACGAGATAAACCGCCACAGCACCGGCAATCGCCAATAAGCCATAACGGCCGCAGGCGGCGATGACAGCGAGTGCCGCGAGGGGGACGACCCAGCGCGCTCCTGCCCGTGATTGATACTCCGAAAGATCGGCCCCGATGCCCTGCGCACGCACATAGGGAGTGTGTGCGAACAGGACCACGACGGCGGCGCGCGCCAGCAGCGGTGGCAGAACGCAGCCGCAGGCAAAGTGCAGGTCGCTCCAGGGCGCAGCGCCCAGCGCAGCGCGCAGCGCCGAAAGTGCGCCGAATTTCACCAGCAGCAGACACACGACTGCGGCCACGGCGACCGGGCCCGAATACGGATCCTTCATGATGGCGAGCGTGCGCTCGCGATCGCCACGGCCGCCGACCCAGGCGTCTGCAGTGTCCGCGAGACCATCCAGATGCAGGGCGCCGGTACAGGCGACCCAGAGTGCGAGAACGATGGCCGCTGCCAGCGGTGCGGCAAGGGGCCTGAGGAGGACCCCCGCGACCCAAAGCAGCAGGCCGAGCAGCAGCCCCACGGCCGGATACCACAGCAACGACAAGCCGACCTCGCGCCCTGCGGGCGGTGGCTCGAGGCGAATGGGAAGCCGCGTCAGAAATTGCACGGCGATGAGCGCCGGGCGCAAGGACACGTCAGCGGATCTCCGCGGACGGCACGGAGCTCGGCGCACCAGGGTCCGCGGCGACAGTGCCGTCAGCATCGCACTCGATGCCGACCAGGGAGGCATGAGGTACCTCGATGCTCAGCAGGGCCGACAGCGGCGTGCCCGACTGGGCGGCGCGCAGCACTCGTATGGGTCCGCTGTGGGTGACGATCAACAAGCCTCTTCTGTCCGGATCGCTCACGATGCGCCGCCATGCGGCCATGACGCGCGAGTGAAGCTGCGCGAGCGACTCGCCGCCCGGCGCCGGATGCGCGTTCGGGTCTGACCAGAAGCGGCGCAGGCGTTGCGCGTCCGTTTGCATGAGCTCCGCCGCCGAGTGCCCCTCCCAGTCACCGAAGCTGATCTCTCGCAGGTCCGTTTCGTAGCGGCACGGTATGTGGCGTTCCCCCGCCAGAGCTTCGGCGAACGCGGCGCAGCGTTGCAGCGGCGAGCTGACGATGCTCTCCCAGGAGTGGCCGGCGACGGCCGCATGCATCTGCTCCCAGCCCCTGGCGCTCAGTGCGACGTCGGTTCTGCCCCAGTAGCGGGCGCCGCCCTCGGTCTCCCCGTGACGCAACACGTGCACAAGCATTCAGAGTTTCCCCGAGACTCCGGCCTCGGCGAACGTGGCCATGCCGGCATGCAGCTGACAGGCGAGTCGCAGCAGCGGCACCGCCACCGCAGCGCCGCTGCCTTCTCCAAGACGCAGGCCGAGATCGAGCAGTGGCCGTGCCTCGAGCGCGGTGAGGATCGCGGCGTGCCCGGGTTCCTTGGAGCGATGCGCGAACAGCCACCAGCCCTTGGCACCCGCGCGCATGCGGCTTGCGGTCAGCGCCGCGGCACCGGCGATGAAGCCGTCGATGAGCGCCGGGAGCCCGAGCTGCGCGCAGCGCAGGTACGCTCCCACCAGGGCCGCGACTTCGAAACCTCCAAGGCGTTGCAGCGCATCGCGCGGGGTCTGCAGGTGCCCGGAGTGCTTGTCGAGCGCGCGGCGGATCACGGTGGCCTTGCGGGCGACGCCGCGCTCATCAAGGCCGGTCCCCGGTCCCGCGAGCGCCTCGGGTCTGGCCGACAGCAGCGCACAGGCAAGCGCGGCCGCGGCCGTGGTGTTGCCGATGCCCATGTCCCCGCCGATGTAGAGTTGCGCCCCGCCCGCCAGCGCGCGCTCCGCACTCTGACGCCCGGCCTCGAGCGCGCCGTCGAGCTGCGCGTCCGTCATCGCCGGTCCATTGACGAAGTTGGCGGTGCCGGGCCCGAGTGCCACGTCATGGGCGCCCGCAATCACGGCCTGACCCACGGTGCCGAGATTGATCACCTCGAGCGTCGCGTTCAGCGCACGCGCCAGCACACTGATCGCCGCTCCACCGCGCACGAAGTTCCTGATCATCTCCGCCGTCACCGCCGCCGGAAACGCCGAGACTCCCTCCTCGGTGACACCGTGGTCGGCGGCGAACACACTGATGTGAACCCGCTCGATCGACGGCTGTACGCGACCCTGCCAGCCCGCGAAGCTGATGGCGAGCGTCTCGAGGTCCCCGAGTGCACCGGGGGGCTTGGTAAGCTCGCCCTGGCGGGCGCGCGCCGCAGCAGTGGCCTGCGAGTTGAGCGGCTTTGGTTCTTCGTCGAGCCAGGCGAGTTTTGAGCTCATGGGTAGGTGCCTTTCAGTCGCAGAGGAAGTCCGGCCACGATGAGCGTCACGCGATCGCAGATCGCCGCCAGGCTTTGATGCAGCTCACCGCTCGCATCGACAAAGTGCCGGGACAGCGCTCCTAGCGGTACTACGCCAAGGCCGGTCTCGTTGCTGACCAGGATGATATCGCCGGCGAGCGCCGGCAGGCTCTCGAGCAAGCTCGCGCTCTCGCGCTCCAAGGAATCTGCCGCCGAGCAAAGGAGATTCGTGAGCCATAGTGTCAGGCATTCCACCACCAGGCATCGCTTCGCACTCGCGTGGGCGCGCAATGCCTGGCCAAGTGCCAGCGGCTCTTCCACGGTGGTCCAGGCGGTGGGGCGGCGCAGGCGATGCTGCCGGATCCGCTCCTCGAGCTCCGCGTCGCCCGTGGCGCGCGCCGTGGCGATGTAGACGACTTGAAGGCCGCTGTCACGCGCATGTTGCTCGGCGAGCCGGCTCTTGCCCGAGCGCACCCCTCCCAGGATCAGCTCCTTCATCGGTTGCCTCCCGGCAGCAGCTGCGACAGGTCGAGCGAGCTTTCTACGGCATCCGCGAGGCGATCGAGCATCTGCTCGCGCCGCCGCGCGTGATCGAGCGGCAGCGGAGCGGTGAGTCCTGCCCATCGCAGCAGCATCGCGCAGGCGGAAGGCTCCTCGAACAGCCCATGAACATAGGTCCCGAGAATCTGCCCGTCAGCGGACATCGCACCGTCGGCGCGACCATCCTCCAGCCGCAGCGCCGGGCGATCGAGCGCGCTTCCCGCGCTTTGGCCCATGTGGATCTCGTAACCACTCACGCGGGTCGCATCGAGCGCGAGGCGTCCGCTCACGTTGCGCAGCTCCTTTTCTTTATGCAGCACGGTGTGGAGCTCGAGCCACCCCAGGCCCGCGCTTTGACCCGGGGGGCCCTCGATCCCTTCCGTGTCGGCGATCTGCTCGCCGAGCATCTGGAAGCCGCCGCAGATGCCGATCAGTTTGCCGCCATAGCGCAAGTGTCGCTCGAGATATCTGGGCCAGTCGCGCTCGCGCAGCCAGGCAAGGTCGGCGCGCACTGACTTGGAGCCCGGCAGGATGACCAGGTCGGCACCGGCGAGGTCCCGCGCGTCCTGAACGTAGTGAAAGTCGACCTGCGGGTGCTGGCGCAGCGGATCGAAATCGGTATGGTTGGCGATGCGCGGCGGCACCGGCACGACCACGCGCAGGGTCGGAGCCTGTCCCGCCGCAGGCTCGCGATCGATCGGCTCTCGGCTGATGGAGTCCTCGGCATCGAGGTGCAAACCGGGCAGATGAGGCAGGACGCCGAAAACCGGCTTGCCGGTGCGTGCCTCGAGCCACTTAAGTCCCGGTTGCAGCAGCGCCAGGTCGCCGCGGAAGCGGTTGATGACGAAGCCCGTCACGCGTGCGCCCTCGGACTCGCTCAACAAGGCGAGCGTGCCGACGAGATGGGCGAACACGCCGCCGCGGTCGATGTCCGCGATCAGCACCACCGGGCAGTCGATCGCCTCGGCGAACCCCATGTTGGCGATATCGCCCGCGCGCAGATTGATTTCCGCAGGCGAGCCCGCGCCCTCGACCAGGATGAGCTCGTAAGTTGCGGCTAGGCGCGCGTACGAGGCGAGCACCGCTTCCCGGGCGATGCGCTTGTAGTCGTGATACTGCGCAGCGTCCAGCTCGCCGATGGCGCGCCCCTGGACGATGACCTGCGCACCCGTGTCGCTGTTGGGTTTCAATAGCACCGGGTTCATGTCGCTCGTGGGTTCGATGCCGGCAGCCTGGGCCTGCAGCGCCTGGGCGCGGCCCAGTTCCCCGCCGTCGGCGCCCACCGCGCTGTTCAAGGACATGTTCTGGGGCTTGAAGGGCGCTACGCGCACCCCGCGGCGGT
This sequence comes from Steroidobacteraceae bacterium, assembly GCA_035603345.1. Lineage (GTDB taxonomy): Bacteria > Pseudomonadota > Gammaproteobacteria > Steroidobacterales > Steroidobacteraceae > 13-2-20CM-66-19. Next base: position 67 of record DATNKO010000002.1, on the reverse strand, counting down.
GCATCACGCGGCACAGCCCCGCAACCAGCGTGCTCTTGCCGGCATCCGAAGTCGTCCCCTGAACCAT
>DATNKO010000084.1:0-2671 GCA_035603345.1 Steroidobacteraceae bacterium | reverse complement strand
ATTCGTCTGGACGCAAGCGCACAACTATTTCGGCTGGCATTCGCTGCTCGGCAGGGAGCCCGGCTCAGCCGGTGTCTCGCCTTATGCGGCGGCCTCACGGGCAGTGGATGTGTCGGGCTTGCCTCCAACCTACATTTCGGTCGGCGGTCTTGATCTCTTTCTCGAAGAAAACCTGACCTATGCGGATCGACTGAGCCGCGCCGGCGTGCCGGTCGAGCTCCACATCTATCCGCGGGCGTATCACGGCTTTTATCGTGCGACGAATGCCCGCGTGACCAAGCAGGCCGAGCGCGACGCTCGCGAAGCGCTGCGGCGCTTCCTGCACGGATAGTACAGTGCTGACATCGCGAACGCGCGCGGGCGAGAGGAAGGAGCGGCGGGAGGTAGCGGAAAAGGGAAGGCCGCTCGCCGTTCCGGCCTCGACCGGTTCATTGATCGAACCACCCCGGCTTAGACCGAAGTTTGCATTTGTGAACTGCGCAAGAGGTTGATTTGATTCCATGATTTGGAGATCAGCCTTTCGGGCTACTGGACACGCGTTGGTTGGATGTTGAGCAGCCTGAATGCGTCCTCCTGGAGCTTGGTTGGCTCGGCATACAGCGTGAACCGATGCGCGAGGCGAAGCGGCACGCGCATGGTGTTGCGGGTCAGTGTGCCTAGATGCGTCATGAGGCCGGCGAAGCCCATGACGCGCAGACCGTTGGCTGAGCGCTTTGTCGCCTTCTTGGCCTTGGCGAGCTCGGATGGCTCGGTGCTGACAATGGGGGAGGATCGTTCTGCCCTCGCGGCAGCACGCCCGGTGTCATGGAACAACAGCGGTGCCAGGGCGTCTCGCAGATGCCATTCGACATGATAGGCGAGCATGCACAGGAAGACGTGGGCGCGCACCCGCGGTGCGGTCCAATGGCGGATCGGGCGGATATCGAGATCGACGGTCTTCAGGCTGCGGAAGGCACGCTCGACGCGGGACAGGTCCTTGTAGGCCTGCACCGCTTCATTCGCATCGAGCTGCTCGGCCGGCACGGATGTGCGGATCACGTAGATGCCGTCGAGACGGGCCTCCTGTTCTATCTGCTGCGTCCGGCGCTGGAAGGCGAAGTGGCCGTCGCGGATCTCCACGGCGAAGTGCTTGGCCATCTTCCGACTGTTCACCACGCCACCGACCGCCAGGCCGATCTCAGCGGCACTGCGCAGCGGCGAGTGCCTGCGGCGGACCTGCGCCTGGATGCGGAGCAACTCGCGTTCGGTGGCGGCCAGCAGTTCCTCGCGCTTGCGCCCACGCTCGGCGGCGAGTTCGCGGTTGCGACAGACGATGAGCCGTTCGCCGGGGAACATCTCGGGCGCGCTGATCTCGGCCAGGTCGCGCTCGTCGAACAGTGACAGCTGCAACGGCCCGTTCTCTGTTGCCAGCGCCTGAATGGCCGGTGCCCGCAGGCAGGTGATCCAATCCACACCGGCCGGCTTGAGGTCTACGCCGATCCGCGCCGAGGTGATCATGCCGCGGTCGCCGACCAGCACCACGCGGCTGATGCCGAAGCGATCCTTGAGCTTCTCGACCTGCGCGCTCAGCGTCGCCGGGTCGGCCGTGTTGCCATCAAACACCTCGACCGCAACCGGCAATCCGTCTCGTGTGCACAACAGCCCATACACGATCTGTGGGCGATCACCGCGGTGATCACGGCTGTAGCCATGCTGCGCCAGCGGACAACAGCGACCCTCGAAATACGATGAACTCACGTCGTAGAGCACCAAGACACCATTCTGGAGATGCCGCCTTGCCAAGCCGTTCTCAATCCGCTGCTGGCGTTCGAGCAGCCAGTCCAGTGCCTCGTAGGCCTCGCGCTCCTTCACCTCGCCCAGACGCAGCACCGCGCCCAGGCTCGATGTCGCGGTCTCCTGGTCCACCGCGCGGACAAACCCGAGTTTGGAACGCGGCGTGATCAGCCGGTCCACGATCATCGCCACCACCAGATCGCAATGTCGCCGCGACTCCGCGTCCTTCGCCGTGCTCAGGATCAGCCGGTCCAGCGCGATCCTGCGAAGCATGCCGAGCGCCGCGGCCACGTGGCCATGCGGCAACGATCGCTCGATCCGCATCTCGTCCGGTCTGGTGCCGATCACCGTGCCGCCCCTGAGCAGCGCTCGCAGACCATCGACGACATCGTCCGGCAGTTTGCTCAGGTTGGCCAGCGTGCGCTTCTGCGCGCGTCCCTGCTCATCGCGGTAGCTCTCCCGCAACAGCACCGCTGGCGGCGACGTCCGATTGGGCACCGTCTCGATGAACATGGCCCGAATCGAATCACATCCCGGCCTATTTGGGAATCCCTACATGGACACAAAATCAAAAACTCACGAAGCTAACCCACAGAAAGGATTCGTCGTTCAAATCAACGCAAGTGAAAACTTCGGGTTAGTCACCGCAAACGCACTTCACCAGTGTTCTATGATGACGCTCTGGTTAATTAAGGGTGTGCATGTATCCGCCTATCCGCGGAGATGGCATGCGACCCAGTGCCCGTCAGCGCTCTGTCGCAACTGTGGCTTCTCGGTTGCACAGAGCGGCAGTTCGCGGATCGGGCAGCGGGTGTGAAAGTGACAGCCCGTCGGCGGTCTGATCGGGTTGGGGACATCCCCTTGCAACCGGATGCGTTGGCGCTTCATCGTCGGATCC
>DATNKO010000076.1:0-4419 GCA_035603345.1 Steroidobacteraceae bacterium | reverse complement strand
GCCGCCGCGTTGCGCGAGCACATCCTCCCAGGCCGCCGTCAGCGCTGCCTGTGCCGCCTTCAGGTCGGGGTTCTTCCTCAGTGACTGCTCGATCAGATCGTTGAGTGGCCGGGAATGAAAGAGCGTCCACCAGTCCGCGGGGATGTCTGCGTCCGGGTTGAAGCGCTGACTCGCTCCGCCCGTGACATTGGCGGCGGCGGCCGTGGTCGCGAGCGGTTCCGCGGTGTAGGTGGAGACCTCCGGGGGCGGCGGCTTTCTGAAATCCGGGCCGACGGCGCAGCCGGCCGCGAGCAGCATTGTCAGGATGGCGGCAAGGCAGGCAGCGTGCACTTTACGGGCTGGACTCATGGCAAAACAGCTTGGAATCAACGCGCGATGCTTCAGTTCCAGCCGGGTGCCTTCGCCGTCTTGTTCGCGCGCCAGTGGAGAATAACTCCGAATCAATTCCCCGGCATGTACTTCTCCGTGCCGCATCGGGCACTGCGAGGTTTGCGCTTCACAGTCGGTTACTTCTTACTTCGCCAGATCGCGCTCATCCGAAGTCAGAATCGGTGACTTCGAAGAGCGTCGGCACACGCGAGCCGAGCGCGCGGCGGATGCCGTCCGAAAGCGCGGCCGGACTGCGTACGCGCATGGCGGCGGCGCCGCAGGCGGTGGCGAGCGCCAGGAAGTCGGGATTGCGGGCCGTTACGCCGAGCGGCGGGATGCCGGCGGCCTGCATGTCATCGCGGATCTGGGCGAGCGCTTTGTTGTTCCACACCACGAGCGGCAGGTTGAGGCCCAGCTCCACCGCCGTGGACAGCTCCGGCAGCGTGAACTGCACGCCGAAATCCCCGGCAAGCGCCACGATGGCGCGCGCCGGCTGCGCGATCTTGGCGCCGATCGCCGCCGGCAGCGCGTAGCCGAGGGTGCCGTAGCCGCTAGGGTGAAACCAGACTCCTGGCCGGTCGGCCGCGAAGGCGTAATTGCCGGTGTAGGCGGCCTGCGTCATGTCGGAGAACACCGCGCCGTCGACCGGCACCGCGGCGCGCAGTGCGCGCGCCACGGCGGCGCAGGGGCGCGCACGGGCATCGAGGGCAGCCTCGAGGCGCTCGCGATGCGCGCTCGCGGGGCCGGCCTCACTGCGCCAGCCGCGCTGCGCACGCACGCCGCGCGCGAGCGCCTGCAGGCAATCGCCGGCATCGCCCTGTATCGGGACCTGGGCGGCGTACTGATCGCCAAGCTTCGCCGGGTCGACGTCGATGCGGATCAGGGTTCCCGGAATCGGCAGCCGCGTGGTCGTGTAGATATCGGTCTCTGACAGCTCGGTGCCGACGGCGATGGCCACGTCGGCGGCCGCGACCAGCTCCTGCGTCTGCCGGTACGGCAGGCTCGCGCCGAGGTTGGCCGGGTGCGCCTCCGGAAGCAAGCCTTTGCCGGCGACCGTCGTGACGAGATAGGCGTCGAGAGCTTCCACCAGTGCGCGCAGCGCCGCTCCCGCCGCGCGCGCACCGCCGCCGGCGATCACCAGCGGCCGCTGCGCCTGCTCGATGAGGGAGAGCGCCTGCGCCAGCGCGCCGGCCGCGGGCAGCGCGGCGGCCGCGGGCATCGGGAAAACTTCCGGCTCGAGCGCGGTGGGCTCCCCGAGGAGGTCGAGCGGAATGTCGAGGTACGCCGGGCGCGGCCGCGGAGCACGGAGCGCCGCGAACGCCGCCCGCAGGTGATCACGCACTTCGGCGGCGCGCTGCGCGTGGCGCGCGGCCGGCGTGACGGCGGCGACCAGCGCGCGCTGATCGGCGAGCTCGTGCAGCACACCCCAGTGCCGCCCGAGCGTGGCGCGCTGCGGCGTGCTGGCGATGAGCAGCAGCGGCACCGAGTCCGAGTGCGCCTGGGCAAGCGCGGTGAGGGCGTTGGTGACGCCGGGGCCGGAGATGACGAACACCGCGGCGGGGCGGCCGCTGGCGCGCGCGTAGCCGTCGGCGCCGAAGGCCGCGTTCTGCTCGTGCCGCGCCAGCACGTGCCGCAGTCGCGTCGCTCCCAGGCCACGATACAGCTCGATGTTATGCACGCCCGGTATGCCGAACACGGTGTCGATGCCGTTGGCCGCGAGCGTCTCGGCAACGTAGCGTCCGACCGTCCGGGGAGCGGCGCTCATGCGCTTGAAATGTTAACACCGCCCACGCACAGTAAGCTGCGTGAAATTCTCCCCCCTCACACAGCGCATCGGCGGTGACGGCGCGGATGCCTGGCTGACGCACTACCAGGCGGTCGCCGCGCGCGCGCGCGGCGAGGACGTGATCGTGTTGAGTGTTGGCGATCCGGACCTGGAGACTCCGGCGCCGGTCATCGAGCGCGCGATCGCGCAGCTGCGTGGCGGCGACACCCATTACGTCCCGGCGGCCGGCCGCCCGGCGCTGCGCGCGGCGATCGCGCGCGCCCACACGGCGCGCTGCGGTCAGGCGGTGACGGCCGCGAACGTCGTGTACCTGGCCGGCGCGCAGAATGCGCTGTTCGCCGCCTCGCTCCTGCTCGCGGGTCCGGGCGATGAGGTGGTGACTTTCGAGCCGATGTACCCGACCTATCCGGCGACGCTCGAGGCTTCCGGCGCGCGGCTGGTGCGGGCGCCGGCCGGCCGCGGCTTGCGCCCGGACCTGAAGGCCCTGGCCGCACTCATCACCGCGCGCACCCGCGCGCTCTTCTGGGCCTCGCCGAATAATCCGAGCGGCGTAGTGCTCGATGAAGCCGAGCTCGGCGTGATCGGCGAGCTGGCGCGCCGCCACGACCTGTGGCTGGTGATCGACGAGGTTTACGCGGGGCTCGCGCCCGAAGGGCGGGTGCCGAGCCTCGCGGCGCTCTTGCCCGAGCGAGTCGTGACGCTCGGCAGCCTGTCGAAGTCGCACGCCATGACCGGCTGGCGCGCCGGGTGGATGGTAGGTCCCGAGGAGCTCGCCAAGCGCGCCGAGCTGCTCGCCATGTGCATGCTGTTCGGGCTGCCGGGATTCGTGCAGGAGGCGGCGATCACCGCGCTCGCCGGCGCCGCGCAGGCCGAGGCGCGCATCCGCGATTTCTGCCGCGCGCGCCAGGCGCGCTTTACCGCCGGGCTGCACGGCATCGCACGGCTGCGGCCGATCGAGCCGCAGGCGGGCATGTTCATGCTGCTCGATGTGAGCGGCCTCAGCCTTTCGGGCGCGGAGTTCGCGCGCCGCCTGTACGCCTCGCAGCGGGTCTCAGTCATGGACGGCGCGGCTTTCGGCCGCGCGACCGCGGACTGTGTGCGGGTGTGCTTTGCGACCGACGAGGCCAGTCTCGATGCGGCCTGCGCCCGGCTGCGCCGTTTCTGCGAGAGCGAGCTGTAAAAAAACGGGGCGGCAAAGCGCCGCCCCGCAGGACTCAAAGTTCGCTGAAGGTTATCAGTACAGGTAGTACGAAAGCGCCTGCAGCAGGTTCGCGACATCGGGCACACCGACGCCGGTGGCCTGGTCGTAACCGGGACCCGCGTTCCAGTACCAGTTGTTGCCCCGCGTGATGTCACGGTACGGCGCCTGACGGCCACGGTACGCGCCGGGCGAAGTCTCGATCTGGTAGAGCGCCGGATTGAGCAACCCGATGCGCCCGTGCAGCGCCTGCACGAACAGCGAAGCGACGCCGTTGAGCTCCGGATCGACGAAGCTCGTGCCGCCGTACTGGTACTCGCCCAGCGTGCCGCTGACACTCGAGGTGTAGTACACGATGTAGCCCGTCTGCGGATCGGCGTTGGTCGAGATGTCCGGCACGTTGCGCCCCGCGAAGTGGGCCGGCTGGCCGAACAGCGCCTCCTTCGTCGGCGTCAGCTGGTAGAGCGTCTGGCCCGGCACCGTATTAGCCATGTTGGGAACGAAGTCCTGGTAGAACGGCCGCTCCACCATGTAGCTGACGCCACCGCCGCTTCCGATCGGGAACTCACAGTTCAGCGGGGCGCCGAACAGTGGCCCGCACAGCGGGTTGAGGTACTCCCAGCTCCAGGCCTGTTCCGTCGGGATGTCGATCGTGAGCGTTCCCCCCGACGGCAGGCCGTAGACCTGCGCGCCCGGGAGCGTGGTGCCGCCGGCTGCGGTCACATAGCGCTGCATAGCCGGATCGTCGACCGACAGCACGCCGTTGTAGCTGTACGGCTGACCGGGAGAGGGCGCGGTCGGCAGTGAGTTGAGCTCGTCGTAGGCGCCGTAGTCGCCCGAGGAGGCGAACATGCTCTGGCCCTGGATGGCGGCCTGCGTGAACAGGTCCGACAGCGCCTGGTAGATGGTCGACTGCCGGCCGTTCGTCGGGTTGGTCACCGGCCCGTTCTGGAAGTAGATCTCCCCGTCGGTGCCGTCGAACCCTTCCCACTCTCCCCAGCTCACCGAGACCGTCTCCGCACGGTTGGCATCGAACGCCGCCGCGAATGCATCGACGAATCCCTGG
>DATNKO010000071.1:0-174401 GCA_035603345.1 Steroidobacteraceae bacterium | reverse complement strand
CAATTCCGGCCAGTGCACGCATGACTCTGCCGCCGGTCGTACCCGCGGCACTCCCCGGGAGCCAGCCGCTCGCGATCGCCGCTACGATCAGCACCGCGCCCACCAACACCAGGGCGATCTCAGAATGGGTCAGCATTCCTTAAGCGTAACTGATCCGAGGATCGAGCGCCGCGTCGCCGGGGTGGTGCTCGCCGGCGGCCGCTCGGTGCGCTTCGCAGGCGAGAAGGCCGCAGCGCTGCTCGCCGGCACGCCTCTCGTCATGTGGGCGGCGCGCCGGCTCGAGCGCAGCTGCGTCGCGGTGGCCGTGAACGCACGGCCGGAAACCGCGGCCGAGTCGCTGGCGCGCGCTGCGGGACTCGCGGTTCTGCATGACGCGCCGGGCGATGCCGCCGGCCCACTGGCCGGGGTCAAGGCAGGCCTCGTGTGGGCGCAACGTCTCGGCGCTCGGGCGCTCGCCGTCAGCCCGTGCGATGCGCCGCTTCTGCCCGAGGATCTGTTCCCGCGCCTGATCGAAGCGGCGGGCGAAGGAGCTGCGATGGCCGTGACCGAGGACGGGCGGCAGCCGCTGTGTGCGGTATGGCCAGTCGGCGCACTGACGGCGGTCGCCGCTGCGCTTGCCGGGGGTGCGCACCCGCCCACCTGGCGCGTGTTGGAGAGCCTCCAGGCCCAGCGCGTGCATTTCGAGAGCGCCGCGGCGTTCGCCAGCCTCAACACGCGCGAGGATCTCGCGGCGGTCGCTGCCCGCTTCGCAAACCTGGGGGGACCGGAGACCTAAGGTCAGGGTGTCGTGCCCGCAATTTGGGGGGACGGCCCGATTTGACCGCGCGGAGGAGGTTGTAGGGTACCGGGCCACAAGAGCTGTCACAGCTGACTTCGGGAGCGCATGCCATGCCGCGCTATGTCGTCGAGAGGGAGTTCGCCGACGGACTGCAGATTCCGGTCGATGAGACCGGCGCCAAGGCATGTTTGGCCGTGGTGGACAGCAATCTCGTGGAGCAGGTCACCTGGGTCCACTCGTATGTGAGTGCGGACAGGAAGAAGACTTTCTGCGTGTACGACGCGCCGTCGCCCGAGGCCATCCGCCGTACCGCGAGCCGCAACAAGCTCCCGGTCGAGCGCATCACCGAAGTCCGGGTCCTCGATCCCTATTTCTACACGTAACCGGCCGCTACTGCCGCAAGGGGAAACAAACATGAATGCCTCATCCATGACACTGATCCGCCGTTGGCTGGGTCCGGCGCTGGCCCTCCTGCTCCTGCCTCTGGTCGCCGCCGGGGACGGCACCACGCCTCTGATCGACAAGGTGCACAACGCCACGGCGCGCTACGTCGATATCAACGTCGCCTTCAGGGAGGGGTTCGTCGTGGCCACCCCGTGCGTCAGCGGAGAGGATACCGGGGCCATGGGCGTGCATCTCGTTCTGCCGTCCCGCCTCAGCCCGACCTCGGTTCTGCTGGAGCCGACGGAGCCGCAAGCGCTGATCTACGAGCCCATGGCGGACGGGTCGTGGCGCCTCGTCGGTGTCGAGTTCATCGTGCTCGAGAGCGCCTGGGCGGCGAGCAATCCCCCGGCGAACAGCGGGCCGGCTCTCCAGGGAAATCTGCTGAACTACATCCCCTATCCCAATCGCTACGGACTTCCGGCGTTCTACGAGATGCACGTATGGGCCTGGCAGGACAACCCCAAGGGCAGCTATGCCGACTGGAACACAAAAGTCACGTGCGTGAACCAGCCTCTGAACCCCAGTTTCTGAACGCACGGGAGAACTCACTTGAAGACTCTGATTGCCATCGTGGGGTCGTTGCTCGTCGGCTTCGCGCAACTGGCGGCGGCACAAACCGCGCCTGCGGCGCCTGACAACGGCATGCACCGCTACGTCGTGGAGCGTACCTTCCCCGCGGGTGCACTGGACGGACTCGACGCGGCGCTCAAAGCCAAGGTCAACGCCACCAACGCCAAATACGGCGTGCACTGGCTGATGTCCTACGCGAACGCCGCAAAGACCAAGACCTACTGCATCTATGAGGGGCCGAGCGAGACCGCGATCCGCAAGGCGGCCACGGCCAACGCCCTGCCGATCGATTCCATCACCGAGGTTCCGGTGACGCTGCTGCCGAAGTAGGCCTGCCGCTACGGGTCGTCCCGCTGGCGCAGCAGCGCGACGGCCTCGGCGCGCGATTGAACGCCGAGCTTGGCGAGGATGGATGACACGTGGTGCTCGACTGTCTTCGGCGAAAGGAACAGGCGCCTGGCGATCAGCGAGCTGCGCAGCCCCTGTGACAGCAGTGCGAGGATCTCCGCCTCGCGCCGCGTGAGCCCGAACGGGTTGCGCCGTGTCGATGTTCGCTTGCCGCGCGGGATGCCGCGCACACCGCGCACACGCATCTCGCGACGCAGCCAGCGGGCGGCGGGTGCGGCACCGAGTTGCTCGAAGACGGCGAGCGCCCGCACCTGATCGTCTTTGCTCCCGTAGAGACCGAGCACGCTGGCGTGCTCGTAGGGACAGCCCAACATCTTCCAGGCGCTGGCAGCGCTCTGCCAGTCGCCGGAGATCTCCTGCGCGTAAGGCTCCGCGATATCCGCCGGATGCTCGCCCAGAGCACCCACCCGCCACAGCCAGACTGCCAGCTCGCCGTTCATGCGCGGATCCCGGGTTTGCAGCGCGAGCTCGTATACCGCGAGCACCTCACGCACGACCCCGTCCCGGTCGCCCGCAAGCCAGGCGGCTTCGGCGCACACCAGGGCCAGCATGCCTGAACGCTGCAGCAATGGCGTCGGGCCTGCGAGCTCGCGCGCCTGCCGCACGGGCCCTTCCGCGTCGGGGTCGCCGCGACGAACCCGCAGATGCGCCAGCGTACGCAGCGCCGGAATCCTCGTCATGGGTATGCAGCGCGGATGGCGCAGAACCGTATCCACATCCTCGCTCGCTCCGTTCCAATCGCCCTGCTCGAACCTCAGGCGGCCGCGGTAGGCCAGCGTGTACGGCAGCACGAAGTCGAGCTCATGCTCCTCGCAGTACGCAAGTCCCGCCTCGAGGTAGCCCGACGCCTGCTCATATTGCCGGCGCGAGACGGCCATTGCGCCCATGTTGATGTAAGCGCTGGCCACCTGCTTCTGCAGTCCATCGGCGAGCGCGAGCTGCAGACCCCGGTTGAGATCCGCCCATCCCAACGGATCGCCGATGATGAGCCGCATGACGCCCATGGTACCGAGCGAATCCACGACGACCTCGCGGTTGCCGGCGGCTTCGGCCAGCGCGACCGCCCGCTGCGAGGACTCGATGGCGATGTCGGCTTGATGCGCTTCGAGCGCCAGATCCGCCCGGTTGTGGTAGGCGCTCGCCAGTTCCGCGCTCGGCCCCAGTGACTCGAGTGTGGCGACCGCGGCATTGCAGTACTCGTCGGCCTGCGTGGAATTGCCCAGGTACCAGCTCAATCGCGACAGCCACCGCAGCGCATCGCCCTCCTTGAGGCGCTGCCCCTCGGCGCGCCAGATGTCGAGCGCCGCGCGTCGCGCTTCAAGGGCGCTCTCGTTCTGTCCCGTCAGGAAGCACTCGTAGGCCAGCCGTTCCTGCAGGCGGGCGCGTTCGGTTGCCGGCAGCGTGTCGGCGTAGCGCAGCGCCGCCTGATAGTGCGCGGCCGCCTCGCGATGCGCGCCGACCGCGGCCGCCTGCGCGGCGGCGAGCGGTGCCCAGTGCAGCACCTGCGGGGCATTGCGTGCGCCATCAGCGTGATGGGCTAGCCGTGCTGCGGGAGTGTCGGGACGGCTCGCGAGTACCCCTAGCACCTTGGCGTGCAGCTGCTGGCGGCGGGGGTGCGGGAGTGTGTCCTCGAGCGCCAGGCGGGCAAGCTCATGGCGGAAGGCCAGGGAGGAGTCGTCATGTCGCACCATGCCGACGCCGAGGCAGCCCGCCACGGCCGCCTCGTCCGGCCGCGCGGCCTGCTCGAGCAGCCACGCCTCGGTCTTGCCCGGCACCACGCAAACCAGCTCGGCGAGTGCGCGCGCAGCCGGCGAGAGCCGCGCCGCACGCGCCAGCACGGCGTCACGCACCGTCTCCGGAACGGCATCCGCTGCGGCGGCCAGAATCTCGGTCACGAACAGCGGATTTCCGCCGGTGATGCGGTGCAGGTTCTTCGAGGGTCGCCCGACTTGGGCTGCCAGGCGGGCGACGGCCGCTTCCGAGAGGGGCGCCAGCGACAGCCTGGAAGTAGCCGCGCGGGGCAGCCCGCCGATGACGAGCCGCAGTGGGTGCTGCTCGCCCAGCTCGTCATCGCGGTAGCTCGCCACCAGCAGGGTGTGTGTGCGATGAATGCGCCGGCCGAGGAACATGAGCAGGTCGAGACTCGCCTCGTCCGCCCAGTGCATGTCCTCGAACACCAGCAGCGTCCTTTCCCGCTGCAGCTCGGCGAGGGCGGTGGCGAACACGGCGCCTGGGTTGGCGATCGAATGGATCGCTGCCAGCAGCGCGCCCTGCGTCTGCAAGGCGACGTCGTGCAGCGGGGCGAGCGGGCGGGGCGTGAACAGCGCATCGCATGCCCCCCAGAGAACCCGCGCCTGGCCCTGCCGCTGGGCGAACTCGCGCAGCAGCGCCGTCTTGCCGATACCCGCTTCGCCGCTCAAGAGCACGACACCGCCGCCGTGCTGGACAGCCGTGCCGAGCCACTTCGCCAGGTCGGCGAAGCACGCTTCACGTTCGAGTAGATCCATTGCCCCCCGCAGTAAGGCTTACGTCTCGGCGTGATCCTGCTCCGCCTTGCGGGTCGCCGGCCTGCGGCGCAGCAGCTCGGCAAGGCGTGCGAGCTTCGGCACTCGGGACGCTAGCGGCCGGACCTCTTCCGGATACCAGCCGGCCAGCATGTGCAGGTACGGGTCGGCCGCGGACAGCTGCTCGCCCAGTACGTAGGGTGACAGCTCGCCGTGGATGCGCTCGAGATGGCCGGCATAGTCTGCGAGGGCCTGCGCCTTGACCTCGGGTGCCGCGGCCGCATCGGTGCAGTACCGCTCGCAATAGAAGTAGCGCAGCGCCGCCTCATAGACGTTCGCGGACAGGAACACCATCCACTGCAGGAAGCGGGCGTGCGCGCTGCTGCCGGCGGGCGGCGCGAGGCCGGCTTGCGGGTGCAGGTTCGTCAGATGGATGAGGATGGCGGCGGATTCCGCTACTACCGTGCCATCCGGGAGCACCAGCAGCGGAACCTTTCCGCTCGGGTGGATACGGCGCAAGGCCTCGAGATCTGCGGGCGTCTTGCGGACCCAGACGATCTCGTACGGAGCGCCGGTCTCCTCGAGCACGATCTGCGGGGCCAGCGAGCCGGCGTTAACGCGCCCGTAGAGCTTGTATGTGCCGCCGGTCATGCCACCCCCCGCATTCCAGTGGTCGGAGGCGCATTCTATGGCTGCGGCGACTCAGCCGCAGCCCCGCCGTCCGCCGGCTACGTCTCGGCGTGACCTGACTGCGGGTGCCGCAGCCGCGTCTGTGCGGTAGCGTACGGAGCGCCGGTGGTCACAGGCGTATGCTGCGACTGCGGCATCAGCCGCAGCTCCTCCGCCCGCCGCCTGAATTGGGATCAGGTTCACGCGCCGCGGCGCGCGGTCTGCTAGAGTGCGCCGCCTCGATCAGAACAAGTAGAACCGATCAGCCGCATTGCGGGGGTGTTTTTGGCCGCGTCGAGCGGAGAAATCAAGCAACAGAAGCGCCTCATCGTCAGCCGGCACTGCCGTTCCAGCAATCTGCGGGGCCTGATCCAGGTACTGACGACGTTCGCGGCGCTGGCGATCCTGTGGTGGGTCGCCGCGCTGAGCGTCGGTGTCTCGGGGTGGATGACCGCCGGCGTCGTTCTGCTCATCAGCCTGTTCACGCTGCGCGTCTTCGCGCTGATGCATGAATGCGGCCACGGGAGCCTGTTCCGCACACGCCGGCTCAATCGCGTCTTCGGTTTTATCCTCGGGGTTGCCGCAGGAATGCCGCAGTACGTGTGGTCGCAGCATCACAACTATCACCACACGCACAACGGCAACTGGGAGAGGTACCGCGGCCCGTACACCACGCTGTCGGTCGATGAGTACGCGGCACTGAGCCCGACGCGACAGCGACTGTATCGATTGAAATGCAGCATCTTCGGCGCGCCGATCGCCGGGTTCATCTACCTCATCTTCAACCCGCGTTTCACCTGGCTCAAGGGCAGCGTCGCCTTCACCGCCCATGTCGTGCGCGGGAAAATGATGCAGCCGAGCCGCTCGCTGCGCGAGCATGCCGACGCTTTCCGGACACGTTACTGGACTACCGCCAGGGAATACCGGCACATGGCGGGGAACAATCTGGTGCTCCTTGGCCTATGGGTGCTGATGTGCTGCATGCTGGGGACGTCGCTGTTCTTCGGGATCTACCTCGTCAGCCTGTCGCTCGCCGGTGGCGCCGGCATCGTGCTGTTCACCGTGCAGCACAACTTCAGGCACTCGTATGCGAGTGATGGGACCCACTGGGACTACGACGCCGCGGCAATCTCCGGTACCAGCTTCCTGATCCTGCCGCCGTGGCTCAACTGGTTCACGGCCAACATCGGCTATCACCATATTCATCACCTGTCCGCCAGGATTCCAAACTACCGCCTGGTGGCTTGCCACGACGGACACCGGCAGCTGTTCACCGAAGTCACCCGCGTCGAGCTCTGGCACGTTTACGGTGCCTTGCACTACATCCTGTGGGACATCCGTGCACGGCAACTGATTTCAGTCGCCGAATACCGACAGCAGCTGTGCGGCGTGGCTCACGCCTGCCCGCCTGCGGGACTGCGGTGACCTCGAGTCTTTTCCGGAAGCAACTCCTCGGACTCACAGCAATCGGTGCTCGCCGCGATCGCCGGGCCCCGACGCATTGATGCCGCTGACCTCGGGCATTATGGTGCAGAATTCGCCCCTATGGCGCGCATAGGATTTCGGTCCACGACGCTCGCGGATGAGTCGGCGATCGTCGCTCTACTGCGAGAAGCTCATGGGACCACGGCCGCAATTCCCGCGGTCGAGCATCAGCACCTGAACTGGAAGTGCTGGCAGCCCCATGAGGGCTGGCAAGGTTCGCGCTCGTATGTGCTGACCAAGGATGATCAGATCGTGGCTCACGGGACGGTCGTTCCCGCCGTGTGCGCCTGGGAAGGCGAGCGAATCAACATGCTGCACGTGATCGACTGGGCGGCGCGGCCGGGGGTACGAGGCGCCGGTGCCGCTGTGATGGAGCATATCGGCAAACTGGCGGACGTGATCGCCACCTCGGGTGGCAGCGACAAAGCGCGGCAGCTGCTGCCTTTCATGGGCTTCAAAGAATCGAACACTGTCGTGACCGGATACCTCCGGCCAATCCGGCCGTGGCTCTACTTCACCGCGAGCGACGGGCAGCGATGGCGGCGGGCGGCACGCTGCGTTCGTGCCGGGCTATGGGCGTTGCTCGCGCCCGCGCACCGGGATACGTCGTGGAAGGCGCGGCGGATCGGCGCGGAGGAAATCGCCTCCACTCCGATTCCCTGGCCCGCACCGAAGTACGGGACGGCCGTGCTCGAACGCAGACCCGCCGTGATGAGTTACCTGCTGCAATGTCCGGCGGTCCCTATGGAACTGTACGCCGCGGGTCGGGGGGATCAGCCGGAGGGTTATTTCGTGCTGACGTTCGCACGCGGTCAGGCGCGACTCGTCGACTGCTGGCTGGACTCGGAGAGTCTCTCGGGCTGGATCGCACTGGTGTCCCTGGCAGTACGGCACGTCCAACAGCGCGCCGGGGTCGTGGAGGTTGCCGTGACCTGCAGTGAGCCGCTCCTGGGCGCCGCGTTGCGGCGTTGCGGCTTTCACGCGCGATTTTCGCGATCGTTATTTGTGCGCGCCGCCGGCGGGACCCGCCTTCCCGATCGTGCCGTACGAATACAGATGATCGATGACGACCAGGCGTATCTGCAGGGCGGCTTTTGGGCATGAAGAGCGCGTCTGAGGAAGATACACTATGGAAGACTCGCAACGAGGGCAAAGGTGTTTATGGAAGATTTGCTGGCCAGGGTTCAGAAGGCCTTCCACGGCGCGTTCGATGTCGATCCGCAATCGATCTCCGTCGATACTCAGCCGGACGACGTCCCGGGCTGGGATTCCATGGGGCACGTCACTCTGGCCAGCAGCCTGGAGCGCGAGTTCGCCATCAGCTTCGACGTCGACGAACTGATGGCGATGGAGAACGTGCGCGAGATCATCCGGATCGTGAAGGCCAAGATCGCCCCGGCAGCCTGACTTGAGCGTATGAGCGGCTCGACCGACTGGAACTTCGCGGCCCGGCTCCTCGAAAGGGCCGCAGGCCAATCGGTTCTCATCGACGCGCCGAGCGGTCAGACTCTCGCAGCCGCGGACCTGGCAGGCACCGTGGCAGGCTTCGCATCGGGGTTCCTCGCGGCCGGCCTCAAGGTCAGCGATCGGGTGGTGATCGTATGCGACCTGAGCTCGACCAGCGCTCTTGCGTACCTCAGCGCCATGTACGCGGGCTTGGTGCCGGTGCCAGTGCCGGAGAGCAACTGGGCGACTTCCGGTGAGGCGATTCTTAAAAGGACGCACGCCAAGGCCGTCTGGACCCGCGTCGGCCTCGCCAGCGACGGTATCGATCGCCACCCGGTCGGACATCTCATGGGACGACTCACTGGGCGGCGCGCCGCGGTGCCCGCCGCGCGGCACGAGGATGATCTCGCCGTCCTGATACCGACCTCAGGCTCCACCGGTGAGCCCAGAATCGTGATGGTGAGTCACGGCAACTTGCTTGCCAACACCGAAGCCATCGTGCGCAGCCAGGGACTGGGCGAGCACGAACGAGCCATGCTGATTCTTCCAGTGAGCTACAGCTTTGGCGCCAGCGTCCTGCACACTCATCTCTATCAGGGAGGCGGAGTCGTCTTTGATTCGCGTTTCATGTTCCCGGACAAGGTGCTGCGCGCGATCACTGAATATGGCTGCACAACCTTCGCGGGCGTCCCCACTGCCTACAACATACTGCTGCGCCGATCGAACCTGAAGACGATTCCGCTGAAGTCGCTGCGCCGCTTCCTCCAGGCCGGCGGCCCGCTGGCCGCGGAGCAGGTGCGGCAGATGCGCGCGATGGTGCCGCACGCTGACTTCTTCGCCATGTATGGCCAGACGGAGGCGACCGCGCGGATCTCGTGCCTGCCCCCGGCGCGTCTGCGGGACAAATGCGGGAGCGTTGGTCTGCCGCTCGACAATGTGCGGATTCGCATCGTGGATACTTACGGTCGGGACGCGGAGGCGGGCGAGCCCGGCGTGATCTGGGCGGCCGGCAAGTCCATTTGCCGCGGCTATCTGGATGACCCGCAGGCGAGCGCCGAGAAGTTCCGCGGCGGCTGGCTGGTGACCGGAGACCTCGGCTATCGTGATGAGGATGGCTTTCTGTGGATCCTCGGCCGCTCGGGTGAGTTCATCAAGATGCGCGGCATACGCGTCAGCTTTGCCGAAATCGAGGCGCGCGTCGCCGCGCTGCCGGGAGTGCATGAGTGTGCTGCCGCGGCGGTGCCGCACGCCGAGGCGGGAGAGGCGATAGTCCTCTATGTCGTGGCTGCCGACGGTGCCAAGGGCATAGTCAATACGATCCGGCGCCGCCTGCCGCCGCAGTGGATATGTGACTCCGTGAACCTTGTCGCGGCTCTGCCGAAGACCGCACACGGCAAACTCGCGCGCTCGCTTCTGTCTCGAGCGGCTGCCGGCCGAGAGCAGTAGCTGCGCGTGCGCGCAAGCAGCGCGGAGCGCCGCCAACATGAACGCCCTGGCCACTGACGTCGGGCGGCAGCTCGAGGACCTTTTGTCCGGCCCGGTGTTCGCGCGCGAGCCGGCCGAGCGGCAGGCACAGCTTCTCGCGGTGCTCAAAGCGGAGATCGAGTACGCGATCGAGCGCCATCCGCCTTTCCGGCGCTACGTGAGTGCCTGGCCCATCGATTACCGCGCCGCGCAACGCATCGCCGATCTGCCGTATCTGCCGGTCGGAGTATTCAAGGCAGATCCGCCGCTCGCGCTGGTGGCACCGGAGAAGATCGTGCGCACGCTCGCTTCGAGCGCCACGACCGGACAGTCTCCCAGCCGGGTGGTCCTGGATGCAGAGACCTCACGCCGCATGGCAAAGGGGGTCACCGTCATTATTCGCGATTTCGTCGGACCGGCCCGCCGTCCCTATCTGGTGATCGATACGCCGGAGAGCCTGGCGGGCGGCGCGCAACTTGGGGCACGCGCCGCGGCTATTCAGGGTCTGCGCAACTTTGCGACCGACATAGTCTGTTGTTTGAAGAGCAACGAACCCGACGAGCCGCAGATCGACGAGCCGAAGTTGCTCAGCTTTGCGCGGCAGGTAGGCGAGGGGGATGCTCTGGCCTACGGGTTCACGTACGTGGTTTGGCGGCACTTGGTGCAACCATTGCGCGCCCGGGGCGTCACCCTGCACATGCCGAATGTGCGACTGCTGCACAGTGGCGGTTGGAAGCGCTTGCAGGAGCAGGCGGTTGCACGCGCGGCCTACGCAGCCGGGGTGGCCGAGCTGTTCGGGTGCCCGGCCGAAAATGTCGTGGATTTCTACGGCATGGTCGAGAATGTCGGCGTCATCTACCCCGACTGCGCGCACGGCAACAAGCACGCACCCGCGTTCGCCGAAGTCATCATTCGCGACCCGCTGACTCTGCAGCCCGTACAGGTGGGCGAACAGGGCCTGGTGCAGGTTTGCAGCGCTCTGGCCACGAGCTTCCCCGGTTTTGCCGTGCTGACCGATGACATCGCCGAGGTCATTCATTACGACGGCTGTCCGTGTGGAAGACGCGGCATTGGTTTCAGGTTCGTCAAACGCGTACCCAAGGCCGAGCTCAGGGGTTGCGGCAACATTGACAACCTGCGGGCGCGCGCGCCAGTAGCGTCAGCATGACGACCTCGAGTCTGATCCGCATCGTGGATTCGCCGGATGAGATCGCGGCCGCTGCGGCACGCCTGCGCGAGTGCATGCGGTCGCGGGAGTTGGTCGCACGGGAAGTGATCGAAATCCTCGAGCGCTGGGGCGCAGCGCTGCACGGCGCGGAGCTCGATGCCGTTCCAGGCGTGCCGTTTCTGCGACTGTGGCTGCGCCGTGGGACCCTCGAGCCCATCGTGATCCAGGAGCTCGGCCCGAGCGCGCTGACCGGCGAGTGGCGCGACGAGCGCGGGGCACGGCTGCGGATTTTTCCGCAAGGCGTCATCGGTCATTGGCCGGCGGCCAATATCGAGATCCAGCCGCTGCTGTCGCTATCGTGTGCGTTGCTCGGCGGTAATGCGTCACTCGTGCGGGTGCCTGACAGCCTGATGCAGCAGACCGCCGCGATGCTCGCCAAGCTCGCGGAAGTCGACGGCGGCAGCGCGCTTGCGCAGCGCATCTTCGTCGCCGGCTTTGACCACACGCGCCTCGACCTGCAACGCGCGATGGCCGCATCCGTCGACGGCGCGATGATCTGGGGCGGCGCTGAGGCGATAACGCAGATCCGGGCGCTGCCTTTTCCTCCCTGGGCGCGCCTCTCGATGTTCGGCCCGCGCCTGTCGGTCGCGGCAATGGACGGCGATTGCTGGGCAGATGAAGGCGAACGGGCGTCGTGGTGCCGGCGCATTGCGCGCGATGTCTGGCAATTTGATCAACAGGCCTGTTCGTCGCCGCAATCCCTGTTTCTCGAGCGGCGTGCGGGCGCCGATGTGGAGGCATTCGTTCGCGAGCTGGCGGCGGCGCTCGAAACAGAAAACCGCGCGCATCCCCGTCACCGGATACATCCGGCGCTGACATCGGCCATCTGCCTGGCGCGCGCCTCCTGGCTGCTTGGCGGTGCGGCCCGGCAGGCGGTCTTTCCGGCCACTCCCGATTGGACGCTGCTGATCGGAGCCGGTGCCGACATGCCCGTGCCCGTCCAGGGGAGAACGCTCAATGTCCTGCTGGTCGATGAGCTCGCGGAGCCGATCGCCAGATTTGACGGCGCGGTGCAAACGCTCGGTTTGGCGATAAAGGATGCAGCCAAGGAGGCTTCGCTGGCGCAGGCTGCCGGCCGCAACGGGGTGGACCGGATCGTGAAATTGGGCCGAATGCACGTGTTCGGTTCACCATGGGACGGTTCCGATATGATCCGGCCCATGGTGCGCCTGGTCCGTCACCAGGCAGAGAAGCAATCGTGAAGACCGCCGAGGCATTCCTGACCGCGCTGGAGCGCCGCTCCAAATTGCTGGCGCCCCACGCGATTGCCACCTTCGACGCGAATCGCGAGCTGTGCTCGTGGCTGCTCGACCCGCTGGCGCGCTGGGCGGAGGCCGCCTACGGTGAGAAGGCCTTTGATGACGCGGCGGTCGGCTACGCGAAGTATTGTCTGGGAGTTGCCCAGGCTCAGGCGCTCTATGAGCGCGCCGGTCGATACACGCCGGAGGCGATGCCCGACATCGTCTCCGGCGTTTACGACGACGAGGGCTACATGATCCCGTACATGTGGGCCGCGATCCTCATTTATGCATTCTGGCCGTCGATGATCGGGCACCTGGCGCTGTTCCGAAATGACTTCCTGCGGTGCCTGCCGCGCGGTGCCGCAGTACTCGAGCTCGCCTGCGGCCACGGGGTGCTGAGTCTCCTGGCTGCACAAGAGCGCCCCGACATTCGCGTCACCGGTCTGGACATCAGCGCGCCGGCGATTGCGGTGGCGAACCGTCTGTGGAAGGTTTCCGGTCATGGTGATCGGGTCCACTTCGGCGTCGCGGATGCGCTGCGCCCGCAGCAGGCGGGGCGATCGGGTGCCTACCAGGGAGTTATCTCGGCGATGCTGGCGGAACATCTGCCAACACCGAAACCGCTGTTTGGTGCAATGGCAGACTACCTGTCGCCCGGCGGCCTGGTGTTCTTCAGTGCGGCGCTCGAGTCCGCGCAGCGCGATCATGTATTCGAGTTCCACATGGAAAGCGAGCCGTTGAGGATGGCCGAGGAAGCAGGCCTTCGGGCATCGCGACTGGTTTCGGACGCCGGCGCAATTCCCGCCCGCTCCAAATTTCGTCCGCGCGCCACCGCGATGCTCCTGTGTGCCCGTTGAGCCGCAACGGGTCCGGCAAGCGCTGACATGACTGCGCCGCTCATGACGTTTGCCGAAGTGCGCGAGCTCCTCAAGCAGCGCTTTCCCATGATCATGGTGGACACCGTTGTCGATCTGGTGCCGGACCGCCGCATCCGAACTACGAAAAACGTAACCGGCAACGAGATCCAGTTTCTCGGCCATTTCCCCGACTACGCGATCATGCCGGGCACGCTGATCGTGGAGGCGTTCGGACAATCCGCCTCGATCCTGTTCTTGCGGAGCACCACCGTGCCCATGCAGCCCGGAGATTTTCTCGTTCTGGGCCTCATTCGTGACATGCGTTTTCTGGCGCCGGTATTTCCCGGCGACCGTCTGGAGATCAACGTCAATATCCTCAAGATCGCCGGCGACATCACCCTCGTCGAAGGCGAGGTCTCGGTGGACGCAACGGTGGTCGCGCGCGGCCAGCTTGGCTTTGCCAAGCGGGCTCTGGACCCCGGCCTCGCGCGGCGCGATTCAAAGCCGGTCACTCCTGCCGGCAGTTAGCAGTCGCGAGGTACGATCGCTCCGGTCTAGCCGGTCTGCAGGGCCTCGCGGACCGTCTTGATCTTTCCGGCGTCCCTGGTCGCGTAACCCGGTAGCTGAGAGATGGCCACGCGAAATTCCTCGCTGGCCATGATTGCCAGCACGCGCTTGACCGGCTCCAGGTCCAGGATCTGCTTGCGGCACACGAAGAAGTAGTCTTCGGTGACGAGCCGGACGAAGTCCAGATCGAACTGTCGCGCGGCCGCCTCCACTCCGAAGCTCACATCCGCCATGCCGCTCGCCACGTAGGCTGCAACCGCGGCGTGTGTGAACTCGGCGTGCTCGTAGCCGGCGATGTGGGAGCCGACGAGTCCGTGTTGCGTCAACAACAGGTCAAACAGCAGACGGGTCCCCGAGTCCGGGTCACGATTGACGAACCGGATCGACGGATCGAGCAACTGTGCCAATGTCGTGATGCCAAGCGGGTTACCGCGTTTGACCATGAGCCCCATCTCGCGGGTCACAAAGCCGATGACGCGATGCACGCCGGGAGTCAGCCAGCCCTTGCTCGCGGCAATGCTGCGCTTTCGCAGCTCGCCTTGCGGCAGATGCACGCCCGCGAGGTCGCAGCCGTCATGAGCGAGCGAGACGAGGGAGTTCTGGTTACCGACGTAACGCAGGTCGACACCGATGTCGGGCTCGCGGGCCAGCATCTCGCGCAGTTTCGACACCGCGAACCCATGGCTCGCGTGGACGCGAATGATCGAAGGCCCGTGCGGCAGGAACTGGTTGATCTCCGTTTCCAGCTCCTGCGACAGATTCTGCAGCTGTGGTCCGAGACGCGCCTGCAGACGCTGCCCCGCCCAGACCAGCTTCTCCCCAAAGGGCGTGAGCGTGGTTCCCCGGCCCTGCTCGCGCTTGACGAGCGGCGCGTTGAAGAACGCAGACCACTTCTCAATCAGGTTCCAGGCATGCCGGTAGGACACGCCCGCCCGCACGGCAGCCCGACTGATCTTGCGCGTCGAGCGGATCTCGTTGAGAAAGTCGAGCATCACGAGCGTGGGCTGCGCCTCGTCGTCGCGCCGGAAACGCCAGACCGGGTCGATGTCGATGTGGATCACTGCGAGCCGCCTCCAAGCATCTGAATCCATTCAAGATATGAAATCTTGTACATATACTAAGCGGTCAAAATCCTGCCCTTTAATTCATGACTTCAAGCCCAAGCATAGGAGGCGTACTGCATATTCTCCGAGAGAATACGCTTGATCTATGCTCGGAGCCACTTTGATGGGTCGATGGCGAGGATTGCCGAGATATGAACGCCAATGCATGTGTTGTTGACGATCGTCTGAATGACCGCGCGGACCTTGCGCGACAGGATCTGCTCATCGACGGGCGACGAATCCCGGCAGCCTCCGGCCGCTACTTCGATGTCATGAATCCCGCCACCGAGCAGGTGGTCGCCCTCGTCGCCGAGGCTGATGCCGTCGATGTCGATGCCGCGGTTCGCTCGGCCCGGGCAGCGTTCGAGGGCTCCTGGGGCCAAATCCGCGCAGCCGAGCGCGGCCACGCGCTGCTGCGGTTTGCCGACGTCATTCGTCGCAACGCCGACGAGCTCATCGAGCTCGAAAGCCTCAACTCGGGCAAGCCGGTCTCGGCGATCCGGCGGCAGGATTTGCCCGCGGTCCTCGATACCCTCACGTACTACGCCGGAATGGCCGACAAGATCAACGGCCAGGTGATCCCGGCCCGGACCGACGCGCTCACCTATACGGTTCGCGAGCCGCTCGGAGTGGTCGGGGCGATCGTGCCCTGGAATTTTCCGTTGATGATTGGCATGTGGAAGATCGCTCCGGCGCTCGCCTGCGGTTGCACCGTGGTGCTCAAGCCCGCCGAGCTCACGCCGCTGACGGCGCTGCGGCTGGGAGAGCTCGCCCTCGAGGCCGGGCTGCCGCCGGGCGCACTCAACGTGGTGCCGGGATTCGGCAAGACCGCGGGCGTCGCGCTGGTCGAGCATCCCGACGTCGACAAGATCACCTTTACAGGTTCGCCGGCGGTCGGGCGGCAGATCCTGCGCGGCGCAGCCGGCAACCTCAAGCGCGTCACTCTGGAGCTGGGCGGCAAGTCGGCCAACATCATCTTCCCGGACGCTGATTTGGATGCAGCCGTCAAGGCGGCGGCAGCCGGGATCTTCTTCAACGCCGGCCAGGTGTGCTCGGCCGGCTCGCGCATCCTCGTCCACGCCGACGTCTACGACGAGGTCGTTGCTCGGCTCGCAGAGCGCGCGCGACACGTCCGGCTCGGCGATCCACGCGAGGCCGCCACGTCCATGGGACCGGTTGTGTCCGAAACCCAGATGGAGCGGGTACTCGGCTACATCGACATCGGCCGTCGCGAAGGCGCCCGGGTCGTCGCGGGTGGCGCGCGCCACGGCCGCGCCGGGTACTTCGTTTCCCCGACGGTGTTCGCCGACGTCAACCCCGACATGCGGATCGCGCAAGAGGAGATTTTCGGGCCGGTCGCGGCCGTCATCCGCTTCACTGATGAGGAGGAGGCGCTGCGCATCGCCAACGGCACGTGCTACAGCCTGGCTGCCGGCGTCTGGACGGCGGACATCGCCCGGGCACACCGCTTCGGGCGGCGCCTCAAGGCAGGCACGGTCTGGGTGAATACCTACGGCCCCACCGACGTGCGCCTTCCCTGGGGTGGCGCGCGGGATTCGGGATTTGGGCGCGAACACGGCGAGGCTGCAATCGAGAACTTCACCGAAGCGAAGGTCATGTGGATCAACACCGGCCGCGCGTAGCCGGGTGACGTCGACCTGAGGTGGGCCAGGGGTCCATCCAACTAAGCTCCGTAGGATTCTCAGGCGGCGTATAGTCGCCCCCGCCAGAAAAACAGCGAGCCGTTCATCGGCTCCCAACTTACGCGGGGATACCTGAAATGAAGAGATTCACCTTGTTGCTGTCGACAGCAATCCTGACAACTACGACGTCGCTGGCACTCGCGCAGGAAGATCATGCCTACACCGAGGGCCCGGTGCTGGTCGTGAACTTCGTTCGCACGCAGCCCGGCATGTTCGACGAGTACATGCGCTACCTCGACAAGACCTACAAGCCGATCCTGGACGAGGCCAAGAAGGAGGGAATCGTCGTTGACTGGGCTATATACGAGGCCCGGGCGCGCGATCCACAGGATGCGGATCTGGTCTTCACGATCAGTTATAAGAACATGGCCGCGTTCGACAACCTGCAGGCGCGCATGGATCCGCTTGCGAAGAAGGCGTTCGGCTCATTGCCCAAGGCGTCTTCCGCGGCCGTCGATCGCGAGAAGTTGCGCAAGGAGCTCGGCAGTCAGCTGGTCCGTCAACTGATTCTGAAATAACACAGCCAGCGCACCCCTGGCGCTGCCCGAGCGCCGGGGGTGTGCGCGCCTCAGTAGGGCGGTGCGCGTCTGGCCCGCTGGGCTTTCGCGGCCTCCGTCCACCACGCGAGATCGTCGGCGAAGTTGGGGAACGCGCGCTCGAGCGCCGCACCGCCTTCCCCGATCGGCTCACCGGCCGGGTTCAGCGTCTCGGCGATCGGACCGACGGTGAGGGTGCTGGAGATGACGACCATCCCCATCTCGCACAGCGTGTTGTGCCAGGCGTAGCTCGATCGAGTGCCGGATAGCCGTCCCGCCGAATAGCTCGCGATCGCCGCGGGCCGCCAGAACCACTCCTCGAGAAAGTGGTCGGTGAGGTTCTTGAGCCCGGGTTGCATGCCCCAGTTGTACTCACCAACCACGAACACGAACGCGTCGGCCTGGCGGATCTTCGCTCCCAGGCTCGCCAGCGCCGCCGGCGCCGCGCCCGCAGGGTATTCCTTCAGCATGCGATCCAGCATCGGCAGGCCAATCGCCCTGGCGTCGATCAGCTCGACGTCCTCGCCGCGAGCGCGAAGTCTGCCCATGGCGAACTGCGCCAATCGGATTCCTTTGCGGTCACTACGGTAGGACCCGTACAGGACGAGGATTCTGTTGCCCATCTCGTAACGAGTCTATGCGTCCGGCGGAACAGCGACAATTGCAGATCACGATGTCGACGTGGCAGGAGATACGTGCGGCACTCGATCGGCATTGGGCCGCATCCGATGCCAGCGATTTTGAAACGGAGCACGACATCTATCTGGAAGATGCGGTGCTCGAATATCCACGGGGAGTTCCGAGGCGACAAGGTTGCAAGGGAAACACAGTACTTTGGGGATCCGTTTGAGGCCAGCGCGTGGCGCGCTCAATGGGCCGAACGGATGGGCACGTAATCACAATCAGGCTCACGCGGCCTGGGTGGTCGCACCCTCGACCGACCAGAAGGGCTGGATGACGTTGCCCCTTCTCAGGGCAGCGATCACCAACACGATACCCATGGAAGTGCAAACCACCACTGCCACGGCGGATGCTTCCACCCCGAATGCCCCGCCCGTCAGCCATTGGGCACCGACCAGCTTCGCTTGCAGTAAACCCCGGGCTGCTCCGCCGGAAACCGCGGCGGAGAAGATTCCTCCCTGAGTAAAGTTCCAGGCAAAATGAATGCCAATGCACAGCCAGAGACGGCGGGTGAGCATGTATGCCGCGGCCAGCATTATCCCTGCCTCGAGCATGATGGCGGCTGCGTTGAGCAGCGTGGCTCCGTGATTGAGCAGGTGAAGGGCACCGAAGATGAGTGCCGATAGCGCCAGAGCGATCCAGCTTCCCAGCGATTGTTCCAGCATCCGAAAGATAATTCCGCGCATGACGACTTCTTCGAGAACCGCGCCCAGGATGAATCCGGGCACGGTTGCGAGCATGGCGGCCCATCCGTTGACCCCGGTCACCTGATACACGCCCAGCGCCGCGAGTACGCCGATCGTCAGCGACAGGAGCATCGCCCCCAGCAACACGCCGGCGCCGAGTTCGCGTAGTGCGTGCGGTCCCGAGAGCTCCGACGCGGATCGCTTCTCGGCGAGGCGCACGTACCCCATATAGGCGCTGACCACGATCGCGGCGAGCAGCAGAGCCCCGACCTTCTTAAGGGACTTGTCCGATACGAATAGATTGAATGGGATTGCCACCGCCGCAAATGGCACGGCAATCGCCACCAGGGCTACTACCATCCGGCTCAAGGGGAACCGTAACAGCCGGCCACCCCACGTTGGTGTCGACGGAGTACTGCCAGAAACGCTGCTCATGGGGTCGCAGTGATGCTGCACTCGCGCACTTTCGATTGCAATCTGCAGATAGAATGCTCGACGTGCGCTGGTACCACTATGTCGCGTACTTCTTCGGAGGCGCGTTCCTCGCCAACACCTTGCCTCATCTTGGCAATGTGATCTCGGGGCACGCTTTTGCTTGCCCACACGTTTGGGCCGCTCCACGCCGGGCAGTGAGCCTGCTTTGTTGATTCGCAGGGCAGTTCGACGGGCTCATCGGCGGCGATTAACGACCCCTACCGCAGCATCTGCCGCACCGTAGGGGTCACCAGCCGTCTGGCTCTGGGAGCTATCGGGAGTGTGCTGCGGTTCTCAAAGCTCTGCAGCTGCCCGCCTTTCCGCGACACAGTTCGCACCGCCGCGTACACCGCGCGCTACAGTTATCCGCTTCTTTCTTCCAGGGCGGCGCCACACTGGCCCGCGGCATCTGGAGTGACAATATGTGGAGTGTGGACCGTAGGGCCTGCGCGACCCTCGCTTTGATCGCGCTCGGCAGCGTTGCCGGTATCGCCTCGGTCGATGCGCAGCAGAGGCGTGAGTACCGACCCTCCGAGGGGCAGCAGCGGCCGGCTGCGCGGCGACAGGCCTATGCGCGACCGAGCCGCCGTACTAATCCGGCGCCCGCGGCGGGTATCCATGCCGCTGGACGCGCGGACGTTTCCTATACGCGCGCGCGCCCGATCGCAAACCAGCAGCGGCAGATGGCCGCTCGCGGCGTCGAGCGCCAGAGCCATCTCGCCGGTGGCGGTTGGGCAGGCGAGGTCTCCCACGCCCCGGCCGGCGGCCAGGTCCGCGTGGTTCGTTACGGCCACACCCTCAGCGGCACGGTCGAGCACACGATTCGACCGGGGCTCGTGAGCCGCACCTTCGTCAACTCCGGCCATATCCTCTATACGCGTGTTTACCAACACCACGTCTGGCACCAGTTCGGCAGAGCCTTCGCGTACGAGACGTTCGTGCCGGCGGTGCGATTCCCCGCGGTCTACTACGGCTGGGCGCTCGGCGCATGGCCGCATCCGGTGGCCTACAGCTGGGGTTGGCAGTGGCAGCCGTGGTACCCGATGTACGGCGCGCGTTTCACGCCGTATCCGGTATACGTGAGCCCGGATCAGTGGATGACCGACTACATCATCGCGCAGAGCATGCAGACGGCCTATATCGCGCAGACCGCCGCGCCGGCACCGCAGCCGCCGCTTCCGGACGCTGCTGTCGAGCCAGCTCCGGATTCGAGCTATGCGGAGCCCACCGCACAACCCGGCGAGCCGGCGCCTGCTCCGCAGGCGAGCGATGCACCGCCGGCGCCGCAGCCAACCGATATGCCGTCTGCGTCGGTCGCCGCGCCGCCAGCTATCACGCCGCAAGTCAAGGCGGAGCTCAATGCCCAGATCAAAGTTCGGCTGGAGGAGCAGCAAGCCGCTGCGGCGACGCCGGCGACCGTGACGACTCAGAGCGGTCCGCCGGCGCTCAGGCCGAATCATGTGTTCTTCCAGGTCGTACAGCCGCTGCACGTTCCGTCAGGTACCGGCAGCGGCTACTGCTCGTTGAGCGCCGATGACTACATAAAGCGTACCGGCGGAATGAGCAACGACGACTGGACGATCCCAGTTGTGGTCGAGTTGAGCGGACCGTCGGACTGCCCTCAGGGCTCGCAGACGCGTATCGGGCTCAACGATCTCAACGCCATGGACAACGAGCAGGAGGCCCAAGTCATGGAGGCAATGCAAGCGGCCTCCAAGGGCATCGGGCCGAACGAGCCGCCGAGCGGTCCGGGGGTGCGCCCGACCTTGATTGTCGACGGCAACGCGGCTCCGGATCCCGGCGTCCTGGACGCAATCCGACAGGCGCAGTGACCGAGCATTTGCTGCTGCCGCGCAGGGGAGTCCTCGGTATCGACCATGATCGGCGAGCTCATAGACCACTATCGCGTCCTGGAGCTCGTCGGTTGCGGCGCGATGGGCGTTGTTTACAAGGGCCTCGACGTGAATCTCGACCGGCCGGTCGCGATCAAGGTGATGGGCGCCGAGGCCCGCAACGGCCCTGACTTCGTCGAGCGCTTCCGTCAGGAAGCGCGCATGCAAGCGGCGCTCAATCACCCGAACGTCGCGCTGCTCTTCGACTACTTCGTCCATGACGGCGCGCCCGTCGCAGTGATGGAGTTCATCGACGGCGAGAGCCTGGAGCAGTTGATCCGGCGACGCGGGGCGATCCCGGCGCACGAGGCTGTACCGCTCTTCAAGCAGGCGTTGCGCGGCGTCGCGGCTGCGCATCGCGCCGGCATCATTCATCGGGATCTCAAGTCGAGCAACCTGATGATCACCAGGGACGGCGTCGTCAAGGTGATGGATTTCGGCATTGCCAAGCGACAGGGCGTCACGGGCGGAACCAAGGCCAGCACCAGCATCGGCAGTCCGCTCTACATGGCGCCCGAGCAGATTCTCGGTAACCCTGTCGATTGCCGCACCGACGTGTATGCCCTCGGGGTCACGCTCTACCAGCTCTTGAGCGGGCAGCCGCCGTTCGATCCCCGCGGCAAGACCGAGTACAGCGTCCTGAACGCCCATGTGAACGATCTGCCGGAGCCGCCGACGGTCCACTGTCGCGATATTCCGGGGCCGGTCGTGGACGCGGTGCTGCGCGCGATCGCCAAGGAGCCAGAGGCGCGCTTCCAGAGCGTTGACGAGTTCTTGCTTGCGCTGCCGGATATACCCGCAGGAAATGGGGCCGCGCCGCAGTTGCGTCCGACCGGCACGGTGGCGACACCGCGGGTGGGGCCGACCGGCACGGTGGCGATACCGCGAGTGGGTCCGACCGGCACGGTGGCGATACCGCGAGTGGGTCCGACTGGCACGGTGGCGATACCGCGAGTGGGCCCTACCGCCACGCTGACGACAGCGCGGGTGGATCCGAGCGAGACGGTGGCGCTCGAGTACTTGCCATCGATGAGTGAGGATCCGACTCCCATTTCCCAGCCGAACGGCACCACCGCTTTCGAGAGCGCGCCGCCGGCGCGCGACCCGCGCCAGACGATGGCGTTCGACTACTTCGCTGCGACACTGCAGCGCGAATCGTTGCCGCGCCCGTCCGCGCCGTCGGTCGCCGCAAAGCCGAGCGACAACTCGGCGCCAGCTTCTCCGGCACCGTCCCCTGCGGCGCGAGGGTTGCGTGGAGCACGCCCGGCCATCGTGGCGGTGCTGGTCGCGATGGTCGTGCTCGGCACGATGATCCGCCACGGGGAGCGGCTGCATGTGAAGCGGCCGGATGCCCCCCTCGACTCGTCGACGGCGGCGCAGACCCCGGCATCCACGGAACCTGCTGCGCCACCGCCCGCGGTCCCGAACCCAGCGGCCGAAGCGCCGGCGGCGCCGCCGGCACAGATGGCCGCCGCGACAGCCGTGCCCGCGATCGTCACACCACTCACCACGACAACTGCGCCCGCCCGGCCGGACCTATCGGGCACCTGGCGCGGCGAATATGTCGATGCGTCGGGCAGGCAGCTGCTGCGTGTCGTCAGCCTGAGCATCAGCCGTGTGGACGACGACGGCGGCATCGAAGGCACGTTGCAATACCAGGCGGCATCGGGAGATGGCGAGTGCAAACTCCACCCGCGGGGGAGCAGCTATTCGGCCGGCGAGCAGCGGCTGCAGCTGAGTCCGGAGGGCTGCACTCCGCACTATCCTAAGGAGCTTGGTGTGCCGCTCGATTTCAGCGGCGTGAATCCGCGGGCGAACACACTCAAGGACGGCCGTATCGAAGCGCCCACCGGCGAAGTGATCGTGGTCAAGCTGAAGCGGGTGAGCGGAGTCTAGAGCCGACTGACCCGTGTTAGGCTAAGGGATGGCTCAGTCAACCGGCAGCTCGATGCGCGCGACATCCCGCTGGGCACGCTACGTTGCGGTGGCCGTCATCCTGTCTCAGGCGGCAATCACTCCGTTCGGAGTGCCGGCAACCCACCATGCTGGCATCCCGCATCATCACTGCGGTGAACACACGCAGGGCGCTACAGGGTCGACAAATAACGGCCACCAGAGCCTACCGTGTTGCGCGAATGGCGCGTGCCAGTGCAATTGTCCCTTACTGCTCGCCCTGGTATGCACATGGCCGCCGTTGGCGCTGACTGCTGTCGCTCCGGTCATTGTGTTCCCCGTGCGCGAGCGAATTGATCGCGGTGTTCTTGCGCCGCTCCTTCGGCCTCCAATCGCCTAAATCCCCAAGCGTTGTTGGTTCAGCGGCTTTCGGACGATCACGGGATCGTCTTCAACGCCTTTCTGTTGGGGACATCAATGCGATCGAATTGTGCGCAGCGGTGGGTGGCAAGACCACTTCTGATTGGGATGAGTCTCGTCGGGTGTGCGACCCATGCGGCAGACCTCCAGGGTGAGTCCCAGGCGGGAGCGCCCCCGCATGTGACGGATCCGAGCATGGACATGTCAGACAGTGGCATGTCGATGCAGGGTGCCTTCGGCCCGTATGCAATGAGTCGGGAAGCTTCGGGAACGAGCTGGCAACCAGACAGTGCGCCCATGGAGGGGCTGCAGACCATGTCGGGGCCATGGGACCTCATGGCGCAGGGTTATCTGACGGGCGTATACACCGACCAGAGCGGCCCGCGCGGTGACTCACAAACATTCAATGAAAGCATGCTCATGCTGATGGGGAGCCGCCCGATTGGCGACGGCGTGGTGGGCGGGCGCTTCATGGCTTCCCTCGAACCCCTGGGCGGGCCGAGCGGCTATCCGCTTCTCTTTCAGACGGGCGAAACGGCGAACGGTCGCACCCCGCTCATTGACCGCCAGCATCCGCACAACCTCCTCATGGAGGTAGCCGGTTCCTATAGCAAGACGCTGTCCGATTCCACTTCAGTGTTCATCTACGGCGGCCCCGTCGGTGAGCCGGCGCTCGGCCCGCCTGTGTACATGGACCGGGCGTCGTCGGAGGACAACCCTGATGCACCGCTCACCCACCATTGGCTGGATGCAACGCACATCACCTTTGGCGTCGTAACGTTAGGCGCGGTGTGGCGAAACTGGAAGCTCGAAGCCTCGTCGTTCAATGGTCGCGAGCCGGACGAGGATCGCTACAGCGTGCAGTTCCGATCATTCGATTCGTGGGCGGCGCGCCTGTCATACAACCCGAGCGCGCATCTTTCGCTGCAGGCGAGTACCGGCTACCTCGCCAGTCCTGAGCAGCTCCAGCCCAACACCTCGGTGCAGCGCTCGACAGCCTCAGTCATCTACGACCGGCCGATCGGCAGCGCGCACTGGCAAACGACGCTCGCCTGGGGACGAGACGCGCCCAGCGGGCAACGCCACACGGACGGCTACCTGCTTGATTCGGCAGTGAGACTCGCAGGCGGCCATACCCTGTTTTGCCGATACGAGCACGTCGTCAAAGATGACCTCTTCGAGTCTGGCCAGCCCCTGTTCGGCGTACCTTTCCTGATTCAGAAGGCGAGCCTCGGCTATGTGTTCGACTTCGCTGAGTACCGCCATCTTCGGTTCGGGATAGGCGGGGTCTTCAGTCGGTTTTCGATTCCCTCGGCTCTGGTTCCCTGGTACGGCAGTGAGCCAGATGGTTACAGCGTGTTCATTCGCGCCAAACTAGCTCCCTAGTTCTGCGCGTGATGCGCTCGGTCGGTCCATCGGACCGGCGCATTGGCGCATCGCTCCGGCGCAGGGTCCCCAAATCCGTGCGCACCGGATCTTTATACTGCAGGTAAACGTCCGCAGTGATATGCCGCTGCCACAGCGGCGGCTCAAGCGGTCAGGGGGATCGTCATGAAGTCGCTCGCATTGATGACCGTCGCGGTCTCGGCCGTCGTTCTCTCCGGTGTCGCGGTGGCGGGACAAGCGCCGCAGCAGAGCAAACCGGGTCCCGGCACGGCCGTAGTAGCGCCTGGCGTCCACAAGGTGCGCATCGAACTGGATCAGCTTCCCGCAGGGACGTACGACATCTCTACCAAGGAGACGCTGGTTCGCTACGGTGTCGACCACATGGGTTTCTCGGAGTATTGGGGTACCTTTCCGGCGGCCACGGGAACGCTGGTGATCGACCCCAAAGCGTTCGCCGCAACAAAGCTTGATGTGAAGGTGCCGATTGCCCTGGTCGAAACCACCAATAGAGAGCTTAACGGCGAGCTATTCTCCGACGAGTTCTTCGACGCGGAGAACTATCCTTGGATGAAGTTCACCTCGACGAAGGTTGTTCGCACCGGCCCCACCACCTTCGAAGTGACAGGCGACTTGACCATGCACAACGTTACAAAACCGGTCGTGCTCGATGTCACTTTTCACGGCGCCGGCAACTCTCCATTCTCCGGCAAGGGCGTGATTGCGGGCTTCGACGCGAAGGGCATGGTCATGAGATCGCAATTCGGGCTTGGCAAGTATGTTCCGATAGTGAGCGACGAAACGACGATCACGATCAGCGCGGAGTTCGACAAGAGATAGTTTCGAGAGCGCTCGCCCGCCCCGAGGTCGCGCTGCTAGAATCGCGCCGCAACCCGGGGGTGGGACATGCCTACGTTCGGTGCCCGAAAGGCGATCCATGGCCTGATCGTCTGCCTCGCTCTGGCCGCGCCGGCGGCTGCGACGCCCGCGACTGCGACGCCCCCGCTCGAGGCCTACGGGCGGCTGCCGCATTACGAGAACGTCGTACTGTCTCCGGACGGATCGCGGCTCGCCTTCGTCAGGACCGATGCGAACGCGCGCGCCGTGGTGGTGCAGGATCTGACGAGCGGCAAGCAGCTCGGCCTGCTGCGTGCCGGTGATCAGAAGCTGCGCAGCATCCGCTGGGCCGACAACGACCGTCTGATGATCTTCACCTCCGTCACGGCGGTGCCGAATACCCTCAACCAGCCGGCAGGGTTCTCGACAGGTTTCCTGTGGAGGACGCGCGAATGGAGCCAGTTGCAGATCTTCGACTTGAAGACAGGCAGGGACTACATGGTCCCCCAGCCGAATCCGTCCAGCGGCATAAGTCTGATGACCATGATCACCGGCAATGCGACCGTCAGGCGCATCCAGGATCACACGATACTGTTCGTCACGGGTCTGCAGGTCATCGGCCGCCCGGAGTCGCACGGACGCGGGCGCGAGGTCGTGCCGGCCCTCGTGCGGGTGGACCTGGAGTTCGACAGCTCGCGCATCTTGCGTTCGGGCGGCCGCGACGGCTTCATCGACAGGCGCGGCTCCACCGACTCATGGACCATCGACAGCGCGGGTGAGGTCGTAGGAGAGCAAACCTACGAACAGGGGAGTCACCACTGGAGCCTCCTCGTCAACCGCGACGGCCGCATGCAGCAAGTCGCCTCGGGCGATGACTCCATCGATTTTCCCCGCATCCTCGGCCCGGGCCCGGTCGCCGACACGCTGCTCCTGCAGCGCGTCGAGGACGGCGATGCCGTGTGGCGGCTGCTGTCGCTGAAGGATGGCTCCATCGGCGCGCCGCTGGCCGAGAAGGAGACGCTCGATCGGCCCATCGAGGACTCGCGGAACTTCCGCATGATTGGCGGCGTGCACGTCGGCGATAGCGAGGAGTACGTGTTCTTCGATCCGTCCGTGCAGCAGTCGTGGCAGGCCGCCGTGCGCGCCTTCCCCAATGAGCACGTGCTGCTCGAGTCGGCCGACGCGGACTTTCGCAAGATGATCGTGCGCGTCGAAGGCGAGCGCGACGGCTACTGCTTTGAGCTGGTCGACCTCGACACCCACCGTGCCGAGCCGCTGGGAGATGTCTACGAGGGCATCAGGCCGCTCGAGGTGCGGCGCATCGACTACAGCGCCTCCGACGGCCTCAGAATCCCGGCGTACCTTACTCTGCCGCGCGGCAAGCCCGCGCAGAAGCTACCGCTCATCGTGCTCCCGCACGGCGGCCCCGGGTTGCGCGACACGGCGGACTTCGACTGGTGGTCGCAGGCGCTCGCCGCTCAGGGCTACGCCGTTGTGCGACCGAACTACCGCGGCTCCGACCTGGGCCACTCGTACCTGGCCAGGGGCTTCGGCGAGTGGGGCCGCAAGATGCAGACCGACCTCTCCGACGGCGTGCGCTACCTCGCTCACGAAGGGATCATCGATCCGGCGCGCGTGTGTATCGTCGGGGCGAGCTACGGCGGCTACGCGGCGCTCGCCGGCGCCTCGCTCGACCCAGGCGTCTATCGTTGCGCCGTCTCAGTGGCGGGCATGGCCGATCTGCGTAGCTGGCTCCACTGGGTGAACAATCAGCACTACGGCCGCGACACCGCAGTGCAGCGCTACTGGGAGCGTTTCATCGGCGCGAGTGGCCCGGATGATCCGGCCCTGGAGGCGATCTCGCCCATCAAACACCTGGATGCGATCACGGTGCCGGTGCTACTGATTCACGGCCGCGAGGACGTCGTGGTGCCGTACGAGCAGAGCCAGGCGATGTACGACGCGCTGCACGCGGCTCACAAGGACGCCGAGCTCGTGCCGCTCGCGGGCGAGGATCACTGGCTGTCGCGCGGCGAGACCCGCCTGCAGATGCTGCAAAGCTCGGTGGCGTTTCTGCGCGCCCACAATCCGCCGGATCCGTGAACGCGCACCTCACTGCCTGTACCATTGGCTGGACTCCGCGCACAATCACACCATGACGGAAGACACCCCGACCCAGATCCTGCGGCGTGCGACCAACGCGTCCAACGCCATCGACTTGCGCCGCATCGGCGCACACCCGGACTACTGGTACCCGGTCGCCTGGTCGCATGAGTTGCTGCCCGGCAAGGCGCTCGGCCGGCGCTTTGCCGGCGAGCCGATCGTCCTGTACCGCGGCGCACAGGGCCGCGTGTTTGCGCTCGAGGACCGCTGCGCTCACCGCCAGGTACCGCTGCACCTCGGCGTGGTAGTGGGCGATCAGCTCAAGTGTCACTACCACGGCTGGACCTACGACTGCAGCGGCACGTGCGTGAGCGTGCCTTACTTCGGCAAGGAGCGGCTGCCGAACGGCGTGAAGAGCTATCCAGTGAGCGAAGTCGACGGGGTCATCCTCGTGTTCCCTGGCGAACGCGCGCTCGCGGCGGGCCGCCTGCCCGCGAGCCTCGGCTCGTCCCGGCGCAAGGACTACAAGACCCGCAGGCTGTACCGCGAAGTGGCCTGCCACTACACCTTCATGCACGAGAACCTCTTCGACATGAACCACCAGTTCATGCATCGCAAGCAGATGGGCTCGATCCGCGCTCACTGCATCGGGCGTGACCACGGCGAGTCGTGGGCGCAGGTCGAGTACAGCTTCAAGCGTACCGAGGGCAAGCAGTCCGTCGGCGAAAAGGTCATCGTAGATCTCACGCGTGGGCGAGGCGCGAAGAAGAAGGACTTCCGCGACCACATGCGTATCCGCACCGACTACCCGTCGCAGAGCCTCAAGGTATGGTTGGGGCGCGACATCAAGGAGACACAGGATCCGGTGCTCGATGTGTGGCTCGGCTACACGCCTTGGGACGCCGAGCAGCGCACTAACCGCACCTATGGCTACCTGTCGGTGAAGAAACCGCCGATTCCAGGATTGATCCAGCTGGCGTGGCCGTTCGTCACCTGGTTCACCGAGAACATCTTCCGCGAAGATAAGGAGATCGTCGAATACGAGCAGCGTGCCTACGATGCGCAGGGCGCGGATTGGAATAATGAGGTGTTTCCAGCGCTGCGCGATTTGCGAGGTGTTCTGGCGCGCTCTGGGCGGCTGATCCAGCCCTAGCCTGAAGACTGCCAGCGCCCGCGAGGACCTGTTCATACATCAATGCTGAAAGCGCGTCAGCGGTGAGAGCTCTGTCCGGTGCGGCCATCGCGCTCGTGGTCGCAAGTCAGGTCTCGACGGCCGACCAGCCCTCGTCGGCTCCGGCGGCTGCGCTCGAGTCGGTGACTGTCACGGCGACCCGCATCGCCAGCAACACCTTCGACGTGCCGGCCGCGATCTCCAGCGTCCCGGCGCAGCAGCTCATCGACGACGCCCTCGGGATCAACCTCTCGGACGACATAGCCACGGTGCCCGGGCTCCTCGCCCGCGACCGCAACAACTACGCACAAGACCAGCAGATCTC
This sequence comes from Steroidobacteraceae bacterium, assembly GCA_035603345.1. Lineage (GTDB taxonomy): Bacteria > Pseudomonadota > Gammaproteobacteria > Steroidobacterales > Steroidobacteraceae > 13-2-20CM-66-19. Next base: position 145,533 of record DATNKO010000071.1, on the reverse strand, counting down.
CATCCGCGGCATCGGCGCCAACTCCGCCTTCGGCGTCCGCGGCGTGCGCATCTACCAGGACGGCATCCCGGCCACAGGCGCCGACGGCCAGGGACAGGTATCGCAGTTGAACCTGGATTCGGCTGCCCGGGTCGAGGTGCTGCGCGGCCCCTTCTCGGCGCTCTACGGCAACTCCTCGGGCGGTGTCATCCAGGTCTTCACCGCCGACGGCGCGCAGCCGGACCAGGTGCGCGCCTCAGCCGCCTACGGCAGCTTCGATGTATGGCGCGCCGGACTCGATGCCTCCGGAGCTGCCGGCGATTTCAACTACAACGCCGCGTTCACGCATTTTTCGGTCGACGGCTACCGCCCGCATAGCGCCGCTGAAAACGAGTCCTTCAACGCCAAGCTCGGCTACCAGGTCGACGAGCGCAATCACCTGTCGCTGATCCTGAACCTCATCTCCCGCCCGGACGCGCAAGATCCCCTCGGTCTCACCTCGGCGCAGTTCGCCACCGCGCCCAACCAGGCAGCCCCGGCGGCGCTGCTCTTCGACACGCGCAAGAGCCTGCAACAGCAGCAGGCAGGCCTTATCTGGAACCTGCAGCTCACCGACAGTCAGTCCTTCCAGCTCATGGGCTACGGCGGAGACCGCAGCGTGCTGCAATTCCTCGCGATCCCCCTTGCCGCGCAGCTGTCGCCGACGAGCTCCGGTGGAGTGGTGGACCTTGACCGCGATTTCGGCGGCAGCGATGCGCGCTGGTCGTGGCAGACCGAGCTGGCGGGGCGGCCGTTCTCCTGGGTGCTGGGGGTGAGCTATGACTGGTACGACGAGCTGCGCCGCGGCTACGACAACTTCGCGGATACCACCCTGGGCGTCGAGGGCGAGCTGCGCCGCAACGAGAACGACATCACCTACGACATCGACGAGTACACGCAGGTCACCTGGGACTTCGCGTCCCTCTGGTCGCTCATGCTCGGTCTGCGCAACAGCGACGTGAACTTCAGCGTCCAGGACCACTTCATGACTCCGACCAACGGCAATGACGGTGGGAGTGTCACCTACACCGCCGGTACTCCGGTCGCCGGCCTCACCTTCAAGCTGCGCCCCTGGGTGCACCTGTACGCCTCCTGGGGACGAGGCTTTGAGACCCCGCTCGGCTCCGAGCTCGCCTACCGCCCCGACGGCGAGGCGGGCCCGAACTTCGACCTCAGGCCCGCGCGCAGCGCCAACAGCGAGCTCGGCGCGAAGTTCCAGCTGCTGCCGTCCTTCAACGCCGAGGCCACGATCTTCAATACCAACACGCACGATGAGATCGTTGTGGATACGAACCTCGGCGGCCGCTCGACCTACCAGAACAGCGGCCGCACCACGCGGCGCGGCGCCGAGGCCGGGCTCGACTGGCGTTTCGCTGCCCCCTGGCACCTGCAGCTCGCCTACACGTACGTCGAAGCCACCTACACGGATGCCTATTTCACCTGCACGACCGCACCGTGCGCGGTGCCGGACGCGCTTGTGCCGGCGGGTAACCGACTGCCCGGCGTGCCGAAGAACAACGTCTTCGGCACCGTCCGTTTCGGCGACGAGCTCGGGCCGTTCGCGGCCGCCGAAGCCCAGTACGTGAGTACCGTGGCCGCCAACGACGTCAACAGCGTGTTCGCGCCCGGCTACGCAGTGTTCGGGGTGAGTGGCGGCTATGCCGCGCGCTGGCCGAGCGGCGACTGGAGCCTGTTCGTGCGCATCAACAATCTCCTGAACCGCCACTACGTCGGCTCGCTGATCGTCGACGATTCGAACAAGGGCTACTTCGAGACAGCGGCGCCCTTCAACGTGCTGGTCGGCGGCGCTCTGAGCTGGCGATAGGACGCCATCAGATTAAATATCTAGTCAAATGAATGAGTTATATGACGGTTGTTCTGCATTGTTATAACGCGTAATAATTCGGCGCATGAAGGTTCCTCTGCGACGTATCGGGAACTCTCTGGGGGTCATCCTGCCCAGATCGACCCTCGACGCTTGGGGTGTCGGGGAAGGGGACGCGCTGGAACTCAGCGAGCACGGCCTGCGCCCTTCGGGGCGCGGGGGATACTCGCATCAGGAGCTGGATCAGCTCAGACATGCGCTGTCTCTTGCAGTGATTCGACGCTGTACGCCGCGGGAGATACGCGCCCAGATTCTTGCGAACCTCCATCGCTGGGAGCATCGAGGCGTCTGGGTCTCGGCATACGATGAGTGGCGGCGAATCGCTCAAAGCGATGACGACGGCTCGCTATTTGCCGCAATGCTGGGGCGCGACGAGGACGCGGTGAGATTGCGGCAATCCATGCCGTATGTGGGACTGTTGCCACCAGCAGAGGTGAAGAAGCTCCATGAAGAAGCAGGAGCTTGATCACGTGCTGCGGGCCGCCGGCCGTATCACCGGAGAGAAGCAATTCATAATCGTCGGTAGTCAGGCCCTGCATGGCAAGCATCCAGATGTTGCCGACGACATCATCAAGTCTGCTGAGGTGGACTTGCTGGCTGCAAAAACTCCTGAGCGAACCGAATGGCTGAATGCGATCGGCGTCTATTCGCGATTCCACGAGACCTTCGGCTATTACGCTGATCCCGTTGACGAGCAGACCGCAACCCTGCCTGAGGGTTGGAAGGATCGATTGGTCGATCTGCCTCCAGGAGACACACAAGGGGTCAAGGGATTGTGTTTGGAACCCCACGATCTGGCGATTTCAAAGTACGTCGCTTCCCGCGCCAAGGATTTTGTCTTCACGCGAGAACTGGCGCGTCGTGGGATCGTCTCCGAGGAACGGTTGCTCTCGCTGTTGGATAAAACTCCCGTGGGCGAACAGCTGCGTGATCGAATCCGCAACGAGATCGCCCGCGACTTTCAAGCCAGTCGGGATCTCGGCTCTGGCCGAGTCTGACGGGAGTCCTCGATGGTGAAGTTCCTCACGGCAGCTTTGATACTGTGCGGCTGCCTCACCGTCGCGATGGCGCAGGAGTTTCCGCTGTGGGAGCAGTTGCTGAGCCACTACGGCGGCAAGACCGACGAGACGTCGGTGCCCTCCATGAAGATGGGCAATCACATGCAGATGTCCTTAAAGGGCAAGCCCCAGCCTGGCGACGAGCGGCGCGCCCGGGAGATCCTGGTTGCTGCCCGCGAAGTGCTGGCGCGTTATGCGGATGTGAGCCTGGCGCTGCGCGATGGCTATAAGCCGTTTCATCCGACCGGCCGAATGGGTGAGGAGGTCCATTACACGAACTACCACGTCGCCCGCAGAGAGCAGCAGCAGGTCGATTACCGGCAACCCGGATCGATCCTTTACCGGCGCACGCCCGCGGGCATGAAGGCTGTCGGTGTGATGTACACGGCGCCCCGAGATTCAACGCCAGAGCGACTGAACGAGATCGCTCCGCTGAGCGTAGCGACCTGGCATCGTCATGTGGACTTCTGCGGCGGCCCACGAACCTTGCCCCTCAGCGCGCAGTTCGGGCCGGACACGCCATTCGGGCCGCGGGGCAGCATCCAAACCGAGGACGCCTGCAAGGCGGCGCACGGCTTGTGGATTCCGGTGGTCTTCGGCTGGATGACTCACGTCTATCCTGATGATGAGAAGGCGTGGGGTGGAATGGACATGCGGATGGAGTCCAGCACCGATGCCCTGAAGATGACGATGTAGCCCTCCAAATACTGGAGCGCGAACTTGGCGGGAGAGCCAGGTTGGATCGCGGCGTGCCGGTCGTGTAACGTCGCGCCGCGGATCTGCAGACCGATGCGATTCGAACAAGGGGGAGTTTCACATGTCAGCGAAGTATCCGGTCTCGAAGGCGCTGTCCCTGGTATTGCCCGTCGGGGCACTGGGTGCATCGCTTCTCCTGGCGATGTCGTCCGCTCAGGCGGCCGCGTCCGCCGTCCCCGCCGCAGATCCTGCCGACCAGCCGGGCGTCGCGGCGCGTCTGCAAGCCATTCGCGCCGGAGTCGCCGAGATCGCAACGCCAGCCACTGAGGGCTCGGCTCAGGTCGACCCGATCGCCGGCGGCGGTCTCGTCCCCACTTGGTGGGGCAACGGCGGCTGGGGCCGCTGGCACCCGGGTTGGGGAAATGGTGGCTGGCGCTTCGGCTGGCACAACGGCGGCTGGGGCAATGGCGGCGGCTGGCACAACGGCGGCTGGGGCAATGGTGGCTGGGGTAACGGTGGCTGGCCCAACTGGGGCAACGGCTGGCACAACTTCTGGCACAACGGCTGAGGCCCTGGAGCCAAGGAGGTGCGTCATGCCAGAGCCCATCAACGAGCACCGTAAGCCCAGGATCTCGGTGGTGGTCGTGCAGCCCACACCGTTCTGCAACATCAACTGCAATTATTGCTACCTGCCGGACCGCACGAACAAGGCGACGATGTCCCGGGACATCCTGCGGACGCTCTTCGAGAGGGTGTTTGCCTCGGGGTGGGCGGGCGAGCAGCTGACGGTGATCTGGCATGCGGGCGAGCCTCTGGTGATGCCGGTGAGCTACTACGAGGAGGCCTTCAGCCTCATCGAGTCGCTGCGGCCGCCGGAGCTTCAGTTGCGCCACTCGGTGCAGACGAACGGCATGCTGCTCTCGAAAGCCTGGTGCGAGCTGTTCAAGAAGTGGCAGGTGGGGGTCGGGGTCAGCATCGACGGACCGCGACGCTTCAACGATGCGCACCGTGTGGCTCGTAACGGCCGCAGCACGTTCGACAAGGCGATCGCGGGCATTCGTCTGTTGCGCAGCGAGGAGGTTCCGTTCCATGTGATCTCGGTTCTGACGGACCAGAGTCTGGACGCACCCGATGAGATGCTCGAGTTCTATCGGGCCGAGGGTATCGAGAACGTTTGCTTCAATGTCGAGGAGTCCGAGGGCGACCACGTCTCTGAGCTCTTTGCCAGTCATGCGCCCCAGGAGCGCTTCCGTCGTTTCCTGGCGCATTTCTGGCGCGAAGCGCGCCGTGATGATCGTATTCACATGATCCGTGAGATCGACGGGATCATTCCCCGGGTATTTCGCCCCGGAGACGGCGAGCTCGACAACATTCAGGTCGTGCCGTTCGCGATGCTGAACGTCGATTGTCGCGGAAACGTATCGAGCTTTTCCCCCGAGCTCCTCGGCCTGAAGAACGCGGCCTACGACGATTACATCGTCGGCAACGTTCTGACGCATTCGCTCGAGGAGATGCAAGCCAGTGCCGCCATGCAGGCCATGACACGGGACATCCACGCCGGCGTCGCACGCTGCCGGGCCTCGTGTGAATACTTCTCGGTGTGTGGCGGCGGCGCGCCCATCAACAAGCTCAGCGAGAACGGCTCATTCGACAGCGGCCGCACGGGCTTCTGTGCCCTGACTCAGATGGTACCCACGGACATCATTCTGGAGGCGTTCGACCAGTTGCAGCGGCACGCAGACGCGCAATCGGTACAGCAAGTGCTCCAGGACCTCACCAGGCGATCGGAGTCGGTGCGGCTCGAGATGCGGGTCTGATCAACTACGGAGACTACGACGATGAGCAATATCCATGTGGGTGCCGCACTTGCGGCGGGCATCGTGCTCCTGGGCCTGGGCGCCAGCGCCGCGGCGCAACCGCCGTCCGCCGCAGGGCAGCCCCAATACACGGGTGCGCCTCCCACGGACGCGCCCGCCACCAGCGGGGGCGCGAACGACAGTCAGGCGCACGCCGTGCTGCGCATTACGAGTGTCGAGGTCATCCGCAGTGCCCACGCACCCTCGCTGGACATCGTTCGCGTCAGAGCTATAGCGAGCAGTGCGGGGTGGGAGGAGGCTGAGCTGGTCCCGCTTTCTCGAGGTGTTCCCGCCGACGGGATCCTGCACCTTATTTTTGTCGCGCGGCCGCCAGAGGTCGCGGCGGACGCGACGGGCTACGAGATACTCGAAGCCATTCTTCCCTTGGAAACCGGCCACCCCTTCAAGGGAGTCAACGTCCATGCAGCAACCAACGCGGTCAGCGTGACGGCTCTTCCGGGCTACTCCGAGAGCAAGTCCACTCTCGAAGACTGTGGCAAGTGCGTCGGCAAGACATTCATCCCGAAAGGCGGCTCTGGTTCCGGTGGCCGTGGTGAGGTTGTCCGTGAGGAGCAGGTTCCCCCGCAGACGCGCATCGTTCGACCCTCCGACGGCATAGCGGAAGCGGACTCAAATCCCAACCGTCTCACGCTCATTCTGGATAAGGACAATCGGATTCTCACCGCAGTTTGGGAATGACCGAGCTTTGATACACGATCCGGAGAACATCAGATGATCAGACACCTGCTAGCGCCAGCCTTGCTGGCGCTGCTGTTTTGCGCGATCAGCGGCTGCGCGACGAGCGCCCAGATTACGAGCGGTAACACCAACATGTGCATGAACGTGGTGAATCACGGTTCGCCAGAGCCCGGTGCTCGCGTGAACATGAAGATCTGTGACCCGTGGCGGAATCAGCAATGGTCCTTCAACGGCCATGGACAGATCACCGGTGTCGGTGGCTTCTGCCTGGACGTGCAGGGAAGCGCTCCTAACGATGGTGCGGCGGTCATTTACACGCCATGCAGCGGCTCACCGAGCCAGAACTGGGTCGCCGGGAACGGCACGATCATCGGCATCGGCGGAAAATGTCTCGACATCGGCGGCGGCAATCCTTCCCAAGGTGCGCCGTTGGTTATCAATACCTGTAACGGCTCGCCCAGCCAGGTGTGGGTCTCGCATTAGATAAGGTGTCATGCGATGGGTGACGGGCCGGATGACGAAGAACGCCGCAGGCTGGGCCTGGACACGCAGATCACGCGCCGCGACTTCGTGAATGGAGCGCTGGTTGGTGCCGGCGCGGCGCTGCTCGGGGCACCCTTTGCCGGCAGTTTGCGCGCGGCTACCCCTCCGGCCGACACGTTCACCGGGTACGGTGGCGTCGGTGACTATGCCAAAGCGAACGGCAATACCTGGCGCGTCGTTCAGGCGGCGCATCGGCTCCGCGACGGTGCTTACGACGCCTCGGCATTCGCTGCCGCGAGACCTGCCGGGGATTTTGATCTGGTCGTTGTCGGTGGTGGCATCGCGGGGCTGAGCGCGGCGTACTACTTCACCAAGGCGGCTGGAAGCGGCAAGCGCGTGCTGCTCCTGGAGAATCATTCGATGCTCGGCGGCGAGGCGCGACAGAACGAATTCATTGTCGCCGGCGAGCGCCTCATGGGGCCGCAAGGATCGAACGATTTCGGAGTTCCGGCCCCGGGCAGCGGCTCGCTCGCCGACGCCTTTTTCACCGAGTTCGCGATTCCCCGCGAGTATTCATGGCAGCCCTGGGATGCGCGGCTCAAGCCGCTGCGCTTCGCCCGGGATAACTATTCGAACATGGATGGCTTCCAGGAGTCGCAAGTCGATGTGGGGTACTTTTTTGGCGAGGGTCCGGACGGCAAGCCCCTCTGGCGGCGCAATATCTGGAGCAGCGGGCTTAGTGACAGTCCTTTCTCCGAAACCGCTCGCCGCGACCTGTTGCGCTGGAGAGCTGACAACGGGCCCGTCAGCGAAGCGCAGGATCGCTATCTCGACACCCTCACCTACAAAGACTATCTCGAGAGGGTTCGCGGTTACGACCCGGCTGTGACGCGCCTCGTCGAGCCCATCGTGGGCCTCTTGAGTGGCGTGAGCGCCGATGCCGCCTCCGCACGGCTTGGCAGGCAACTCGTCGAGCCACCGGACCGGCCCATGGCGCTGTCGTTCCCGGGCGGCAACTCGCCCTTTCCGCGCGCCCTGCTGCGGGGTCTGCTGCCGGCCGCACTGCCGGGGAAGGATTTCAGCAGTCTGATGTATGACCCGGTCGATTTTGCTGCATTGGATCGCGACACGCAGGCCGCGCGCATTCGACTGGAAGCGATGGCGCTGCGTGTCGAGCATGCGAGCTCTGAGTCGAGTGGTAGTCGGCTGCGGGTGACCTACGAGAAGGGTGGGGCGCTGTTTAGAGTCGGAGCGCGCACCGTCGTGATGGCAAGTGGCGGGTGGGTCAACAAGCACATTTTGGTCGATATGCCCGATGATCTTCGGGCTGCCTATGACCAGTTTTCCTATGCGCCCGCGCTCATCGTCAACGTGGCGCTGCGGCAGTGGCGCTTCCTCTACGACCTCGACGTTACGGCATGCCGCTGGTTCGATGACGCCGGCAGTTTCGGCTACTGCTGCAATCTTCGTCAGACGATGACGAGCGGCGGGCACGCGCCGCCGCTACATCCAGACCGCCCGGCCGTACTTTCATTCTATTTGGGATTGCCGATCCCGGGGCTGCCGGCGGCGCAACAGGGTGCTGCGGCGCGGGCGTTGTTCCTCGCGACGCCCTACGCGGACTTTGAGCTACGGATACGCAGACAAATGACACGTATGTATGCGGCCTACGGTTTCAAACCGGAGCGGGACATTGCGGCGATAGTGCTCAATCGCTGGGGCCATGCGCGATTGATAGAGCCGCCGGGCTTTCACTACGGCAGGGACGGCAAGGCCAGTCCGCTCGAGCGAGTGCGCGAAGGTTACGGATACGTCGCGATCGGACATTCGGAGCTGAATGGCGCACAGCACTGGGGCTCGGCGTTGGAGTACGGCAAGAAGGCCGGAGAGCGGGCGGCGTCGCTGTTATAGACCTCTGGATCACGGGGGATTAAAGGATGAGCGTCGAACCATTTAAGCGATGGATGTGCTTGGGGTGCGGCTTTCTCTACGACGAGGCGCTCGGCTCTGCGGAGCACGGTCTGGCGGCCGGCACGAGATGGGCGGATATCCCCGCGGACTGGGTGTGTCCTGACTGCGGAACCCCTAAACGCCTGTTCGAGATGGTCGAGATTCCTTATGCGCCGGGCCAGCCGGTGCGGCGCCTAAGCGCCTAACCAGGACTGCCGCGGGCGAGGCCTGATATGAACACTTCATTCGTTCTGCGCGCCAAAGAGCGAGGCTACAACAAGTTCCTGTCGACGGGAGAGAGCTCGTCCTACATCGGAGGTCACCCGGATGCGACTCTCGAGCGTCACTCGAGCTTCAACTTCGGGCCCTACCAGGCGGGGCACAGGGGTTTCGGGCGCGTGCGCGTCTTTGGCGATGAGCTCTTCAGCGGCACGGGGTGCGGATACAACATCCATCCCCATCACAACTTCATCATCTGCGCCTTCGTACTTCAGGGGCAACTGACGCACGTCAACACGGTGGGTAACATCGATCAGCTGAACGCCGGCGACTACTACGCCTTCTCTGCGGGCTCCGGCGGCAAGCGTTGCGAGCTCAGCCTCAAGAACGAAGACGCAAATATCATCTATGTATGGATGATGCCCAACCAGCTGTTACTGCCTCCGTCGTACAGTCGGTCCCGATTTGATGCGGTGGCCGAGCGCAACAGGCTCGTCACGCTGGTCGGCAACGCCGATGGAGCCGTGCGCGTGGCTCAGGATGTGAAGATATCGCGGCTCTCGAGCAACATACCCATGACACTCGACTACGCGCTGAGCGCGAAGGAGCACGGCGTGTATGTGTTTGCGATCGAAGGCGAGGCCTTTGTGAATGACACACAGCTCGGGCGGCGGGACAGCACCGGCATCTGGGCGGCCGAACGCGTCAGCTTGCGCACCGGCGATCAGAACGCCGATCTGCTGATTATCGAAACCGCGCCCTGAAGAGGACAGATCACATGCCAGTATTGCAGCTGTACTACCCGCAAGGAGCCCTTGCGGGAGAGCACAAGGCGGACCTCGCTCAGAGATTCACGGACGTGCTCCTGGGGATGGAAGGCGGGGCAAAGACACCGGGTGGCCTCGCTTTCGCTACGGTCCTTTTTACGGAAGTTCCGTCGGGTGATTGGTGGGTAGGCGGGCGAACCGATGCCACACACGTGAAGCCGCCGGGGAAATTCCTCGTTCGCGTGAGTATCCCGGAAGGCTACATGAGTCAGTCAAACAAATCTGACGTGCACGCGGCCGTCAAGGCCGCAATCGTCGCAGTAGCCGGAGACCCGAGCGATCCGCAGCAGGGCGCCAATGTGCTGGTAACCATCGAGGAAGTGACCGAAGGCAACTGGGGTGCGCGCGGCAAGACCATCAGCCTGGCGTCGATCGCAGACTCCGTCGGTCTGAAGAAGAGCGGTGAGCGCTTCAAATGGGTGAAAGCATATTTTGCCGCGAAGGCGCGGCAGTTTGCCGCCGCGGGCTACCCCGCAGACACGGGCGGACTGCTACCGGACGGATCCGAAATCGTCCGCTCGCGCTAGCGCGCCGGCTGTTGAACTGCCCGTTCTGCGGTTTCGGGCATCCAAAGGGCAAACGTACCGAGTGCGACGGCGGCGACAGCGCCAAGCGCCAGGAATGTGGCGCTATAGCCAAAATGATCGACGACCTCACCAGCCGCCAACCCGCTCAGTGACGCTCCGATTCCAACCGCGGTGGCGATGACGCCTTGGGCGAGATTGAAGCGCCCCGTGCCGCGCATGATGTCAGCGATCACCAGTGGTGCAAGCGCACCGAAGATGCCCGCCCCTATGCCATCGAGCAGCTGCACCCCAATCAGCCACAGGCTGTTGTCCGAGAGCGTGTAGAGCACGGCGCGAATAGGCAGGATGATGAACCCGGCCAGAAAGAGCGGTTTGCGGCCCCAGGTGTCAGCCTTGTGTCCGACGAGCAGGGCAATCGGCAGCATGACCAGCTGTGCCGCGATGATGCAAGTCGACATCATCGCGGTAGCCTCCCTGGCGTGCGCGGCTGCGAGCTTCTGGCCCACCAGCGGCAGCAGCGGTGCATTGGCAAAATGGAACAACATGACGCACAAACCAAAGATCATCAGTGGTTTTATCTGGAACAGCACCTCGTAGCCTGCCGCTACCGCGCCATTGCCGGCGGACGTCTGCGAAGCCGTTTCGAGATCCCGTGCGCGGTTGTGGTCGATGGCATGATACGGAATCGACAGTACCGCCACGGCAGCCAGAGCCGCGAACACCGGCACCAGCAGGAACACGGCACGCTGTGAAAAGAAGTATCCGACAGCGCCGGCAAGCACAGCGATGGCGACATTGCCGGCGTGATCGTAGGCGGAATTTCGCCCCATGCGTCGCGCGAGCTCCTGCCGCGTAAAAAGGCCCAGAGTCAGGGCCGCGACCGCCGGCCCGAAGACGTCCCCGACGACACCCATCAGGCTGTTCGCGATCATCACTGGCCAAAAGGTCGGCAGGGCAAAAATCACTGCGGCAGTTACGGCCAGCACCGCGAGTGACAGTACGATCACGCCGCGCTTGGCGTGAGTCTCGTCGATGAATGCACCGATCGGCGTCTGAACGGCGATGCCGAGAAGGCCGGCTATCATCGTGATCAGGCCAACCCTGGACTGGCTCCAGTGTTGCTGCGTCACGAGGAAGACATTGAGGTACGGCCCTACTGCGCCGCGCACGTCTGCCAGTAAAAAATTAATCGCGTCGAGCGAGGACTGCTTGAAGCCTTCCTTCTTCGGGGCGGTCGTCACTGGATCAGTGCGTCAGCAATGCCGCGCCGATCGCCAACAGCAGCGCGGGCGGCATCACGAGCATTCCGAGTTTGAGGAACACGGCGGCGCTGACGTGCAGTCCCTCGCGGCGAAGTGCGGTGAGCCACAGAATGGTCGCGAGTGAACCGGTGACCGAGAGATTGGGTCCGAGGTTGACGCCAATCAGCACGGCTCGCGTGACCGCGTCAGGCGCGTGGGCACTGCCTATCGCGCTGCCGGCGATCAGTGCGGCGGGCAGGTTATTCACCAGATTGCTCACGATGGCGATGAGGATCCCGGCACCCCATGCCGTCGAAGCGGCCGAGCGGCTTGCCTCGTCCTGCAGAAGTATCCTCAGGAAGCGCATCAGCCCGGCTTTATCGAGAGCCTCTACGAGAACGAAGAGTCCGGCTACCAGCGGCAATACACCCCACGGGATCCCTTTGATCGTGGGCCAGGGACTCTTCCTTTCAAGAATCAGCACGACCAGGGCCGTGAGCGTGCCTGCGACGGCGGTCGGCAAGCCAAGCTGCATGTCCATGGCCGAGGCCGCGAGGAGGGCAATCGCTGTCGCCACGATGCCCAGCGCAGCCGTCTTACCCGCGGCCGACAGGTGCGGTGCGGCTATATCCGACGCGATCGTCTGCTCGAGCGCGCTTCGCTGCGTCCAGCGAAGCACTACGTACGTCGCAACAATCGACAACCCTGACGGCAGCAGGTAGCGGGGCAACCATTGCAGAAGTGGCGGCATATGACTGCCGTAGATGACGAGGTTGGCGGGATTTGAGATCGGCAGCACGAACGACGCCGCATTGGCGATGAATGCGCAGATCAGCACATAGGGAAGGGGCTGCTGCGCCTTGGCGCTGCGAGCGACGGCGGCCACAGCCGGCGTGAGCACCACGGCGGTCGCATCATTGGACAGGAACGTCGTTACCAGGATGCCGACTGTGTAGATGAGCAGAAACAGTCTACTGGCAGATCCTCGGGAATGTCGGGTGGCAATGGCGGCCAGCCAGTCAAATAGACCTTCCTGGCGCCCGATCTCGGCAAGCAACATCATGCCCGCAAGAAAGAGATAGACATCGATGCCCCTGGAGACCCCAACGAGGGCATCGGCGGGCGCCAGCAGGTTGAGTGCAACCAGCAAGGCCGCTCCTGCCACCGCCCAAACCGCCTCGGGTATGCGCAGCGGCCGGATGATCACGCCCGCGGCAGCAAGGAGGGCGATCAGGCCGGTGATGAGGCTGGAGGACACTATGGAGACGCAACGCCCAGAGCCTCGAGTAACCGCGTGAGCTGCGAGGCGTGCTTGCGCCAGCGGCCGGCCGAGGTGCGGTAAAGCGGCTCGCGCACCTGGTTGACGCTTGCGGTCCTGATCGGACGCTCGGTTTCGTGGAACCGCAGGCAACTCTCGTCCCAAGGCAGGCTGAGGAAAGCAAGCATGCGTCGCGTCTGCGTCTCGATGCCCTCGACCACTGCCTCGTAGTCCACCTCGAGAAAATGAGAGGCGGGCAATGTCGCGCGCCAGTGTGCCATGAGCTTCTGATAGGCGCGGTGGAAGCGCCCGAGCTCGGTCTGATCGTACGTGAACGCCTGTTCGCCGGCGAACAGCTTCGTGTAGCACGAGAGGCAGGTGTCGACGGGATCGCGCCGGCAGTGAATGATGCGCGCGTCCGGGAGAATGAGGCGGATCATGCCGCAGAGCTGGAAGTTGGAAGGCATCTTGTCCAGGAGATACCGGCGGCCGGCGGCCATTGGTGCGCCGAAGGCCAGATAGGCTTCGCCGAGCGCCGTCAGTTGCGCGCCGGTCAGGTTGGGCACGCCGGCCGGGAAGTTCTCGATTCCATCGACCAGGCTTCGCAAGCACTTGAGTTCGCCGGCGCCGTGCACCAATGGGTGCGAGGCCAGGATCTGCTCAACGAGCGTCGTCCCAGAGCGGGGCATGCCGACGATGAACACCGGCAGCTCCGAGCGCGCGCCGATGTCCGCTTTCGCGGCGAGCAGTGGCGGCGAAAACACCTCCGCGATGCTCTCCATCCAGCGCTCATCCGCGTCCGCATCGTAAGTCAAGGTCGAGCGCTTGAGCCGATTGCCTTCGTCGTAGTGGCGGAACGCATGCGCGGACTCATCGATGTCCAGTAACGCCTTACCGAGGCCGAAATGGAGCGTCGCCCGCTCGGTGAGCGAGCTCCCTTCGCGCGCCAGCAGGGCTTGCAGCTGACCGATCAGAGGATCGCCCCTTTCAAGTCGCTTGAGCTCGGTCTGAGCGAAGAGAATTCCGGAGGTATCGGGGTAGGCAATTGCTGCCTGCTCCATCGCCTTGATCGCCTCGGCCCTGCGGCCGAACTCCATGAAGAGTGTCCCCCGGTTGATGACCGCGTCCAATTGTGCCGGGCCGGGCGATGCCGCCGCGCGATCGTAGGATGCGAGCGCCGCCTCGAACTCCCCCATCGCCTGGAAGACCTGGCCCGTTGCGTTGTGCGGCTCCGGGCTGTGCGGCGCGACCAGGACCGCGCGCTTGGCCGCCTCGAGCGCCTCGTCGAGCCGCTCGAGCTCCTTGAGCGTGAGGGCCCTGGGCGCGAGGGCCCCTTTCTGGCGGCAGATCTCGGCGAAATCGCTGGAATAGACCGCGGGCGCCCGCGGCGACTGGCAGGCCTGACGCATATGCGCGACGGCCAGGTCAAGGTTGCCGAACGCATAGGCCATCGGGCCGAGCAAATACGTCGCGTCCGGGTTGGCCGGGCCACGCCGCGAGCACCTGCCGGCAGGCCATCTCAGCCTCGTCCCCCTGTCCGGCCGCCCATGCGGCGCGGGCTCGCTCGAATGTGCGGGCGAGGTCAACGGGAGGAAGGGCACTGGACCCCTGCGGCGCCGACATTGGGCTTGGATCGCTCGAGTGGGCTGAGGGCAGCTCAGCGACTGAATACTAGCCGACGCGATCGCAGGTCCGCTCAGGGGTTCGGAGAGTTATCCGACTATGCTGCGCCGCACTCTTCCAGCGCTTATGTCAATCGGAGCAGGACAAAGGGGCTCGCAATGACATCAGCGTCCAGGGCGGCGCGGGCAAGGTGACGAACGACGGACTGCTGCAGCTCGCCGCGCCCGAGATGATACCGGGCAACTTCGAGCAGAACGAAGACGGGGTGCTCGAGCTGGAGCTCGGAGGCGATACCCGCGCGCAGTACGGGTCGCTCGCAGTCACCGGAAACGCAATCCTCGAGGGCGGACTCGCGCTCGATTTGACCAAGGGCTTCACGCTGGCGGCTGGCGACAGTTTCGCAATCTTCAACTTCAGTCCGGTTGGCGCGGGTATCGCGAGCGCGACCGACAATTCGAGCGTCACTTTCGATTTCAGCACCCTGTCCTTCGACGGTGCCAATTGTCTGGACAAGGGCGGCGGCGTATGGGACTGCTCGGGCCTCGGTGGGCTGTCTTTGACCGAGACGCTCGGCAGCAGCTCTATCAATATCGACGTGGTGCCCGGCAGTTCCCCCGTCCCGGAGCCCGGGACCTGGGAGCTGATTCTCGCGGGCATGCTCGGGCTGGGCGGCATCCGGTTGAGGGGCCGAAAGAGATAGCGTCACACCCTCGTTCTGCAGCCTCGCCGTAGCGAGACCACCGGTCTCGTCGCCCTTCGTATCGAGGAATAACAGACCGCCGCATTGTCGATGCTACGTGCATAGGTCTTGCCGTTGGACGGGCGCCCCCTCTTGGCGGAAACCGAGGGTCTATTGGCAGCTATGCGATCGCGGCCGATCGTAAATTGCCAATCGTGGAGTTTCACCACGGCCGCTCCTGGCCGCGCCAACACTCAACAGACTCAGGAGAAAGAGATGTCCACAGTATCGTTCACAAAAACGCAGCCGCCGGAATGGCTCCTGGCCTTCTGGAAGGAAATTGATGATAAGACATTTGGCAAAGGCTTCGACTGTTTCGCAAAGGATGCCATCGGTAACCTGGGCGTCGCGGATTGGCACGGACGCGAGGCGATCCGTGAGAATCTGCGCAAATTCATTGACACGGGATTCACGGCCCATCATGACATTCACGAATACTGGGACGGCGGGTCGCTGAAGGTGTTCCGCGGCATCGTTACGATGACGCCGGATGACAAGACGAAGCCGACGGTGCGGCCGACGATGACGCATTTCTTCTACATGGACCCGAAGGACCCGACTAAGGTCATCCGCTGGCAAGGAGCGGTAGGCCCGGTTTCGTTCGGATGATTCAGCTGGAAAGGTGCCGGCTGCGTGCTGATCACGAGCGGAATCTGGCTCTATAGTCTTGCGGTGTGACGCTCAGCAGGCGCAGAAAGCTGCGGCGCATCGTCTCTTCTGAGCCAAAGCCGCAACGCTGAGAAATGCGCTTGATCGGCAAGCGTGTGTCTGTGAGCAAGTGCCGCGCCCCTTGCACTCTGAGCCGCTCGACGGCACGCGCCGGCGTAAGTCCAGTCAACTCGGCATAATGCCGGCTGAAGCTGCGCTCGCTCATCCCGGCTTGGCTGGCAAGAGTCGGAAGCGAAAGATCTTCCGCAAGATGCCTGCTGATCCAGCCATGCAGCGACCCGAACTTATCCTCGGCTGCCTGCAGAGACAGAGCTTCGCTGAACTGTGCCTGGCCTCCGGGTCGCTTGAGGAACACCACGAGGTACCGAGCCACCGACAGTGCCACCGTTCGTCCGAGATCCTGTTCCACGAGCGCTAATGCCAGATCGATGCCGGCGGTGACTCCGGCCGAAGTCCACACTGAACCATCGCGCACGAAGATGGGGTCGGACTCGACGTGCACGGCGGGAAAACGGCGGGCGAGTTCGGCGCAGTGTTGCCAGTGAGTAGCCGCCCGGCGCCCGTCGAGCACCCCGGAGGCGGCGAGCAGAAAAGCACCGGTGCAGATCGATGCGATGCGACTGGCCTGCCTGCTACGTTCGCGCACCCAATCGACCAGCACAGCATCCATCGACATCGAGTTGAAATTCTCACCGCCTGCAACCATCAGGGTGTCTACGCCTGTCTCGAGCGATGACAAGGGATCTGCAACGAGCGCGACGCCGGCCGAGGCCTCGACGCTATCACCGCCCGGCGCCACGAGCCGGATCGCGTAGGGCCTGGCTTCGCCCGCCTTGGCCATCAAGTCATTGGCGGATGCGAACACCTGAAGGGGCCCCGTTACATCAAGCAACTGCACGGCCGGATAGGCGAGGACCTCGACGATGTGGGTGGAATCTGGCGGAGAACGAGCGGGGTTTGGAGTCATCGCTGCGCCGATGCCTTGATGATGGCCGTTGGGGTTCCGCAGCTTACTTGCCGGCGCGATACACCTCTGTCCCTTCGCGGCTCAGCATCACGAGGCTCGGCTCGCCCGCATTATTCACGCCTATGCGGATGCGAGGACGACCTTGCGGGTCGGAAATCAACAGCTGTGCCCCGTTGGCGATGACCAAGCGCAACTTGCCGTCCGGATCCACGACGTTGATTCGTTGGACGGTCAGGGTGTCGAATGTCGGAGAGTTCGGAGCCCCGGAGAATTGGGTAGCGGCCGCGGCGATCGGCAGATAGGGCCGCAGCAGCAAGCCCCATACTCCGAGGGCCAAGATCGCAAGCAACACCTGGGTCGGACGTGGCACGTCCCTCGACGGTGGCGACATGATGGGTTCCTTCCCTTGGAGCCGCGCGGAGGATCGATCCGACGGAAATCGATTGTCAAGCTTGAACGGTGTCGCTGGCGGCGGCTTTGGGGCACACACCAGCCTGATATCGTTGACTGCATACCGACCGGTTGGTGTAATGAAGCCCGTTATCTTTGGTACATCGGGGGACGGCAAATGTTTCACACCGATCTCGACAAGCGTAGCGTGCGTTCTTTCCGGCTCCTCGGGGCGGCTGCGGCACTGCTTCTTGGGCTCCCCGCAGGTGCGGCGACGCCGCAAGCGTCCTCTCCGCTTGACAAGCTTCGCATCTGGGAAGGCCACTGGACGTTGACGATCCAGAGCTACGTGACCAAATACTCCCCTTCCCCTGCCACAACGACGCGCGTTGACAATCGGTGTGCGTGGCTGCCGCACAAGAACTGGATGGTCTGCGACATTCTGCACGGCGAGGTCAATACCAAAAGAGGGAAGCCGGATAACAATCTCTCGCTCTTCACCTACAGCGACATCGACAAGCAGTACAGGCGTCTGAGTCTGGACGAGGAAGGTTCGGTGCAGCAGCAAGTGGTCGCGATCGACGGGAATGAGTGGATCACGCCATTCGAATGCACGGGCGGCACGGGCGTAAAGCACTTTTGCAGGCACACCTTCAGGTTCGTTTCGCCGAACAAGCAACTCTTTACCTTCGAAGTCTCAGACGACAACCAGCATTGGACGTTGCTGGACGACGGCGTGGCGACGAAGGTCGACTAGCTATATAGCCTCAAGAGCTCGAGCCCCTCGCGAGGCGCGGGTTTGAGGCGCCGGCGCTAGCCTTGAAGCGTCTCGCCTGATTCACGACACCAGTTCGTATTCGCGTGAAAACGTGTTCCGGGAAATGTGCTGGGAGTGCTGCCTCCAGTCGTTCGAACGCAGCAGGCGCCCTGTCAACGAGCGCCTGCATTCGACTCCAGAGATCTGTAATGGCGGTACGATCGGCAAGTTCTCGCCAGTGACGCCCTGTAATTTCATCGATTCGATAGTGAGCGCGGCGGCCGTGGATTGCCATCGCCATCTTGGCCCGCTCCAGGGCGAGTTCGTTTCGTTTGTGTCCGATTACCGGCCACGCAGAAAGCACGTCGTAGAGTGGCGTAAGTCCATACGTTCCACCTCGACGGTGAAAGATCGAAAAGTTCTTTCCGTGACCATCGATTGCCGCGAGAAGCCAGAAACTTAGCTGTACTAACAAAAAAGTGGACTGATCGTGGTCGGGAGACTCACTGCCTGCGAGCAGGGAGAGCGAACTCTCGATCGATGGGCCGCCCTCGGACTCGTAGCGCCGCGTAGGCGGCAGTCCCAATGCTTGACAGAAATCCTCCTGAGGTAGCCGCGCAATCCAAGTACCCCGAGTTGGCTTGAATGAACGGCGCTGTGCTTCCTGGTCCGTTACGCCATTCCAGCGGCGGTCAAAGCGAGTTACCACAAGGACACGCTGCTTGCCAAATCGCGCGATCTCGCTCGCGGCGGTTTGGAAGCCAAGCTCTCGCAATAGCTGTCCGCACAGCCATTCATTTTCTACCGAGTCGGAAAAGTCTCCCTGGAAATTCCCCACCGTACCCAGAGGGAGCTTCAGGATGTGGGTTGTGGGAGTAGCGTTGAGCGGTTGAAACCACTTTCCGCCCATGCGCAGCAGCGCAGTCTTCTCCTGGGCGCCGGCCAGAGAAACTCGGAATTCATTCTGTTGTTCCGCACCCAGCGGCGTTGCGACGGTAACTTCTCGCAGCGTCGCTTCGACTTCCAAGGGACTTAGAGGCTTTGCGTCGATTCGGTTCCAGCCGTGCGGTGTTTCGCCAGGAGGAAGTAGTTGTACCGCTCCGGCGCAGTCACGCCCGATGGCGCTCAGGAGATCAAAGGCGCCAGTAGAGCGCGTTTGAAAACGCGTGCGGATTCGGCGGCGAATCTCGGTGCTATCAGGGAGGAGATTGTCGAAGTAGTAGTCGACGGCATTACCTCGGACCTCGCGGTCCGCGGTGATCGGCAGAGACAGTGAAAGGGGTCGGACGCTGGGAGACTGTGCCCAGGCGATCTCATAGCGAAAGACGGGTGTGCCTGTGCGGAGGGTGGTCCATTCCCCGACACGCTCTCCGTTCATCCAGATCACAAGCGCTGCCATGATCTACCAGTCAGTGTTGTGGTCGACAGTGGTCTTGGAAGTGTCGAGGGGCTGTAGCAGAACTCGCACGCGAAGTGCAGCAAGCACCTTCATAAGGACGTTAACGCTCACGCGGTCCGGGTCTTTCTCGATCCGGGCCATACGGGCTTGATCGATGCCCACCAACCGGCCCAATTGGGCCTGGGTCAGGCCACGGGCCTTGCGGAAGGAGCGTAAGTGATCGGCGAGTTGAGCCGGTGTCTGAAGAGGGAGTGGTTTCATATGGTCGCGGTATATGACCTGAAAGACATAAATGGAATATATGTTTTAAACGACATAAAGGCAAACTATGTTGTCCAAGTCATTACGGCTCCTCTTTGGATTGAATGAGGAGGCTACGTTGTGTCCCGTAGCCACTGGCCGGAGGACGGGCAGATCAAGGTAGTGCCTTACCAGGAAACCGAGCATTTCCAACTGACACGCCGGTTCCTGGAGGCTCCGGAGCGATTTTACCGATTCCTGCTTACGGACGATGACGCCGCCAGCGAGTCCTCAGGTTCATCGGCAGGCTCTTGACGTATGTACAACGTGCATATATGGTACGTACGTGGGTTCGAAATTCGATCCCGATAAGGACGCGGCCAACATCGCCAAGCACGGCCTCTCTCTGGTCGAGGGGGAGGGCGTGTTGAACGATCCGCTGGGTCTGACGATCGAGGGCGATTCCTCTGAAGGCGAGCATCGTTGGATTACGCTCGGGATGAACGCCGCTGGTGAGCTAATGGTTGGGTCTGGACCGAGCGTGTCGACGGCGAGCGCCTCATCTCTGTTCGAAGGGCGACCGCGAAGGAGCGGAGAAACTATGAAGGCTGAGTACGATTTCTCCAAGGGACGACGGGGGCAGGCGGTGCCGACGAAGGGTAAGACCCGCATCACGATCTACATCGACGATCAGATCCTCGCCGCATTCAAGGCTGAGTCCGCACGGACGGGAATTGGTTATCAGACGCTCATCAACGAGGCACTCGCGCAGCACGTGGGCACCGCCAAGAAGCCGATGACGGTGGAGCAGGTGCGGGAGATCGTTCGCGAAGAGCTCGCGCACACGCGTTGACAGCGGCGCAACTCTGCGTAGCGCTACGTTCGCGATGCTCAAGACGACCGGCGCCGTGATGGATTGGAGCGACGAAATCCGTTTCGCTCGTTGAGTCAGATACTTAAGCGCACCCGAAAACGCTTGCCACCTTTACGTCTCCTCGCGTTTCGCGACTACAAGCGCACGCTTGTCATCCTCCAAGTAACATATATACTACTAGTATATATGTTCGGAGCACTTTAATGAAGACTGCAAAACTGTTCAAGAATGGCGAGAGTCAGGCGGTACGTCTGCCGAAGGAGTTTCGCTTTCCCGGCAAGGAGGTGTTCATCAAGCGCATCGGCACTGCCGTCGTCTTGCTGCCGAAGGCCAGATCGTGGGAGGCGTTGATAGAGAGTCTCGCCAAGTTCCCACCGGACTTCATGGAGACTCGCGGACAGCCTGCGGAAATCGATCGTCGGGAACCCTTGCAATGAAGTGGATGCTCGACATCGATACCTGCATCGCGATCATCAAAGGCAAGCCGGCGAGCGTATTGAAGAAGTTGCGCGGTAAGTCAATCGGCCACGTGGGGATCTCCTCGATAACCCTGGGCGAGCTTGCATTTGGTGCTGCTAAGAGCAGCCGCCATGATGAGGCCCACGCGGCGCTTGCCGAGTTCCTGCTGGCGCTCGAGATCGCGAGCTTTGACAGCGACGCGGCGGCAAGCTACGGACAAATGCGCGCATCGCTTGAAAAACGCGGCACCCCGATAGGCCCCCTGGATACTTTGATTGGCGCTCACGCGGCAGCGTTGGACGTCATTCTGGTGACCCACAACATGCGAGAATTCAGCCGGATCGACACCTTGCGCCTCGAAGACTGGACGAGTTCTTGACCTCATTCGACCGTGCTTGAAGCAACCAACTTGGTAACGCCGCTTTAGCGGCAAAGGAGTTCGACATGACGTAGTGACCTTGAAACCGGAGCGTTTTGATGAAACGTGCATTACGTCGCCACCACGAACGCGTGGCGAAAGCCCGCCGTATTCGTATTCTGCTCAGCCATGGGGCTTGGATCCCTCGGCACGGCCGGAGTCCGAAAATCTGGCGCAGCATGGAGCGCCTCGTCATGAACGAGCCTGGATGGTGGACGCACGCGACGGTCATTCAACCGGCGCGAATCAAGGCTCATCGTCTCGAGCATCGTATCTTGCAGGGCTACGATGCCGACCTGCTCCTTTGGCCTGACTGCAAGAGGCCACATGACTATTACTGGTGAGGAATGTCAGCGACAGCTCGAATCCTGTGCCGCGTTGTTCCGACGTTGTACGGGGACCTTCTAAGGAAATTAGATCGCCGCACTCCAATTTTGATGCATCGAACGCGGTATAAGAAAACTCGAGAGGCAACCAACAGTTGGATCGAAGAATCGCCGTAGCACCGATGATGGACTGGACCGACCGCCACTGCCGTTACTTCCTGCGCGGCTTCTCGCCGGACGTGTTGCTGTACACCGAGATGATCACGGCCGCGGCCATCGTGCGCGGCGATTGCGCCCGGCTGCTGGCGTTCGATCCGGAGGAGCATCCGGTGGCGCTGCAGCTCGGCGGCAGCGAGCCGCACGAGCTCGCCGCGGCGGCGCGCGCCGGCGAGCAGGCTGGCTACGACGAGATCAACCTGAACTGCGGCTGTCCGAGCGAGCGGGTGGCGAGCGGCGCTTTCGGCGCCTGCCTGATGCGTGAGCCCGAGCGGGTCGCCGAGTGCGTGGCGGCGCTGCGCACCGCGGTGCGCATACCGGTGACGGTGAAGATGCGCATTGGCGTCGTGAGCGCCGCCGCGGGCGGCGCGCGCGGTGCCGTGGCGGACTACACCGAGGCGGACTTCGAGGCATTGAGTCATTTTGTGGCGCTCATCCGTGACGCCGGCTGCCAGGCCGCGATCGTGCACGCCCGCCAGGCGGTGCTGGGCGGATTGTCACCGAAGGACAACCGCGAGGTGCCGCCGCTGCGCCACCAGGTGGTGGGGCGCCTGAAGGCGCTGTTCCCGCAGCTGCCGGTGGTCGTCAACGGCGGGCTGCGCGAGCCGGCGTCCGTGCTGTCGGCGCTCGGCTGGTGCGACGGAGTGATGCTCGGGCGCGAGGCCTATCACCGGCCGATGGTGCTCGCCGAGCTGCGGCGGGCGCTGGCGCCGGGAGCGCCGCAGCCCCCGGCACGCGCGGCGCTGATCGAGCGCATGGCACGTTATGCCGAGCGGGAGCTCGCCGCGGGCGGACGGCTGGCCGCAATCGCGCGCCACATGCTGGGGCTGTACGCCGGCGAGCCCGGAGCGCGGGATTTCCGCCGCATGTTGAGTGACGGGGCGCGCCTGCCCGGCGCGGGCGCGGAGCTGCTGCGTCGGGCGATGCCCGCGGCCGCGTAGCGGCTGCCGGCGTGGACGATGGCTGGGCCCTGCCTTGACGTGAGGGGGCGCAGCCGCGCCGGATCGGTCACCCGCGGCCGGCTTGAAGGGGGACCCATCGCAGGGGCCGCAGCGTAGGGGCTCGCGTATAATCAACCGCACTCATGGGCAAGGACATAGAGCTCGCGATCCTGTTTGCCGACGTGGTCGGCTCGACTCGCCTCTATGACACCATGGGCGACCTGCGGGCCCGCGACATGATCGACATCTGTATCGAGGTCATGCGCAGCGCCACCGAGCAGCGCCAGGGTACGGTCATCAAGACCATGGGCGATGAGGTCATGGCCACCTTCCCGAGCGCGGACGCGGCCCTCAATGCCGCCGCGCAGATGCAGCAGCAGATCTCCACGCATGCGCAGCTGAATGTGGACGGCCAGCCGGTCGCGATCCGCATCGGCTGTCACTTCGGCCCGGTGATGCTCGAGAACCGCGACGTGTTCGGCGCGGCAGTGCATACCGCCAACCGCATGACCAGTCAGGCGAAGGCCGGGCAGATCGTTACCACTGCGGCGACCATCGAGAAACTGTCGCCCGAGTGGCGCACCTCCGTCCGTCAGATCGACATCGCGACGCTCAAGGGACAGGGGAACGAGGTCGCCCTCTACGAAGTGCTGTGGCAGACCGAGGATGTCACCAGCATGTTGCCGGGCATCGCCACGGATGCCCGCACCTCGCGGCCGATGCGCCTGCGACTGCGGTGTCAGGACCAGGAGCTGCTGGTCGACGAGCGCCACTCGAGCGTTACCATCGGCCGCGCTGAAGACAACAGCGTGGTGGTCAAAGGGAATCTCATCTCGCGCCTGCACGCCCGCATCGAGATCAGTCGCAACAAGTTCGTGCTCATCGATCAGAGCACCAACGGCACGTTCGTGCAGACCGCCGACGGTGAGGAGTCGTTCGTGCGCCGCGACAGCCTGCAGATCAAAGGCCAGGGCATGATCGGGCTCGGGCGGCTGCCGGAGGCCGGCTCGCCTCAGACCATCCGCTTCAACTGCGAAGAGGTTTGACAGACAGGACGGAAGCGGACCGCGGCTTTCCGCACCGCCGCCGGTCGACTGTTCGAGCCGCCGCTATGCCAGGCCCCGCGCGGAGGTCTCGAGCTCGCTCAGCAGCGCCGCCGGCAGCCGCGAGCCGTAGCGGCCGAGATAGGCGCGGATGTCGGCGAGCTCCTGGCGCCAGAGCGCCGGGTCGACCGTGAGCAGTGCCGCGAGCGCATCCGGCGCCAGATCCAGACCCGCGACGTTCAGATCCTCCGGGCGCGGCAGCCAGCCGATCGCCGACTCGTTCGCCCCAGTCCGGCCCGCACAGCGCTCGAGCATCCAGGCGAGTACGCGCAGGTTCTCGCCGAATCCCGGCCACAGGAACCTGCCCTCGGCGTCGCGGCGAAACCAGTTGACGTGATAGATCCGCGGCGGTCTTGCAAGCTTCGCACCGACGTTGAGCCAGTGCTGCCAGTAGTCGCCGAAGTTGTAACCGCAGAACGGCTGCATGGCCATCGGATCGCGCCGCAGTATGCCCGCCTGACCGACCGCCGCGGCGGTGGTCTCCGAGGCGACCGAGGCGCCCATGAGCACGCCGTGCTGCCAGTCGCGGGCCTCGTACACGAGCGGCGCCACCTCGCGCCGCCGGCCGCCGAACACCAGCGCGGTGATCGGCACGCCGCGCGCGTCCTCGGCGTGCGGCGAGTAGCCGGGATTGCGCTTGGCTGACACTGTGAAACGTGAGTTGGGATGCGCGGCCGGCCCGCGCGCCGGGTCGTAAGGCCGCCCCTGCCAGTCGGTCACCGGCTTGCCGCTCTTCAGTCCCTCCCACCACGGCTGGTTGTCGGCCGTGAGCGCGACGTTGGTGAACAGCGTGTCGCGGCGGATCATGTCGTAAGCGTTGCGGTTGGTCTCCGGGTTGGTGCCGGGCACGACCCCGAACAGCCCCGCCTCGGGGTTGATGGCCCACAGACGTCCGTCCGAGCCGGGATGCAGCCACGCGATGTCGTCGCCCACCGTGAACACGCGCCAGCCGGGGAGCGAGGCCGGCGGGATCAGCATGGCGAGGTTGGTCTTGCCACAGGAGGACGGGAACGCGCACGCCAGGTAATGGGTTTCGCCGCGCGGACTCTCGAGGCCGACGATCAGCATGTGCTCGGCAAGCCAGCCTTCGGAGCGCGCCTGCCAGCTGGCGATGCGCAGTGCGTGGCACTTCTTGCCGAGCAGGGCGTTGCCACCGTAGCCCGAGCCGTAGCTCTCGATCGCGAGCTCCTCGGGAAAGTGCATGATGAAGCGGCGCTGGGGGTCGAGCTCACCGGTCGAGTGCAGCCCGCGCACGAAGCGGCCGTCGCGTGCGATGCGTTCGAGGGCGGCGCGCCCCGCGCGCGTCATGATCAGCATGTTGACGACGACGTAGGCGCTGTCGGTGATCTCGACGCCGCAGCGCGACAGCGGTGAGCCGAGCGGGCCCATGCAGTAGGGGATCACGTACAGGGTGCGCCCGCGCATGCAGCCGCGGAACAGCTCGCGCATCTTCGCGTGCGCGGCCTGCGGCTCCATCCAGTGGTTGTTGGGTCCGGCATCCTCCTGCGAGCGCGTGCAGATATAGGTGAGGTGCTCGACGCGCGCCACATCGCTCGGGTCGGAGCGGTACAGATGGCAGCCCGGGAACCTGGCGGCGTTTAGCGGCAGCAGTTCCTCGGTGCGCAGCAGCCCCGCGGTGAGCTCGCGGGCTTCCGCTTCCGTGCCCTCGCACCAGTACACCGCCGCAGGCTGCGTCAGCTCGCGCACGGAGTTCACCCAGGCGCTCACGGCGCCGCACAGCTCGGGCAGCGGGGTCATAGTGTGCGCAGGTGTGGCCATCCTCGGCTCCTCGTTATGGCCGGTGATACCTTCCGGGCTATACCGTTGACCACCAAGTATATCTCGGACCATACAGGCGCCCTGCTAGAGTGCGCCCGGGGGTTCGCCCCCGCGCGATTGTTCCCGCGCGCCCCAGGGCCACGGACACTTTGCAGCAAATTCAGGAAGATATGCGTCTCGACACCCGTACCGCGGCCGCGCGAGGATGCGCCCCGGCCTAGAGCGGCGCGGATGGCGCATACCGATGCTGGACCTTGAGGACACATTCGGGGCGGGCGGCCCGCTCGAGCGCGCGCTCAGCGACTTCAAGGTGCGCCGCGAGCAGCTGCACATGGCGCAGCGGGTCGCAGACGCGCTGGCCGCGCGCGAGACCCTGGTGGTGGAAGCCGGGACCGGCACGGGCAAGACCTTCGCTTATCTCGTTCCGGCCCTGCTCGCTGGTCTGCGCGTGTTGATCTCCACCGGGACGCGCACGCTCCAGGACCAGCTGTTCGCGAAGGACCTGCCGCTCGTGACCGCAGCTCTCGGCCGTCCCGCGCGGGTCGCGCTCCTCAAGGGACGCGCCAACTACCTGTGCCGCTACCGGCTGGCGCGGGCGGCGGACGGTGGCGAGCAGCTGTCGATCACCGCGGCCGCAATGCCACCGCGCGCGCGCGGCGGCCAGGCGCTGCTGGCGCGCATCCGCCGCTGGGCGCTCACCACCCGCCGCGGTGACCTCGCGGAGATGCGCGGCCTGTCGGATTCCCACGCCGTGTGGGGCGAGATCACCTCGACGCGCGAGAACTGCCTGGGGTTGCGCTGCCCGGAGATCTCACGCTGTCACGTGGTGCTCGCGCGTCGCGAGGCGCTCGAAGCGGACATCGTGATCGTCAATCATCATCTGCTGCTCGCCGACCTCGCGCTGAAGGAGGACGGCTTCGGCGACCTGCTCGGCTCCGCCGACGCCGTGATCCTCGATGAGGCCCACCAGATTCCCGATCTCGCCACGCAGTTCTTCGGCGCGAGCGTCAGCAGCCGCCAGATCGAGGGTCTGCTGAAGGATGTGCTTACCGGGCTGAGACACGCCGCCGCGGCTCCGGCCGGCGAGGACGCCGCGCGGCGCGCGCTGCCGGAGGCGCTGCGCACGGTCGAGGAGAGCCTGCAGCGGCTGCGCGCGGTGGCCGCTGCGACCAGCCGCGGCACGGCGAGCGGCGCGAGTCGCCTGTCATGGAGCGATGCCGGCACGACGCTCGAGACCGCGGTGCCGGAGCTGTCGGACGCGCTCGGGCGGCTGCAGTCGGTGCTCGGCGCCGGCGGTGCGGACGGGCCGCTCGCGCCGCTGGCCGGGCGTGCCGCAGAGCTCGCAATGAATCTCGCGCGCATCGCCGCACCCGACGACCTCGAGGGCGCACGGGCGCTGGAGATCACGCCCCGCGGCGTGCAACTCACCCTCATGCCCTTCGACATCAGCACGCGCTTCCGGGCACTCATCGAGGCGCGCCGTGCGGCCTGGATCTTCACCTCCGCGACGCTGTCCCTCGGAGAGGAGTTCGGGCACTTCACCGGCCGACTCGGCATCGCCGAGAGCGCGACGCTGCGCATCGATAGCCCGTTCGATCACGAGCGGCAGAGCCTGCTGTACCTGCCTGCGGCAATGCCGCAGCCGAGCTCTCCCGACTACGTCGCCGCAGTGATCGACACAGCGGTGCCGCTGATCGAGGCAGCCGGCGGCGGTGCGTTCGTGCTCTTCACCAGCCACCGCGCGCTGGCGCAGGGTGCGGCGCTGCTGCGCACGCGCTGGGGGGAGGAGCCGCACTACCGGCTGCTGGTGCAGGGCGAGGCGCCGCGCGAGCGGCTGCTGCAGGACTTTCGCGACGACGGCAACGCGGTGCTCTTGGGCACGGCGAGCTTCTGGGAGGGCGTCGACGTCAAGGGCGAGGCGCTGCGCCTCGTCATCATCGAGAAGCTCCCCTTTGCCTCGCCGGACGATCCGCTGGTGCGCGCGCGTATCGAGCACCTGAGCGCGACCGGCGGCAACGCGTTTCGCGACTATCAGCTGCCGGAGGCGGCGCTGGCGCTCAAGCAGGGCGCCGGAAGGCTGATCCGCAGCGAAGACGATTACGGTGCGGTCGTGATCTGCGACCCGCGGCTGCTCGGCCGCAGCTACGGCCGGGTGTTCTTCCAGGCGCTGCCGCCCATGACGGTGACGCAGGACGAGGACGACATCCGGCGCTTTCTGCGCAGACACGCCCCGCGCGGCGCTCATCGCCCGCGCAGCGCCACCGCGCCGTGAGAATTCTCGCGCTCGACACCGCGACGGAGAACTGCTCCGCGGCACTCCTGATCGACGGCCGCTTGATTGCACGCGAGCAGCTGCTGCCGCGCGGACACGCCGCGCACATCCTGCCGATGATCGACGAGCTGTTGGGCGAGTCGGGCGCGGTACTCGGCTCCCTCACCGCCATCGCCTTCGGCCGTGGCCCCGGAGCATTCACCGGAGTGCGGCTCGCCGCGAGCATCACGCAGGGTCTCGCGCATGCGGCGGGAGTCCCGGTAGTGCCGGTGTCGGATCTGCGCGCGGTCGCGCAACGCCTGCTTGGGCTCGCCCCCACCGCCGCCCGCGTGCTGGTGCTGAACGACGCGCGCATGAAGGAGGTGTATTGGGGCTGTTTCGAGCGGGGAGCGGGCGATCTCGCGGCCGCTCTCGGGGAGGAGCACGTGGGCGCTCCC
This sequence comes from Steroidobacteraceae bacterium, assembly GCA_035603345.1. Taxonomy (GTDB): domain Bacteria; phylum Pseudomonadota; class Gammaproteobacteria; order Steroidobacterales; family Steroidobacteraceae; genus 13-2-20CM-66-19. Next base: position 117,207 of record DATNKO010000071.1, on the reverse strand, counting down.
GAGGCCGTGCGGCTGCCCGAGGCCTGGACGGCCCAGGGCGACGGACTCAGGATCTGGGCGGCCGGGACCGGACTTGCGGCCTATCCGGTACTGAAGGAGGCTCTGGCGGGTGTCCTCGAGGAAGCCCGGGATGACCTCCTGCCCTCAGCCGCCGACATCGCCCGACTGGCCGTCCCTGAGGTCATGTCCGGGCGGCTGCAGCCCGCGGAGGAGGCCCTGCCGGTGTACCTGCGCGACGAAGTGACGCATTCCCCAAAAAGGCAGTCATTAAACTGACATACTTCGTTGTGCGGTTGTCATGAATGTGCAACACAGTCCCTCTGTAATACCCGCGCCATGCAGGTCGACGCCGGTACATGCCCGCCAAACAGGTTCTAATCGTCGAGGATGAGCGCCCGATCCGCGAGATGATCGCTTTCGGCCTGAAACGTGCTGGCTTCGAGGTCCGCGAAGCAGAAGACTGCCGCGCCGCGCGTGCCGCGTTGGCCGATACCCGCCCGGACCTGGTGCTCGTGGACTGGATGCTTCCCGACATGAGCGGACTCGAGCTGACACGCGCATTGAAGCGCGACCGCGAGACACGCGAGCTGCCGGTCATCATGCTCACCGCGCGCGCCGAGGAAGGCGACAAGGTGGCGGGACTCGAGGGCGGCGCGGACGACTACGTCACCAAGCCCTTCTCGCCGCGGGAGCTGCTGGCGCGCATCAACGCGGTGTTACGCCGCAGCGGTCCCAGCAACGTCGAAGAGTTGATCGAGTTCGAGGGCCTGGTGCTCGACCAGGGCAGTCATCGGGTGATGGTGGGCGAGCGCACCGTGGGACTCGGGCCGACCGAGTACCGCATGCTGGAGTTCTTCATGACGCACCCGGAGCGGGTCTACACGCGCGACCAGCTGCTCGATCGGATCTGGGGCGGCAACGTGTACGTCGAGGAGCGGACCATCGACGTGCACATCCGCCGTCTGCGCAAGGCGCTCGAGGAATTCGGTTACGATCGCTTCGTGCAGACCGTGCGCGGGTCGGGCTATCGCTTCTCGGCGCGCACGGTGTAGGCGGCGCGCGAGAGGCTGACGCAGCGAGGGCTTGGGATGCAACCCGCGACGCAGGCATGGTGGTTCGCGGCGGGTCGGCTGGTCGGTACGGTGCTGGTCGGCCTGGGGCTGGGTTGGCTGTTCGGCTCCGTCTGGGCCGGACTCGCGTGCGCGCTCGCCGTGCACCTCGGTTGGGTGCTCGCCCAGCTGTTTCGCCTGGAATGGTGGGTGCGCCACCGCAGCCTCACCGATCCGCCCGACGTCGGCGGCGTGTGGGGCGAGATCGTCGCGCAGATCGTGCGCCTGCACCGGCGCAAGCGCTTTCACAAGCAACGTTTCGTGCAGCTCATGCGCCAGCTGCAGCGCTCGACCTCGGCGCTGCCCAATGGCGTGGTGATCCTGAACGCGCAGCGCGAGATCGTCTGGTTCAACCGCACGGCCGGGCAGCTCCTCGACCTGCGCCGTACGGCCGATCTCGGTATGCGCATCGAGCACCTGCTGCGCGAGCCGGACTTCATCCGCTACCTAGCGGGCGGCGAGTTCTCGAACTCGGTGGTCATTCGCCCGCCGGCCGGCGAGGACTCCTACCTGTCGCTGCAGGTCGCCCCGTACGGCGACGGGCAGTTGCTGCTGCTGGTGACCGACGTGTCGCGACAGATGCGTCTCGAGGCGGTGCGCCGCGATTTCGTGGCCAATGCCTCGCACGAGCTGCGCTCACCCCTCACCGTTATCTCCGGTTACCTCGAGACACTCGGCCAGGACCCGGCGCTCGATGACGAGCTGCGCGGCCCGGTGGCCGAGATGCAGCGTCAGGCCGAGCGCATGACCGGCATCATTCGCGACCTGCTCGAGCTGTCGCGGCTCGAGGAAAGCGACGCCGTCACCGGCGGCACGAGCATCGAGGTCCCGGCGCTGCTGGCGCTGCTGCGCAAGGATGTGCTGGCGCGCCCGGTGCGACCGCGCGACGTGCGCGTGCGCATCGACTCGGTCGCGGAGCTGATCGGCGACGAGCCGGAGATCCACTCGGCCTTCTCCAACCTCGTGGACAACGCCGCCAAGTACACCCCGCCCGAGGGCTCGGTCGAGATGCGCTGGTGGGTGGATGACGACGGCGGCCACTTCTCGGTGACGGATACGGGAATGGGGATTCCGGCCGAGCACATCCCACGGCTCACCGAGCGCTTCTACCGGGTCGATCCCGGCCGCTCGCGCTCGACCGGCGGGTCGGGCCTCGGGCTCGCGATCGTCAAGCACGTGCTGCAGCGCCACGGCGCTACGCTCGAGGTGCAGAGCAAATTCGGCAGCGGCAGCACCTTCACCTGCCATTTCCCGCCCGAGAGGATCTCGGGCGTGCGCACCGTAAGTACCGCAACAGCTTAGCTTTAACGCGCAACTGCCTAATTTGTAAGAAAGTCTTAGCGCCATTGTCACTCAGCTGTCATGCCCTGCGACCACTCTTGGCGGGCATGGCAAGCAACGCACGAAGGAGCAGTGCGAAGGCGCGGGTGCGGACCCTGTTCCTCTCGGACCTGCACCTCGGATTCCGCCACTCGAGGGTCCGCGAGCTCAACGACTTCCTGCAGGGGGTCGAAGCCGAGCGCATCGTGCTGGTCGGCGATATCGTCGATGCCTGGGCGCTGGCGCGCCGGGCGTTCTGGACGCCCGAGCACACCCAGATCGTGCGCGTGTTGCTGGCGCGGCAGCGGGCCGGCACACGCCTCGTGTACATCCCAGGCAACCACGACGCGAGCCTCGCCGTGCTGGCCGACATGCTCCAGGGGCAGTTCGAGGTGCACCGCGAGTGGGTGCATCGCACCGCGCGCGGTGAGCGGCTGCTGGTGCTGCACGGCGATCAGTTCGACGATGCCCTGAAATGCCCGGCGTGGCTCTCGCGCCTCGGCGATACGCTGTACGAGGGGAGCGTCGTGGTGAGCCACGCCGTCAACAACCTGCGGCGCGCGTTCGGCAAGCCCTACTGGCCGCTCGCCGAGCGCATCAAGCTGAGCATCGGCGCGAGCGTGCGGTATATCCAGAGCTTCGAGCAGGCGGCCGTGCAGCACGCCCGCGCGCACGGCTATGACGGCGTGGTATGCGGCCACATTCATCGCGCCAACCTGCGCCGCATCGACGGGATCCTCTACTGCAACACCGGTGACTGGGTCGAGTCCTGTTCGGCGCTCATCGAGACTGCGCAGGGCGAGCTGCAGTTGCTGCGCTGGCCGCAGAACGCACGGCCCGTGCGGCGGCCGGCCGCCTCGCTCGCCGCCGACGCCGCGTGAGGATTGCGCTGGCAAGTGATGCCTGGGCGCCCCAGACCTTCCGGCCGCACGGCGGCGCCCGTCCGGAGCTCGCGGGCCTGAAGCGTCCGATCATGGCGTGCGGGGTGCCGGTAGCCGCCTTCCCGGTTCCCGGCCCGCTCGACGTCGTAGAGCCGGATGTGACGGGGGTCCTGCACACCGACCTCGCAACGGCGATAACCTCCGCCCTGCGGCTGCGCGCCAGGCTGGCCGTCGGCCGTAGTTTCGCTATGATCGCGCGTGAGCCCGCGCGCCGACAGACGAGCGGAGCCGGAGAGAGCGTCTGATGGAAACCGCCGACCTCAGTCACCACATCTCGCGTCGCTTCAACGAGGACCTCGAGCGCGTGCGCAGCAAGGTGCTCGGCATGGGCGGCTTCGTCGAGCAGCAGCTGCAGAAAGCCATCACCGCCCTCATCGAGGGCGACAGCTCGCTCGGCGAGTCGGTCGCGCTCGACGACTCCAAGGTCAACAACATGGAGGTCGCCATCGACGAGGAGTGCAGCCGCATCCTCGCGACGCGCGCCCCGACGGCCGGCGACCTGCGCCTGATCGTGGCGATCATCAAGACCATCACCGACCTCGAGCGCATCGGCGACGAGGGCGAGAAGATCGGCTACATCGCCTCGCGGCTCGCCACCATGGAGCGCCCGGCGGACAAGTACCGCGAGATCAAGCATCTCGGCCGGGTGGTGTCCGAGATGGTGCACGACGCCCTCGATGCCTTTGCACGCATGGACGTCGACTCGGCGCTGCGCGTCGCGCGGCAGGACCGGCTGGTCGATGAGGAATACGAGGCCATCCAGCGCCAGAGCATCACTTTCATGATGGAGGACCCGCGCACCATCCGGCGCGCGCTCGATGTCATGTGGGTGGTGCGCGCGCTCGAGCGCATCGGCGATCACGCCAAGAACATCTGTGAGTACGTGATCTACATGGTGTACGGCAAAGACATCCGCCACACCTCCCTCGACGACGTCGAGCGCGAGCTGCGCGCCGCGGCGCACGGCACGGCGGCGTCGGCCGAAGACGCGGCCGAAACCGCGCCGCCGAACTGACGCGGCGCGAAGGGCCGCAACGCTTCCTTCCCCGCAACGCGTGTCGCGTCGGACGAGCAATTTTGCCGGGTTTGTCGTGTGCGCGGCGCTGCTCGCCTACGCGCTCTACGCGCAGTACCGTCTGGGACTTGATCCGTGTCCGCTGTGCATTTTCCAGCGCATCGGCGTCATGCTGGTGGGGCTGGCCTTCCTGGTCGCGGCGCTCCATCACCCGTACGGCGCCGGGCGCTACCTCTACGGGACCGCGATCGGCGTATTCGCGCTCGCAACCGTCGCGGTCGCCGCGCGGCAGCTGTACATCCAGCACCTGCCGCCGGGCTCGATTCCCTCCTGCGGCGCGCCGCTCGCCATCATGCTCAAGTTCATGCCGCTCACCGAGCTGATCCGCAAGGTACTGACCGGGAGCGGGGAGTGCGGCGAGGTCAACTGGCGCTTCCTCGGACTCGCCATGCCGGCGTGGGTGCTGATCTGGGCGCTGCTGCTCGGCGGCGCCGGCGTGCTCGGCAACTTCAGGGCTGAAGCAGCAGGTTCGCGAGTACGTTGACGTACATGCGGTGCAGCGCGTCGAGGTCCGCGACCGCGACGCACTCGTTCACCTTGTGGATCGAGGCGTTCACCACGCCGAGCTCCAGCACCTGCGCCCCGAGCGGGCGGATGAAGCGCCCGTCGGAGGTGCCGCCGCCGGTGGAGAGCTGTGGCTGCCGGCCGGTCACCCTGGCCACGGCATCGCCGACCGCGCGCGACAACTCCCCGGGCGGTGTATGGAAAGGCTCCCCCGACACGTACCACTCGAGCGTGTAGCGCACGCCGTGCCGCCGCAGGATCTCCTCGACCGCGGACTTGAGCGCCTCGACTGTCTGCGCCGGTGAATAGCGCAGGTTGAAGCGCGCCTTGAGCTCGCCGGGAATGACGTTGGGAGCTCCGGTACCGGCGTTGAGGTTCGAGACCTGAAACGTCGTCGGCTGGAAGTGCTCCGTGCCCTCGTCCCACACGCGGCGGGTGAGCTCGGCCAGCGCCGGAGCCAGCGTGTGCACCGGATTCTCCGCCAGCTGCGGGTAGGCGACGTGACCTTGCACGCCGTGCACGGTCAGCCGGCCGCTGAGCGAGCCACGCCGCCCGACCTTGACGGTGTCGCCGATCGACTGTTCGCTCGAGGGCTCGCCGACCAGACACCAGTCGATCTGCTCGCCGCGCTCCGCGAGGGTCTGCATCACGCGCTTCGTGCCATCGACCGAGGGTCCTTCCTCATCGCTGGTGATGAGGTAGGCGATCGAGCCCCGATGGTCGTCGTGAGCGCGAACGAATTCCTCGGTCGCCGTGATCATGGCGGCGAGCCCGCTCTTCATGTCGGCGGCCCCCCGGCCGTACAGCAGGCCGTCGCGGACCGTCGGCGCGAACGGGTCGCTGTGCCACTCCTCGAGCGGTCCTGCGGGCACGACGTCGGTATGGCCCGCGAAGCAGAACACCGGAGCCGCGCTGCCGCGGCGGGCCCAGAAATTCTCGACGCTCCCGAAGCGCAGCGGCTCGATGCGAAAGCCGAGGGTGGCGAGGCGCGAGGCGATGAGCTCCTGGCAGCCTTCATCGGCCGGGGTCACCGAGCGCCGCGCTATCAGATTGCGAGTGAGCTCAAGGGTTTGGGACATCAACGGGCTTGGCAGGACCCAAGGGGGAGCGAGCGGTTTGCGTTTATACGGTGCGCGCTGCCTCCGGGCAAGCGCTTTGAGCCTGTCACGGGCCTGCAAACTCCCCGGGCAACACTTAAATAATGACGTGCTGAGCGCGGGCGAAGGGCGCCGTCATGAGAGCGTCATATTATTGTCATCTAATGCGCGGCGACCGGGCAAAGTGGACTCCTCAGGAGTGAAGTCATGAGCAGCAAGAACTTGATCCGAATGCTGGCGGCCGCGGCGGGCGCGGTCATGCTCGCCTCCGGTGCGCTGGCCGTCGAGATCTCCGGCGCTGGCGCTACCTTCCCCTATCCGGTCTATTCCAAGTGGGCGGATGCCTACCGGCAGCAGACCGGGATCGGCCTCAACTACCAGTCGATCGGCTCGGGCGCCGGCATCAAGCAGATCAAGGCGAAGACCGTCACTTTCGGCGCCTCCGACATGCCGCTGACTCCCGAGGATCTCAAGGCCTCGGGGCTCGTGCAATTTCCCATGATCATCGGCGGGGCCGTGACGGTGGTGAACATCAAGGGCGTGGGACCGGGGCAGATGGTGCTCGACGGCCCGACGATCGCGGCCATTTACCTGGGCGAGATCACCAAGTGGAACGACCCGCGCGTCGCCAGGCTGAATCCGAAGCTGGCGCTCCCTGCCACGAACATCGCGCCGGTGTACCGCTCGGACGGCTCGGGCACCAATTTCCTGTTCTCGCATTACCTGTCGCAGACGAGCCCGAAGTTCAAGGACACCGTCGGCGAGAACACCTCCGTGCAGTGGCCGGTCGGCATCGGCGCCAAGGGCAACGAGGGTGTTGCCAACATGACCAAGCAGACCGACGGCGCCATCGGCTATGTGGAATACGCCTACGCCAAGCAGATCCAGATGGCCTATGCGGACCTCGTTAACGCCGCCGGCAAGCGTGTCACGCCGGACGCCGCCAGCTTCCAGGCGGCCGCGGCGAATGCCGACTGGGCCCATGCCTCGGGTTACCACCTGATCCTGACCAATCAGCCGGGAGCAGGGAGCTGGCCGATCACCGGCGCGAGCTTCATCCTGGTCTACGCAATGCCGCCCGATCCGGCGGCTACGGCCCAGGCTCTCAAGTTCTTCGACTGGGCTTACCGCAACGGCGGCAAGATGGCGGCGGACCTGGATTACGTTCCGCTGCCGCAGAGCCTGATCAGCGAGATCCGCGCCACCTGGAAGGCCGACATCAAGGGGATTCCGGCCATCTGATTCAAGGCGGCGGCCGGACAAGCGCCTCCGGGCGACCGTCGCTATGCTTCGCTCGAGGCTGGAGGCGACAGGTTAACCGCTCGCAATGAACACGGTGGCTGCCATCGATCCGCGACACGCCGCCGGGCAGAGGCTGCGTGAGCGGGTGTTTCGCAGTGCCACCTTCGTTGCGGCGCTGCTGGTGCTGATACTCCTCGGCGGCGTGGCGCTGTTGCTGCTGCACGGCGCGTGGCCGGCATTCGCGCAGTTCAAGCTCGGTTTTCTGACCCGCGAAGTGTGGAACCCGGTGACCGAGCAGTTCGGGGCGCTCGCCGCCGTGTACGGCACGGTCGTCACCTCGTTCATCGCGCTGCTGCTCGCGATACCGGTCGGCTTCGGCATCGCCATCTTCCTCACCGAGCTCGCGCCGCAGTGGATGAAGCGCCCGGTCGGGGTGGCGATCGAGCTGCTCGCCGCCGTACCGAGCATCATCTACGGCATCTGGGGGCTGTTCGTGCTGGCGCCGATCCTGCAGCGCCATGTACAGCCCTGGATGATCGACCACCTGGGTCCGCTGCCCGCCATCGGCCGGCTTTTCCAGGGGCCGCCGTTCGGCATCGGGGTGCTGACCGCGAGCCTGGTGTTGGCGATCATGGTGATTCCGTTCATTTCGGCGGTGACGCGCGATGTCTTCGAGACCGTGCCCGACGTGCTCAAGGAGTCCGCCTACGGGCTCGGGGCGACAACCTGGGAGGTCATCTGGCAGGTGGTCGTCCCTTACACCCGCACCGGCATGATCGGCGGCATCATGCTCGGCCTCGGCCGGGCACTGGGCGAGACCATGGCCGTCACGTTCGTGATCGGCAACGCTCACCGCATCGGCTCCTCGCTCCTCGCCCCCGGCACGACCATCTCGGCCGCGATCGCCAACGAATTTGCCGAAGCGGACGCCGGGCTCTACACCTCGTCGCTGGTGGCGCTCGGTGCGCTGCTGTTCCTGATCACCTTTTCGGTGATCGCCATCGCACGGCTGCTGCTGGTGCGCCTCGAGCGCCGCGCCATGTCCTCCGTATGAGCCGTCGCACCCTGCGTCGACTCCTGAACGTGCTTGCGCTCGGGTTGTCCGGGGTCGCGACCGCCATCGGCCTGTTCTTCCTTGCGGCGATTCTCTGGACGCTGGTGAAGAACGGCGTGGCGGGCCTGTCGCCCCAGGTCTTCAAGGCCATGACCCCGCCGCCGGGCAGCGCCGGCGGCCTGCTGAACGCGATCTACGGCAGCATCGCCATGACCCTGATGGGTATCCTGATCGGCGCGCCGATCGGCATGCTGGCGGGCACGCACCTGGCGGAGTACGGCCGCAACTCGCGCCTGAGCGCGGTGATCCGCTTCGTGAACGACGTGCTGCTGTCGGCGCCCTCGATCATCGTCGGGCTGTTCGTGTACGAGCTGCTGGTGGTGACCATGGGGCACTTCTCGGCGCTCGCCGGCGCGGTGGCGCTGGCGATCATCGCCATGCCGGTCACCGTGCGAACTACCGAGGACATGCTGAATCTCGTGCCCCAGGGCATGAAGGACGCGTCCACCGCGATGGGCGCCTATCCCTGGCGCACCATCACCGACATCGTCTACCCCGCGGCGCGCAGCGGGCTCGTGACCGGCCTGCTGCTGGCGGTGGCGCGCATCAGCGGTGAGACGGCACCGCTGCTGTTCACGGCGCTCAACAACCAGTTCTGGAGCACCAATCTCAATGCGCCGATGGCCAACCTGCCGGTGGTGATTTTCCAGTTCGCCCTGAGTCCCTACCCGAACTGGCAGCAGCTCGCCTGGACCGGGGCGCTGCTGATCACGTTCTCCATCCTGGTGCTGAGCATCGTGGCGAGGGTGGTGGTGGCGCGGCTCAACCCGGCGGGCAAACGCTGATCATGAGCGCCGCCCCGGAGTCTGCGAGTGCGCCTCTGCCTACCTATCCGGTCAAGTACGAGGTGCGCCACCTCAATTTCTACTACGGCGAAACGCAGGCGCTCAAGGACGTCAACCTGACGCTCGCCGACCGGCGTATCACCGCGTTCATCGGCCCGTCGGGCTGCGGCAAGTCGACGCTGCTGCGGGTGTTCAACCGGATGTACGCGCTGTACCCCAGCCACCGCGCGACCGGCGAGGTGCGGCTCGACGGCGAGGACATCCTCGCGCCGACGATGGACGTGGCCGCACTCAGGTTCCGTGTCGGCATGGTGTTCCAGAAGCCCACACCCTTCCCCATGTCGATCTTCGACAACGTGGCGTTCGGTCTCAGACTGTCGCGGCGCATCTCGCGCAGCGAGCTCGGCGACCGGGTGGAGGAGGCGCTGCGCGACGCCGCCATGTGGGAGGAGGTCAAGGACAAGCTCCACGAGGACGGCCGCAGCCTCTCGGGCGGCCAGCAACAGCGGCTATGCATTGCGCGCACGCTGGCGGTGCACCCGGAGGTGATCCTGTTCGATGAGCCGACGGCCGCGCTCGACCCGATCTCGACGCTGAGGATCGAGGAGACCCTGCAGAGCCTGCGCGAGAGGTACTGTATCGCCATCGTCACCCATAACCTGCAGCAGGCGGCCCGCGTCTCGAACTTCACCGCCTTCATGTACCTGGGGGAGCTGGTGGAAATCGGGTCCACCGAGCAGATGTTCACCGCGCCCAAGCACCGCCGCACGGACGACTACTTGACCGGCCGCTTCGGATGAGAACATAGGCACCATGAACGATCCCGCTGAACCCGCCGCCGGCAAGTCCGAGGAGCCCCGGACGCCCTCTGCCGGCCGCGGTCACGCTGTAGCCGTCATCCAGGCGGCGGCCGGCAATGGCGCTGGCGGCAACGGCGCCGGCGGCAGCCCGGGCGCGAGCGGCTCCGAGGGCGCGCCGAGGTTGCGCAAGCCGAGCGGACGGATGCACAGCCCCGTAGCGCCGCCCGCGGCCCCCGGCGAGACGGCCCCGGGCCAGGGCACGGTCGAAAATCCGGTGTTTTCGTGCCGCGACGTGAATGTGTTCTACGGCGCCAAGCACGCGCTCAAGAACGTCTCCGTCGACGTCGCGCGCCGTCAGGTGCTGGCGATGATCGGCCCTTCCGGCTGCGGCAAGTCCACCTTCCTGCGCTGCCTGAATCGCATGAACGACACGATCCCGGGCGCGCGGGTCACCGGCACGATCAAGCTCGACGGCCGTGACATACAGGGCGACAGCCTGGACGTGGTGCAGCTGCGCGCGCGCATCGGCATGGTGTTCCAGAAGCCCAATCCGTTTCCGAAGTCGATCTACGACAACGTGGCGTACGGTCCGCGTATTCACGGGCTGGCGGGCAGCCGCGCGCAGCTCGACGACATCGTGTGCACGAGCCTGACGCGCGCGGGCTTGTGGGACGAGGTGAAGGACCGGCTCTCCAGTCCCGGTACCGGGCTCTCGGGCGGTCAACAGCAGCGCCTGTGCATCGCACGCGCGATCGCCGTGCAGCCCGAGGTGATTCTGATGGACGAGCCGTGCTCGGCTCTCGACCCGGTCGCCACCGCTCGCGTCGAGGATCTCATCGACGAGCTGAGCAAGTCCTATGCGATCGTCATCGTGACGCATTCGATGCAGCAGGCCGCGCGCGTCTCGCAGCGCACCGCCTACTTCCATCTCGGCGAGCTCATCGAGGTCGGTGACACGGACCGGGTGTTCACCAACCCGCGCCACCGCCTCACCGAGGACTACATCACGGGCCGCTTCGGCTAGTCACGATGGAACGACCGGCTCCCGATTTGCAGACCGTGGGTTACGCTGCGAGTCGGGAAAAGACCGTGGCGCAGAGCCACATACAAATGGGAGCCGGCGGTGAAGAACGTACGATTTGTTGGCCTGGATGTCCATGCGGAGACGATTGCGGTGGCGGTAGCCGAACTTGGCGGTGAGGTGCGAAGCCTCGGGGTGATCCCCAATCGCGCCGAATCGGTCGGCCGCTTGATCCGTAAGCTTGGGAAGCCCGAGCAGCTGCGGGTGTGCTACGAAGCGGGCCCCACTGGCTACGTGCTGTACTGGCAGCTCAGCGAGCTGGGCGTGAAGTGCGAAGTGGTGGCCCCGACGCTGGTGCCGGTGAAGGCCGGGGATCGAGTCAAGACCGATCGGCGTGACGCCGAGAAGCTCGCGCGCTGTTACCGTGCCGGGGACCTGACGGCGGTGTGGGTGCCGGATGCCGCGCACGAGGCGCTGCGCGATCTGCTTGCGCTTCATCCCTTGAAGAATCATGAAAGACCGCCCTCAACCAGTGCTTGACGGGTCGTTCCATATCAGAACTTGAAGCGCAAGCCGAGGGTAGTGGCGATGTTGTCGCGGTCGTAGTAGCCGTTGGCGAGGCCATTGGTCACGCCCGACCACATGCTGCCGGCATAGACATCGAAGCGCTTGGTCAGCCGGTAGTCGATGACGATCGAGGCGGCGCCCTCGGTGCCTGAGCAGCCGCTGCTCACGGTAGTGGAGCAGCCAGCGTTCTTGCCGGTGGCGTAGCTGTTCTGGTTGTAGCCGTAGTAGGCGAGGATCAGGTCCACCTGCGGGACGATCGTGTACTTCAACCCCGCCCAGTACACCTCGAGGGTCTTCTGGTTGATGTAGGCGTCGTTGCTTGTGAACGCCAGCACGTAGCCGCCGATCGTGACGGTGCCGGCCGGGAGCGGGTTGTTCGGGTTGTTGAAGGCGATGTGCTCGTAGCCGCCAAAGAGCTTCAGCGGCGCCAGCGGGTTCAGATCGTACAGCGCCATGACGGAGTAGGTCTCATTGTCCGAGATGGTCGCGGAGAGTGAGTTACTCACCGAGTAGCACTTGGACGGAGTCGCCGGCACCGTCACCGCCGGGTTGCACAGCCCTGCGAGCTCCCCGACCTGATCAACGCTCAGCGCGGAGATCGAGATCGCATCGTATTTCTTGAAGTAGTAGCCATCGATCGACAGTCCCGCGACCGCGGCGCCGATCTGGAACTGGTAGCCGGTATTGACCGCACCCTCCGAGCTGCCGAACTGGTACAAGGCCCCCACGTGCAGCCAGTCGTACGTGGCGGAGTACTTCACCGACTGATCGAGCCGGCGGTCTTCCGTGTCGCCGCCCCCGGCGGTCGTGCCCGAGTAGCCGATGAGGGAAAACGCCTGCGCGGCCCCCATCGGATCGTACTTGCTGATGCCGTCGGCGAGCAGCGTCACGTTGCGCCCGACGGTGAAGCTGCCGTAGGTCGGGGAGGCAAACCCGATATAGGCGGCTCCGGAGAACAGCTGTCCGGCGACGCTGCTGTCGACCCCGACCTCCTGGCTGGTGAGCGCCTTGCCGTTATTGAGCGCCACGGACTTCAGCGCGTCGGAGATATCCCCGGTCTGCGGGTTGAAGAAAGTCTCGAACTTGAACACCGCCGCCCAGTCCCCGATCAGCGGCTCGTTCCCCGAGATCCCGATGCGCGACTGCGAGAGGTTGCTCGGAGTGATGCCGGTCGGGGAGTCGTAGTCGTTCTTCTGGATCAGCGAGCCGGAGCCCGCCGGGAAGTAATCGCTGAAGGGGGCGCTGTGGGTGTCGTACTGCAGGCCCAGGTCCACGATCCCGTAGAGGGTGATGCCGTGCCAGGTGAGGCTGCTGTCGTCGGAGGCGCTCTGCGCCTGGGCGAGGCCCGCGCCTCCCAAAGCCGCGAGCAACACACAGGCACTCGCCAGGCGCGCAGGCCCACGGCCCCCGCGGGCACGGGCTGAGGCGGAGGATTCCATATGAATGGGCTTCATCTTCCTGCTTCCTGTTTTGGGTTAGGGCCCGTGACCTTCCACGCGCCGCGCCCGACACTGTGCTGCGCTTGCATGACACTCGCGGTGCAATCGCATGACAGTTTTGTTACGCCCACGCTCTCGCTGTGGGACATTTGCGACGCCGGATTGTCTCTGTGATTCAATTGGTTATGCGGACGGCCGAATCTTAATGAATTTTAATTGCCGCTTGGCCGACCCTTAATCCGGATATGGTCTGCTGTGCGCGAGGTGCCGATCCATGCGCATGCTTCTCGTCGAAGACGAAAAGAAGGTCAGTGATCTGGTGGCGCGCGCCCTGCGCGCCGAGCGCTACGCGGTGGACGTGGCAGACGACGGGCAGACCGGCTGGGAAATGGCCGACGCCTACGACTACGACCTGATCGTCCTCGATCTGATGCTGCCGGGACTGTCGGGCGAGGAGCTCCTGAAACGCATCCGCCGCAAGAATCAGCAGGTGCCGATACTGATTCTCACGGCGCGCGATGCCACCGAGGCGAAGGTGGCGAACTTCGAAGCCGGCGCCGACGACTACCTGACCAAGCCGTTCGCCTTCGCCGAGCTCGTCATGCGCGTCAAGGCGCTGCTGCGCCGCGGGCCGGTGCCGCGTGCCAGCGTGCTCAAGGTGGCCGATCTCGAGGTGGACCGCTTCACGCAGCAGGTGCGCCGCGCGGGTCGCCGCATCGAGCTCACGCCCAAAGAGTACGCTCTCCTTGAATACCTGGCGGCGAGCCCGGGACGGGTGTTCTCACGGACGATGATCATCGAGCACGTATGGGACCAGAGCTTCGAGGGGCTCACCAACATCGTGGATGTATACGTCCGGCACCTGCGCGCCAAGATCGACGATCCCCACCCGGTGAAGCTGATCCGCACCGTGCGCGGCGTCGGCTACGGACTGACGGGCGCGCCGGACGCATGAATACGCACTCGCTGAGCTTCCGCCTGGTGGCCTGGTACGCCGGGGTGCTCACGGTGGTGTTCGTGCTGCTCGGCGGCCTCACCTGGCTGTTTTTGCGGCACGACCTGCAGGCGAACGTGCTCGGCACCCAGGTGCGTCGCGCCCGGCAGATCGCCGACACTCTGGTCAGCGCTACCGGCGCCAGCGACGCCAAACGCCTCGCACAGCAGGTCGAGCAGCTGTACTCCCCGGAGGCGAACGACCGCTTCATCCGCATCTCGGGCGCCGACGGCCGGCCGGTGTACGTCTCGGGCGCACCGCGCAACGGGAGCTTCGATCCGGCCGAGGTGCCGCCGCCCGCGGCCGCGGGCGCAGTGCCCGCGCCGCGCAGGCAACCGCTCGCTCGCGGCGCGCTGCTGATCGCCGCCGTCGCTGCACGCGGCAGCGACGGCGCGCGCTATCTGGTCGAGGTCGGCACCTCGAGCGCCGACATCGAGGCGACGCTCGCGCACGTGCTGGCGATGCTCGCGGTGAGCCTGCCGCTGGCGGTGTGCGTGGCGGTGGCCGGCGGCTTCGTGCTGGTGCGGCGCGCGCTCAAGCCGGTGGCGAGCATCGCGCGCAAGGCCGAGGACATCAGCCTGCATAACCTGAGCGAGCGGCTGCCGGTGGTGCACAGCGGCGATGAGATCGAGCAGCTGTCGGTCGCCTTGAATCGCATGATCCGCCGCCTCGAGGACGCGGTGCACAGCTCCAAGCAGTTCGTCGCCGACGCGAGCCACGAGCTGCGCACGCCGCTCACTGTGATGCGCGGCGAGCTCGAGAGCCTGGCGCAGGACGCCGGCCTCGGCGGCGAGACGCGCGAGACGCTCGGCAGCGTGCTCGAGGAAGTCGATCGCCTCGGCGAGATCGTCGACGGCCTGTTCGCGCTGTCGCGGCTCGATGCCGGCGAGACGCCCGCGGAATGGGTGAAGTTCGACCTCGCGGAGCTGGCGGTGACCACCGCTGGGCAGATGAGCCTGCTCGCCGAGGACAAGCAGGTCAGGCTCAGCTGCGAGTCCGCCGGCGGCGTCACCGTCGAGGGCGACCGCGCACGGCTCAAGCAGGTGGTCGTCAATCTGCTCGATAACGCCATCAAGTACACCCCGAGCGGCGGTCGCGTGCGCCTGTCGGTGCGGCCCGAGGCGGGGTTCGCGGTGCTCGAGGTCAGCGATGACGGCATCGGGATTCCCGCCGAGGCGTTGCCGCACGTCTTCAAACGCTTCTTTCGCGTCGACAGCTCGCGCTCGCGCGAGCAGGGCGGCGCCGGCCTCGGGCTGTCGATCGTGAAATCGATCTGCGGCGTGCACGGCGCCGAGGTTGAAGTCAGCAGCAGCCCCGGGCAGGGCAGCACCTTCCGCATCCGCCAGCCGCTGGCTGCCGAGCCGGCCGCATCAGCCCTCGCTTAAGCGGCCTGCCGCCATGTCGCTCGTCACCTACGTCCTGAAGCGCCCGTACACGGTGGTGGCGCTGTTGATCCTGATCGCGCTGCTCGGCCTCGGCGAGGCGCTGCGCATGCCGGTCGACATCTTTCCGGAGATGGACATCCCGGTGTGCAGCGTGGTTTGGACCTATGCCGGCATGGACGCCGAGGACATCCAGAACCGCATCCTGACGCTGCACGAGCGGCAGATGGCCTCCCTGGTCGATGGCATCGCGCGCATCGAGGCGACCAGCTACGAAGGAGTGGGCGTCGAGCGGGTCTACCTGCACGAGGGCTCGGATGTCAGCCGCGCCATCGCGCAGCTCGCGAGCAGCGCGCTGGTGGTGCTGAAGTACATGCCGCCGAGCATCACCCCGCCGCTGGTGATCCGCTACGGCGCGACCGACGTGCCGATCATCCAGCTCAGCCTGTCGAGCAACACGCTGCCCGATACCGCGCTCAACGATCTCGGCCAGAACATCATCCGTCCGGCACTCGCGGTGGTGCACGGCGCCGAGGTGCCGTATCCGTACGGCGGCAAGCCGCGCCTCATCATGGCCGACCTCGACCAGCAGGCGCTGCAGGCGCGCGGGCTCACGCCGGCGGATGTGAGCAATGCCCTGCTGGCGCAGAACGTCATTCTGCCGGCCGGGGATGTGAAGATCGGCAAGTTCGACTACCTGGTGGCGATGAACAACAGCCCGGACGTGATCAGCGCCATCAACTCCTTCCCCATCAAGTGGGTCGATGGGCGCGAAGTGTTCATGCGCGACGTGGCGCACGTGCACGACGGCTTCCAGGTGCAGACCAACTCGGTGACGGTCGACGGCGTGCCGGGTGCGCTGATGACGATCCGCAACACCGGCGGCGTCTCGACGCTGGCGGTGATCAACGGCATCCGCGCGGTGCTGCCGGAAATCCGTCACATGATGCCGGCTGGCGTGCGCATCACGCCGATCTTCGATCAGTCGGTGTTCGTCAAGGCGGCGCTCAACAGCGTGCTAATGGGCGGCGCCATGGCGGCCGGGCTCACGGCGCTCATGATCCTCTTGTTCCTCGGCAACTGGCGCCTGACCCTGATCATCCTGGCCTCGATCCCGCTGTCGATCATCACCGCCGTTCTGCTGATGGGCGCAAGCGGGGAGACGCTCAATACCATGACGCTCGGCGGCTTCGCGCTCGCCGTCGGCATCCTGGTCGACAACGGCACGGTGGTGATCGAGAACATCGAGCGGCATGCCGGGCTGCACGCTCAGCTGTCGGACGCGATCGTGCACGGCGCCGGCGAGGTCGGCACGCCGACCTTCCTGTCGACACTGTGCATCTGCATCGTGTTCGTGCCGGTGTTCCTGCTGCAGGGGACGGCAAAGTACCTGTTCTCGCCGCTGTCGGTGTCGGTGATCGTGTCGCTGCTGGCGAGTCTCGCGCTGTCCTTCACCATGGTGCCGGTGCTGTTCCTGTACCTGATGCGCGCCGGGCACCAGGCGCTGCATGGCGCGCTGCCGCCGCTCGCTGCCGCCGCGACGCCCGCGGCAGCGCACCCGCAAGCGCTGAGCGCGAATCCGCTGGTACGGATTCATCTGGGGTTCGAGCGCGGCTTCCACGCGTTTCGCGAGGGCTATCGCAATGCGGTCGCCTGGGCGCTGTCGCAGCCGAAGGTGACGGTGCTGGCATTTCTCGCAATCATGGCGGTGTCGCTGCCGCTGTTCCCGCTGCTCGGACGGGATTTCTTCCCGGAGGTCGACGCCGGCCAGATGCGCCTGCACGTGCGCGCACCGCCGGGCACGCGGCTCGAGACGACGCAGCAGTACTTCGCGCAGGTCGAGTCGGACATCCGCCGGCTGGTCGGCAACGGACAGATCAGCGTGATCCTCGACAACATCGGACTGCCCTACAGCGGCATCAACATAGCGCTGAGCGATTCGGCGACCGTGGGCCCGATGGACGGGGAGATCCTCATCTCGCTCACGGCCAAGCACGCACCCACCGCGGAGCTCACCGCCATGCTGCGCCGCGAGCTGCCGCGCCGCTTCCCGGCGCTGCAGTTCTTCTTCCAGCCCGCGGACATCGTCGACCAGGTGCTGAACTTCGGCCAGCCGGCGCCGATCGACATCCGCATCACGGGTACCGACACCGCCAGCACTTACGCGCTGGCGTCGCGGCTCACACGGCTGGTCGCGCGCATACCGGGAGTAGTCGACGCGCACATCTTCCAGGTGCCGGACGCGCCGGCGCTCTCGGTCGATGTCGACCGCACGCTCGCGACGCAGCTCGGCATCAGCCAACGGGAAGCCGCCAGCAACGTGCTCGTGACCACCAACTCCAGCGCCCAGACCGCGCCGAACTTCTGGGTCGACCCGAGCAACGGCGTCAGCTATCCGCTGGTGGTGCAGCAGCCGACCTACGACATCGCCTCGTCGGGGGACCTCAAGATCATGCCGGTGAGCGACCCAGCGACCGGCAGCGCGACCGGCAGCCAGTCGCAGCTGCTCATGAACCTGTCGTCCATCGGCCGCGTCAAGGTGCCGATGGTGACCTCACAGCTGAATATCCGGCCGGTATTCGACGTGCAGGCTAACGTGCAGGACCGGGATCTGTACTCGACTTCGCAGGACATCGACCGGGTGATCGCCGCGAATCAGCCGCCGGCGCGGGAGGCGACCGACATCACCCTGAGCGGCCAGGTGGAGACCATGCGCGAGAGCTACAACGGGCTGTTCACCGGCATCGGGCTCGCCGTGGTGCTCGTGTACCTGTTCCTGGTGATCAACTTCCAGAGCTGGATCGATCCGCTGATCGTGCTGATGGCGGTGCCGTTCACCTTGAGCGGCGTCATGTGGCTGCTGTTCCTCACGCAGACGCATCTGAGCGTCCCGGCGCTCATGGGGACCCTCATGTCCATCGGCCTCACGACCGCCAACAGCATCCTGGTGGTGAGCTTCGCCAACCAGCGCATGGAGCAGGGCGACAACCCGTTGGTTGCCGCGGCGACCGCCGGCTACACCCGCCTGCGCCCGGTGCTGATGACCGCTGGCGCCATGATCCTCGGCATGGTGCCGATGGCGATCGGTGTGGGCGAAGGCGGCGAGCAGAACGCACCGCTCGCCCGCGCCGTGATCGGCGGACTCCTGTTCGCCACCTTCGCGACACTGGTGTTCGTGCCCACCATGTACCGGCTGCTGCGGCGCGCGCCGGCGGCCGCCGCCGCGCCCAGCCCCTGAGAGTGCCCCCAATGTCAGCAAACAAGGCCCACGAAGAGACGCGTACGGACTCAGGTAGCGACGTCCGGGACACCGGGTATGCAGCGGAGCTGACCTCCAGCGAGGCGCACCCGCAGTCGACGCGCTTCGATGCGGATACCGGCCGGCGCCTGAAGAAGGCGGCGATCATTATCGCCATAGTGGTCGGCGCCGCATTCCTCCTCGTGAGCATCGATCGTTTCTTCAAGGCGCGCGCCGTGGCGCGCACGACGGCCGAAATCGCCGCCGCGCCGCCCCCGGTCGAGGTGGTGACGGCGCAGCCGGTCGGCGCCGTGCAGCGCCTGGTCCTGCCCGGCTACACGGCGGCCTGGCACACGAGCACGATCTACGCGCGGGTCGACGGTTATGTCGCCAACTGGTTCAACGATATCGGCGACCACGTGAAGCAAGGCCAGGTACTGGCACTCATCGAGACTCCCGATCTCGATGCAGAGCTCGCCGCTGCGCGCGCCCAGCTCGAGGCCGACCAGGCGCAGGTGCTGGTGCGCAAGGCCCAGGCCGAGTTCGCCCGCACGACCTACGAGCGCTGGCGCGATTCGCCCCGGGGGGTCGTGTCGGAGCAGGAGCGCGAGGAGAAGCGGGCCGGCTACGACAGCGCGGTGGCGCAGCTCAAGGCGGCGCAGGCGGACGTGGCGCTCGCCCGGGCGACGGTCAACAAGTACCAGGTGCTCGCCGGGTTCAAGAAGGTGACCGCACCCTACACCGGCGTCATCACCGTGCGCGACATCGACATCGGCAACCTGGTCACCGCCGGCAGCACCACCAACACCACGCCGCTCTACGTGATGACGCAGAACGACCCGATCCGCATCTTCTTCGACGCCCCGCAGAGTGCCGCGGACGACCTGATCAACACCCAGGCGCCGGTTCAGATCCAGACCAACGGCGGTGAGGTGCGCGACTACACCGGCAAGATCACCCGCACCTCCGAGGCCATCAATCCGCAGGCGCGCACGCTGCGCGTGGAGGTGGACATTCCCAATCCCAAGGACGAGTTCGTCCCGGGCATGTACATCAAGGCGGGCTTCGGGCTGCCGCCGCGCGGCCTGGTGCAGGTGCCGGCGGCGGCGCTGGTGTTCCGTGCCAGTGGTCCGGAGGTGGCACGGGTAGAGCCTTCGGGCCGGATCAGCTTCAGCAAGGTGACCATCGGTCGCGACGATGGCAGCGTCGTCGAGCTCAACTCCGGGGTCGCGCCCGGCGACCGCATCGCGCTCAACGTCAGCAGCCAGATCGCCGACGGCGAGCTGGTGCGGGCGCAGGCGGCCGAGACCGGGGCCGCGGTGCCGGCGCCGGCGGTGGCCGCGCGGCGCTGACGGGAGAGCTGCGAGTGCGCCGCCTGCAACTGTTCGCGTTCGGCTTCGCGGCCGCCGTGCTCGGCGGCTGCGCGGTCGGACCCAACTACCGCACGCCGCGCTTAGCTGTGCCGGATGAGTACGCGGCAGTTCCGCGCACCGCGCAGGCTGCTGCGGCCGGAGAGCCGGGCGCCGCCGGCGGCGCGCCCGCCAGCGTCGATCTCGCCGCGTGGTGGCGCGCGCTCAACGATCCCGAGCTCGACTCGCTGGTCGAGCGCGCAATCGCTGGCAGTCCCACCCTCGCCATCGCGCTCGACCGACTGCAGGCGGCGCGCACCTACGAGGCGGGGGTCATTGGCACGGTGCTGCCGGTCGCCGAGGCGGCCGCCGGCGCCGGCCGCGGCACCGGCAACGATCTCGCCCGCGGCCGCGCGCCGCAAACGCAGATTTCGTCGGTCAACACCACCGGCCTGAAGGAGGTCAACGTGGTCGGCGGCTTCGATGCCGCCTGGGAGCTCGACATCTTCGGCAAGTACCGGCGCGAGATCGAAGCCGCGCGCTACGACGAGCAGGCGGCCCTCGCCGCGCGCAACGCCGTGCTGGTCTCGGTGGTCGCCGACGTGGCGCGCTCTTACGTCGACCTGCGCGGCCTGCAGGTGCGCGCCGCGGTGCTCGATTCGGCGATCGCAACTCTCACCGAGTCGCTGCGCATCGTGACGATCCGCTACCAGCGCGGCATCACCAACGAGCTGGACGTGACGCTCGCCACGCGCGAGCTGGCGGTGCTCGAGGCGCAGGCCGCGCCCGTCAGGGCCCAGGTGCATGCCGCGCAGTACACGATCGCGACTCTGCTCGGGCTCTATCCGGAAGACCTGGTCAAGGAGTTGCGCGCACCCGGCATGGTGCCGAGCGTGCCGGGCCGCGTGGACACAGGCCTGCCGCTCGAGCTGTTGCAACGCCGGCCCGACGTCCAGGAGGCCGAGCGCGAGCTCGCCGGCGCGACCGCGCGCATCGGTGTCGCTACCGCGGAGCTCTTTCCCTCGATCGCGGTCACCGGCTCGATCGGCTTCCAGCGCCAGGACGCTCCCGGTGTGCCGATTCTGGGGCAGCACATCTGGTCCGCGGGTCCGGCGGCGGCCTGGCCGCTGCTCGACTTCGGCCAGCTGGACGCGCAGGTCGAGATCGCCGATCTGCAGACACGCGCGCTGCTCGTGAGCTACAAGCAGACCATCCAGGCCGCGGTGCGCGACGTCGACACCGACCTCGAGCTGTACTCGGCGGAGCAGTTGAGCCTGAGCAAACTCGGCACTGCGCTGGTTGCCAGCCAGCGCGCGGTGACGCTCGCCAACGAACGCTACGAGCGCGGGCTCACCGATTACCTCAACGTCGTGGACGCCGAGCGTGAGGAATACGACATCGAGGAGCAGTACGCCGACGCGCAGGCAGCGGCTGCCGATCAGTTCATCGCGCTCTATCGCAGTCTCGGCGGCGGCTGGGAAAACTACCAGTCGCTCCCGCCCATCCACCGGCCCGAGCCGGCGATCATCGCCATGTTCCAGCGAACACTGAGCCGCAGCGACCCGCTCAAGTGAGCTCTGGCAGGAGTCCGACATGCCCATGTCACGCTATGGTTTATCACCCAAGGAATTGCGCGCCAGCGCACCACGACTGGCGGTCATCGTCATCGCTCTGCTGATCACCGTGGTGTGCTTTGCAGGTGCGGCGGGCTGGCTGTCCCCCGGACGGCTCACTCCCGCCGGTATTGTCAACACGTTCCAGCAGGTCAACGGCCTGTATCCCGGCTTCCGCCGCAATCACGCCAAGGGCGTGTGTGTCACCGGCTACTTCGACGCCAACGGTCGCGGCGCAGTACTCTCCAAAGCCCTGGTATTCGAGCCCGGCCGCACGCCGGTCTTTGGCCGGTTTGCGCTCGCCGGAGGGCACCCCTTCATGGTCGACGCGCCCGGTGCCGTGCGCAGCATGGCGCTCAATTTTTCGCTGCGCGACGGCCAGGCCTGGCGCACCGGTATGAACGATATCGCGGTCTTCCCCGTCAGCACGGCAGCGCAATTCGAGGCGCAATTGCGCGCCTCGCAGCCCGACCCGGCGACCGGCAAGCCCGATCCGGCGCAGATGAGCGCGTTTCTGGCAGCAAACCCCGAGACTGTGATGGTGCCGGTGGACGCGTTTCAGCCCAACCAGCCGACGCCGGCGCAGAGTCAGGATCCCAATTACCTGTTCGACGCGTTGATCGCCCGGGTTGCCCGCGGACCCGTACAGTGGCATCTGGTCGTCACCGTCGGACAGTCCGGTGACGTCACCGATGACGCCACCGTGCCCTGGCCCGAAGATCGTACCCGCATCGACGTCGGCACACTGACCATCGACTCAATCAGCGACGAGGCTCATGGCGTGTGCCGGGACATCAATTTCGATCCACTCATTCTGCCTGCGGGCATCGCGGCCTCTGACGATCCCTTGTTGAGCGCACGCTCGGCGGCATACTCGCGCTCCTTTACGCGCCGGGAAGGGGAGAGGAAGGAGCCGAGCATGGTGCAGGTTCCCGGCACCCTAGCGCTGCGGTCTGCGCGGGGGTCACTGCCGTGAACCACACAACGCGCTTTCCGGTCGTGTCGCGCGCCCTGCACTGGCTGATGGCACTGCTGGTGCTTGCGATGATCTTCATCGGCATCGCCATGGTCGCTTCATTGTCGGCCTACCATCGGCTGATCGCGATCCACCGACCGCTGGGCATTCTCATTCTGCTGCTGGTGGTAGTCCGGCTCATCAATCGATGGGTCAATCCTCCGCCGCCGCTGCCCGCCGATATGCCGCACTGGCAGCGCGCTGCAGCGTTGGGCTCACACCTGCTGCTCTATGCCTTGCTGTTCGCATTGCCGCTGGTCGGCTGGGGCATGCTCTCGGCCGGCGGCTACCCGGTCGTGCTGTACGGCCCGATCCATCTGCCACCGATCCTGCCGCATGTTGCCGGGCTGTACGCCGCGCTGCGCACGACGCATACCGTGCTGGCTTTTACGCTGTTCGCGGTCTTTCTGGCTCACCTCGGCGCTGCCCTGATGCACGCTCTGATCTACCGCGATGGAGTCTTTCAGAGCATGGCCACCCGGACCAGATCCGCACGTCGGCGGCCCACGAGTCCTAGTCGATCGCGCGCAGCAGCTCATTGATGGAGGTCTTGGCGCGCGTCTGCGCGTCGACCTGCTTGACGATCACCGCGCAGTACAGACTGTAGCGGCCGTCGGCGGCCGGCAGCGTGCCCGGGACCACGACCGAGCCTGCCGGCACGCGCCCCTGCAGAATGGTGCCGCTCGCGCGGTCGTAGATGCGGGTGCTCTGGCCGAGAAACACCCCCATGGAGAGCACCGATCCGGCGCCGACGATCACGCCCTCGACCACCTCGGAGCGCGCGCCGATGAAGCAGTCGTCCTCGATGATGGTCGGATTGGCCTGCAGCGGCTCGAGCACGCCGCCAATGCCGACGCCGCCGGAGAGATGCACGTTGCGACCGATCTGCGCACACGAGCCGACCGTCGCCCAGGTGTCGACCATGGTGCCGGCGCCGACGTAGGCGCCGATGTTGACGTAGCTCGGCATCAGCACCGCGTCGGGCCCGATATAGGCGCCGCGGCGCACCACCGCGTGCGGCACGATGCGCGCGCCGCCCGCGCGCAGCTGCGCCTCGGCGACGCCGGTGTATTTCAGCGGCACCTTGTCGTAGAAGCGGGTGAAGCCCGCCTCCATGACGCGGTTGTCGTGGGTGCGGAAGTACAGCAGCACCGCCTTCTTCAGCCACTCATTCACCACCCAGCGGCCGTCCCGCGGCTCGGCAACCCGCACCGCGCCGCAGTCGAGCAGTCCGATGCACTCCTCGAGCGCGGCGTCGAGCTCGCGCGGCAGATTTCCGGGTCCGAGCTCGGCGCGGCGCGCGAACGCGGCGTCGATGACGGACTTAAGACCTGCCGTGTCGCTCATCGATGCGGCCGCTCAGCCGGGCACTTCGGGCTGAAGCGTGGCCGCCGCCGGCGCGCGCAGCGCCGCCTGTTGCCGGTCGAGCGCCCCGGTCAGATGCGCCCTGAGGCGCTCGGCCGCATCTTCCGCCAGCGGCCGGTTGCCGAAGTCGGTGAGGTAGAACACGTCCTCGGCGCGCTCGCCGACGGTCATGATCTTGGCGGCGTGCAGCTCGACGTGCTCGTGCATCAGCACCTTGCCGACATCGCACAGCAGCCCCGGCCGGTCGCCGGCCGTCAGCTCGAGCACCGAGCGGCCGTTGCGCTCGTCGACGCTGAGCGCGATGTGTGTCGGGGTGTTGAACATGCGTGCCTGACGGGGCGCGCGCCGTGAAACCGACAGCGGCGCGTTCTCCGGGCTCTGCACCGAGCGCCACAGCGCCCGCTCGATCTCCCGCAGGCGGTCGCTGTCGGTGATCGCCGCGCCGTCGTCCTCGAGCACGTGGTAGAGGTCGAGGCTGAAGCCGTCGCCGGTGGGCGTGATGCGCGCGTCGACGATGTTGAGACCGAGCTGGTCGAGCGCCGCGGTGGTGCGCGCAAAGCCATGGCGGCGCGGCCGGGTGAACAACAGCACTGCGGTGGTGCCGCGCACGCTGCGCGGCTCGAGCGTCACCAGCGGCTCGTCCGAGGCGGCGTCGCGCTCGGCGAGCAGCCGCGTGTGCCAGGCGACCTCCTCGGGGGAGTGCTGCAGGAAATAGCCGGCCGAGAAGCGCGACCAGACCGCGGCGAGCTCCGCTTCGCCGACGCCGTGCTCGAGAGCCAGGCGCCGCGCCGCATCCTGCGTCTCGCGCACCAGGTGCTCGGGGTCTATGGGCGACTCGAGCCCGCGGCGCAGCGCACGCTTGACGCGCTGGTAGAACTCGCGGAACAGCGATGCTTTCCAGGAATTCCACAGCTTCGGGTTGGTGCCGCGCACGTCCGCGCAGGTGAGCACGTACAGGTAGTCGAGGTGCGTCTCGTCGCCGACCCGGCGCGCGAAGGCGTTGATGACCTGGCTGTCGCCGATGTCCTGCTTCTGCGCGGTGATCGACAGCTCGAGGTGATTGCGTACCAGCCAGGCGACCAGCCGCGCGTCGTAACCCGACAGCCCCTGCTCGAGACAGAACGCCTCGGCGTCCACCGCGCCGAGCTCGGAGTGATCGCCGCCGCGCCCCTTGGCGAGGTCGTGGAACAGCGCCGCGAGATACGCCACCTCGGGTCGCGGCAGCTGCTGCATGACGCGCGAGGCCTCGGGGAGCTCCTGGTCGTAACGCGGCATGGCGAAACGCCGCAGGTTGCTCACCACGAACAGCGTGTGCGCGTCGACGGTGTAGGCATGAAACAGGTCGTACTGCATGCGTCCGACGACGCGGCCGAAGGCGGGAATGTAGCGGCCGAGCACGCCGTAGGTGTTCATGCGCCGCAGCTCGTGCGTGACGCCCATCGGCGCGCGCAGGATCTCGAGAAACAGCCGGTGGTGCCGCGGGTTCTGCCGGAACTCCTCATCTATGAGCCACAGGTTGCGGGCGACGGCGCGCATGGTGGCGGCGCGCACCCCGACGACTTCCGGGTTCTGCTGCAGCAGCACGAACAGCTCGAGCAGCGCCGACGGATTGCGCGCGAACACCTCCTCGCTGATCGCCTCCAGCGAGCCGTTGCGAACCTGGAAGCGCGCATTGAGCGGGCGCGGCGGCTCGCTCTCCGGCAGCAGCGCCTCGCGGAACAGCTGCAGCACCAGCTCGTTCAGCAGGCTCACCTCCATCACCGTGCGGTAGTAGCGCTGCATGAACTGCTCGACGGCGAGCGTGTAGGAGGCGTCCTCGTAGCCGAACAGCTGCGCCAGGCGCAGCTGGTGATCGAACAGCAGGCGGTCCTCGCGCCGGCCGTTGAGCACGTGCAGCCCGCAGCGCACCCGCCACAGGAAGGCGCGCGCCTGCTCGAGGCGACGGAGCTCGGTGGCGCTGAGGAATCCATGAGTGACGAGCGCCTCGAGGGCGCCGGCGCCGAAGTGGCGCTGCGCGACCCAGGCGATGGTCTGGATGTCGCGCAGCCCGCCGGGACCGGTCTTGACGTTGGGCTCGAGGTTGTAGGCGGTGTCGTTGGCCTTGAGGTGCCGCTCGGACTGCTCGCGCACCTTGGCTTCGAAGAACGCCTTCACCGGCCAGATGTGCCCGGGGGCGAGCGCGGCGCTCATGGACTCGAGCAGCGCGGCCTCGCCGGCGAGCAGCCGCGCCTCGAGCAGCGTCGTCATGACGCTCACGTCGCCGACGCATTCCTCGCGGCACTGCGCCAGTGTGCGCACGCTGTGACCGACCTCGAGCCCGATGTCCCACAGGAACGTCACCAGACCCTCGACCGTGGCGCTCCCTGCGTCATCCAGCGGTTCGCGCACCAGCAGCAGGATGTCGATGTCGGAGGCCGGGTGCAGCTCCCCGCGCCCGTAGCCCCCGACCGCCACCAGCGCCCACGAGCCCGAGCGCGCACCGCAGCGCAGCTCCCAGGCCGCGCGCAGCACGGTGTCGATGAGGACGGCGCGCGCCCGCACCAGCTCCTCGACCGGCTCCTCGGCGAGGAAGCGGGCGCGCAGATCGGCATGCGCCGCGGCCAGCAGCTCGCGCCAGCGGGTCGCGTCCCCGCCGGCGGCAGCGAGCTGGGCCGGAAGCCCCGCGAGCCGCGGCCACGAAGTCACGGCAGGTGCAGCGGGAAACGTCTCCTCGGACGGACCAGTCCCCGCGCTCATGATGGGCTAGTGACGCCGCGCGTCCGCGCCAAGCGTCAGCACATCGACGCCGCCGTCGGTCACCAGCACGGTATGTTCCCACTGCGCCGACAGCGAGTGGTCCTTGGTGACCACCGTCCAGCCATCACCCAGCAGCCGCACGTGCCGCCTGCCGGCATTCACCATCGGCTCGATCGTGAAGGTCATGCCCGGCTTGAGCTCGAACCCGGTGCCCGGCTCGCCGTAATGCAGCACCTGCGGGTCCTCGTGGTATACGCGGCCGATGCCGTGCCCGCAGTACTCGCGCACTACCGAGTACTCGTTCCCCTCGACGTAGGTCTGAATGGCGTGGCCGATGTCACCCAGGCGCGACCCCGGGCGCACGGTCTCGATGCCGCGCCACATGGCGTCGAAGCAGATGTCGGTGAGTCGCTGCGCATGCGGCGGCGCCTTGCCGACCGCGTACATGCGGCTGGTGTCGCCATGAAAGCCGTCGCGGATCACGGTCACGTCGATATTGACGATGTCGCCTGCCTTGAGGCGCTTATCGTTCGGGATGCCGTGACAGACAACGTGATTCACCGAGGTGCAGATGGTCTTGGGGAAGCCGCGGTAATTGAGGTTCGCCGGCACCGACCTCTGCACGTTGACGATGTAGTCGTAGCAGATGCGGTCGAGCTCCTCGGTGGTGACGCCGGGGACCACGTGCTCGGTCACCATGTCGAGCACTTCCGCGGCCAGGCGGCCGGCGACGCGCATTTTTTCCTGCTCTTCCGGGGTCTTGATCGTGACGTGCATAGAAGGAGTGTTGGGGCTCTGGCCGGGCGCGCCAAGGGGTGCCCGCGGGTGAGCGTAAGACATTGTTCCGACGAGGTCTTCATGGTATAAAGCGCGGCCTTTTTTGGCAACGTAACCCACACGCGCATCATTATCCGTCGGTGACTGGGTGTTCCGGCCTTCAGGACCTTAGGGGTCCAAAGGCGGGGATGGTCACGGGGATGCGCGGAGGCTTAACCCAAACAGGAGTTCGACATGCCCGGCGTGTCCATGAGACAGATGCTGGAAGCGGGAGTCCATTTCGGACATCAGACCCGCTTCTGGAACCCGAAGATGGCGCCATTCATCTTCGGTGAGCGCAACAGGATCCACATCATCAATCTCGAGAGGACGCAGCCGATGTATTCGGAGGCTGCCTCCTTCGTCAAGGGCGTGATCGCCGACGGCGGCACGGTGCTGTTCGTCGGCACCAAGCGCTCGGCGCGCGAGTCCATCCAGAAGGAGGCCGAACGCGCCGGGCAGCCGTACGTCAACCAGCGCTGGCTCGGCGGCATGCTCACGAACTTCAAGACCATCCGCCAGTCCATCAAGAGGCTCGGCGAGATCACCGAGCTGGCCGCTTCCGGAGCGCTGGATAAACGCGGCAAGAAAGAGGCCACACAGCTGCGGCGCGAGATGGACAAGCTCGAAAGAAGCCTGGGCGGCATCAAGCACATGGAGGCGCTCCCGGACGCGCTGTTCGTGGTCGACGTCGGCCACGAGAACATCGCGGTGCACGAAGCAAAGAAGCTTGGCATCCCGGTGGTCGCCGTCGTCGACACCAACTGCTCGCCCGATGGCATCGAGTACGTGATTCCCGGCAACGACGACGCGATGCGCGCCATTCAGCTGTATGCGGCCGGCATCGCCGACGCGGTGCTCGAGGGCAAGGCCTCGGTGCCGCAGGTGGCGGTTGGCGAGGACGAGTTCGTCGAGCTGGACGAGGCCGGCAATCCGCGTAAGAAAGTCGCGCGCGGCCGGCAGCGTCCGCAGCCCGAGGTGCGCAGGAAGGCCATCCCGCGTCGCCGTCCGCTCCCGATCAAGGTTCCGGTGGTCGCCGGCGTCGAGCCGGTCGAGGACGAGGAGACCGAAGCCGACGAGGTGGCCGAGGCCGACGCGGTCGCCGAAGCCGTCGCAGCGAGCGTCGTCGTCCCGGCTCCCGTCGAGGACGCTGCCGTGCGCCGCCCGTCGGGCAGTCCCCCGCGCCGCAAAGGCCGCGGCGACGGCGGCGACTGACCAGGTAAAGGAAGTCCATGAACATCACGGCAGATGCAGTCAGGCAGCTCCGCGAGCGCACCGGCGCGGGCATGATGGAGTGCAAGAAGGCGCTGGTCGAAACCAAGGGCGACCTGGACGCCGCCGCCGAGCTCATGCGCCGCCAGGGGCTCGCCAAGGCCGACAAGAAGGCGGCGCGGGTTGCGGCCGAGGGCGTGATCGTGCTGGAGAAGTCCGCGGATGCGCGCACCGCGGCCATGGTCGAGGTGAACTGCGAGACCGATTTCGTGGCGCGGGGACCTGAGTTTCGCGGCTTTGCGCAGGCGGTGGCGCAGTGCGCGCTGGCCGCGCGGCCCGAGAGTCTCGACGCCCTGGCGCAGGCGAAGCTCGCCGACGGCGCGACGGTCGATGAGCGCCGCCGGGCACTCATCGCCAAGATCGGCGAGAACATCAGCGTGCGGCGCTTCGCGGTGCTCGCCTCGCCCGATCAGCTGGGCGCGTACGTGCACGGCACGCGCATCGGCGCGCTGGTGGCCGTCAGGGGCGGCCCGGGGAGCCTCGCCTACGATCTGGCGATGCACATTGCCGCGAGCAATCCCCGCTACCTGTCGCAGGCGCAGGTGCCAGCCGAGGTGGTGGCGAAGGAGCGCGATATTCTCACCGAGCAGGCGCGCGGCGAGGGTAAGCCGCCCGAGATCGTCGCCAAGATGGTCGAGGGCCGGCTGCGCAAGGCGCTCGGCGAGATGACCCTCGCCGGACAGCCCTTCGTGAAGGATCCGGACGTGAGCATCGAGAAGCTGCTGAAAGGCGCCAAGGCCGAGGTGCTTGCGTTCGAGCGCTTCGAGGTGGGCGCCGGGATCGAGAAAAAAACCGATGACTTCGTCGCCGAGGTGATGGGACAGGTGAGGGGCGCGGGGCCCGTCAGGCACTGACGCGGAGAAGTAACCGAAAGAAACCCCGCCGCGCGCGGGGTTTTTTCCATCGGCTCAAGGAGAGGCGATGACGCAATCGAAGGCGCGCTACGCGCGGATTCTCGTCAAGCTCTCGGGCGAGGCCCTGATGGGCGGGGGGGACTATGGCATCGACCCCGCGGTCATCAAGCGCATCGCCGGGGAGCTGCAGGACATCGTGCAGATGGACGTGCAGGTCGCGGTCGTGATCGGCGGCGGCAACATCTTCCGCGGCGCGGGGCTGGCGCGCGCCGGCATGGACCGGGTGGCCGCCGACCACATGGGGATGCTCGCGACCGTGATGAATTCCCTCGCGCTGCAGGACGCGCTCGAGAGCCTCGGCATGCACGCGCGGGTGATGTCCGCGATCCGCATCAACGAGGTGTGCGAGGATTACATTCGCCGGCGCGCCGTGCGGCATCTGGAGAAGGGCCGGGTGGCGATCTTCGCCGCCGGCACCGGCAACCCGTTCTTCACCACCGACACGGCAGCGGCGCTGCGCGCCATCGAGATCAACGCCGACGTGCTGCTCAAGGCCACCAAGGTGAACGGGGTGTACTCGGACGACCCGGTGCGCAACCCCTCGGCGGTACGTTACCCGCGGCTCACCTATGACAAAGTGTTAAACGAGAAGCTCAACGTGATGGACGCCACCGCAATCGTCATGTGTCGTGACAACCACTTGCCATTGCGGGTGTTCAATCTCAACAATCCGGGGGACCTCACCCGCATCGTGCGTGGCGAGGACGTCGGCACCGCCGTCACCTTCGAATGAGGGCACCGCGGGCCGCGAGGAGAGACGACCATGCTCGAAGATCTGAAGAAAGACGCTGCCGCGCGCATGGCAAAGTGCGTCCAGACCTTCCAGGCCGACCTGAAGAAGCTGCGCACCGGACGGGCGCACCCGAGCCTGGTGGAGCACCTCAAGGTGGACTACTACGGCTCCGAGGTGCCGCTGCAGCAGGTGGCGAGCATCGCGGTCGAGGAAGGCCGCACGCTGGTGATATCGCCGTGGGAGAAGTCGGTGGTGCAGGCGATCGAGAAGGCGATTTTCAAATCCGACCTCGGCCTGACTCCGCAGACCCACGGCACGCTGATCCGCATCCCCATGCCGGCGCTCACCGAGGAGCGGCGCCGCGAGATCACCAAGGTGCTGCGTCACGATGCCGAGAACGCCCGCGTCGCGGTGCGCAACGTGCGGCGCGACGTGATGAACGACATCAAGCACAAGCTGAAGGAGAAGCAGCTATCGCAGGACGACGAGCGGCGCGGCGAGACCGAGGTGCAGAAGCTCACCGACAAGCACATCGCCGACATCGACGCATTGCTCGCGGCCAAGGAGAAGGAGGTCATGCAGGTCTGATGGCGGACAAGGCCGACAAGCAGCTGCCGCAGCACATCGCCATCACCATGGACGGCAACGGCCGCTGGGCCGCCGCGCGCGGACTCACGCGCGGTGCCGGCCACAAGGCGGGACTGAAGCCCGTGCGCATGTGCGTCGAGGAGTGCACGCAGCGCGGCATCGGGGCGCTGACGCTGTTCGCTTTCTCCAGCGAGAACTGGGGTCGGCCGGCCGAGGAGGTCGGCAGTCTCATGGGCCTGTTTCTCGAAGCGCTCGACCGCGAGCTCGCCGAGCTGCACGCCAAGGGGGTGCGCGTGCGCTTCATCGGCGCGCGACAGACCCTCTCGGTGCGGCTGCAGCGGCGGATCCTCGCGGCCGAGGAGCGCACGGCGGGGAACCCCGGACTGAAGCTCCAGGTCGCGGTGAGTTATGGGGGTCGGTGGGATATTGTCCAGGCAGCTCAAAAACTTGCGATGAAATGTTCAAGCGGTGCAATGCGCCCGGAGGAGATCACCGAAGAGCACGTGAGGCAGGCACTGTCGCTCGCAGGGGTCCCGGAGGTCGATCTGCTGATCCGTACCGGCGGCGAGCAGCGCATCAGCAACTTCCTGCTGTGGGACCTCGCTTACGCGGAGTTGCATTTCAGCGCCCGGCTGTGGCCGGACTTCGCGGTGGCGGATTTCGAAGAGGCGCTCGCGTTCTTCGGCAGCCGCGAGCGGCGCTTCGGCCGGCGGCCGGTGCCGCTGTCCACGGCGCACGCGTGAGCGGCGTAAGCGACGTGAGCGGGTCCCTGCGCACGCGTATCGTCACGGCGGTGGTGCTCGTGGTGGTGCTGCTGGCGGTGGTCCTCGAGCTGCCGCCGGTGGCGACGGTGGCGGTGATCACGGCGGCGGTGGTGGCGGGCGCGTGGGAATGGTCGGCGTTCCTGCGGCTCAAGTCCGTGAGCCGGCGTGTGGCCTACGTGGCATTCGTGGTGCTGCTGCTGGCGCTCGCCTGGCAGGCGTCGGCTGCGCCCGATACGCGCGACCTGATTCTCGCGGGCGCGGTCGTGTGGTGGCTCGCCGCGTTCCTGTGGGTCGCGTTCGTGCCGCGATGGGTCTCGCCCTGGTCGGCCGGCCTTGCCGGCGTGCTGGCGCTGGTGCCGTCGTGGGTCGCGATGGTGCGCCTGCGCTTGAGCCACCCGCATGGCGCCGAGTGGGTGCTGTTCGCGCTGCTGCTGGTGTGGGTCGCGGACATCGGGGCATTCTTCGTCGGCCGGCGCTTCGGGCGCATCCGGCTCGCGCCCGAGGTGTCCCCGGGCAAGACCTGGGAAGGAGCGCTCGGCGGCCTGGCGGTGAGCGCGCTGGTGGCGGTGGCGGGGGCGGCCTGGTTTCGCGTGGCGTTGCTGCCGTTCCTGCCGTTGTGTCTGGCGGCGGTCGGCTTCTCGATCGTCGGGGATCTCACCGAGAGCCTGCTCAAGCGCTTCGCCGGCATGAAGGACAGCGGTAGCATCCTCCCGGGGCACGGCGGCGTCATGGATCGCATCGACAGCCTCACGGGGGCCGCGCCGGTGCTGCTGCTCGGGCTGACGCTGTTGAAGGTGGTGGCATGATCGGCGTCGCAGTCCTCGGCTCCACGGGCTCGGTCGGCGAGAGCACTCTCGATGTGCTCGCGCGCCACCGCGAGCGTTTCCGGCTGGTGGCGATCGCCGCGCATCACAACGTTGCGAAGCTCGCCGAGCAGATCCGCACCTGGCAACCGCCGTACGCGGCGCTGGCCGACGAGAGCGCGGCCCGCGAGCTCGCCACGCTCCTCGGCACGACCGCGCCGCATACCCGCCTGCTGGCCGGCGCCGGCGCGCTCGAGGAGATCGCGACGCTGCGCGAGGCGGACTGCATCATGGCGGCGATCGTCGGCGCCGCGGGCCTGCGCTCGACGCTCGCGGCGGCGCGCGCCGGCAAGCGGCTGCTGCTCGCCAACAAGGAGTCGCTGGTCATGGGCGGGGCGCTGCTGATGGCGGCGGTGCGCGAGTCGGGCGCGACGCTGCTGCCGATCGACAGCGAGCACAATGCGATCTTCCAGTGCCTGCCGGCGGGGACGCGCACCGGTATCGCACCTCCCGGCCTCACGCGCGTGCTGCTGACCGCCTCCGGTGGCCCGTTCCGCAACACGCCGCGCGAGCAGCTGGCGGACGCCACGCCGGAGATGGCCTGCGCGCATCCCACCTGGGTGATGGGGCGCAAGATCTCGGTCGACTCCGCAACGCTCATGAACAAGGGCCTCGAGCTGATCGAGGCCTGCCTGCTGTTCGGTCTGACGCCGTCGCAGGTCGAGATCCTGGTGCACCCGCAGAGCATCGTGCACTCGCTGGTCGAGTACGCCGACGGCTCGACGCTCGCACAGCTGTCCTCACCCGACATGCGCACGCCGATCGCGCACGCGCTCGCCTGGCCCGAGCGCATTCCGGCCGGTGTAGAATTTCTCGACTTGCTGAAGACGGGCCGCCTCGACTTCCTGGCGCCCGACTACGACAAGTTCCGTTGCCTCGCGCTCGCCCGGGCGGCGGCCCTCGCCGGAGGGCTGCATCCGGTAGTGCTGAACGCCGCAAACGAGGTCGCGGTGCAGGCGTTCCTCGAGCGGCGATTGAACTTTCCTGGGATCGCCGCGGTCATTGAAGCCGTAGTGGAGCGAAGCGCCGGGGGGGCCGTCGGCGGGCTGGACGACGTCCTGGCCGCCGATGCCGAAGGCAGGCAGCGGGCACGTGAGCGAATCGTCGGCATTACAACAAGTGGCTCGGTGAGGGACGCTCGCGCATGAATGTGGTCTGGTACGCGTTGTGGTTCACGGTCGCCGTGGGCGTGCTGGTGACCGTGCACGAGTTCGGCCATTTCTGGGTGGCGCGCCGCCTCGGCTTCAAGGTGCTGCGCTTCTCCGTCGGTTTCGGCCGGCCGCTGTGGAAGTACGTCGCGCGCGAAGGCCACGAGTACTGGATCTCCCCGATCCCTCTCGGGGGCTATGTGAAGCTCCTGGACGAGCGTGAGGGTCCGGTCGACCCGCAGGACCTGCCGCGCTCCTTCACCCGCCGTCCGCCGTGGCAGCGCATTCTGGTGCTGCTCGCCGGCCCCGCCTTCAACATTGCGTTCGCCGTGCTGGTGATGTGGGGCATGCTGTGGCACAGCGGCGTGACCGAGGTGCGCCCGGTGATCGGCGATGTGACCGCGGGCTCGCCGGCGGCCGCCGCCGGCGTACGCTCCGGCGATGAGATCCGCGCCATCAACGGCACCGCGGTCGCGAGCGAGCGCCAGGTGGTGTTCGATCTGCTGGATGCGATGAGCGCGCGCGGTGTGGCGGATCTCACGCTGCGGGCGACCGGCGGCACGCTGCATGACGCGCGGCTCAGCGTCACCGATCCCGAGCAGCGCCGCCGGCTCACCGAGCCCTCCGAGCTGTTCCACGGTCTCGGGTTCGAGTTCTGGACGCCGCCGATCCCGCCGGTGCTCGGGCGGGTGCTGCCCGACGGTCCGGCCGCACACGCCGGGCTGATGAGCGGCGACGAGGTGGTGGCGGTCGACGGGCAGCCGGTGAAGGATTGGCGCGATATGGTCGCGCTCATCAGCGCGCAGCCCGGCGCGCGCGCCGCCATCGATTACCGCCGCGGCGGCGAGCTGCGCCACGCCGAGGTGCAGATTGCCTCGCAGGACGTGGACGGCAAGCGCATCGGCCGCATCCAGGTCGAGGTCAAGACGCCGGCCGACAAGGGCTTCCCGCCGGGCATGCTGGTGCACACCGACCTGTCGGTGGGCGTGGCGCTGGTGCGCGCGGGGAGCGAAGCCTGGAGCATGAGCGTGCTGCAGGCGCGGCTGTTCTGGCGCATGGTGCTCGGGCGCGTGTCGCTGAAGAACCTGAGCGGCCCGCTGTCGATCGCGCAATTCGCCGGCGAGTCGGCCTCCGCCGGTGCCTCGGCGTTCCTGAGCTTCCTGGTGCTCATCTCGCTGTCGCTCGGGTTCCTCAACCTGCTGCCGATCCCGATCCTCGACGGCGGCCAGATCCTCTTTCAGCTGGTGGAGTGGCTGAAAGGCAGCCCGCTTTCCGAGCGTACCCAGGCCTTTGGGCAGCAGGTGGGGATCGCTCTGCTCATCGTCCTGATGGGTGTTGCGCTGTACAACGACATTGCGCGCCAGTTTGGCTGACGTGTATTCACGGGGGAAGGTTCCGCTCGCTCTGTGCGCGCTCGCGCTGCTGGCGTGCTGCGCGCCGGCGTTGGCGCAGCCGGCCCCGGGCGGCGCCGCCCAGAGCTCCGGCCAGACGCCGCCCGCCGCCGGCCCACCGCCGCCCGCCGCCGCCCCGGCCGGGCCTGCGAGCGAGGCGCCGGTCGGACCGACGCCGGAGACCACCTCCGCGTCGGCGGCCAACTTCACCGTCGGCGACATCCGCGTCGAGGGCCTGCAGCGCGTCTCGGAAGGCACGGTCTACAACTACCTGCCGATCAACATCGGCGATCGGCTGACTCCGGCGCGGGTGCGCGAGGCCATCACCGCGCTGTATGCGACCGGCTTCTTCCGCGACGTGCAGCTGCGCCGCGACGGCAACACGCTGGTGGTGGTGGTGTTCGAGCGGCCCTCGATCGAGAGCTTCGAGATCACCGGCAACAAGGACATAAAGACCGAGGACCTGCAGAAGTCGCTGCGCGGGGTAGGGCTCGCAACCGGCAAGACCTTCGACCGCTCGGTACTGCAGGACGTCACCCAGTACCTCACCGATCAGTACTTCAGCCGCGGCAAGTACGGCGTGAAGATCGATACCAGTGTCGAGGAGGAGACCGGCAACCGCGTCAAGATCAAGGTCACCATCAAGGAGGGCGGGCGCGCCAAGATCCGCCAGATCAACATCGTCGGCAACACCCGCTTCCCGCAGAAGGACATCCTCGAGACGCTCGAGCTCAAGACGCCCAACTGGCTCTCCTGGTACAAGCAGGACGACCGCTACTCGCGCGAGTCGCTGCAGGGCGACCTGGAGAAGGTACGCAACTACTTCATGGATCGCGGCTACGCCAACTTCCAGCTCGAATCCACGCAGGTGGCGATCACTCCGGAGAAGGAAGACATCTTCATCACCGTCAACATCGACCAGGGGCAGGTCTACCGGCTGTCGTCGATCAAGCTCGCTGGCACCTTCGTCGTGCCGCAGGCCGACCTGCAGCGGATGGTGCTGGTGCGCCCCGGTGAGATCTTCGACCGCAAGCTGATCACCGCGTCGCAGGAGCTGATGCAGAACCGCATGGGCCGCGACGGCTATTTCTTCGCCAAGGTCGAGCCGGTGCCGACCGCCGACAACAGCAACCACACGGTGGCGCTCACCTTCTTCGTCGACCCGGGCAACCGCGTGTACGTGCGCGACATCACCTTCTCCGGCGTCACCCGCATCGACGACGAGGTGCTACGCCGCGAGATGCGCCAGCTCGAGGGCGGCTGGCTGTCGAACGCCGCGCTCGAGCGTGGCAAGCAGCGCATCCAGCGCCTGCCGTACGTGAAGAGCGTCGACTACGAGACCACGCCGGTCCCCGGGACGCCCGACCTGGTGGACGTCAACTACAAGATCGAGGAGGGACCGGCGTCGCAGCTATCGGGCGGCATCGGTTACTCCGAAACCTATAAGTTCCAGCTGAACGGCAGCTTCGCCGACTCGAACTTCCTCGGCAGCGGCGAGCGCATCGGCGTTTCGCTCAACGGCGGCGCGTTCAGCAAGGTGTACTCGGTGCAGTGGACCAACCCGTACACCAGCATCGACAACCTGCAGCGCACGCTCTCGGTCAGCTACCGCGACGTGACGCAGTTCGTCTCCTCGTCGTCGAACTTCTCCTCGCAGACACTCAGCCTGGGTCCGACCTGGGCGTACCCGATCACCGAGACCATGTACCTGCGCTTCGGCGGCACGTTCGACAGCTCGCACCTGCTCACCAACTCGCTGACCAGCGCCGAGCAGGCCGTGCAGTGGGTGCAGGAGAACGGCCATCCCTACAACCGCCTGGCGCACGACGATTCCAGCAACAACGAGTACGTCTTCTACGGCAGCAACTTCACCACTACCGAGGCCGTCGTCGGCTGGGACTGGGACACGCGCAACCGCTCGCTGTTCGCCGATCGGGGCATGCGCCAGAACCTCAGCGTCACGGTCACCACCCCGAACAGCGACGTCAACTACTGGATAGGCAACTACCAGTTCATCAGGTACCTGCCGCTGTTCAAAGGCTGGACCTTGTCGTTCCTCGAAGGGATCGACTACGGCGCCCCGCTCGGCGGCAGCACCGGGATCCCGCCGTACCGCCAGTTCTTCGGCGGCGGACCCGACAACGTGCGCGGCTACCGCGAGAGCTTCCTCGGGCCGCGCGACCAGTTCGGCAACCCCTACGGCGGCAACATGCGCATCACCAGCCAGAACGAGCTGATCTTCCCGATGCCGGCCAAATGGGCGCAAACCGCGCGGGTGAGCCTGTTCATGGACATGGGCGGCGTCTACCAGACCGGCAACAAGCTGCAGTTCTTCGGTCCCGACAACATCACCCCGGTGAGCTACCGGCTGTCGAACTTCGATGACATCAAGCGCTCGGTGGGCGTCTCGGTCACCTGGCTGGCGCCGATCGGTCTGTTCCGTTTCAGCCTCGGGCTGCCGCTCAACGTCCAGCGCGGCGACGGCATCACCACCTGGGGCGATGAGACCGAGGTGTTCCAGTTCTCGGTCGGGCAGGCCTTCTAAGGCCGCAGGATCGGGCGACGCGACGGCGGCTTCTGAGCCATACTAGGCGTTTGCAGCTTTGGTCCGGTGGCCGCCGAGCGGCCGCACGGGTGCATTACAGCCAAAATTCAAGAGGTGGGTTTCCGTGAAGTGTTCGATCAGCAATCATCCGGTGGTGTGGGTCGTGGCGGCGTGCGCCTTGCTCGCGACGCTGCCCGCCTGGGCCGACCCGCCGAAGATCGGGATCGTCGATCCGCAGCGGCTGTTCCTCGAGTCCCCGCAGGGCAAGGGCATGCTGGAGTCGCTGCGGGCGGAATTCGCACCGCGTGAGCGCTCCCTGGTGGCGCAGGGTCAGGCCCTCAAGGCCAAGCAGGACGCATTCCAGAAGAACGGCGCGACCATGAGCGACGAGCAGCGTGGGCGCGCCGAGAAGGACCTGCGCGACGGCGAGCGCGACTTCGAGCGCGCGCGCGGCGAGTACCAGGACGACGTCACCTCGCGTCGCAACGAGGAGATGTCGCGGCTGCAGCGTACGCTGGTCGAGGAGGTGCGCACCTACGCCAAGGCACAGAATTACGACGTGGTGCTGAGCGGCGAGGCGGTGCTCTACCAGACGGCCGCCTACGACATCACGCCGGCGATCCTCGCCGCGCTGCAGGCGCACGCGGGGCACGCCGCGACCGGCAGCGCCACGCCGCCGGCCACGCCCGCCGCGCCCGCCAAGCCGCAGAGCCACTGAAGCGAGCCGGAGGCCGCGCCGCGCGCGCCGTAGCCGCCATGTCGGTGTCACTCGGGGAGCTCGCGGTGCGGTTCGGCTGCGAGCTGCGCGGCGACCCGCAGGCGCGCGTCGAGCGCGTCGCGACGCTCGCCAACGCGGACGCGCAGGCGCTCGCGTTCCTCGCCAACCCACGCTACCGGGCGCAGCTGGCGCACACGCGCGCCGCCGCGGTGGTGCTCGATGCGGCCGCCGCCGCCGACTGTCCGACGCACGTGCTGGTGGCCGCCAACCCCTACGCCACCTATGCGCGCATCGCCGCGATCCTGCACCCCGAGCCGCCGCCCGTCCCCGGGGTGCATGCGACCGCGCTGGTGGCCGCGAGCGCGCGCCTCGATCCGAGCGCCTGCGTCGGCGCCTTCGCCAGTATCGGCGAGCACGCGGTGCTCGGTGCGCGCTGCCTGGTCGGCCCGCATTGCGTGCTCGAGCAGCACGTGGCGCTCGGCGACGACGTGCGGCTGGTGGCGCGGGTGACACTGTGCCGCGGCGTGCAGGTCGGCGCGCGCAGCGTGCTGCACCCCGGCGCGGTGATCGGCGCGGACGGCTTCGGCTATGCGCCCGAGCGCGGCACCTGGCTCAAGGTGCCGCAGCTCGGCACCGTATGCGTCGGCGCGGACATCGAGATCGGTTGCAACACGACCATCGATCGCGGCGCAATCGAGGACACGGTGATCGAGGACGGGGTCAAGCTCGACAACCTCATCCAGATCGGACACAACGTGCGCATCGGCGCGCACACCGCCGTCGCCGCCTGCAGCGGTGTCTCCGGCAGCACCGTGATCGGCAAGCGCTGCATGATCGGCGGCAAGGTGGGCATCGCCGGTCATCTGACGATCGCCGACGATGTCGTGATCACCGCCTACTCGGCGGTGAGCCACTCGATCACCAGCGCGGGGGTATACTCGAGCACGCTGCCGACCGAGGAAGCGCGCAGCTGGCGGCGCATGGTGGCGCGCTTCAAGCGACTGGGCGCGTACGAGACGCGGCTGCGGCAGGTGGAGCGCACTGTGGGCGTGAAGCGCAGGTCGCCGCGGCCGCCCGATGAGGAAACCGACGACGATGAATGATTCGGGAGGACGACTCGACATCCTGTCGATCTTCGAGCGGCTGCCGCACCGTTATCCGTTCCTGCTGGTCGACCGGGTGCTCGAATACCGCACCGGTGAGAGCATCCGCGCGCTGAAGAACGTCACCTACAACGAGCCGTACTTTCCCGGACATTTCCCCAACCGGCCGGTCATGCCCGGCGTGATGATCATCGAGGCGCTGGCGCAGGCAGCCGGCATCCTCTGCTTCCTCACCGCCGACGTGAAGCCGGACGAGAACACGCGCATCTACATCGTCGGCATCGACCACGCGCGCTTCCGCCGGCCGGTCGTGCCGGGGGATCAGCTGATCCTCACCGCGCAGGTGCAGCGCACGCTCAAGGGCATCTGGAAATTCGCCACCGCGGCGCTGGTGGACGACCAGGAAGTGACACACGCGGACATCATGGCCGCGCCGGAGACCGGTAAGTGATCGATGCGCGCGCGGTGGTGTCGCCGCAGGCGCGGCTCGCCCCGGATGTGACCGTCGGACCGTTCTCGGTCATCGGTGCGGACGTCGAGCTTGGGTCCCGCACCGTCATCGGACCCCACGCAGTCATCCACGGCCCGACGACCATGGGCGCCGACAACCGCGTGTTCCAGTTCGCCTCGCTCGGCGATGCGCCGCAGGACAAGAAGTATGGCGGCGAGCCTACCCGCCTCGAGATCGGCGACCGCAACGTGTTTCGCGAGAGCTGCACCGTCAACCGCGGCACGACCCACGACCAGGGCGTCACGCGCATCGGCGACGACAACCTGTTCATGGCGTACTCGCACGTCGCCCACGACTGCCAGATCGGTAACAGCACGGTGTTTGCCAATTGCGCCTCGCTCGCCGGGCATGTCGAGATCGGCGACTGGGCGATCCTCGGCGGGCTCACGGCGGTGCACCAGTTCGCCCGGATCGGCGCCCATGCCTTCCTCGGCGGCGGCTCGATCGTCAGCCGCGACGTGCCGCCGTACGTCATGGTCGCGGGCAACCCGGCAGTACCGCACGGCGTGAACTCCGAGGGTCTGCGGCGCCGCGGCTTCACCGACGAGCAGATCCAGAACGTCCGCGAGGCGTACCGCATTCTCTACCGCTCGGAGCTCAAGCTCGCAGAGGCGCTGGCGCAGCTGCTGCCGGTGGCCGCCGAGCGTGCCGAGGTCCGCGTGTTCGTCGACTTCATCCAGGCCTCGGCGCGCAGCCTGGTCAGATGAGCGTAGCGGGCCTGCCCGGAGCTCCCGAGCAGCCGCTGCGCGTCGCTCTGGTGGCGGGCGAGGCGTCGGGAGACATGCTTGGGGCGGCGCTGATCGAGGCGCTGCGCTCACGGGTGCCGCAGCTCGAGTGCTTCGGGGTCGCGGGGCCGAAGATGGTCGCGGCGGGCTGCCAGGCCTGGGCCGGGGCGGCGGAGCTCTCGGTCATGGGACTGGCGGAGGTTCTAGGTCACCTGCCGCGGCTGCTGCGGCTGCGCGCCAGGCTCGCGCGGCGTTTCGCCGGCGCCCGGCCCGACGTGTTCGTCGGCATCGACTCCCCGGACTTCAACCTGCCACTCGCCGGCCGGCTGAGGCGCGCCGGCATCCGCTGCGTGCAGTACGTGAGTCCCCAGGTGTGGGCCTGGCGACAGGGGCGCGCGCGCACCATCGGCCGTGACTGCGACCTGGTGCTGTGCCTGCTGCCGTTCGAGACCGAGTTCTACGCGCGCCACGGGCTGCCGGCGGTGTTCGTCGGTCATCCGCTCGCTGATGAGATTCCCCTCAGTGTCGATCGCGCCGGGGCGCGCGCGGCGCTCGGGGTCGCGGCCGGCGCGACCCTGATCGCGCTGCTCCCCGGCAGCCGCGTCGGCGAAGTCGCGCGGCTCGGGCCGCCGTTCGTCGCGGCCGCCCGCTGGCTCGCCGCGCGCCGGCCGGCGTTCGAGTTCATCGCCCCGATGGCGTCCGCCGCCACACGTGAGTGCTTCGAGAGACAGATCGCGCAAGTGCCGGATGCTCCGGCGATTCGCCGCGTCGACGGGCAGTCGCAGCGGGTGCTGGCGGCGGCCGATGCCGCGATCGTCACCTCCGGCACCGCGACGCTGGAGACGCTGCTCTCGAACCGCCCCATGGTCGTGGCGTATAAAGCGAACCCGATCACCGCGTTCCTCGCGCTCAAGCTCGGACTGGTCAAGGTGCCGTACTTCTCGCAACCGAACCTGCTCGCCAGACGCGCACTCGTGCCCGAGCTGCTCCAGGGGCAGGTCACCCCGGCCGCGCTCGGCGCGGCGCTGCTCGCCGAGCTCGAGAACCCCGTGCATCTCGCCGAGCTCAGCGCCGAGTTCCGGCGCGTTCACGTGAGCCTGCGGCGCGGCGGGGCGGCGCGGGCCGCCGAGGCGGTGCTCGGGTGCCTGGGCCGTGGGGCGGCGCCGGTGGGTCAGGGGTAGCATGGCGCGCGGCGCACACCTCGAAAGGGTTGCCGGCATCGACGAGGCTGGGCGCGGGCCGCTCGCCGGGCCGGTGGTTGCCGCGGCCGTGATCCTCGATCCGCGGCGGCGCATCGTAGGGCTCAGGGACTCCAAGGTGCTCGCGCCGGAGGAGCGCGTGCGCCTGGCGGTGCTCATCCGCAGCCGCGCGCTCGCCTGGGCGGTCGCCTGGGCGGACCGCGACGAGATCGACTGCCTCAATATCCTGCAGGCGACGCTGCTCGCGATGCGACGCGCGTTGCTCGCGCTGCCAGTGGCGCCGACCCACGTGCAGATCGACGGCGATCACTGCCCGTGCATCGCCGATCTGGGACTCGGCTGCACGTTCGAGGCGATCGTCGCGGGGGACGCGCGCGTCAGGGCCATCAGCGCCGCTTCGATTCTCGCCAAGACTTACCGCGACGCCCTGATGGAAGCGCTCGATGAGTGCTACCCCGGCTTCCAGCTCAGGGTCCACAAGGGCTATGGCACGCCGGCGCACTTCAGGGCGCTGCGCAAGCGCCGGCCCTCGCCGCTGCACCGCCGCTCCTTCGCGCCAATGCGTCTCACCTGACGATGCCGACCCCGCTCCCCCCTGCCTGCGTCCACCTGCGGGTGCACACCGAGTTCTCCCTCATTGACAGCGTAGTGCGCGTGCCCGAGCTGATCGCTGCCGTGGCTGCTGCCGGCATGCCGGCCGTCGCGGTGACCGACCACAACAACCTGTTCGCGATGGTGAAGTTCTATCGCGAGGCGCTCAAGGGCGGCGTCAAGCCGATCGTGGGGGTCGATCTGCTGGTGCGTGAGGACGGCGAGCGGCGCGAGCCGACACGCCTGACGCTGCTGTGCCAGAACGACAACGGCTACCGCAACCTGTCGCGGCTCATCAGCCGCGCCTGGCTGGAAGGCCAGGAACGCGGCGTTGCGCGCGTGCGGCGCGAGTGGCTCACCGGGGCGAGCGTCGACGGACTGATCGCGTTGTCGGGCGCGCTCGAAGGCGAGATCGGCCGCGCCCTGGTCAACGGCCACGAGCCGGAGGCGGACGCGGCGCTGACGCGCTGGCAGGAGCTGTTCCCCGAGCGCTTCTACCTCGAGCTGCAGCGCCTCGGCCGGCCCTTCGAGGAAGCCTACATCGCCGGCGCGCTGCGGCTCGCCGCGCGGCGCGCAGCGCCGGTCGTGGCGACCAACGACGTGCGCTTCCTGCGCGCCGAGCAGTTCGAATCGCACGAGGCGCGGGTCTGCATCCACGACGGCGCGCTGCTCGCCGATCCGGCGCGGGTGCGCCGCTACTCCCGCCAACAGTACCTGCGCAGTCCGGCGGAGATGGCCGCGATGTTTGCCGATGTGCCCGAGGCACTGGCGAACTCGGTGGAGATCGCGCGCCGCTGCAGCCTGCAGCTCAACCTGGGAGAGGTGCGCCTGCCGCAGTACCCGGTGCCCGCCGGTGTGAGCACCGAGCAGTTCCTGCGCCAGGAAGCCGCACGCGCCCTTGGCGGGCGCCTCGCCGCCGGTGCCGCTGCGCCGCCGGCCGCCTATCACGCGCGTCTCGAGTCCGAGCTCGATGTCATTTGTCAGATGGGCTTTGCGGGCTACTTCCTCATCGTCGCGGACTTCATCCGCTGGGCGCGCGCGAACGGCGTGCCGGTCGGGCCGGGGCGCGGCTCGGGCGCCGGCTCACTGGTCGCCTACAGTCTCGGCATCACCGACCTCGACCCGCTCGAGCACGAGCTGCTGTTCGAGCGTTTCCTCAACCCCGAGCGCGTCTCGCTGCCGGATTTCGACATCGATTTCTGCATGGAGGGGCGCGATCGCGTCATCGACTACGTCGCGGGCAAGTACGGCCGCGAGCGCGTCTCGCAGATCATCACCTACGGCACCATGGCCGCGAAAGCCGTGGTGCGCGACGTCGGTCGCGTGCTCGGCATGAGTTACGGCTACGTCGACCGCATCGCGAAGCTCATCCCCTTCGAGCTCGGCATAACGCTCGAGGCGGCGCTGGAGAAGGAGCCGGAGCTCAAGCGCCTCTGTCAGGACGAGGACGAGGTCCGCAACCTCATCGATCTGGCGCGCTCCCTCGAGGGGCTGACGCGCAACGCCGGCATGCACGCCGGCGGCGTGGTGATCGCGCCCTCGGTGCTCACGGATTTCACGCCGCTGTACTGCGACCCCTCCGGCGAGGGCGTGGTGACGCAGTTCGACAAGGACGACGTCGAGGCGGCGGGACTCGTCAAGTTCGACTTTCTGGGGCTGCGCACGCTCACGATCATCGACCGCGCGGTGGCGACCATCAATCGCCTGCGGGCCACGCGCGGCGAGCTGGCGCTCGCCATCGGCGCGATCCCGATGAATGACCCCAAGACCTTCGAGCTGCTGAAGTCGTGCCGCACGACCGCGGTGTTCCAGCTCGAGTCGCGCGGCATGAAGGATCTCATCCGCCGGCTGCAGCCCGACCGCTTCGAGGATATCGTCGCCGTCAACGCGCTGTTCCGCCCCGGTCCGCTGCAGTCGGGCATGGTGGACGACTTCATCACCCGCAAGCACGGCGGGGTCAA
This sequence comes from Steroidobacteraceae bacterium, assembly GCA_035603345.1. GTDB lineage: Bacteria > Pseudomonadota > Gammaproteobacteria > Steroidobacterales > Steroidobacteraceae > 13-2-20CM-66-19. The sequence goes on along the minus strand of DATNKO010000071.1, from coordinate 72,659 downwards.
CGCGCCCGTCGACTACCTGCATCCCGCGCTCGAGCAGATCCTCAAGAGCACCTACGGCGTCATCCTCTACCAGGAGCAGGTGATGCAGATCGCGCAGGTGCTCGCCGGCTACACACTCGGCGGCGCCGACCTGCTGCGGCGCGCGATGGGCAAGAAGCTGCCCGAGGAGATGGCGCAGCAGCGCTCGGTGTTCATCGCCGGGGCGGTGGCGCGCGGCGTCCGGCAACAGCAGGCGCAGCACATCTTTGATCTGATGGAGAAATTCGCCGGCTACGGCTTCAACAAGTCGCACTCCGCGGCTTACGCGCTGCTCTCCTACCAGACGGCGTACCTCAAGGCGCATTACCCGGCGGAGTTCATGGCGGCGGTGCTGTCAGCCGACATGGATCACACCGACAAGGTGGTGACGCTCATCAAGGAATGCGCCGACATGGGACTTGCCGTGCTGCCGCCTGACGTGAACGCCTCACGCTACGAGTTCGCCGCCGCCGGCAGCGGCCGCATCCGTTACGGCCTGGGCGCGGTGCGTGGCGTGGGTGAGGGCGCGGTCGAGGCGCTGATCACCGAGCGCGAGGCGCACGGCAGCTACGCGGGCCTCGAGGACCTCGCCCGGCGGCTCGACCTGCAGAAGGTCAACCGGCGGGTGCTGGAAGCGCTGCTGCGCTCGGGGAGCCTCGACTCCCTCGGCGCCAACCGCGCCATGCTCATGGAGCGGCTCGGCACTGCCATGCACCTCGGCGACCAGAGCACACGGGCGCGCGAGGCCGGGCAGGACGATCTGTTCGGCGGTCCCGCGGCCGCCGAGCGCACCGGCGCACCGTCCGCGGCACGCGCGGCCGAGCTTCCCGAGTGGAGCGAGGCGGTGCGCCTCGCCGGCGAGCGCGAGACGCTCGGCCTGTATCTGACGGGACATCCGCTCGGGCGCTTCGAGGCCGGCCTGCCGCGCTTCGTGACTCACCGCATCGGCGACCTGGTCAGCGACCGGCCAGTCGCCGGGCTCGAGGCCGGGCGCTTCGGCGGCGGTCGTCAGGTCACCGTGGCGGGGCTCATCGACGAGGTGAAGAAGCGCGGCCCGCGCGTGCTGGTGACGCTCGATGACCGTACCGGGCGCATCGAGATGCTGCTGTTCGAGGAGACCTACCGCCGGCACCGCGAGCTGATCAACAAGGACGCCCTGGTGCTGGTCGAGGGCACGCTGCGCTTCGACGAGTTCGGCGACGCGTGGCGCCTGGCGGCGCGCCGCATCAGCGAGCTCGAGCGACTGTTCGAACAGGAGGCGCGTCGGCTGATCCTCAAGTGCGGCTACGCCGACGCCGCGCGACTGTCGGAGCGCCTCGCCGCGGTTCTGACACCCTGGCGTCCGGGCCCGTGCCCGGTGACCATCGAGTACTCGGGAAACTCCGCCTGCGGGGCGCTCAACTTAGGTCCCGAGTGGAACGTGCGCGTCAGCCGCCAGCTGCTCGAGGAGCTCGAAGGGTTGCTCGGGCGCGGCGGCCTCGAGGTTGTCTATGGCGGGCTGCCGGCCGGCAGCGGCGACAGCTTTTCCGCCGACGGCCGTTAGTCTGGTACCCTCGCCCGCTCCATGGCCGTCTCGTTCCTGGACTTCGAACAACCGATCGCCGAGCTCGAAGCGAAGATCGAGGAGCTCAGGCACGTAACCTCCGACCCGGAGGTCAACCTGCAGGAGGAGATCGGGCGGCTCCAGGCCAAGAGCCGCCAGCTGACGCAGAGCATCTTCGCCAGCCTCACTCCGTGGCAGATCACCCAGCTCGCGCGCCATCCGCACCGACCCTACACGCTCGATTACGTGGGCGCGATCTGCAGCGAGTTTCACGAGCTGCACGGCGACCGCATGTATGCCGACGACCAGGCGATCGTCGCCGGCCTGGCGCGGATCGAGGGGCGCGCCATCGTGATCATCGGCCACCAGAAGGGGCGTGACACCAAGGAGCGCGTACGCCGCAACTACGGCATGCCCAAACCCGAGGGCTACCGCAAGGCGCTGCGCATGATGCATCTCGCCGAGCGCTTCGGGCTGCCGCTGCTGACCCTGATCGACACCCAGGGAGCCTACCCCGGAGTCGGCGCGGAGGAGCGCGGGCAGAGCGAGGCCATCGCCCGCAATCTGTTCGAGATGTCGCTGCTGCGGATTCCGATCGTCACCGTGGTGACCGGGGAGGGGGGCTCCGGCGGGGCGCTTGCCATCGGGGTGGGCGACCGGCTGCTGATGCTTCAGTACAGCACCTACTCGGTCATCTCGCCGGAAGGCTGCGCGTCCATCCTGTGGAAGAGCCAGGACAAGAAGGAAGTGGCGGCCGAATCGCTCAACCTCACGGCCGACCGGCTCCTGAAGCTCGGGCTGGTGGACGAGGTGATCGAGGAGCCCCTGGGCGGCGCGCACCGCGATCCGGCCGAGAGCGCCTCGCGCCTCAAGGCGGCGATCATCCGCCACTTCGACGAGCTCGACGCAATACCGCGCGACCAGCTGCGGGCGGCGCGCGCGGAAAAGATCGCAGGCTACGGCGTGTTCTCAGAAACGGCGGCGTGAAGCCCGCCGCACGCCCGGTGCGCCGGAAGATCAGCGAGTTCGGACCCGCGTGGCTGCGCCAGCAGCTGGCACGGCTGCTGCCCGACGGGCGCCACGCGGCGCTGTGCGTCGCCTTCAGCGGCGGTTCGGATTCCACCGCGCTGCTCGCGGCGCTCGCGCGGCTGCCGGGACGCCGGCAGCGGCTGCGCGCCATCCACATCGATCACGGCCTGCACGCGCGCTCGGCGGCCTGGAGCCGCCACGCCGCGCAGGTGGCGCGCTCGCTCGGGGTGCCGTTCAGCGCGCGCGCCGAGCGCGTGTCGCGCCGGCGCGGTGAGTCGCTCGAGGCCGCGGCGCGCATGCTGCGCTACCGCCTGCTCGGCGAGGCGCTCGCCGCGGGCGAGGTGCTGCTGACCGGTCACACCCAGGACGACCAGCTCGAGACCGTGCTGTTGCAGCTGCTGCGCGGCGCGGGAGTGGCCGGCATCGCGGCCATGCCGCCGATTGCGCCATTGGCAGGCGGCTGGCTGGCGCGTCCGCTGCTGTCGCGGTCGCGTGCGGAGCTGCGCGAGTGGCTGCGCGGACAGCGACTCGCCTGGCTCGAGGACCCGAGCAACTCCGATCTCACGCTCGACCGCAACTACCTGCGCGCGCGGGTGCTGCCGCTGATCCGCGCGCGCTGGCCGGGAGCCGGCGCGACGGTGGCACGTGCGGCGCGCTACGCAGCCGAAGCGCAGCTGCTGCTCGATGGTCTCGCCCGGACGGACGTCGGGTATGCGAGCCACGGCGCGCAGCTCGCCGCGCCGGCGCTGCGCGCGCTGAGCCCCGAGCGGCGCCGCAACGCGCTGCGCTACTGGATCGCCGCCGCGGGCTTCACCGCGCCGCCGGCGCGTCGCCTGGAGGAGATCGCGGGCCCGCTGCTCGCGGCGCGCGCGGATGCTCAGCCGTTCGTCGAGTGGGAAGGCGCGCGCGTGCAGCGGGCGGCCGGGCTCCTCGAGCTCACTGCCGCGGATGCCCTCGGGCCTGCGGCGGCGCCGGCCCGCGACGCGCAGATCGGCTGGACGTGGCGCAAGGCGCCCAGTTGCGCGCTGGGTGAGGACCGCGGCGCGCTCGGCCTCAGGCGTGCCGCGCACGGCCCGCTCGATGCCGCCAAGCTCCCCGACATGCTCGCGGTGCGCTGGCGGCGCGGCGGCGAGCGGCTGCGACTCGTGCGCGGCGGGCCGCGGCGGGCACTGAAGAGTCTGCTGCAGGAGGCGCGCGTGCCGGCCGCGGAGCGTGCCCGGCTGCCGCTGGTGTTCGCGGGCGCCCGGCTGATCGCGGTCGCGGATCTGTGGCTCGATGAGTCGGTGCGGGCGACGGCCGCAAGCGCGGCGCGCCTGCGCCTGGACTGGCAGCGTCCCGGGAAAGGCGCCCCGCGCACCTCAAGAGTGCGCGCTCCGCGGCCCTGAGGGCGCTCGGTCCGGCGGGGCCGCGGACTCGAGGCTCGCCAGCCGCTTAAGATGTGCTAACCTGTTTGCCCGTCGTCGCTGCCCGGAAGTTCGCGGAAGGGCGCGGCCCTCATACGGCGGGAAATCCTCGAGACCGAAGCTTATGACGCGTTTCGTATTCGTCACCGGCGGCGTCGTGTCCTCTCTCGGCAAGGGGATCGCCTCCGCTTCACTCGGCGCGATCCTCGAGGCGCGCGGCCTCAAGGTGGCGATGGTCAAGCTCGATCCGTACATCAACGTCGATCCGGGCACGATGAGCCCGTTTCAGCACGGCGAGGTGTTCGTAACGCAAGACGGCACCGAGACCGACCTCGACCTCGGCCACTATGAGCGTTTCGTGCGCACCACCACCGGGCGCAACAGCAACTTCACCACCGGCCGGATCTACGAGCGCGTGATCGCCAAGGAGCGCCGCGGCGACTACCTGGGTGCCACCGTGCAGGTGATCCCGCACATCACCGACGAGATCAAGCGCAGCATCAAGCTCGGCGCCGACGGTGCCGACGTATGCATGGTGGAGATCGGCGGCACGGTGGGCGACATCGAGTCGCTGCCGTTCCTGGAGGCGATCCGCCAGCTCGGAGTCGAGCTCGGGCGCAACAACTGCGTGTATATGCATCTGACGCTGGTGCCGATCGTGGGCGGCTCGGGCGAGATCAAGACCAAGCCGACTCAGCACTCGGTGAAGGAGCTGCGCGGCATCGGCATCCAGCCCGACGTGCTGCTGTGCCGCTGCAAGCACCCGCTGCCGGAGGAGCAGCGGCGCAAGATCGCGCTGTTCACCAACGTCGAGGAGCGCGCCGTGATCTCCGCGGTGGACTCCGACGACATTTACCGGATCCCGATTCTGCTGCACGAGCAGGGGCTCGACGACATCGTGGTCGAGAAGCTGCGCCTGGCGGTGCCGGCCACCGACCTCGCCGAGTGGCGCCACGTGGTGAGCTCCAGGAGCAATCCCGACGGCCAGGTCGACATCGGCATGGTCGGCAAGTACGTGCAGATCCGCGACTCCTACCTGTCGCTGCACGAGGCGCTGATACACGGCGGACTGAAGACCCGCACGCGCGTCAACATCCATTACATCGAGTCGACCGACATCGAGCAGCACGGCCCACACCTGCTCAGCGGGGTGGACGCGATCCTGGTACCGGGCGGGTTCGGCGAGCGCGGGATCGAGGGCAAGATCCAGGCGGTGCGCTATGCCCGCGAGCACGCCGTGCCCTATCTCGGCATCTGCCTCGGCATGCAGGTGGGGATCGCCGAGTTCGGCCGGCACGTGCTCGGGCTCGAGGACGCCAACAGCACCGAGTTCAATCGCGCCACGCCCCATCCGGTGATCGCGCTGATCTCTGAATGGCAGGATCAGATGCACGGCGCGCAGCTGCGCACCGAGACTTCCGCCAAGGGCGCCAGCATGCGTCTCGGGGCGCAGGAGGTGCTGCTCGGTGCGGGCACAAGCGCCCGCGACGTTTACGGCCGCGACGTCATCATGGAGCGGCATCGCCACCGCTATGAGTTCAACAACACCTACCTCGACCGCTACCGCCAGGCGGGCATGCGCTTCTCGGGCTTCTCGCGCGACGGTCTGGTGGAGGTGATCGAGCTGCCGAACCATCCGTGGTTCGTCGCTACCCAGTTCCACCCGGAGTTCACCTCCACGCCGCGCGACGGCCACCCGCTGTTCGCCGGCTTCATCCGCGCGGCGCGCGCCCAGCGCGCTGCTCAGCTCCCGCAGGCGGCGGGGGCCTAGTATGATTGCTCGGGATCGCGACATGCCATGCTGCTGACCGGATATGAGGTCGGGGAGCGGCGGCCGCTGTTCCTGATTGCGGGTCCGTGCGTCATCGAGAGCCCGGCGCTCACCCAGGAGATCGCCGGCAAGCTCAAGGAGATCACCGCCCGCCTCGGCATCCCTTACATCTTCAAGGCCTCCTACGACAAGGCGAACCGCTCCTCGCGCGCGAGTTTTCGCGGCCTGGGGATCGAGGCGGGCCTCAAGGTGCTGGACGACGTGCGCCGCGCGGTCGGCGTGCCGGTGCTGACCGACGTGCACGAGGACAGCCCGCTCGAGGAGGTGGCCGCGGTGGTCGACGTGCTGCAGACGCCCGCGTTCCTGTGCCGGCAGACGAACTTCATCCTGAACACCGCCTCGCAGGGCAAGCCCGTCAACATCAAGAAGGGACAATTCCTCTCGCCCTGGGAGATGCAGAACGTGGTCGACAAGGCGCGCTCCACCGGCAACGGGCAGATCCTGGTGTGCGAGCGCGGTTTCTCGTTCGGCTACAACAACCTGGTGTCGGATATGCGCTCGCTGTCGATCCTGCGCGGCACCGGCTGCCCGGTGGTGTTCGACGCCACGCACTCGGTGCAGCTGCCGGGCGGGCAGGGCACAGCCTCCGGCGGCCAGCGTGAATTCATCCCGGTGCTGGCCCGCGCCGCAGTGGCCGCCGGGATCGCGGGGCTGTTCATGGAAACCCACCCGCGACCGGACGAGGCGCTGTCGGACGGTCCGAATGCCTGGCCGCTCGAGCGCATGGAGCCGCTGCTTGAGACCCTGACCCAGCTCGACCGGGCCGTAAAGCAGGTACCCTTCGAGGAATCCCTTCTATGAGCCGCATCGCCGACATCCGCGCCCGCGAGATCCTCGACTCGCGCGGCAACCCAACGCTCGAGGCCGACGTGATGCTGGACTCCGGCGCGCTCGGCCGGGCGGCGGTGCCCTCGGGCGCCTCTACCGGCACGCGAGAAGCCGTCGAGCTGCGCGATGAGGATCCGCACCGTTACGGCGGCAAGGGTGTGCTCAAGGCGGTCGAGCACGCCAACACCGTGCTCAAGGCGGCGCTCCTCGGGCGCGATCCGCGCGACCAGGCCGGCATCGACGCGCGCATGATCGAGCTCGACGGCACCGACAACAAGAGCCGGCTCGGCGCCAACGCCATTCTCGGCGTGTCGCTCGCCTGCGCGCATGCGGCGGCGCAGGACGCGCGCGTGCCGCTCTACCGGCACCTCGCCGCGCTCGGCGGCGGCGCGCGCGAGCCGGTGATGCCGGTGCCGATGATGAACGTCGTCAACGGCGGGGCGCACGCCAACAACAGCCTCGACATCCAGGAGTTCATGATCGTGCCGGCCGGTGCGCCGACCTTCCGTGAGGCGCTGCGCTACGGCGCCGAGGTGTTCCATGCGCTGAAGAAGCTGCTGGCCAAGCGCGGACTTTCGACCGCGGTCGGGGATGAGGGCGGCTTCGCGCCGAGCCTCGCCTCGAACGAGGAGGCACTCGGCATCATCATGCAGGCGATCGAGACGGCGGGCTACCGGCCGGGCGAGGACCTGTACCTGGCGCTCGATGCCGCGAGCTCGGAGTTCTACCGCGACGGCCACTATGAGCTCGAGTCCGAGGGCCGGCGGTTCTCGGCGGCGGAGTTCACCCGCTACCTCGCCGGGCTTGCCGCCAGGTACCCGATCATCAGCATCGAAGACGGCATGAGCGAGAGCGACTGGCAGGGCTGGGGAGAGCTGACGCGCGTGCTCGGCGCCGGGATGCAGCTGGTCGGCGACGACATATTCGTCACCGACACCAGGATTCTCGCCCAGGCGATCGAGCAGGGTGTGGCCAACGCCATCCTGATCAAGCCGAACCAGATCGGCACCCTCACCGAGACTCTCGCGTGCATCGAGCTGGCCGAGCGGGCGCGCTACGCCGCGGTGGTGTCGCACCGCTCGGGCGAGACCGCCGACAGCACCATCGCCGACCTGGCAGTCGCTACCGCCGCCACGCAGATCAAGACCGGCTCGCTGTCGCGCTCGGATCGCACCGCGAAGTACAACCAGCTGCTGCGCATCGAGGCCGAGCTCGCCGGCGTCCGCTACGCCGGGCGCGAGGCGTTCGCGGCGAGGCTGCGGGCGTGAGCGCACGTTCGCAGCGCGCCGCCGCCTCTGCTAGGCTCTGCCACCCATGAAGTGGCTCGCCGCCGCGCTCGTTGTTGCCGTCCTGCTGCTGCAGTACCGGATCTGGGTCTCCGGCGACGGAGTCCGGGACGTCGGACGCCTCGAGGCCGCGGTCGCGGTCCAGCGGGCCCAGAACGATCACCTCGCCGAGCGCAATCGCCAGCTGGCCGCCGAAGTGCGCGATCTGAAGACCGGACTCGATGCGCTCGAGGAGCGTGCCCGCAGCGACCTGGGGATGATCGGCCCCAACGAGACCTTCTATCAGGTCGTGCCGCAGCGCGCGTCGGGCCCCGGCACCCCCGAGACGCGCACGGCCGCGGCGCGCTGACTCAAAGCCGCACGCGCTAAGTCTGCGATGCGTTACTGGCTCGTCATGCCGGCAGCGGGCACCGGGCGGCGTTTCGGCACCGGGCTCCCCAAGCAGTACGCGTCGCTCGAGGGCCGCACGGTGATCGAGTGGGCGCTCGCGCCGTTCCTCGCCGATCCCCGCTGTGTGCACGCCGTGGTCGCGGTGGCGCCGGGTGATCCTCACTGGGGGAAAGTAGCCGCGAGGCTCGCGGCGGCCGCGGCAACCGCTGGCGCACCCAAGGTCACGAGCGTCACGGGGGGAGAGGAGCGCGCCCGCTCGGTGCGGCTCGGGCTCGCGGCGCTCGAGGCGCGTGCGGCGCCGGATGACTGGGTAGTGGTGCACGATGCCGCGCGGCCGTGTCTCGCGGCGGCCGACCTGGACCGCCTGCTGGCATCGCTCTCCCGCCATGCGCTCGGTGGGTTGCTCGCGTCCCCGGTCCGCGACACGCTCAAGCGCGCGCATGCCGTTGAGGATGCGCCGGTCGTCTCGGAAACGCTCGAGCGGTCGGGGCTATGGCGCGCGCTGACGCCGCAGATGTTCCGCTACCGGGCGCTGTGCGCGGCACTCGACGCGGCGCATGCTGCCGGGCGACTGCCCGGTGACGAAGCCCAGGCGCTCGAGTGGCGCGGCGAGCGGCCGCTGCTGGTCGAGGGGACAGCGACCAATCTCAAGATCACGAGCGCCGACGATCTGACGCTGGCCGCGGCCATACTGCGGGCGCGGCAGCGACCGTGAGTTGAGCGGAGCCAAGCCCATGCGAATCGGATCCGGAATCGATGTGCACGCCTTTGGGCCCGGGGACTTCCTCATGCTGGGGGGCGTGCGCATCCCGCACGCCCGCGGCGTCGTGGCCCACTCCGACGGCGACGTCGTGCTGCATGCGCTGTGCGACGCGCTGCTCGGGGCCGCGGGCCTCGGCGACATCGGCCAGCACTTCAGCGATCGCGACCCGCGCTGGCGCGGCGCCGACAGCGGCGTCTTCGTCGAGCAGGTGATGAGCCTGCTGCGCGAGCGCGGCTTGCGCGTGGTCAACGCCGACCTCACGGTGCTGGGAGAGGAACCCAAGGTGGCGCCGCACCGCGAGGCCATGCGCCGGCAGATCGCGCAGCTCCTGGGCGTCGAGCCCGCGAGCGTCAACATCAAGGCGACCACCACCGAGCGCCTCGGATTCCTGGGACGCGGGGAGGGCATCGCCGCCCAGGCCGTGGTGCTGCTCACGGAAGGCTGAAGCGCGTGCAGCAGCAGCCGGCCGTAGCGCTGCCGGGGCTCGCGCCGCCCTGCGCCCACGGTGCGCCGCCGGCGCAGGCCACGCTGCGCGCCGAGCCCGAGGACTTCCTGGTGGAGGAGGACCTGGGATTCACCCCGTCCGGCTCCGGGCAGCACCTGCTGCTGAAAGTACGCAAGCGCAACGCCAACACGCAGTGGGTGGCGCGGCAGCTCGCCGCCACCGCCGGCTGCCGGGCGAGCGATGTGGGCTATGCCGGACTCAAGGACCGCCGGGCGGTGGCCGTGCAGTGGTTCTCGGTGCCGCGGCCGCGCGCCCCCGTCAGCTGGGCCGAGGTGAGCACGACGGAATTCGCGGTCCTCGAGACCTACGCGCATGGGCGCAAGCTCCCGCGCGGCGCGCTCGCGGGCAACCGCTTCAGCGTGCGACTGCGGGCGACCGACGGCGACGGCGGACGGCTTGCGGCGGCTCTCGGGCCGCGCCTCGAGGCGATCGACCGGCGCGGCGTCCCCAACTACTTCGGGCCGCAGCGTTTCGGTCGCGACGGCGGCAATGTCGCCCCTCTGGCCGCAGCCGCCGATGGCTGCGGGGACCTCAGCCGCGAGGCACGCGGCTTCGCGCTCTCGGCGGGCCGCGCTCTGGTGTTCAACGCGGTGCTCGCCGCGCGTGTGAGCACGGAGAGCTGGGAGCGCCTGTTACCCGGTGATCTGGCCGCGCTCGACGGCCGCGGCAGCATCTTCGCGGTGCCGGCGCCGGATGCAGCGCTCATCACCCGCTGCGCCCGGCTCGAGATCCATCCGACCGGACCCATGTGGGGTGCCGGCGACCCCGGCAGCGGCGGCGAAGTGCTGGCGCTCGAGAAGCGGATCGCGGGCGAGCTCGCCGTGTATTGCGCGCAGTGCGTCCGCGCCGGCATGCGCCAGGAGCGCCGGAGTCTGCGGCTGGCGGTGCGCGAGCTGCGCTGCGAGCCCGAGGCCGATGCAGTGATGCTGCGGTTTCGGCTGGCGCGGGGGTCTTTTGCGACTGCAGTGCTGCGCGAGCTCATCGCGGGTTGAGCAGTACGTAGACTGCGCCGGTGCCACCGTCCACCGGGCGTGCCGATACGTAGGCCAGCACGGCCTGCGTGCGCAGCAGCAGCGCGTTGACTGCGGACTTCAACACCGGTCCGCGGCTGCCCGAGCGCAGTCCCTTGCCGTGGACGATTCGTACGCAGTGCAGCTGCCGCTCGCGAGCCTCGAGGAGAAACTGTCGCAGGGCCTGCTTGGCCTCGACCACGGTGAGCCCATGCAGGTCGATCTCGCGCTGCACCCGGTACTCGCCGCGGCGCAACCTGCGCAGCACCGCGGGCCGTACGTGCGAACGGCGATACACCAGCTCCTCGCCGCCGGCGAGTGTGGGATCCGCATCGAAGGCGTCCAGGCTCTCGTGCAGCACCGCGGCGCGATCCGCGCGGGCGAAGCGCGCCCGGGGGCGCGGCCGCACTCGCCCGGGCCGCGCGGGGGGATTGCGCGACCCGAGCGGTCGTACGTCGCGCACCGCATCCCGGAAGAGGCGCGCTTCGTCCGCCTCCTCGTCCGGGTCCGGGGGTGGTGCGCCGGGCAGGGGTGTCACGGTGTCTGCCGTCCTCCGCCGCAAGTCCTTGGCTTAAAGTATAGTCACGCGCACTTCCAGCGCGCTCGAAAAACATCCCGCCCAGTGAAGATTCTGGTCAGCAACGATGACGGCTTTCGCGCGGAAGGCATCCGCCGGCTGCGTGAAGCCCTGGCGACGCTCGCGGAGGTGACGGTGGTGGCCCCGGACCGCAACCGCAGCGGCGCCAGCAACTCGCTCACGCTCGACATGCCGCTGCGGGTGTTCGAGTCCGAGCCGGGTGTGTACTTCGTACCGGGCACGCCGACCGACTGCGTGCACCTGGCCATTACCGGGCTGTTCGACTTCGAGTACGACATGGTGGTCTCGGGCGTGAACGACGGCGCCAACCTGGGGGACGACGTGTTGTATTCGGGCACGGTGGCGGCAGCGGTCGAGGGACGCTTCCTCGGTCTGCCGACCATCGCGGTGTCGCTGTGCACCGGGAGCGGCGACGGCGGGCACTTCCGCACCGGGGCCGAGGTGGCGCGGCGCCTGGTGGCGCAGCTTCTGCGCAAGCCGTTGCAGCCCGAGCTCATCCTCAACGTCAACGTACCGGACGTGCCGTTCGAGCAGCTGCGCGGCTTTCGCGCCAGCCGCCTCGGCTACCGCCACCGTTCGGCGCCGGTGATGCGCGCCCAGGATCCGCGCGGCCGCCCGGTGTACTGGGTCGGACCCGCGGGCGCCGGGCAGGACGCCGGCCCCGGAACGGACTTCGACACCGTCGCGCAGGGCTATGTCTCGGTGACTCCGCTGCAGGTCGACCTCACGCGCCACGCGGCGCTCCCCGCGGTCACGAGCTGGCTGGAGGGCGTTGCGGATGACTGACCTGCGCCTGAGCGGCATCGGCATGACCTCGGCGCGCACCCGCGATCGCCTGGTGCAGCGGCTGCGCGAACAGCGCATCAGCAACCTCGCCGTGCTCGATCGCATCCGCAACGTGCCGCGCCACATTTTCGTCGACGAGGCGCTCGGCAGCCGCGCCTACGAGGACACCGCGCTCCCGATCGGCTTCGGCCAGACGATCTCGCAGCCCTACATCGTGGCACGCATGACCGAAGCGCTGCTCGAGGGCGGGACGCTCGACAACGTGCTCGAGGTTGGTACCGGCTGCGGCTACCAGACAGCGGTGCTGGCCCCGCTCGTCACGCGGCTCTACAGCATCGAGCGGATCGAGCCGCTGCTCGCGCGCGCGCGAGAGAGACTGCGCGAGCTCGGTATCCGCAACGTGCGCTTCCGTCACGGCGACGGCACGCTCGGCTGGAAAGCTCATGCGCCATTCGATGGCATCCTGGTCGCAGCCGCGCCGCTCACCGTTCCGGAAGCGCTGATCAAGCAGCTGAAGGTCGGGGGCCGGCTGCTCGTGCCCATCGGGCCGGAGGGTGAGCAGGAGCTGGTGCGCTTCACACGCCGCGAGCAGCGGCTCGAGCGCGAAGCCCTGGGCGGTGTTGCGTTCGTCCCACTACTGGGCGGCATGAGCTGAGGACGGGACGCGCTCATGCCGAAGCTTTGTATGAAGTTAGCGGCGTATGACACTGATGTATAAGCCGAAAACATGCCAGAAAGATCTGGAAAGCCGCAAAAACCAGCCTCGAGCCACCTCGAGCTGGCTCGCAGCACTGTCGGCGGCTCCGAAAAATCTTTGAGTTGTCAAAGTGCTTGCGCGGGTATCTGCGACATGTTTACCATGCACGCCCTGTCTCCATCGGACGACAGCCACAGGGGAGGGCGATCAGCAGAGAACACGGGGAGGAGGGCGTCGCACAACAAAAGCAACAGTCCGATAACAACAAGAACAGTGCAATTGTTCGAGTCTGTCAGCTTCGAATGATTGTTGGTTGGTTGAGCCTCCCCCTGTGTTCTCTGCCGATCGCCTTCGCGACTCCCGCCGCCTGACCTGACACTCAGCTGAAGAACAATGCCGCGGCCACGCGCCGCTGCTCCTGCACGAGCACGTTGTAGGTGCGGCACGCGGCGCCGAGCGCCATCACCTCGAGTCCCACGCCGCGCTGCGCGAGCAGCGCGCGAATCGCCGCCGGCGCGAACTGCGACGTCGGGCCGGTGCCGATCACGACCACCTCGGGGTCGAGCGCCAGGATGGTCGCGAGATGCTCGGGCTCGAGGTCGGCGAAGCTCTGCGGCGCCCAGTCGGTGATGAGCGCGTCAGCGGTGACCACACAGCTGCGCCGCAGGCTGCGCTCGCCGACGAGGACTTCGGCGTGCGAGTAGCCGCGGATCAGGTTGGCGCGCAAGCCGGTTTCTAGAGTGAGCTGCATCGCGGCTACGATACCGCCCGTGCGCGAGCTCGTCATGATCATCACCGACCTGTACCTGCCTCAGGCTGAGGCGCCGGGCGCCGCCCTGGAGGCGGTGCCGGGGATCGAGCTCGTGGGCCGCTTCGGCGCACGCAGCGCTCTCGCCGATGGCTGGCGCCCGTGGCTCGCGCGCTGGCTGGGGCACGAAGACCTCGCGCAGGCAGCGCCCGCGAGCATCGCCGCTGCGTCGCTGACCGCTCCGGCGGGGGCAGCCGAGGGGGGCGCGGCCATGCCCGCGGCCACACGCTGGATCGCGACGCCCGTTGAGCTGGTCGCGGGACTCTCGAGCGTACACCTCGGGCAGCGCGGCATCGTGCGCCTGGCGCCGCCCGAGCGCATGGCGCTGTGCGACGCCTTCGCGCGCACCTTCGGTGGATCGGGCCTGAAGCTCTGGCCGCTCAGCGGCGGCGATTTCCTCATGGAGACTCCTGGCATTGAGCCGCTGGCGACTCCTGAGCCTGCTCGTTGCCTCGGCGCGCAACTCGCAGCGTACCTGCCGCGCGGCGCCGCCGCGCCGGCGTTGCTGCGCCTCGCGAGCGAGATCGAGATGTGGCTGCACGGCGAGCCGCTGAACGCAGCGCGCCGGGCGCGCGGCGTGCAGCCGGTGACGCAGCTGTGGTTGTGGGGCAGTGCGGGCGGCCCGGTGCCTGCGCGACCGCCGGCGCAACCCGCGGCCGATCTCGCTTTCGGCGACGATGCCTACCTCGCCGGACTGTGGCATCTTCAGGGGGCGGCGTGCCGCGAATTGCCGCGGCAGCTCGAGCCGCTGCTCGAGCAGGGCAGCGCTGTGCGCGCCGTGCTCGGCGTCGAAGCGGGAGGGGAGTTGTTGTACGGAGAATCGGCGTGGCGGCTCGATGCGGCGCTCGCCGCGCTCGACCGGCGCTTCGTGTCCCCGGCGCTGCGGGCGCTCGAGGCGGGCATGCTCGGGCGGCTGCTGGTGGTGGCGAACGACACCTGCGTGAGCCTCACCCGGCTCAGTACGCTCAAGCGGTGGCGGCTGCGGCGCGCGCCACTCGCGCCCTTCGCCTGATGAAGCTGCGGGTGGTGCGGCGCGAGCTGGCCGCGGGCGTGCGCCTGGGGAGCGCCTTGCATCCGGTGCTCGAGCGCGTCTACGCGGCGCGCGGCGTGCGGTGCGCGGCCGAGCTCGACACATCGCTCGAAAGACTGTTGCCCGTCGGGACGCTCGAGGGGGTCGAAGCCGCCGCCGAGCTGCTGCTGCGCCACCGCAGCACCGGGCGGGTGCTGGTCATCGGTGACTTTGATGCCGACGGCGCTACCAGCAGCGCGCTCGTGGTACGTGCGCTGCGGGCGTTCGGGTTCGTCTCGGTCGATTTCCTGGTCCCGAATCGCTTCGAGTTCGGCTACGGGCTCACTCCCGGCATCGTGACGCTGGCCGCAACCCGCTCCCCCAGCCTCATCGTCACCGTCGACAACGGCATCTCGAGCTACGAGGGAGTCGCCGCCGCGCGCGAGCGCGGCATCGAAGTGCTGATCACCGATCATCACCTCCCCGGCGCGCAGCAGCTCCCGGACGCCAACGTCATCGTCAACCCGAACCTCCCCGGCAGCCGTTTCGGCAGCCGCGCGCTCGCC
This sequence comes from Steroidobacteraceae bacterium, assembly GCA_035603345.1. Classification (GTDB taxonomy): domain Bacteria; phylum Pseudomonadota; class Gammaproteobacteria; order Steroidobacterales; family Steroidobacteraceae; genus 13-2-20CM-66-19. Next base: position 57,589 of record DATNKO010000071.1, on the reverse strand, counting down.
GGCGTCGGCGTCGCCTTCTACGCCATGGCGGCGCTGCAGCGCCGGCTGGCGAGCGCTGGACTCGCGGTGCCGCCGGTGGCGCAGTGGCTCGACCTGGTTGCCTTGGGCACCGTTGCCGATGTGGTGCCGCTCGATGCCAACAACCGCGTGCTGGTCGATCAGGGCGTGAGGCGCATGCGCGCCGGGCGCTGTGTGCCCGGCATCAAGGCGCTGCTGGAGGTCGCCGGCCGGAGCGTGAGCGGGCTCAGCGCCGCGGATCTCGCCTTCGGGGCCGCTCCGCGGCTGAATGCCGCGGGCCGCCTCGATGACATGAGCATCGGGATCCAGTGCCTGATCAGCGACGATGCGGACAGCGCGCGGGCTCTGGCCGCGCGCCTCGATGAGCTGAATCAGGAACGCCGCACCATCGAAGCGCGCATGCAGCAGGAGGCGCTCGCCGCGGTGCGCCGGCTGACGGATACCGGCCCGCAGGCGCTCGAGCGCAGCGGCGTGTGTCTGTTCGATGAGAGCTGGCACCAGGGGGTCGTAGGGCTGGTGGCGAGCCGGGTCAAGGACCGGGTGCGCCGGCCGGTGATCGCCTTCGCGCTGGCGGACGCGGCGACGCTGCGCGGCTCGGGGCGCTCGCTCGCGGGCCTGCACATCCGCGACATGCTCGAGGCGATCGCCACGCGTCACCCGGGGCTGGTGAGCCGCTTCGGCGGGCACGCCATGGCCGCGGGACTCACGCTCGAGCGCGCCAAGCTCGATGCGTTCGCGCGCGCCTTCGACGAGGAGGCGCGCCGGGTGGGCGATGCCCCGCCCGCCGACACCGTGGAGACCGACGGCGAGCTCGCCTCGGAGGAGCTGGCGCTGGCCACCGCGCACGCGTTGCGCGCGGGCGGTCCGTGGGGAGCGTCGTTCCCCGAGCCGTCGTTCGACGGAGTGTTCAGCATTCGCAACGCCCGCATCGTCAACGAGCGGCATCTGAAGATGTGGGTCGAGCCGCCGCGCAGCGGTCGCGCCTTCGATGCCATCGCCTTCAATCACATCGAGCCGGACGCGCAGTTTCTGCCGCCGGCGGGCGAGGCGCAGCTGGTGTATCGGCTGGATGTGAACGAATACCAGGGCGAGAGGCGCCTGCAGCTGCTGGTGGATCACGTCCTGCCCGCCGGCGGCTGACGGCGCGCGGACGGCTTGCCCGCGCCCGCCAAGCGCGCTTAGCATCGGGGCAGCCATGGAAGTCAATCAGCTGAAGAAGCAACTCAAAGACCTGGGAGAGCGCATCAGCTCCCTCCGGGGGTTTCTTTGAGTACGATCGCAAGCAGGAACGTCTCGAGGAAGTCGGCCGCGAGCTGCAGGACCCGGCTGTCTGGTCGAACCCGGCGCGTGCGCAGGAGCTCGGGCGAGAGCGCGCTCGCTTGACGTCGGACGTCGGGGAAATCCAGCGCACCACCAAGGCGATCGACGACCTTGCTGAGCTGCTCGAGCTGGCCGAGGCCGAGGGCGACGAGGGTGCGGCGCGCGACATCGACGCCGATACACAACGGCTCGAGACCGCGGTGCGCAACCTCGAGCTGCGGCGCATGTTCTCCGGCGAGATGGACTCGCACAGCGCATTCCTCGACATCCAGGCGGGCGCGGGCGGCACCGAGGCACAGGACTGGGCGCAGATGCTGCTGCGCATGTACCTGCGCTGGGGCGCGGCGCGCGGCTTTCGCTGCGAAGTGATCGATTCGAATCCAGGCGAGGTCGCCGGCATCAAGAGCGCGAGCGTCGAGGTGCAGGGCGAATACGCCTATGGCTGGCTGCGCACCGAGACCGGCGTGCACCGGCTGGTGCGCAAGTCGCCGTTCGACTCGGGCAACCGCCGCCATACCTCGTTCGCTTCCGTTTTCGTCTCGCCCGAGGTCGACGACGACATCGAGATCGAGATCAACCCGGCCGACCTCAGGGTCGACGTGTATCGCTCCTCCGGAGCCGGCGGTCAGCACGTCAACAAGACCGAATCCGCGGTGCGCATCACGCATCTGCCGAGCGGCATCGTGGTCGCGTGCCAGAACGAGCGCAGCCAGCACAAGAACCGCTCGACCGCAATGAAAATGCTGAAGGCGAAGCTCTACGAGCTGGAAGTGAACAAGCGCAACGCCGCCGCCAAGGTGCTCGAGGACTCCAAGTCCGACGTCAGCTGGGGCAATCAGATCCGTTCCTACGTGCTCGATCAGTCGCGCATCAAGGATCTGCGCACCGGCGTCGAGGTGGGCAACACCGCGGCGGTGCTGGACGGGGCGCTGGACCAGTTTCTGGAGGCCTCGCTCAAGGCGGGCGTGTGAGGCGCAGCGCCTGACATGCACGTAAAGCGTACCCGGACATGAGCAAAGGCAAAGACGAGGCGGCCGGCGGCGACGGCAACGGCGCTGGCGAGGAGAACAAGCTGATCGCCGAGCGGCGCGCCAAGCTCGCCGAGCTGCGCCCTCGGGGCGGCGCCTTTCCCAACGATTTCCGGCGCGACGTGCTCGCCGGCGAGCTGCACGCCTCCTACGACGAGCGCAGCGCCGAGTGGCTCGAGGCCAATCCGATCCGCGCCAACGTCGGCGGCCGGCTGCTCTCGAAGCGGCTGATGGGCAAGGCAAGCTTCGCGAAGATCGCGGACCGCACCGGGCAGATTCAGCTGTACCTGCAGGAGGAGACGCTCGGATCCGCTTACGAGGCCTTCAAGGCCTGGGACGTGGGCGACATCATCGGCGCGGGCGGGGTGCTGTTCCGCACCCGTACCGGCGAGCTGTCGGTGCGGGTCGAACGGCTGCGCCTGCTGACGAAGTCGCTGCGGCCGCTGCCGGACAAATGGCACGGGCTGGCCGACACCGAGACGCGCTACCGGCGCCGCTACGTCGACCTGATCGTGAGCGAGCCGGTGCGCGAGGTGTTCCGCGCGCGCGCCCGCATCATCCGCTACCTGCGTGACTTCCTCGACGCGCTGGATTTTCTCGAGGTCGAGACGCCGATGATGCAGCCGATTCCCGGCGGGGCGCTGGCGCGGCCGTTCAAGACCCATCACAACGCGCTCGACCTCGACATGTACCTGCGGATCGCCCCGGAGCTGTACCTGAAGCGGCTGATCGTCGGCGGCCTGGAGCGCGTTTACGAGATCAACCGCAACTTCCGCAACGAGGGCGTGTCGACGCAGCACAACCCCGAATTCACCATGCTCGAGCTGTACCTCGCCTACGCCGACTACCGCGAGCTGATGGACTGGGTCGAGAAGGCGGTGCGCGGGCTGGCCGACACGCTGTACGGTACGCAGCAGATCCGCTACCAGGGCCGCAGCTACGACCTGGCGAAGCCGTTCCGGCGTGTCACGGTCGAGCAGGCGATCATCGACAACAATCCCGGCATCGACCCGCTGTCGCTGCGCGATCTGACCTACCTGCGCAAGCGCTGCGAACAGCTCGGCATCAAGGCCGGCGCGCACGACGGGCCGGGGAAGCTGCAGATCGAGCTGTTCGAGAAGACCGCGGAAGCGACGCTCCTCGAGCCGACCTTCGTGCACGCCTATCCGGCGGAGGTCTCGCCGTTGTCGCGTCCCAACGATGCGGATGCGTTCCTCGCCGACCGCTTCGAATTCTTCCTCGCCGGGCGCGAGATCGCCAACGGCTTCTCCGAGCTCAACGATCCGGAGGAACAGGCGGCGCGCTTCCGCGCCCAGGCGGCGCGCAAGGACCGCGGCGACGAGGAGGCGATGTTCTACGACGCCGACTACGTGCGCGCGCTGGAATACGGCATGCCGCCGACCGCCGGGCTCGGCGTCGGCATCGACCGGCTGGTGATGTTCTTCACCGATTCAGCGTCGATCCGCGACGTGATCCTCTTTCCGCACATGCGGCCGGAGGGCTGAAGTCACTGCGGCAGTGCGTAGGGGAGCGCCAGCGGCTCGGCGTCGATGCTGAGCGACCCCTCGGCCGCGGCTGCTTCGCCACCAGCGCTGGCGGCGATCGCGAGCGGGGCGACCGCCAGGAACTCGCAGCGGCCGTCGGGCAGCTGCACGGCGCGTACCACCTTGAGTGCGCGCCCGTCGGTGAGCTGGCCGGCAGCGCCGGGCCCGAGCGCCTGCGGCGCGCGCGTGACGAAGCGCTGCAGACGCCGTTTGAGGCGGCCGCGGAAGTGCGCGCGTGCGATCACCTCCTGTCCCGTGTAGCAGCCTTTGTCGAAGGCGACGCCGCCGAGCACATCGAGGTTGAGCATCTGCGCGACGAACTCCTCCGAGGTTGCCGCATACACCTCGGGCTCTCCGCTCATCACCGCGAGCCGCTCCCAGGGCGCAGCGTCTCCCGGACCCGCCGCCGGCGGCGCGAGGGCGCCCCCGGCTGCCGGGCGCAGGGCGAGCCAGCGGCCGGGCTCGGCGGCGACACGCACGATGAGCGAACCCTGCACGCGCGTCACGGAATTCAGTGTCGCGGGAAGTGCTGCCGTCACGGGCACCGCTGCCGCGGCCGGCTGCTGCTGCGGCTCGTCAGCGGCGATGAGGCCGACGATCGACCAGCCCGCCGAGTCGTCCGACAGCTTCACTTTCGCACGCAGGATGAACTTCGCCAGCCGCGCCGCAACCGCGCCGAGGAGCTCGCGCGGCAGGATGGCGATCAGGTCTCCGGGAGCGAGCTCGAGCAGGCGCAGCAGCGCCACGGCGCGCCCCTGCGGGTTGTGATACCCGGCGAGCAGCGAGTGCTCGGCGCCCAGCTGCTCGAGGTCGTTCGACAGCTGGCCCTGCAGGAAGGACGCCGCATCCGCGCCGCGCGCGCGCAGCACGCCGAGGGAATCGAGTGCCACGTGTGAGATGGCGGTCATTCTGGCAGACTTGATGGGTATGCCGACGTCCGATCACAAGAGCGCGCGCCGCGCGTTCTAGTCTATGCCGACTCGACCGTTATCGCCCCATCTCGGGATATATAAGATGTCCCGGTACACGCTGGCGACATCCATCTTCAATCGCTTCACCGGAGTTGCGCTTTCGGCTGGGCTGGTGCTGCTCGTGTACTGGCTGCTCGCGGTGGCGGGCGGGCCGCGCAGCTTCGCGAGCGCTGCGCGGGTGCTGTCGCTGACGGTGATGAAGATTGTGTACGCCGGCTGCATCGTCGCGTTCTGCTTTCACATGGTTGCCGGCATCCGCCACCTGGTGTGGGACACGGGCAGGGGACTCGAGCGCCGCCAGTCGCAACGCAGCGCCTGGCTGGTGGTGGCGGTCAGCGTCCTGCTGATGCTCGCCGTCGGCTACTGCGCCTGGTTCGCAGGGGCGCGCGCGCCGTGAGCCTGCGCAGCCCCCTTGGCCAGGTGCTCGGAAGCGGCGCTGCCGGGGAGGGCGTGCATCACTGGTGGGCGCAGCGGCTCACCTCGCTCGCGCTGCTGCCGCTCACCATCTGGTTCGTCGTTTCGCTGCTCGCGCTTCCCTCGCTCGACTACCCGACGGTGGCGGGCTGGATGCACGGCAGCCTCACCGCGCTGCTGCTCATTCTCATGGTGCTGGTCGGCGCCTGGCACTCGCAGCTCGGGCTGCGCGTGGTGATCGAGGACTACGTGCACGGCGCCGGCAGCCGCACGCTGCTGCTGGTGCTGGTGCTGTTCGCGCACGTGCTGCTGGCCGCGGCCGGGGTGTTGGCGGTACTGCGCATGGCGTTCGGAGTGGCGCCGTGAGCGCCTACGAGCTCATCGATCACAGCTATGACGTCATCGTCGTCGGCGCCGGCGGCGCGGGGCTGCGCGCCACGCTCGGGCTGGCGGAAAGCGGCCTGTCGACCGCCTGCATCACCAAGCTCTTTCCCACCCGCAGCCACACGGTGGCCGCGCAGGGCGGCATCTCCGCCGCCCTCGGCAACATGGGCGAGGACGATTGGCGCTGGCACATGTATGACACCGTCAAGGGCTCGGACTGGCTCGGCGACCAGGATGCGATCGAGCTCATGTGCAAGGAGGCGCCCGCCGCGGTGATCGAGCTCGAGCACTACGGCGTGCCGTTCTCGCGTACCGACAACGGCCACATCTATCAGCGCCCGTTCGGCGGCATGACCACGCACTACGGCAAGGGCATCGCGCAGCGCACCTGTGCCGCGGCCGACCGGACCGGGCACGCGATGCTGCACACGCTCTACCAGCAATCGATCCGTCACGAGGCGACCTTCTTCATCGAGTACTTCGCCATCGATCTGATCATGGAGCAGGGGGTGTGCCGCGGGGTGGTGGCGCTGGATCTCAACAGCGGGACGCTGCACCGCTTTCGTGCGCACATGACGATCCTCGCGACCGGCGGCTACGGCCGCTGTTACTTTTCGTGCACTTCGGCGCATTCCTGCACCGGCGACGGCAACGCCATGGTGCTGCGCGCCGGGCTGCCGCTGCAGGACATGGAGTTCGTGCAGTTTCATCCCACCGGCATCTACGGCGTCGGCTGTCTGATCACCGAGGGGGCGCGCGGCGAAGGTGGCTACCTCACCAATTCCAGGGGCGAGCGCTTCATGGAGCGCTATGCGCCCAACGCCAAGGACCTGGCCTCGCGCGATGTGGTGAGCCGCGCCATGACCGTCGAGATCCGCGAAGGGCGCGGGGTGGGTCCCGAGCACGACCACATCGAGCTGCACCTCGAGCACCTCGGCGCGGGTGTCATCCACGAGCGGCTGCCGGGGATCGCGGAGACCGCGCGTATATTCGCCGGCGTGGACGTCACGCGCGAGCCGATCCCGGTACTGCCGACGGTCCACTACAACATGGGCGGCATACCCTGCAATTATCACGGCGAGGTGGTGCAGCCCAAGGACGGCAACCCCGACAGCGTGGTGCCGGGACTGATGGCGGTGGGCGAGGCGGCCTGCGTGTCGGTGCACGGCGCCAACCGCCTGGGCAGCAACTCGCTGCTCGATCTGGTGGTGTTCGGACGCGCGGCGGCGCGCCGCTGCGTGCAGCTGCTCACCCCGGGCGCCGACCAGCAGCCGCTCGCCGCCGACGCCGGCCACGCGACACTCGAGCACCTCGAGCGGCTGCGCCAGGCCAACGGCCCGCGCGGCACCGCGCAGATCCGCCTCGAGATGCAGAAGACCATGCAGATCGATGCGGCGGTGTTTCGCACCGGCGAGAGCCTGGCCCAGGGCATCGACAGGATCGGCGCCACTTTCGACTCGTTTGCGGACGTGCACGTCAGCGACCGCTCGCTCATATGGAACAGCGATCTGATCGAGACGCTCGAGCTGGAGAACCTGCTGCTGCAGGCGACCGCCACCATCCACTCGGCGGCCAACCGTACCGAGAGCCGCGGCGCCCACGCCCGCGAGGACTTCCCGGCGCGCGACGACCAGAACTGGCTCAAGCATACCCTGGTGTGGGTCGAGGGGCCGAAGCGCGCGCGCTTCGACTACCGTCCGGTGCACCTGAATACCCTGACGAGCGACGTCGAGTCGTTTCCCCCGAAGGCGCGCACCTATTGAACGGGTTGCCAGAGATCCATCATGAGTGAATTCCGCCTGCCCGCCCACTCGCGCATCGTGCCCGGAGTCAGCCACCCGGCGCCCGCCGGGGCTACCGGGGTGCGCACGCTGCGCATCTACCGGTTCGATCCGGACAGCGGCCGCAATCCGCGGCTCGATATCTTCCGTCTCGATCCGGGCAGCTGCGGGCCGATGGTGCTCGATGCGCTGATCCAGATCAAAGCGGGCATCGATTCCACACTCACCTTCCGCCGCTCCTGCCGCGAGGGCATCTGCGGATCGTGCGCCATGAACATCAACGGTCTGAACCGACTCGCCTGCACCACCTCCATGAGGGATCTGTCGGGCGAGATCCGCATCTACCCGTTGCCGCACATGCCGGTGGTCAAGGACCTGGTGCCCGATCTCACCGGCTTCTACGCCCAGTACGCGGCGGTGAAACCCTGGCTGCAGACCCGCACGCCGGCGCCCCCCGACCGCGAGCGGCTGCAGACCAAGGAGGAGCAGGAAAAGATCGACCGCCCGGCCGCGTGCATCCTGTGCGCCTGCTGCTCGACGGCCTGCCCGAGCTACTGGTGGAACAGCGATCGTTTCCTCGGGCCGGCGGCGCTCCTGGCCGCCTACCGCTGGATCATCGACAGCCGCGATGAGGCGGCCGGCGAGCGGCTGGACGAGCTCGAGGATCCGTTCCGTCTCTACCGCTGCCACACCATCATGAACTGCACCGACGTCTGCCCGAAGGACCTGAACCCGGCCAAGGCGATTGCCGAGATCAAGAAGATGCTCGTCCTGCGCGAGATCTGAGGCATGGGGGTCTTGCAGCCACACCCGGGGCGGCTGCTGTGGCGCTGCCGGCGCGGCATGAAGGAGCTGGACGTGATGCTCGAGCGCTTCGCGCGCGGCGCGCTGGTACAGGCCCCGGCGCAGGAGCGGGCGCTGTTTGAAGAGCTCCTGGCGCTGCCCGACCCCCTGCTGGCGAGCTACCTGCTGGACGGGGAGGTGCCCCCCGAGGCCCCTCTGGCGGGGCTCGTGGCGCGCATCCGGGACTTATGTCGCTTGCGGGGTGTGCCGGCGGTATTCTGACCGTCCAGTGCTGAACTTTCCATTGAGGTCACAGTCTATTCGGACTCCAGGGCGCGCATGGGCGCCGACGTAAGCGATCTGAGCCTGGTACGCCGTGTTCAGCGCGGCGACAAGGGGGCGTTCGATGCGCTGGTCCTCAAGTACCAGCACAAACTCGTCAAGCTGGTCATGCGCTACGTACGCAACCCCGCGGAGGCCGAGGACATTGCCCAGGAGGCCTTCATCAAGGCCTACCGCGCACTGCCGCAGTTCCGCGGCGACAGCGCCTTCTACACCTGGCTGTACCGCATCGCGATCAACACCGCCAAGAATGCCGTCGTCTCGCGCGACCGCAGTCCGATCGAGTACAACATCGACCGCAGCAACGATGAGTCTTACGAGATGCAAGGCCGAATGAAAGATTCCGAGACCCCTGAAGGTCTGGTGCTGACCGAGGAGATCCGCTCGATCGTCAACGCCGCGATCGACGCCCTGCCGGAGGATCTGCGGACTGCCATCGTACTGCGCGAGCTCGAGGGGCTGTCCTACGAGGAGATTGCCGCCACCATGGACTGCCCGGTGGGCACGGTGCGTTCGCGCATCTTCAGGGCACGCGAAGCGATCGATCGGCGTCTGCGCGAAGTGTTCGAAGGTGGGCTGGGACGTGCGGAGGAGCTGGGATGAACGAGGAGCTGGACAGTCAGCTGTCCGCAATGTTCGACGACGCGCTGCCGCCGGCGGAGTGCGAGCTGCTGGCGCGGCGGCTGTCGCGCGATGAGCAATTGAAGGCCCGCTGGGGCCGTTACGCGGTGATCGGTGCTGCGATCCGCGCCGAGCGGGGCGTGCGCCTGAACGCGCGCGTCGCCGGACGGGTGAACGCGCGCATCGTGTCGGAGCCGGCGCTGAGCGGGAGCTCCGCGCCGTCGCGCGCCGGCCGCGGACGGCTCGCCTGGTGGCAGCCGCTGGCCGGCAGCGCGGTCGCCGCCGGCGTCGCGGCGTTGGCGATCCTGTGGCTGCGGGCGCAGGCGCCACCCGCCGCAGCGCCGCTCACGGCGCAGGCGGCCGCGCCCAGCCAGTCACGACCCGCGGCAGCACACCCGCTAGTCGCGGCGGAGCGGATGCGCGACGCGATCAGCTTTGTGGTGCCGCCCGCCAACGCTGCGCCGGCTCCGCTGCTGATGCCGAGCACCGAGCTGGCCAACTACGTGGTGGCGCACAGCATGTTCTCCTCGCCGGTCACACGGCGCAATCTGCTGTCGGCTTTCATGACCAGCGAAGCGGCCGGCGCCGCCATCGCAGCCCCCGCACTGCCCGTCCCCGATGCGCAGAGCCACGCTCAGTAGAGCCCCGCACACGAGAGCGCTGCGCACCAGCACGCGGCTTTCAGCCTTGCTGCTGGTGTGGGCGGCCGGCGCCGCGGCGAGCGCCATGGCCGCGGCACAGGCCCCCGCGCAGAAGACCGGACCCGATCCGACCGCCTGGCTCGAGCGCATGAACCACGCGCTCAACACGCGCAACTACGACGGCACCTTCTCCCACTGGCACGGCGGCGCGGTGGAGATGCTGCGCATCATCCACCGCGTGCAGGACGGCCAGGTGTCCGAGCGGCTGGTGTCGCTCGACGGCTCGGGACGCGAGCTCATCCGCCGCGGCGCCAGCCTCACCTGCTATCTGCCTGACAAGCGCACCGTGCTGGTGGAGCGGCGCCCGCCGCAGGAGTCGCTGGTCGGCTTTCCGGGGGCGGTCAACGGCTCGACCGCGGGTTTGTACGACGTCCGCGAGGTGACTCGCATGCGGTTGAACCGTCGCGACACGCACCTCATCACCATCTCGCCGAAAGACAATTACCGATACGGCTACCGGCTGTGGATCGACGATTCCACCGCGATGCCGCTCAAGTCGCAGCTGTGCGATGCCCGCGGCAACCTCATTGAGCAGATCGTGTTCGCGAACCTGACGCTGTCGGCGCACATCCCCGACTCCGCGTTCAAGCCGGAGGTCTCGACCGAAGGATTTCAGTGGCTGCGCAGCGACCCTACGGGCGCGCCGGACACGACGCCGGTCACCGAATGGAGCGCGCAGAAGCTGCCGCCGGGATTTCGCATGCTGCTGCACCGCCTGCAGACCCTCCCGGGCGCGCCCGGCCGGGTCGATCACCTGGTGTTCAGCGACGGGCTGGCTTCGGTGTCGGTTTTTATCGAGGTGCGCCCGGTGGGGCCCGAGCAGGCGCGGCTGTCGCAATCGGCGACGGTCGGATCATCCTCCGCATTCTCGATCGTCGTCGACGGACACAAGATCACCGCCGTGGGTGAGGTTCCCCCGGAGACCGTGCGTTTCATTGCCTCCCAGGTCAAGGCCGAGGACTCCGTCTCCGGCGCCCCGCGCCCGTGATTGTCAATCGGCTCGGGTGAGCGGCGCATCTCCCCCGGGACGCCTGACCGTCGTCCAGCGGCGCGACTGCGAGCTGTGCGAGGCGATGCTGCACGAGCTGGCCGTCCTGGCGCGCAGCTGCGCCCTGCCGCCGGTGGACGTCGTCGACGTGGATTCCGATCCCCAACTGCTGCGCCGCCACGGACTCGACGTGCCGGTGCTGCTGCTCGACGGCGCGGTCGTGTGCCGCCACCGGCTGGATGCGGGGGAGCTGCGGCGGCTGCTGCGGTGAGTCCATTGGAAAAATCGCCTTGCGGCGATTTTTCGGACATCAGCTTCGGTGCCGGACCCCAACTTCCCTATAATGCGCCCGCCGCTTGACTTCGAAAGGCGCGGCGAGGTTAAGCAACTGCCCGCGGGATTCATGCGCCAGATACGCAACTTTTCCATCATCGCCCACGTAGATCACGGCAAATCGACGCTCGCCGACCGCCTCATCCAGCTGTGCGGCGGACTGGCCGACCGCGAGATGCAGGCGCAGGTCCTCGATTCGATGGATCTCGAGCGCGAGCGCGGCATCACCATCAAGGCGCAGAGCGTCACCCTTTATTACACGGCGCACGACGGCGAACGCTACCAGCTCAACATGATCGACACGCCGGGGCACGTGGACTTCTCCTACGAAGTCTCGCGTTCGCTGGCCGCCTGTGACGGGGCGCTGCTGGTGGTCGACGCCTCGCAGGGCGTCGAGGCGCAGAGCGTCGCCAACTGCTACACCGCGACCGAGCAGGGCCTGGAGGTGCTGCCGGTCATCAACAAGATCGACCTGCCGTCGGCGGACCCCGAGCGGGTGATCCGCGAGATCGAGGAGATCATCGGCATCGAGGCGCGCGACGCGGTGCGCGTCAGCGCCAAGACCGGCGCCGGCGTCGCCGAGCTGCTCGAGGTCCTCATCCGGCGCATCCCCGCGCCGCGTGGCGACGGCGCGGCGCCGCTGCAGGCGCTGATCATCGACTCGTGGTTCGACAACTACGTGGGCGTGGTGTCACTGGTGCGGGTCATGAACGGCGCGCTGGCGACCGGCGACCGGATGCAGGTGGTCTCGACCGGCCGCAGCTACCACGTCGACCGGCTGGGACGCTTCACGCCCAAGCCGGTGGTCGAGCGCGAGCTATCCGCGGGCGATGTGGGCTTCGTGGTCGCCGGCATCAAGGAGATCGACGGCGCGCCGGTCGGCGACACCATCACGCTGGAGAACCGGCCGGCGCCGCAGCCGCTGCCGGGCTTCAAACAGATCAAGCCGCGCGTGTTCGCCGGGATGTTCCCGGTTAACTCCGAGGACTACGAGAAGTTCCGCGACGCGCTCTCGAAGCTGCGCCTGAACGACTCGGCATTGCACTACGAGCCCGAGTCCTCCGGAGCGCTCGGCTTCGGCTTCCGCTGCGGGTTCCTGGGACTGCTGCACATGGACATCGTGCAGGAACGGCTCGAGCGCGAGTACCAGCTGACCCTGGTCACGAGCGCACCGACGGTGGTGTACGAGGTGGCGCGCGGAGACGGCGCCATCGAGTACGTCGACAATCCGGCCAAACTGCCGCCGGCCGGCGACATCGAGGAGATCCGCGAGCCGATCATCCTCGCCACCATCCTGGTGCCGCCCGATCACGTCGGCGCGGTGCTCAAGCTCTGCAACGACAAGCGCGGTACCCAGAAGAAGATGCTGTACCTCGGTACGCAGGTGTCGCTGCAGTACCAGCTGCCGCTGGCGGAGGTGGTGCTGGACTTCTTCGACCGCCTCAAATCCGTGAGCCGCGGCTACGCCTCGTTCGACTACGACTTCAGCCATTTCGAAGCCGCGCCGCTCGTCAAGCTCGACATCCTCATCAACGGCGACAAGGTCGATGCCCTGTCGATCATCGTGCACAAGGACAGCGCCTACCAGCGCGGCCGCGAGCTGGTGGACAAGATGCAGGAGCTGATTCCGCGGCAGATGTTCGAGGTGGCGGTGCAGGCCGCCATCGGCAGCGCGGTGATCGCGCGCGCCACCGTCAAGGCGCTGCGCAAGAACGTGCTCGCCAAGTGCTACGGCGGCGACGTCACCCGCAAACGCAAACTGCTCGAGAAACAGAAGGAAGGCAAGAAGCGCATGAAACAGCTGGGACACGTGGAAATTCCGCAGGAGGCGTTCCTCGCGGTTCTCAGGGTCGGGCGGCGGAGCTAGGGAAGAGATCATGCTGGACATGCTGATGCCGCTCCTGGTGCTGCTCTCGTGGCTGGCGCTGCCGGTCGCAGTGATATGCGTGGTCGACGACTGGCTGCTGCGGCCGCAGCGTGCGGCGCGTCTGGGTCCCGGGCCGCGCGATGGCGCCGCGATGCGCGCGCTTTACGGCGTGCTGCCGGTGCTGATCGGAGCTGCGGTGCTGCGGCTGCTGCTCGCCGAACGCCTCGACTTCAGCGCCGTGCTGCTCGCCATCACCGTGGTGACCGGGGTGGTGTGGGCATTCGACGTGCGGGTGCTGCGCCCGCGGCGCGCGGCGGCGGCGCGCGCCGCCGGGCGCGATCCGGGGCTGGTTCCCGAGCCCGGCACGGTCGACTACGCCCGCAGCTTCTTCCCGGTGGCGCTGGTGGTGCTGCTGCTGCGCGCCTTCGTGTTCGAGCCGTTCCGCATCCCCTCCGACTCCATGATGCCGACGCTGCTCGACGGCGACTTCATCATCGTCAACAAGTACGCCTACGGGCTGCGCCTGCCGGTGCTCAACCGCAAGATACTCGCCGTCGGCGAGCCGCAGCGCGGTGACGTGGTGGTGTTCCGCTATCCCATAGACCCCTCGACCAACTTCATCAAGCGCCTGGTGGGGCTGCCCGGGGATCACGTGGTGGTGCAGGACAACCGCATCATCATCAATGGCAAGGAGGTGCCGTTCACCTACGACGCCAAGTACAACGACGGCTGCTATGAGAACCTGACGCAGATCGACGAGCACCTCGGCAAGCACGATCACAAGGCGATCTTCTGCCCGGTGGCGCTCGACCGGCAGCCGGTGCTGCCGGGCTGCAGCCGCGGCGGTGTGCGCGGCTACGTCTGCGGGGACGAGGATGCGCCCGGGTTCATGCGCACGCCGCCATTTGTCGGCGACGTGCCGCCGGGGCAATATCTGATGATGGGCGACAACCGTGACAACAGCGACGACGGCCGCTCGTGGGGGTTCGTGCCCGAGCAGAACCTGGTCGGCAAGGCGACCCGGATCTGGTTCAATTGGGATCCACATCGTGCCGGCGGTCCGCAGTGGCACCGCATCGGCATGGCCATTCACTGACGCCGGTAGTGGGCGGGGAGTTGCAATCGATGCGCACGAGGCAGAAGGGCGTCACGGCGATTGGCTGGATCATCCTGATGATCCCGTTTGCGATGGTAGGTTATGCCGGCATCCGCCTGGCGCCGGTGTACCTCAACTACATGAAGGTGGTGCGCGCCCTGGACGAGGTCGCGGGCGACCCCGACGGCGGCAGTCTGACTCCCGAGTCGATCCGCACCAAGATCGACCGGCATTTCGAGATCGACATGGTCGACTATCCGACCGCCAAGGACATGAAGATCACGCGCGACGGCACCACCTGGGAGGTGGAGGCGACCTACGAGGACGACGCGCCGCTGTTCTCCAACATTTCCCTGCACGTGGTGTTCGACAAGCTGGTCCACACGCGGGGTGGTGGGGCTGGGGGTGGCGGCTAGCGGCATGAGCGGCGCCGACGCGCCCGGGCGCTGGGTACGCGCGGCGCTCGGTTACCAGCCGCGCGACCCCGAGCTGTTCCGTGCCGCCCTGACCCACCGCAGCGCCGCCGGCGCCAACAACGAGCGCCTGGAATTCCTCGGTGACGCGGTGCTGAATCTACTGATCGCCGAGCAGCTGTATCGCGCCTTTCCCGACGCGGACGAGGGCGACCTGAGCCGGCTGCGGGCGCGGCTCGTGAGCCGCGAGCCGCTGGCCGAGGTGGCAGCCCAGCTCGAGCTCGGCAACGTGCTCAGGCTCGGCTCGGGGGAGCTCAAGAGCGGCGGCTTTCGCCGCCAGTCGATCCTCGCCGACGCGCTCGAGGCCGTGTGCGGGGCCGTGTTCCTCGACGGCGGCCTGGCCGCGGCCGAACCGGTAGTGAAAGCGCTGTTCGCGCCGCGGGTGGCCGCGCTACCCGATCCCGCGACGCTCAAGGACGCCAAGACGCGCCTGCAGGAGTATCTGCAGGAGCGCGGCCTGGCGCTGCCGCGCTACCGCGTGGTGCGCGTCGAGGGCGCAGCCCACGCGCAGACCTTTCGTGTCAGCTGCGAGGTCGCCGCCTTCGGGCGTCGGGTGCAGGGCGGGGGCTCGAGCCGCCGGCGCGCCGAGCAGGAAGCCGCCGAGCGCATGCTCGGAGAGATCGATCAGGGCCAGGTCCCGGAGCAGCGCGCATGACTGGCGCGGCGGTGGAGTTTCGCAGCGGCTTTGCGGCGCTCGTCGGCCGGCCGAACGTCGGCAAATCGACGCTGCTCAACGCGCTGGTGGGCGAGAAGCTCAGCATCGTCACGCCGCGCCCGCAGACCACGCGGCACCGCATCCTCGGCATCCTCGCGCTGCCGCAGGCGCAGATCGCCTTCGTCGATACCCCGGGGCTGCACCGCGAGGCGCGCCGCGCGCTCAACAAGGCGATGAACCGTACCGCGGCCGCAGCGCTCGAGGACGCCGATCTCATCGTGCTGGTGGTGGAAGCGCTCAAGTGGACTCCCGAGGATGAGCTGGTGCTGGCACGCATCGCGCGCTCGGGTCGGCCGGCACTCGCGGCCGTGAACAAGATCGATCGCGTGCGCCCGCGCGAGCGACTGCTGCCGTATCTGGCGGAGCTCGCCGCGCGCCATGAGTTCCGCGCCGTCGTGCCGGTCTCGGCGCTGAAGTCCGACAACCTCGAGGATCTGCGCCGTACCATCGCCGCGCAGCTGCCGGAGTCGGCGCCGCTCTATCCCGCGGGCGAGCTCACCGATCGCAGCCACAGCTTCCGCATCGCGGAGCTGATCCGCGAGAAGCTGACCCTCGAGCTCAATCAGGAAGTGCCCTACGGCATTGCCGTGGAAATCGAGCGCCTGGCGGAGGAGGACGGGCAGCTGGTGGTGGATGCGGCGATCTGGGTCGACCGTGACGGCCAGAAGCCGATTGTCATCGGGGCGCAGGGGGCGCGGCTGAAGCGCGTGGGACGTGCGGCGCGGCTCGCGATCAACGAGCTGCTCGGCCGCCGCGTGCACCTCACGCTGTGGGTGAAGGTGCGCGAGAACTGGGCCGACAACGCGCGTGCGCTCCACGAACTGGGGGTCGAGTGAGCGCCGCACCGCGCCGCGTCGAGCTCACGCCCGGCTACATCCTGCACCACCAGCCGTGGCGCGACACCAGCCGGATTCTCGAGGTGCTGACCCGCGAGCACGGGCGGCTGACGCTGTTCGCGCGCGGCGTGCGCGCGCCAGCGGCTAAGCTCGCCCCGGTGCTGCAACCCTTCCAGCTGCTGCTGCTGTCGTGGAGCGGCCGCGGTGAGGCGCCGCGGTTCACCGGCGCGGAGCGTGCCAACGGCGTGGCGCCGCTCCCCGGTGCCTGCCTGATGGCGGCTTTCTATCTGAACGAGCTGCTGCTCAAGCTCACTACCCGTCACGATCCGCAGCCGCTGCTGTTCGATCACTATCACGAGGTGCTCGAGCGGCTGCGCGAGGGCAGCCCGCTCGAGCCCGCATTGCGGGTATTCGAGAAGCGCCTGCTGACACTCGTGGGCTACGGGCTGGATCTGACCACCGAGGCGCGCGGCGGCGCGCCGCTCGAGCCGGACCGGTACTATGATTTCCGCCCCGAGCAGGGGCTGGTGCCGGTGGCCGCGAGCAGCGCGGGAGCGCTCGCGGGGCGTTCGCTGCTGGCGCTGCACGAGGAGCGCTTGAGCGAAGCGCGCGAGCTCGCGGATGCGCGGCGGCTGCTGCAGGCGGCGCTCGGCGCATGTCTCGAGGGCCGGCCGCTCGCCACGCGCGCGGTGGCGAAATCCATGCTGCGAAAGGCGGCGCATTCGTGAGCGGGCATTCATGAGCGGGCCCATCGCCCTCGGCGTCAACATCGATCACGTGGCGACGCTGCGCCAGGCGCGGCGCGGCCACGATCCCGATCCGGTGCACGCGGCGCTGGCCGCGGAGCTCGCCGGTGCCGATGCCATCACGCTGCATCTGCGCGAGGACCGCCGCCACATCCAGGACCAGGACGTGCAAGCGCTGCGCGGGCGGCTGCAGACGCGCATGAATCTCGAACTGGCGGTCACTGACGAGATGCTGGCGCACGCCGCCGCCGTGCGCCCGCAGGACTGCTGCCTGGTGCCAGAGCGGCGCACCGAGCTGACCACGGAGGGCGGGCTGGCGGTGGTGGGGCAGGTGCCGCGGCTCAAGGTCGCGGTCGCAGCGCTCGCGGCCCGCGGCATCCGGGTGGCGCTGTTCATCGACCCGGACGCGGCGCAGATCGAGGCGGCGGCCGAGACGCTCGCCCCGGCGGTCGAGCTGCACACCGGCGCGTACGCCAACGCCGCCGGGGCCGCCCAGGCCGTGGAGCTCGAACGACTCAGGGAGGCCGCGCGCCGTGGCGCGCGCCTCGGGTTCGAAGTGCACGCCGGGCACGGACTCGACTACCACAACGTACAGCCGATCGCCGCAATCCCCGAGGTGGTCGAGCTCAACATCGGGCACGCGATCATCGCCCGCGCGGTGTTCACCGGCATCGAGGTCGCGGTGCGCGAGATGAAGGCGCTGATGACGGCGGCGCGCACATGATCTTCGGTATCGGCGTGGACGTGCTCGAGACGCGGCGGATCGCCGCTACGCTGACGCGCTTCGGCGACCGCTTTGTTGAGCACCTGCTGATGCCTGCGGAAGCCGCGCAGCTGGCGCGCACGCAGCGTCGCGAGCGCTTTCTCGCCATGCGCTTCGCCGCCAAGGAGGCGATCGTCAAGGCGCTCGGCACCGGCTTTGCGCACGGTATCTGGATCCGCGACGTCGGCGTGGTGCAGAACAGCTTCGGCAAGCCCGAGGTGGTGTACTCCGAGCGCGGCGAGCAGGTGCGGCGGCGTCTGGGAGTGGGCGAGGCGCACGTCACGCTCACCGACGAGGCGGGACTCGTGGTCGCGGTGGCGGTGCTGATGAAGGCCGCATGAACATCCTGGCGTTCGACATCGAGACGGTGCCGGACGTCGAGCTCGGACGGCGACTCTACGGGCTCGAGGGGCTCGCGGATGCCCAAGTCGCCAAAGCCATGTTCGCGCTGCGCCGACAGGTCACCGGCGGGGACTTTCTCTCGCTGGAGCAGCACCGCGTGGTGGCGATCGCCTGCGCGCTGCGCAACGGCGACGGCTTCACGGTGTGGAGCCTGGGCGAGCCCGGGGCGGGCGAAGGCGAGCTGGTGCAGCGCTTCTTCGACGGGCTCGGCAAGCTCTCGCCGAACCTCGTGTCCTGGAACGGCTCGGGATTCGATCTGCCGGTGCTCAACTACCGGGCGCTCCTGCACGGCGTGCGCGCGCCGCGCTTCTGGGAGACGGGCGACGAGGATCCCGCCTTCCGCCACAACAACTACCTGAGCCGCTATCACTGGCGGCACACCGATCTCATGGACGTGCTGTCGGGCTTCGGCTCGCGCAACCGCGTGTCGCTCGCCAACATGGCATGCCTGCTCGGATTGCCCGGTAAGCTCGGCTTCGACGGTGGGCAGGTGTGGGATGCCTGGGAGCGCTCCGATCTGGCCGGCATCCGCCGCTATTGCGAGACCGACGTGCTGAACACCTATCTCATCTACCTGCGCTTCGAGCAGTTGCGGGGGCACCTGACGGCTGCGCGGCACGCCGAGGAGCTGGAGCGGGTGCGCGCCTGGCTGCGCGCGGCGCAGCAGCCGCACTTCGAGCGCTTCCTGGCCGCCTGGAGCGAGCCCGCTTGACTGCCTGTGCGCCGACGACGCCCCGCGCGACGCCGGCCACCGCGGAGGAGACCGCGACCGTCGCCGGACTCACTCACGAGGGCGAGGGGGTGGTGCGTGGCGGCAAGACCGTGTTCGTGCCCGGCGCACTCCCCGGCGAGCGCATCCGCTTCCGGCGCGCGCGCCGCCACCGCCAGCATGACGATGGCGAGCTTCTCGAGGTGCTCGAGCCCTCGCCCGAGCGCGCCATGCCCGGGTGCCCACATTTCGGCCTCTGCGGCGGCTGCGCGCTGCAGCACCTCGAGCCGTCGGCGCAGCTGCTCGCCAAGGAGCGGGAGCTCAAGGAGACCCTGGCGCGGGTGGCGCGCGCCGAGCCCGCGAGGTGGCTGCCGCCGCTCGCCGGTCCCGCGTGGGGCTACCGGCGCCGGGCGCGCCTCGGTGCGAAGTACGTGCACCGCAAGGCGCGCGTGGTGGTCGGATTCCGTGAGCGCGCCGCGCCGTACGTGGCGGACCTGGCCACCTGCCGCGTGCTGGCCGCGCCGGCCGACACCCTCATCGCGCCGCTCGCCGGGCTTCTCACCGGGCTCACGATCCGCGAGCGCGTGCCGCAGATCGAGCTGGCGGTGGGAGACGACGCGACCGCGCTGGTGCTGCGCGTGCTCGAGGCGCCGGCCGCGCAGGATCTGGCGCAGCTGCGGGAGTTCGCCGCGCGCCACCGGGTGCGCCTGCTGCTGCAGACCGGAGGACTCGAGTCGATCGCCGAGCTCACGGCGGACGCAGACGGCGGCGCAGCCGCGTCCGCCGCCGGCGTCGCACCGCTCCACTATGGGCTCGAGCGCTTCGGCCTGACGCTCGAGTTCGCGCCGACGGATTTCATCCAGGTCAACGGTCCGGTCAACCAGGCGCTGGTGGCGCGCGCGCTCGAGCTGCTCGCGCCCGGGCCCGGCTCGCGGGTGCTCGACCTCTACTGCGGAATAGGTAACTTCACTCTGGCGCTGGCGAAATCTGCCGCGAGCGCGGTGGGGGTCGAGGGCGAGAGTGCGCTCATCCGTCGCGCCCGCGCCAACGCCGTGCGCAACGGTGTCGGCAACGTCGAGTTCCACGCCGCGGATCTCGCCGCTGCGCCCGATCCCGGCGCTGCGTGGCTGCGCGAACCCTGCTCGCACGTGCTCATCGATCCGCCGCGCACCGGCGCGCACGCGGTGCTCGGCGCGGTGGCGCAACTCGCACCCGAGCGGATTCTGTACGTTTCCTGTCACCCGGGAAGCCTGGCGCGCGACCTCGAGGCTCTGGTGCACGAGCACCGCTTCAGGCTCGAGGCCGCGGGAGTCGTCGACATGTTCCCGCACACCTCCCACGTGGAATCGCTGGCACTGCTCGAGCGAACATGAGTCTCGGACCGCTGATGATCGACCTCGAAGCCACCGCCCTCGGCGGCGCGGAGCGCGAGCTGCTGCGCCACCCGCTGGTCGGCGGCGTGATTCTTTTCGCGCGCAACTACACCGATCCCGCCCAGCTGAGCGCGCTCGTCGAGGCGATCCACGCCGTCCGCAGCCCGTCGCTCATCGTTGGCGTGGATCACGAGGGCGGCCGCGTGCAGCGTTTCCGCACCGGTTTCTCGCTCCTGCCGGCCGCTCGCCGTCTGGGAAGAGCGTTCGACGTGGACGCGCGCGCCGGACTGGCCTTCGCCCGAACCATGGGCTGGCTGATGGCCGCCGAGCTGCGCGCGCACGGGGTCGACGTCTCGTTTGCACCGTGCGTCGACCTCGACTACGGGGTGAGCGAGGTCGTCGGCGAGCGGGCGCTGCACCGGGACTCGGAAGTTGTCGGCCAGCTGGCCGTCGCCTACATGCACGGCATGCGGGACGCCGGCATGGCGGCTACCGCCAAGCACTTTCCGGGTCACGGCGCGGTCGTTGCGGACTCGCATCTCACACTGCCGGTCGACCGGCGGGCGCTCGAGGACATGGGCCCGGATCTCGCCCCCTACAGGCGCCTGATCGCCAACGGTCTGCCGGCCGTCATGGTGGCCCATGTGCTGTATCCCGCGGTGGATACGACCCCTGCGAGCCTCTCCGGGCGTTGGATTCGGGACGTGCTGCGCGGTGAGCTGGGCTTTCAGGGGGTAGTGTTCAGCGATGATTTGTCAATGGGGGGTGCGGCGGCCGCCTACGGGGACGTGGTAACCCGGGCGCGGCAGGCCCTGTCGGCAGGTTGCGACATGCTTCCGGTCTGCAACAATCGGGCGAGCGTCGTTGAGCTCCTGGATCACCTGGATCTGGAGCCCCAGCCGGCGTCCAGGCTGCGCCTGGTGCGCCTGCATGGCCGTGCCGCGCCCGACCGTGCTCAGCTTCTGGCCTCCCCCGAATGGGCGCGCGCACGGGAGGCGCTCGCCGCGAGCGATGCGGCGCCTCCCCTGACCCTGCAGCCGGTACGCGAGCCATGAACGGCTGGACACTCGAGGCCTGGCGTGGGGTCGTCGAGGCTGCCCCCGAAGGCATCGTCATCTGCGATGCGACGGCCGCCGACTGTCCGGTGGTATTCGTCAACGCGGCGTTCTCGCGCATGTGCGGTTATCCGGCCGCGGCGCTGCTCGGCAACAACCTGCGGATGCTGCAGGCGGCGGACCGCGAGCAGGAGTCGCGCATGCGGCTGCGCGACGCGCTGGCCAGGGGCGAGCCGGCACGCGTGCTGGTGCGCAACTACCGCCCCGACGGTTCGCTGTTCTGGAACGAGGCGGCCATCCAGCCGTTGCGCAACGGCGGCGGCCAGGTGACGCACTTCATCGGATACCACCGCGACGCGAGCGATCGGCAGAAGGGCGCGGATCGTGCGCCTGCGGGATTGCCTTCCTGGCTGCGGGAAGACCGCCTCACCGGGCTCCATTCGCGCGCGTACTTCGAGGAGCTGCTGCAGCGTGACTGGATGCTCGCGCAACGCGACTCGCACGAGATCGGCCTCACGCTGTTCGACATCGATGATCTCGGCGCCTACAACGACAAGTTCGACCGCGCCGCGGGCGATGCCTGCATCCGGCGCGTCGCGCGCGTCATCGGCGCCTCCTACCGGCGTGGCGGCGATCTCGTCGGGCGCTGGGAAGGCGGCATGTTCGCCGTGCTGACGCAGGGGGATGCGGCCGAGCGAGCTTCGGACTACGCGCGCATCGTTGCGCAGCGGGTGCGCGACCTCCTCATGCATCACCCGTCCAACGGCGGCGGACGTTACGTCACCCTGAGCGCCGGGATTGCGAGCCTGGTGCCGCCCCGCGCGCTGCCGCTCGAGGGCCTGCTCAAGGGCTGCCGCGCGGCGCTCGCCCGCGCCAAGAAGAACGGCAAGGACAGCATCGCCACGGCCGAGGCGACCGACTTCCAGTAGACTCCTGGGCGCTCCAATGTGCGGGACTGTGTGGCGCGTCACAGGATTTGCCACGACAGCCTCTGATTGGCGCGACAGTCTCTAAAATGCGGCGACCGCGCCCGCAGGGGATCACGGCGCGGCAAGGCAGGATAAGTTGCCAGACGTCGGTGCCGGCCGTAACGGGGCCGGCGCGAAGAACAACAATGGCCAGCGACTGATCGGCTGGAAGGCTATCGGCCAGTTCCTGGGATGCACCGAGCGCACCGCGCGACGCTGGGAGTCGGATCGGGCGCTGCCGGTTCGTCGCATCCCGGGCGGCAGCCGCAGTTCCGTGTGGGCGAACGCCGGGGAGCTCACGGGCTGGCTGCAGGCGCTGCCCACCGAGATTCAAGTGACGCTGCGTGCGGAGGCCGGGAGCGAGGAGCCCGCTTCGCTGTCCGTCCCTGCGCCGTCGGTCAGTGGTGAGCCCGCCGTGGCGAGCGGTTCCGGCCGACTTACGCGCCGCCCCCGATGGATGCTCGCGGCAGCGGCAATCGTCGCGCTGGCTGCGGTCTCAGTCGCAGCCTGGGAATTCTCCCTGCTCGTCATGCGGGGCGCGCCGCAATCCGAGCGTACGCCCTACGATGACAACGCCGAGGCGCGCGAGCTGTACCGCACCGCGCGTTTCGAGGTCTCGACTCGATCGGCGAGCGGTCTTACGGCCGCCGAACGCGGCTTTCGCCAGCTGGTCGACCGCTATCCCGACCGGGCCGCCGGCTGGTCGGGGCTCGCCGACTCCTATCTCCTGATGCGCGAGTTCGGCTCGATGTCCGACGAGGCCGCGTACCCGCAGGCGGCGCGTGCGGCGCACACCGCGCTGGCTCTCGATCCGAAGCTCGCGGATGCCTGGCTCGACCAGGCGTTCGTGTCCTGGTGGTGGCAGGGGGACAGCACGGCAGCGTTTCGCGCCTTCGACACGGCCCTGCGGCTCGATCCGCGGTCCGCGCGGGCTTATCACTGGTATGCGACCGCGCTCTTTGGTCACGGCGACTACCCGCAGGCGCTTCGGGCCATCGCCCGCGCCCGGATGCTCGAGCCGGACAATCACGCCATCGTGGCGGATGAAGCCTGGATCCAATTTGCCACCGGCGAGCGCGAGCGTGGGCTGGCGAGGCTCGAGCGCCTGGCGCAGGTCGACCCGCAGTTCGTCTCCTGGCACTCCTATCTCTCGCATGCCTATCTCATCGAGTCGCGCGATGCCGACTACCTGCGCGAAGCGCGCACGACCGCAGAGCTGCGCGGCCAGCCGGACGTGGTTGCAGATCTGGAGCTGGCCGAGCGGCGACTGCGGGAAGGCGGTCGCCAGGCCATGCTGGACCAGCTGGCGTCCGACGAGAGCCAGCGATGGGAGCGTGGCACCGGTTCGGCCGTGGTGGTTGCCGAATACCACGCGCTCGCCGGCGATCGGCCCGGCGTGCTCAGATGGCTTACGGTCGCCGCGCAGCGCCGCGACCACTGGCTTCCCGGGATCTATGGTTTTCCCGAGTTTGCCGCTTACGCAAACGATCCCGCTTTCCGGCAGATTGTCGCCGGACTGCCCCACAGCACCGACCGCGTGGCCTCCGGCGAATAGCCGTCTGTCGATTCTCTATACAGTGAGAGTCGACGGACCGCAGCACAGCAGCTGGAGGCCTGCACACGCTGAAAACAGCCGCCATTATCCGTATCTGTCCGTTCGAGTCCGCTTGCAGCGGCCTCGCGCCGGAGGGAATGGCCACCGACTCGTCCGGAGTCGACGGGTGCCGTCCGCTCGTGGAGGACCGCAGACACCCGAGTGCTGCATTGCAGGTCGACAGTCTTGACCCACAGCCACGACGACCTCGAGCCTCGAGGCCCGGCCGGACCGCCTCGGAACCATCGAGCGGCTCTCCGGTGGGGCCGCCCCCTTGCCCTGAGACGGACGCGAGACCGCAGCGAGGGGGACGCAGGTGTGGGTTGTAAGGCGCTGATTAGACACAGGCCGGCGAGGCCGCCTTTCGGCTAGCCCGCCTCAGGTGACGTCGGCAGGCGGAGCGGCCTGGCAGAGCTGCGCTCGCGAAAGTGATAAGTGCGTCACGTCGCGTCGTTTTACAGAACGTGCCGCGAGGCCCCGCCCGGCGCCGAAGGCGAGCCCTCCGGCGAGCGCGTATCACCTTGATTCACACAGGCGCGTGCGCACTGGGCACGGCTCTTGCTTCCGTCCCCGTCGGATGAGCGATTCACTAGGCGTAAGCGCGCACACGAATGTCTTGCCGGGGGAATCTTGCATGACGGAGCTTTGCATGACGACGAGCACTGGCCTGCCCGTTGGGGTTCGCGGACGGGGAAGGTCCTTGCGGGCCGCCGCTCTGGCGGCACTCGCGCTGGGGATCGCCTGCGGGCCGCGGATCGCGGGTGCGCAGTGTGCACTGAGCTCTCCGGTGACCTGGAACGTGGCGGGAAGCGGTGACTGGTCCACGGCCGGCGACTGGAGCGGCGGCTCGGTCCCCGACAGCTACACGACCAACGTCTGCATCACCAACGGCACCAGCGTCGTCACGATCTCCTCGGGCACCGAGGAGGTCGCCAGCCTGCAGATCGGCAGCGGCAACGGACTCACGGTCTCGAGCGCGACGCTGAGCGTCGCCGGACCGTCGATCGTCAATGACGGGACGATCACGCTCGCGAACGGCGGCAGCAACCTGCAGCTGGTGGGCAATGTGACGCTGAGCGGGACCGGGACGCTCAACCTGGTGGACGGTCAGATCGGTACCAACAACACCAACTACACCCTCACCAACCAGAGCACGATCACCGGCTACGGCCTGATCGGCTCGAATTCCGGGTCCGATTACCCGCCCGTCAACTTCGTCAACAGCGGCACCCTCAACGCGAACTCGAGCGGCAACACGCTGACCATCGCCGGGAGCGGCCCGACCATGACCAACAGCGGCACGCTCGAGGCCACCGGCGGCGGCATCCTCACCATCGCCAGCAATCCGATGAGCAATGCCGGTGGCACCATCCTCAGCGGCAGCAGCAGCACGGTCAACATCAGCACGACGATCGAGGGTGGCACGCTGCAGACCACGGGGAGCGGCGTGCTGCAGACCTCAGGCTCGGCGACCCTGGACGGCTCTACGCTCGGGGCGATGACGCTGACGAACGGCACCACTTACACCGGCGGCGCCAGCACCACGACCAGTGTCCTCGGGACACTGAACCTCGGCAGCAGCGGCGCAGGCGCTACCCTGGCTATCGCCGGCAATCTGCGTCTGATCAACAACACCACGCTCGCCGGTACCGGCTCGGTGACGCTCTCCGGCGGCCAGATCGGCACCAACAACACCAACTACACCCTCACCAACGGCAGCAGCATCACCATTCAGGGCTACGGCCTCATCGGTTCCGACGCCGGATCCGATTACCCGCCTCTCAATCTGGTCAACAACGGCACGGTGAACGCCAATTCCGTGGGTAATACCCTCGGGATCGCCGGCAGCGGCACGACCATCACCAACGCCGGAGTGTTCGAGGCAACCGGCGGTGGCACCCTGACCATCAGTCCGTCCTCCGCATCGATCGGCAATCAGGCGGGCACGATCCTGGCGAGCGGCTCGGGCAGCACGGTCAATATCGAGGCCGACATCGTCGGCGGGACACTCACCACCACGGGCGGGGGTGTGATGCAGACCCTTTCGGGCGCGACCCTGGACGGGTCGACCGACGGTGCGATCACCTTGACCAACGGCACGACCTATCTGGCCCCGACCAACACCACGACCAGTGTGCTCGGCACGCTCAACCTCGGCAGCAGCGGCAGCGGCGCGACACTCGAGGTCGTGAGCAACACCACCTCGACCGGCAATCTGCGACTGATCGGCAACACGACGCTCGCCGGTACCGGCACCCTGCTGCTGATGGGCGGTCAGATCGGTACCAACAACACCAACTACACCCTCACCAACGGCAGCACCAACACCATTCAGGGCTACGGGGTGATCGGCTCGGACGCCGGCTCGGACTACCCGCCGCTCAGCCTGGTGAATAACGGCGTGATCAACGCGAACGTCTCCGGGTCCGGCAACTCGCTCACCATCGGAGGCAGCGGTGCCTCGATCGTCAACAACAACCTCCTCGAGGCGACCGACGGCGGGACGCTGATACTCAACACCAACGCCGCGCTCAGCAATGCGAGCGGCACCATCCTCGCCAACGGCGCTGCGGTTCAGCTGGTGAACGAGACGGTCGTCGGCGGCACGCTCACCACCGAGAACGGTGGCACGATGCAGACCGGCGGTGCATCGGGGGGCAACGCGTACCTGAACGGGACGACGAGCGGGCAGATCACCCTCACTGACGGCAGCAGCTACACGGCGGGCGCCGCCGGCAGCAGCACCACAACGCAGATCAGCGGAGCTCTGGCGCTCGGAACCACCAGCGGCAGTACGCTCGTGCTCGGTGGCGCGCTCGAGCTTCTCGGCAATACGACTCTGTCCGGTCCGGGTAAGGTCACCATGACGAGTGGCCAGATCGGCACCAACAACAACAACTACCTGCTGACGAACGACGTCACGATCCAGGGCTCGGGGACCATCGGGTCTAACAATACGGATTACTCCACGATGAGCCTGACCAACAGCGGGGTCATCGACGCCAATGTGTCCGGCCAGACGCTCGCGATTCAGGAGACCAACGGCACCAACACCAATACCGGGACTCTCGAGGCGACCGACGGCGGTACGCTCAGCCTCGCCACCAACGAGCTGATCAACAACCAGGGCGGTGTGATCCTCGCGAGCGGGGCGGGCAGCACCGTCACAGTGGCCACGACCATCGACGGCGGCACCCTCAGCACCACGGGTGGCGCCGTCATGCAGAGCGCGACCAACAACAGCGCCTATCTCAACGGCGCCTCGGCCAGCGGTGCGATCACCTTTGCCGATGGCACCACCTACACGGCGGGCGCAGCCGGCACCAACCAGATCACCTACGTCAACGGATCGCTCATTCTCGGCAGCAGCAGCGGGAGCAACATTGCGCTCGGCGGCGCGCTCGAGCTTCTCGGCAATACGACTCTGTCCGGTCCGGGTCGGGTCACCATGACGAGCGGCCAGATCGGCACCAACAACAACGACTACACGCTGACCAACGAGACCACGATCCAGGGATCGGGCCTCATCGGCTCGAGCGATGCCACCTATTCAACGATGACGGTCGCCAACCAGGGACTCATCAACGGCAACGTAAACGGCGCGACGCTGCAGATCGGGAACACCAGCGGCAACCTGACGAACACCGGCACACTGGAGGCGAGCAACGGCGGGCGGCTGCTGGTGACGACCGGGCTCGCGAACTTCAGCGGCAACACGCTCACCAACGGGACCTACATCGTCGATGGCACCGGCGCCGGTCCGGCCACGATGGAGATCGCGCTTGGCAGCAACGGTGGCGGCGAGATCGTCAACAACGCGGCCAACATCATCCTCAACGGCACCAACCCGAACGTCAGCTTCGTCGACACCAACGGCCACGCGGCGCTCGCGCTCGCCGCCAACACCACGGCAAGCTCCAGTCTGACCATCGAAGGGGGTTATACGCTCACGACGCCGGGGGCGTTCGCCAACGCGGGCAGCGTGACGATCGGCGCAGGCAGCACGCTGCAGGCCGGCACCGGCACCAGCAACTACTCGCAGAGCGGCGGCCTGACTCAGGGCAACGGCGCCCTGGTTGCCGGCAACGTGGCGATCAACGGCGGGGCGATCAATCCGGGCCTCGGGGCGGCCCCGGGGACGCTCACGGTCACGGCGAGCTACACGCAGGGCTCGGGCGGGGTGTTCAACGAGAACATCGCGAGCGCGACCAGCTTCGGCGTGCTCAACGTCTCGGGCGGGGCCAATGTGAGCGGCGCGGCCGGCACGCTCAATATCGTCAGCTCCGCGGCCGTGCAGAACGGCAGCGCGCCCATCGAGGTCGGTCAAACGCTCACGATCCTGACCTCGAGCGGCCTCACCAACGGCTTCACGAACGCGAGCATCACGGGCAACACGACCTTCGACAACGGGCTGGAGGCCTGGAAGGTGTCGAGCCCCAACGGCAAGAACGAGGTGCTGCTCGCATCCGCCGTCGGTCCGGTCACGGCGACCTGGACGGGCCCGTCCGGAGACTGGACGGCGAACAGCGGCTCGCCGGACTTCACCACCAACTGGTCCTGCAACGTGGCGATCTTCGGCGGCTGCGTACCGAACAACAACGCGGCGGCGAGCTACGACGCAGTGCTGAACTCGGCCGGCAACACCCTCGCGCTCAACAGCGGCGACACGGTCACCGTATCGAGCCTCGACGTGCCGAACGGTCAGGTGACGGCGAACGCGGGCTCCTCGCTCACCGCCGGCACCACGACGGTCGGCTCATCGGTCGATGATGTCATCGAGAGCAACGGCGGCGCGGTCAATCTCGGCACGCTCACCAACCTCTCCGGCGGCACGCTCTCCGGTGGCGGCTACCAGGCGGGCGGTACGACGGCTGGCACCATCGTGATCAACGGCAACGTGACGACGATTGGGGCCAATACCACGGTGCAGCTCGATCAGGCCGGCTCGAAGCTCTCCAACGGCTCGGGGGATGCGCTCGCCGGACTCGCCAACGTCAACGGAGGCTTCTTCCAGGTCTACGACGGCGCCAGCGAGAGCATCACGCCGGCGGGCGGGACGCTGACCACCAACGCTGGCACGGTGAACATCTCCTTCGGCGGTAGCAGCCTCACGGTGAACGGAGCCCTCGCGAACACCAACGGCTCCAGCGTGAATACCAACGCAGGCAATATCAACGTGACGGGGAATGTGTCGAACGACGCCAGCTCTTCGATCACCGCCTCCGGCGGCGGCTCGATCACGGCCGGCAGCATGAGCAATGCGGGCACGGTGCTCGCGGACACGGGCTCGACGATCACCTCGACCGGTGCCTACACGCAGAGCGGCGGAACGACGACGGCGAACGGCACGCTGAGCGCGGGCAGCATCGCGATCAACGGCGGCACGCTCACCGGCGGCACCACGGCGACGCCGGGCGTCGTCAATGGCGCCACCACGATCGGCTCGGGCGGAACGCTGCTCGCGGGCACCGCGGCGGGTGCGCCGGGCACGCTCCACTTCGGCAGCTCGCTCACCATCAACGGCACGCTCGGCATCAACGCCACGTCGTCCACCGCCTACGGGGTCATCGACGTCAGTGGTGCCCTGACCCTCAACGGCAGCAGCAGCGTGCTCAATCTGTCGAGCCTCGATGCTCTGAATCTCGGCATTGGCACCACGCTCACGATCGCCACGGCGGGCACGGCGGTCGCGGGAGCCTTCGCCAGCGTCACGGGTAAGACCTTCGACGGCGGCGCCGAGACCTGGAACGTGCTCTACAACCAGGGCGGCGACAACGTCGAGCTGGTGGCCGCCGGGACCACGAGTTCCGGGAACCCGGCGATCGCGAGCACCGCGACCCCGAGCACCGTCAACTTCGGCAACGTGCACGTGGGCGCTGTGGCGCCGAGCCAGGCGATCTCGATCAGCAACGTGCAGACCGCGACTCCGGCGGACGGACTGAACGGCTCGATTGCGGTGACGAGCGGCGCACCCGGGATCACGGCCAACGGCAGCTTCTCGCATCTGGCCGCCGGCGCCGGACCCAACACCAGCCTCATGGTCGGCATGAGCACCGCGAACGCGGGCGGGCAGAGCGGGGTTGCGACCATCTCGCTGGCCTCCGATGGCACGACGACCGGATCGGTCAGCTCGCTGGCGTCACAGACGGTGAACGTCTCGGGTGGTGTGTACCAGTACGCGCAGCCGAGTGTGGCGAGCAGTGTGAACGTAGGCAACGTGCGGGTGGGGAGCACGGCGACGGGGACGATCGGGGTGACGAACGCCAATATCTCGCCGTCGGGATACCAGGAAGGGCTGGACGCGGGGTATGTGAGCGGCAGCGGGACCGGCGGGGCGAGCGCCTCGGGGACGCTCACGAACCTGGCGGCGGGCTCCTCCGGCACGCTCAATGCGGCACTCACCGCGGGCGGTGCGGGCGCGCAGTCCGGGATGGTGACGATCGGGCTGACCTCCGACGGCACGATCGACGGACTCTCGAGCACGACACTCGCCTCGCAGAACGTGACGGTGCAGGCGACCGGATACCGGGAAGCGAACCCGCTGCTGGCACCGACTGCGATCACGCTGAACGCGCGCGTGGGGGATGCGGCCCCGAGTGCGGCGCTGACCGTGACCAACAGCTCCCCGGATCAGTACACCGAAGGGCTGGCGGCGACGCTGAGTGCGGCGACGGGTCCCTTCACCAACAACGGCGGGGCGATCACGAACCTGGCGGCGCAGGGGGTGGACAGCAGCACGCTGAAGGTGGGGATGAGCACCGGGACCTCGGGTAGCTTCACCGGGACGCAGACGGTGAACTTCACCTCCAACGGGCTCATCGACAACGCGAGTGCGGTGTCGGTGGGCACGGGCACGGTGAATCTCACAGGCAACGTGTACACGACGGCGGTGGCGAATGTGACCCCGACGGCGGTCAACTTCGGCATCGTGCACGTCGGGGACACGGTGGGCACGCAGGCGCTCACGGTGACGAACGCGGCCGCGGGGGCCTTGAACGATGTGCTCACGGGAGGCTTTGCCTCGGTGACCGGGCCCTTCACCGGCAGCGGGTCGCTCTCGGGGCTCGCCGCCGGATCGACGGACTCGAGCACGCTGGAGCTGGGGATGAACACCAGCACGGCGGGCACCTACAGTGGGACGGCGACGCTCGGGCTCCTGAGCCATGACGGAGTGCTCTCGGACGTGGCGGCGGTGAACGGCTCGACCGAGGTCGACCTCAGCGGGCAGGTGAACTACCACGCCACGCCGACCTTCGAGCTCTCGGGGAGTGGCAACACGGGGACGCTTACCGGGAGCGGGGAGGCCTTCACGCTGAACCTGGGGACGGTGAGGAGCGGGGAGACGCTCACCGACCTGATCGAGTTCCTGAACGGGGCGCCGGGGCAGGCCGATGCGCTCGGGGGGAGCTTTACGGATGCGGGCACGGCGCCGGAGTTGACGCTGGAGGGCTTCAACCCCGTGAGTGGGCTCCTGGACGGGCAGGGGATCACGGGCGAGGCGGAGCTCAACACCATGGGGCTGGCGGCGGGCACGAGCTTCACGGACGTGCTGAGCTTTGCGGGCACGGGCTCGAACGCCAGCGGGTTCTCGGAGGATCTGACGGCTTCCCTGACCATCACCGGGGAGATCGGCTCCTCGACCACCCCGGTACCCGAGCCCGACACGCTGCTGCTGTGGCTGAGCGCCGGCGGCCTGCTGTTCCTCATCCGGCGCGTGCGGTCGGCACGGGGCTTCCGTAGAATGCGGCACCCCGAAGGAGAGGCGGCCTGACAGCATGCTGAAGAGCTACCAGTACTGGACCCTGAGTCTGATTGCGGCCCTGGGGCTGCTCCTCATGATCCTCGACATCATCTACGTAAATCGTAACCAGACAGTACGCGCCGAGGTCGAGGGCCGCGCCCAGTACATCCAGCAGAGCGTGCAGCTGCAGGGTCTGTACCAGGAGATGATCAAGGCGCTGGCCGATCTGTCGGTGCGCAACAAGGACGACAAGCTGCGTGACCTCCTCAACCAGGAGGGCATCAACGTCACGGTGAATCCGCCGGCGCAGACCCCGGCCGCGGCACCCGCGAAGGGGAGGTAGCCATGAGCGATACCTCTGGCATGCGGGTGTACAGTCCGTTCCTACCGCTGCTGCTGGTCGGCTGCGCGGTGCTCGGATGGATGGGGTTCCAGACCCATCAGCTGATGACCGAGCGCTCCAACCTCGACGCGGCCCGTACCAACCAGGCCCAGCCGCTCGAGCAGTCCCGCAAGCTGCGCGCGGCGCTCGATTCGGTCGCCGCCAGTACCCAGCGGCTGGCGGACTCGGGCGACCCGAGTGCGAAGCTGGTAGTGGACGAGCTGAAGAAGCGCGGCATCACCATCAACCCGAGCGCTCCGAGCACCAACCCGCCCAAGTAGGCGGCCAGCCGGCGGGTCGCACCCGGCTTTCCCTTCACCTTCAGGGCCTTGCGCAAGTCCGCGCCGGGCGCGCTCGTGCTTTCTTGCGAATGAAAGAATTTATCAGTATTCTTTCTATTGCAATGACCCTACCAGGAACCGCAAGAGCCCGTCCCGCCTCCGATCCAGGTGCCACCCTGTCCCGTGCCGCAGTGCGCGCCGCGCGCCTGCTGGGGCTGGCGCAGGCGGAGCTGGCAGGCGTCATCGGTGTGAGCGAGGCCACTTTGTCGCGCATCGCCAATGGCCGCAAGCAGCTGGAGGCAGACTCCAAGCCTTGGCAGCTCGCGGCACTGTTCGTGCGTCTGTTCCGCTCGCTGGACGCCATTGTGGGCTCCGACGACGCCGCCGCGCGCGCCTGGCTGCACAGCGCCAACCTCGCGCTCGGCGGTGTGCCGCTCGAGCTGATCCGCGATCCGGCGGGCCTGGTGCGCACCGTTGACTACCTGGACGCCGCGCGAGCTCGCATCTGAGGCGCGCCGCTATGCGGGCGAGCTGTGGCGGGTGGTGGAGTCGCAGCACACCGCCTCGACCATGCGCCTGGTCGACTCACTCGAGGAGCAGAACACCCTCGAGCTGATCCTCGAGGCGAGCAAGCCCGCGCTGCCACGCGCGGTGCGCCGCCTTCACTACCTGCTCGGGACGCCGTTTCGCTATCGGCCGCACGTCGGCTCGCGCTTCCGCGCCGCCTTCGACGCCGGCGTGTGGTACGGGGCCGAAGCGTTGCGCACGGCGTTGGCGGAGAAGAGCTACTGGCGGCTGCGCTTCCTGCTCGACTCCCCCGCAACGCCCGACCTCAAGCCCGTGCCGCACACGGCGTTTCGCGCCACGGTGCGCACCGCGGCGGCCAGCGATCTGACCGTCGAGCCGCTGGTGCGCGATCGCGCGACCTGGACCTCGCTCGCCGGCTACCAGGCGACCCAGGCCTTCGCGGCCCTCGCCCGCGAGGCACAGATCGGACTCATCCGTTACGAGTCGGTGCGCGACCCCGAGCACGCCGCCTGCGCCGCGGTGCTCGATCCGCAGGTCTTCAGCCGCCCGCGTCCGCGCGCGCAGGAAACCTGGTTCATCGCGGCCGCGCGCGAGCGGGTGCGCTGCGTCCGCGACGAGCGCGGCGGGGACACCTGGGAGTTCGCGAGCGCCCAGCTGCTGGGCACCTGAGCGAAGGGCTTCGGCTACCGTCCCGGGGGCCGCGCACCCTGCGCCGGAGTGACGAGCGCGAGCACGCCGAACGCCGGGTGGTCGTAGTAGTTGCGCTCGTAGAAGCGCACGCGACGGGTTTCGTTCATGGTGAAGGTGGCGCCGGGAGCTGCGCCCAGCCCCGTCGGCGGCGCGGACATCGTCCAGCTCAGCGACAGGCCGAGGTGCAGGAACTGCCCGCGCTCGAGGGTCACGTTGCCCGTGAGGCCCGGCACGTCGACCCCGAGCCGCGTCAGCGGGAAGCCGGCGCGTGTGCCCCAGGCACTCGCGGTCTGCGACCAGGCCACGTGCGCGACGGTCACGTAGCTGCCGCTTGACCGCAGCCGGTCCTCGAGCGGACCCAGCTGATAGGCCGACGGCGGCAGGACGGCCACGAAGCGTCCCACCTGCGCCGACCCGGTTGCCGACTCGTCTCCGGCGATGCTGCGCGCACCGGCCTCATCGGCCCAGTTCTCCGGCACGCCCTCGGTGGTGGCCGCGCGGAACACGATGATCTCGACGTTGTAGACGGTGTTGGGGTTGTCTTCGGCCGCGCTCGGCGCAACGGCGCCGAGTGCCGCGGCGAGCAGGAGCGAGGCAAGCGGCAGCCGTGCGGGGGTTACGCGCATGGGCGGCATTCTAACCGCCCAGGCGCCCGAGGAGCTCCCGTGCATAGTCGAGGCGGGCGCTCTCGGCCGGGAGCGCGCGGGCCACGCGCAGCTTGAGCGGTCCCTCGAGTCGATACTCGCGCGTTCCCTGGCGAATCATGCGCACGACGGTCGCCGGCTCGATGCGGTTCCTCTCCTCGAACAGCACCGAGCCGCCCTGCGGGCCGAGATCGAGGCGCCGCACGCCCAGGCGTCGCGCGGTGAGCTTCAGCTTTGCGACCCGCACCAGATTCTGCGCGGTGGCGGGCGGCGGACCGAAGCGATCGTGCAGCTCGGCGGCGAGCTCATCGAGCTGCTCGTCGCTGTCGGCGGCGGCGATGCGCTTGTAGAGCGACAGCCGCACGTGCACGTCCGCCACGTAGGCTTCCGGCAGGAACGCCGGCAGGCGCAGGTCCACCTCGGTCGCGGCGGCCAGCGGCGCATCGAGCGCCGGCTCGCGCCCGGATTTGAGCGCCTCCACGGCGTGCTCGAGCATGTCGAGGTACAACGACAGTCCGACCTCGGTCATCTGGCCGCTCTGCGCCTCGCCGAGCAGCTCGCCCGCGCCGCGGATCTCCAGGTCATGGGTGGCGAGCACGAAACCGGCGCCGAGCTCTTCCATCGACTCGATGGCCTCGAGCCGCTTGGCGGCATCGCGCGCCAGTGCCTGGCGCGGTGGCGCGATCAGGTAGGCGTAGGCGCGATGGTGGGAGCGGCCCACACGGCCGCGCAACTGGTGCAGCTGCGCGAGTCCCATGCGATCGGCGCGGTTGATGATGATGGTGTTGGCGGTCGGCACGTCGATGCCGTTCTCTATGATGGTGGTGCACACCAGCACGTTGAAGCGCCGGTGATAGAAGTCCACCATCAGCTGCTCCAGCTCGCGCTCGCGCATCTGCCCGTGGCCGATGCGCACGCTCGCCTCGGGAACCAGCGCCTGCACTTCGGCGGCGATCTTCTCGATGCTGCGCACCTCGTTGTGCACGAAATAGATCTGCCCGCCGCGACGCAGCTCGCGCAGCGCCGCCTCGCGCAGGCTCGCCGGGTGCCACTCGATCACGAAGGTCTTGATCGCCAGCCGCCCCTCCGGCGCGGTGGTGATGAGCGACAGGTCCCTCAAGCCCCCGAGCGCCATGTTGAGGGTGCGCGGGATCGGGGTGGCGGTGAGCGTCAGCACGTGCACGTTGGCGCGCAGCGCCTGCAGGCGCTGCTTGTCACGCACGCCGAAGCGCTGTTCCTCGTCGATGATGAGGAGCGCGAGGTCCTTGAAGCGGGCGTGCGCGTGCAGCAGTCGGTGCGTGGCGATGACGATGTCGACCCGGCCGTTCTCCAGATCGGTGAGCGTCGCGCGGGTCTCCTTCGAATTACCGAAGCGCGACAGCGCCTCGATGCGTACCGGCCAGTCGGCGAAGCGATCGCGGAAGTTGGTGAGATGCTGCTGCACCAGCAGCGTCGTGGGAGCGAGCACCGCGACCTGCCTGCCGGCCTGGGCGGCGACGAACGCAGCGCGCATCGCCACCTCGGTCTTGCCGAAGCCGACGTCGCCGCAGACGATCCGGTCCATCGGCCGCTCGCCGGCCAGATCGGCGAGCACCTGACCGATGGCCTGGGTCTGATCCTCGGTCTCCTCGAACGGGAAGGCGCTCGCGAACGCCTGGTAGTCCGGCTCGGGGACGCTGAGCGAGAGGCCGCGCTGTGCCTTGCGGCGCGCGTACAGATCGAGGAGCTCCGCGGCGACGTCGCGGATCTGCTCGGCCGCGCGCCGGCGCGCCCGCGCCCACTGGTCGGTGCCGAGCTTGTGCAGCGGGGCGCTCTCGGGCGCAGCGCCCGTGTAACGGCTCACCAGGTGCAGCGACTGCACCGGCACGTACACGCGGTCGCCGTCCTGGTACTCCAGCACCAGGAATTCTCCCGGCTGCCCGCCGATCTCCATGGCGGTGAGACCGACATAGCGGCCCACCCCGTATTCTTCGTGCACCACGGGCGCGCCGGGATTCAGGTCCTGCAGGTCGCGCAGGATCGCCTGCGGGTCGGCGGCGCGCTTGCGCCGCCGCGCCTGGCGGGCGCGCTCGCCGAACAGCTGGGCTTCCGCGATCACCGCGATGGGCGGATCGGTGAGCGTCAGACCCTGCAGGTCCGGGGCGACGGTGAGTGCCAGCTGCGCGCTGCCGGTCGCGAATGCTTCCCAGCCCGCGACCGGGGTCAGCCGGTGGTGCTGGGCGCGCAGCATGTCGGCGAGCACCTCGCGCCGGCCGGGGGAGTCGGCCGCGATCAGCACTCGCCCGTGGAACTCGCGCAGGAAGGCATCGAGAGGTGCGAGCGGCTGTTCGGCGCGCACGTCGATGCGCAGCTCGCGCGGCGCGCCGGTCGGGAAGTTGTGCACCTCGGGAGCCGCACCGGCGAGCTCGGTCTCGGCCTTGAAGGCGTCGACGACGATCACCGGACAGGCCTCGAGGGCCGCGAGCAGCTGCACGGGCTCGAGGAACAGCTCACGGGGCTCGAGTATCGGGCGCTCCAGGTCGTGACGCCGGTCCTCATAGCGCTGACCGATGCCGCTCCAGGCGCGCTCGAGCGCCTGCGGCAGCGCTGCGGCGTGCACGATCACGGCGTCGCCTGGCAGGTAATCGAACAGCGTTGCGGTGGTCTCGAAGAACAGCGGCTGGTAGAACTCGATGCCTGCCGGGGCGAGCCCCTCGCTCACCCCGCGGTAGATGCTGCTGCGGTTGGGATCGCCTTCGAAGCGGGTGCGGAACCGGCGGCGGAAGTCCTTGACCGACTGGGCGTCGAGCGGCACTTCACGCGCCGGCAGCACGCGCAGCCGCTCGGTTGCGTCGAGCGAGCGCTGCGTGTCCGGATCGAAGCGGCGGATCGCCTCGATCTCCTCGTCGAACAGATCGATGCGCACCGGCGTCCCGGTGCCCATCGGAAATACATCGAGCAGCGAGCCGCGCACCGCGAACTCCCCGGGAGCGGTCACCTGGCTGACGCTCGCGTAGCCGGCGTCAATGAGCCGCTGGCGGAAGGGCTCGAGGGCGAGCCGCTCGCCGCGCGCGAGCTCGAAGGCGCGTCCCTCGACGTAGTGGCGCGGCGGCAGGCGCTGCAGCAGCGTGTCGGCCGCGACGATCAGGCAGCCGCGCTGCGTCTGCGGCAGCTCGTAGAGCGTCCGCAACCGCTCGGAGATGATGTCGGGGTGGGGCGAGAACAGGTCGTACGGCAGCACCTCCCAGTCGGGCAGGGTGAGCAGCGGCAGCGAGTCCCCGGCGAAGAAGCGCAGCTCCGCGGTCAGCTGCTCGAGGTCGCGCGCCGCATCCACGATCACTACGTGCAGGCGCGGCGCGGCCGCGGCGGCCTCCGCTAGCGCGAGTGCCGGCGCGCTCCCATACAGCTGGTGCCAGCGCACCTTGGGGCGGGCCGGAGTGGGAACCGGCGGATGCAGCAGCACGGACATGGTGGCGCCAGGGTAGGCGCTTCAGGCGGCGAGCGGACCTTCGCTGACGTGCAGGCGCGTCTGCAACGGCACGCAGAAGATGTCGATGGGGCGGGTGCGGCCGCGCACCTGCAGCGGCGGCAGCGGCGTCGCGCCGAATTCGACGCCGCGCTGATCGAGCGAGGCTTTGAAGGTGCGGGAGAACAGCATCTCCCCGGCACGTGCCCGCTGGCACAGCCGCGCGGCGATGTTCACCGTGTCGCCGATGATCGTGTAGCTCATGTAAGAGGACGAGCCGATGTTGCCGGCGACCACGTCCCCCTCGTTGATGCCGATTCCCAGGCCGGCCTCGACGTGATGGCGCTCGCGCCAGGAGTGCGCCAGCTCCGCGAAGCTCGTCAGCATCTCCTGCGCGGCGCGCAACGCGCGCTGCGGGCTGTCGGTCTGCTCGAGCGGTACGCCGAAGCCGAGCATCAGGCAGTCGCCCGCCATGTGAAACACCGTGCCCTCATGGCGGAAGGTAATCTCGGTGAGGAGCGAAAAGAACTCATTGAGCAGCGGCACGACCTCGCGCGCCTCGAGCTGCTCGGAGATGCTGGTGAAGCCGCGCAGGTCGGCGAACAGCACGACCGCGTGGGTGCGCACCTCGGCGGTGGCGAGCAGCGTGTCGCGCACCTGCGAGTCCTCGAGGATCTTGTCCGCGACCCGCGGCGACACGTAGCGACGGAAGGTTTGCCGCAGCACCTCCTCGCGCCGGCGGATTTCCACCTCCAGCTGAGCGGCCGCTGTTTTTCTACGCACGCTGCCCGCGCGCATCAGGGCCTCTATCCGCGCCCTGAGAGCCTCATCCACCGGCACCCTATCCCCAGGGAAATTATTGTGTTAGCGCGGAGACTACCACATCCACGTGAATGTCTTCAGGCGGCGGCAACTGCCGCCGGATCAACCGCTGCTGGGCTGGCTGGCGGTCTCGGCGCCGGTGACCACGGAGTCGATCACCCGGTCCTTCTCGAAGACCACCGAGAAGCCGTTGTAGTCCCAGCGGGTGATCGGGGGTCGCTGCGGCGAGCCGCCGCCAACCGCCGGGTGACGCGTGACTGGAGCGCCGAACTGCTTCTGCACGTCGTCCATCGTGAGACCACGCTTGGGCACGTCGGCGCGCGATTCGCGCACCTGAACCTGGTCGTTGACCACGATGGTGTCGGCGGCGACGCTGCCGGCGGCAGCCAGGCCGCTGAGCAGCGCTACGACGATTCGTATCTGCATGGCGAGTTCCTCCGGTCCATCGCGACTATAACACCGGGGGAAATCTGTCAAAGCGGGCGCCGTTGCATAAGACGGCCATTCTGTGACGCAGGTCTGAAAAGACCTCATCTGTGGTTAAATCGCGACGATGTTTCACCCGCTGTCGATCTACGTGGGCCTGCGCTACGTGCGCGCCAGATCGCACAAGTTCTTCGTTTCCTTCATCACCTGGGCGTCGGTGATCGGGGTGTGCGTCGGGGTGGCGGCGCTGATCGTGATCCTCTCGGTCATGAACGGCTTCGAGGGCGAGCTGCGCGACCGGCTGCTGTCGTTGAGCGCCCAGGTGCGGGTGCTGGCGGCGCAAGGGAGCGACGCGAACGGCGCTTCCGCGCCGGCGCCGGCGGACTGGGACAAGGTTGCGCAGCTGGCGCGCACCGTGCCGGGAGTGACCGCGGTGACCCCGTACGCGGAGCTGCAGGCGCTCGCGGTGCGCAATCCCGACATGCTGCCGGTGCTGCTGCGCGGCCTCGAGCCCGAGGCGCCCGCCACCCAGACCGAGCTTGGCCGGATGATCACCCAGGGAAAACTTAAGGACCTGACACCCGGCTCCGGACACCTGATCGTCGGCGAGCTGATCGCCGAGCGTCTCGGACTGTCGGTGGGCGACCCACTCACGCTGCTGGTGCCCACGATGGGCGCCGACGGCACGCCGGCGCCGAAGCTGCGCGACTTCACGGTGGCGGGGGTGTTTGAAGCCGGACTTCCGGAGCACGACTCGACACTGGTGTTCGCCAACCTGACGGACGTGCGCGCGCTCGCGCCCGAGGGCGGCGAGCAGGGACTGCGGGTGCGCGTGCAGGACGTGCTGGCGGCGCCGGCGATCGCCGCACGGCTGCGCGCGGTGCTGCCGCGCAGCTACGAGGTGCGTGACTGGACGCAGGACAACGCCGACTACTTCCGCGCCATCCGTATCGAGAAGACCATGATGTCGCTCATCCTGCTGCTGATCGTGGCGGTGGCGGCCTTCAACATCGTGGCGATGCTGGTGATGGTGGTGACCGACAAGCGCACCGACGTCGCCATCGTGCGCACCCTCGGGGCCTCCCCGCGGCGCGTCATGGGCGTATTCCTCACGCAGGGACTGGTGATCGGTTGGCTCGGCGTGGCGCTCGGCGTCGTGCTGGGGCTGCTGCTCGCCTTCAACGTCGAGACCATCGTGCCGTTCCTCGAGCGCACCTTCCGCTTTCAGATCATGGACGCCGACGTCTACTACAGCACCGCCATCCCTTCCGAGGTGCAGGCCTGGAACGTGGTGGCGGTGGCGCTCGCGGCGCTGGTGCTCACCGCGCTCGCCACCGTCTATCCGGCGCTGCGCGCCGCGCGCATCGCGCCCGCGGAAGCGCTGCGCTACGAGTGATGCGCGCGCCTTACGAATGGCGGATCGGCACGCGCTACCTGCGCTCGACGCACCGGCGCGGGTTCGTGTCGTTCGTGGCGCTGATGTCGGTCAGCGGGCTGACACTCGGTGTCGCCACGCTGATCGTGGTGCTGTCGGTCATGAACGGCTTCGAGCGCGAGCTGCGCAGCCGCATTCTCGCGGTCACCTCGCACGCCACCATCAGTGGGTTGTCGGGATCGCTGCCTGGGTGGCGCGCGCTGCAGCAGCGCACCGCGCGCCAGCCCGGCGTGCAGGCGGCGGTGCCGTACGTGGAAAGCCAGGCGATGCTCGGCAACGGCACGCACATGGCCGGCGCGACCGTGCGCGGTGTGCTGCCCGCCGAGGAACGCACCGCCACCGGCATCGCGCAGCACGTGGTCGAAGGCAGCCTCGCCGATCTCGAGCCCGGCGCCTACCGCATCATCCTCGGCACCGCGCTGGCGAGCGCGCTGCACGCGCGCGTCGGCAGCTCGGTGGTGGTGATCGCCCCCGAGGGCACCGCGACCCCGACCGGGGTGATGGCGCGCATGCGCCGCTTCAAGGTCGTCGGGCTGTTCCATTCCGGCATGTACGAGTTCGACCGCGGGCTGGCGCTCACCGAGATGTCGGACGCCGCGCGTCTGTTTCGCCTGG
The DNA here is from genome assembly GCA_035603345.1 of Steroidobacteraceae bacterium. Taxonomy (GTDB): domain Bacteria; phylum Pseudomonadota; class Gammaproteobacteria; order Steroidobacterales; family Steroidobacteraceae; genus 13-2-20CM-66-19. The sequence continues at coordinate 16,755 of DATNKO010000071.1, read as the reverse complement.
GCGATGCCGTCACCGGGCTGCGCCTGGCGCTCGATGATCCGCTGCGGGCGCCCGCCACGGTGCGCCGCGTGGCGCTGGCGCTCGGCGGCGCGGGTTTCTATGTCAGCGACTGGACCGAGAATCATGCCAACTTCTTCCGCTCGATCGAGATCACCAAGTCGATGATGTTCTTCATCCTGCTGATCCTGGTGGTGGTCGCCGCCTTCAACATCGTCGCCACGCTGGTGATGATCGTGAAGGAGAAGCAGTCGGACATCGCCATCCTGCGCACGCTCGGCGCGGGCCCCGTCAACGTACTGCTGACCTTCGCGGTGCAGGGGGTGCTGATCGGACTGATCGGCACGCTACTGGGAGCAGCGCTCGGCACGCTGCTGGCCGACAACCTCGAGACGCTGGTGGCGGCGCTGGAGCGGCTGTTCCACACGCAGTTCCTGGACGCGCGCGTGTACTACATGAGCGACCTGCCGGCTTACGTCGAGGCGTTCGACGTGCTCAAGGTATGCGTCGTGGCGTTCGTGCTGTGCACGCTGGCGACCATCTACCCGGCGTGGCGCGCGGCGCGCACCGCGCCGGCCGAGGCTCTGCGCTATGAATGACCGCGTTCTCGAGGCCCGCGAGGTGCGCAAGAGCTTCCGCCAGGGACCGGTGCTGCTCGAGGTGCTGCGCGGCGTGCAGCTGACGGTCGCCGCCGGCGAGCGCCTGGCGATCGTCGGCGCGTCCGGCTCGGGCAAGACGACGCTGCTGCAGATTCTCGGCGGCCTGGACGCACCGAGCGGCGGCACCGTGCTGGTCGACGGCCGCGACATCCATGCCCTCGGGGAGCGCGCGCGCGGCGTGCTGCGCAACCGGGCGCTCGGCTTCGTCTACCAGTTCCACCACCTGCTGCCGGAGTTCTCGGCGCTCGAGAACGTGGCGATGCCGCTGCTGGTGCGGCGCGCTCCGGTGGCGGTGGCGCGCGCCGCGGCGCAGGGGCTGCTGGCCCGCGTCGGCCTCGGCGAGCGCCTCGATCACCGCCCGCACCAGCTGTCCGGCGGCGAACGGCAGCGGGCGGCGGTGGCGCGCGCGCTGGTCACCGAGCCGCGCCTGGTGCTGGCCGACGAGCCCACCGGCAACCTCGACGGCGGCAACGCCGAGAGCGTCCTGGCCCTGATGCTGGAACTCAACCGCGAACGCGGCACGAGTCTGGTGGTGGTGACGCACGACCTGCGGCTGGCGCGGCGCATGGACCGCGTGTTCGAGCTCGAGGGCGGGACACTCGCGCCGCGCGCGCCGTAAGTCGCGGCCTCAGCCGCCCGGCCGCTCGTGGCGCGTGCGGTAGCGGCTGCGCACGCTCCAGCGCCACAGCGTGTCGAGCGTCAGCCAGCCGAGCACGCCCATGACCAGCGCGCACACCAGGCAGCCGAGCGCGAACGGCTCCCAGACCGGCGTCAGGCTGTGGCGGAACCAGTTCAGGTCGGCGACGAATCGGAAGTGATGCTTGGGGGTGTGCAGCAGAGCCGCGCCCACGCGGTACGCCAGGTAGTACACCGGCACGGCGGTGAACGGGTTGGTGAGCAGCCAGGTGGTGCCGTAGGTCACCGGGATGTTGACGCGCCACACCATGGCGACGCTCACGGCGAGCAGCAGGTGCACCGGCAGGGGCACGAAGCAGATCGCCAATCCCGCGCCGAAGGCATAGGTGCATGCGCGGCGGTGCAGCGTCCACAGCTGGGGGTCCGCGATCCGCTCGCCGAACACCCGCAATAGCCAGCGTTGTCGCAGGATATGGGGTGTCGGGAGTATCTTTTTCAGCAGCCGGCGTGGCATTGCCGGGAGCGACTGTAGCAGAAGGCCGTCACAGGGGACGCGGCCGCAGTTCCGGTATGATGTTGCCCGTCGTCGCCGGCTCATCGCCGGTGCATGTGTGGGGTCGTTCGGGATGTGGGAAATAGTCCGGGCCGGCGGCCCGATGATGTGGCCGATCATTCTGTGCTCGATCGTCGCGGCGGCCATCATCCTCGAGCGGCTCTGGACCCTGCAGGACAAGCGCGTGCTGCCGCGGGAGCTCCCCGGGAAGGTCTGGCAGCTGGTCGAATCCAGTCAGGTGAACGACAAGGTCATCGCGGCGCTCGAGCAGAACTCGCCGCTCGGACGGCTGCTCGCCACCGGGCTTGCCAACCGCCACCGGCCGCGCGAGGTGCTGATGGAGCGCCTCGAGGACACCGGCCGGCACGTGGTGCACGAGCTCGAGCGCTTCATCAACACGCTCGGCACGATCGCCGGCGTGGCGCCGCTCCTCGGCCTGCTGGGCACGGTGACCGGCATCATCCGCGCCTTCAACGTCATCGAGCAGGGCGGCATGGGCGATCCGCGCGCGCTCTCGGGCGGCATCGCCGAGGCGCTGATCTGCACCGTCGCGGGCCTGTGCGTGGCGATTCCGGCGCTCATCTTCTACCGCTACCTGCGCGGCCGGGTCGACGGCATCGTCGTGGAGATGGAGAAACAGGCGATCCGCATGGCGGACGTGCTCGAGGCGGCGCGGCTGCGCGAGCGCTCGTCGCCGGCCGCGGCGGCCTGAAGGCGCGGCCGGCCGCCCCGGGAAGCCCGCAGTGAATCTCAAGCCGCGCCGCCACGAGGAGCCCGAGATCAACGTCGTGTCGCTGATCGACGTGGTGCTGCTGCTGGTGGTGTTCTTCATCCTGTCGAGCAAGTTCACCGACGAGGGGCGGTTGCGCGTGCACCTGCCGCGCGCCTCGGCGGTGCCCACCGGCGAGGCGGCCAGCGAGCCGCTCATCGTGTCGGTGACGCAGCAGGGCGGCTACCTCGTCAATCAGCGCCAGCTCATCAATTCGAGTCCCGAGACACTGCGCGCGGCGCTGGTGAAGGAGGCGGGGAGCAACCGCTCCATGCGGGTGACGCTGCGTGCCGACGCGCGCGCCACCTACCAGTCGGTCATAACCGCCATGGACGTGCTCGGGCGGCTGGGGTTTGCGGAAGTGAACATCGCAACCGTCAAGGAAGAGCCGGCGGGCAAGCCTTGAACGCGGCACCCGCCTTCACCGCCGCGCGCAGCGCCCTGTTGCCGCTCGACAGCGGCGGCGGTCTCAAGGCCTACCGCCGCCTGCTCAGCTATGTGCGGCCCCACCGCCTGCAGTTCGCGATCGGCCTGCTGGGGGCCATCCTCTACGCCGCCACGCAGACCAGTTTCGCAGCGCTCGCCAAGTGGTTCGGGGACTCGACCCTCACCCAGCGCGATCCGCGCACCATCGTGTGGGTGCCGCTGGCGGTGATCGCGCTGTTCGTGCTGCGCGGCCTGGGCGACTTCACCCAGACCTACTTCATGGGTTACGTGGGGCGGCGCGTGGTCGCGCGGCTGCGCGGCCAGGTGTTCGCGCACATCCTCGAGCTGCCAATCGGGTTTTTCGACCGCACCTCACCGGCCATGGTGCTGTCGCGCCTCACCTATAACACCGAGCAGGTCGGACAGGCGACCACCGACTCGGTGGTGGTGCTGGTGCGCACCACACTCACGATCCTCGCCTGCATCGCGCTGGTGCTGTGGTACAACGTGCGGCTCGCGCTGCTGGCGCTCACCATGGGACCGCTGGTGGCCTGGCTGGTGTCGGTCATCAACCGCAAGTTCCGCCGCTACAGCCGCCGCATCCAGGACTCGATGGGCGATGTCACCCGGGTCGCCAAGGAGAGCCTGGAGGCGCCGCGTCTCATCAAGGTCTACAACGCGCAGGCGCACCTCGATGCGCAGTTCGACACGGTGAACGAGCACAATCTGCGCTCCAACATGAGGCTCATCCTCACCAAGGGGCTGTCGAACCCCGTGGTGCAGCTGGTGACCGCGATCGGCCTGGCGGTGGTGCTGGCGCTGGCGCTCGCCGATACGGTCCACGGGCGCACCAGCACCGGGGACTTCATGGGTTTCTTCGTCGCGCTGATCGGCATCGCGCAGCCGCTGCGCGAACTGGTGGGCGTGGCCGGCCCGCTGCAGCAGGGCGTCGCCGGCGGCCAGAGCCTGTTCGAGCTGCTGGACGAAGCCAGCGAGGGGCGCGGCGGCGCCCACCGCGTCGCGCGCGCGCGCGGTGCGGTCGAGTTCAAGGGCGTGTCGTTCGCCTACCCGGCGGCGAACGGAGCGCGCACCGAAGGCGCGGGTACGGCGCGCCGGCCGGCGGCGCTCAGCGACGTCTCGCTCAGTGCGCGCGCCGGCGAGACGATTGCCATCGTCGGCCGCTCCGGCAGCGGCAAGTCGACGCTGGTGAACCTGCTGCCGCGCTTCTATGACGCGGGCAGCGGCAGCGTGCGCGTCGATGGCGTCGACGTGCGCGACTATGAGCTCGCCAACCTGCGCGAGCAGATCGCGGTCGTGAGCCAGGACGTAGTGCTGTTCGACGACACCATCCGCAACAACATCGCCTTCGGGCGCGAGGTGTCCGACGCGGCGGTCGAGCGTGCCGCGGCGGCGGCCCATATCCTCGAGTTCGTACGCGAGCAGCCGCTGGGGCTGCACGCCATGGTCGGGGACCGGGGCGTGCTGCTGTCCGGCGGCCAGCGCCAGCGCATCGCGATCGCCCGCGCGCTGCTCAAGGACGCGCCGATCCTGATCCTCGACGAGGCGACTTCCGCGCTCGACACCGAGTCGGAGCGCCAGATCCAGGCGGCGCTGCGCGAGCTGGTGCGCAACCGCACCACCTTCGTGATCGCGCACCGCCTGTCGACCGTGGAGCAGGCCGACCGCATCATCGTGCTCGAGGCCGGCGCCATCGTCGAGAGCGGCACGCACGCCGCACTGCTGGCGCACTGCGGACTCTACGCCCAGCTCCACCGCCTGCAATTCGCGGACTGACGCGAGGCGCGATGCGGCGGCGGCTCGAACGGCTCTGGTATCGCGACAGCGCCGGCGCGGCGCTGCTCGAGCCGCTCGGCTGGCTGTACGGGGCCGCTGCGGCCGCGCGCCGCGAAGCGTACGCGCGCGGCTGGACACGCGCGCGGCGCGTCGGCGCGCCGGTGGTGATCGTCGGCAACCTCACGGTCGGGGGCACCGGCAAGACGCCGCTGGTCATCTGGCTCGCCGCGCAGCTCGGCGCGGCGCACCTCAAGGTGGGGATCGTGTCGCGCGGCTACGGACGCCGCGGTGGCGGGGCGCGCAGCGTGCACGGCGACTCCGACTGGCGAGAGGTCGGCGATGAGGCGTTGATCCTCGCGCGGCGCACCGGCTGCGCCACCATGGTGGCCGCCGACCGGGTGCGGGCTGCGCGTAGCCTGGTGGCAGGTGGGGCCGAGGTCATCATCGCCGACGACGGTCTGCAGCATCTGCGCCTGGCGCGGGACTGCCAGATCGTGATGATCGACGGGGCGCGCGGCTTCGGCAACGGGAGGCTCCTGCCCGCAGGTCCGCTGCGCGAGCCGACCGCACGGCTGGCGCAGGCGGACATGGTGGTGGTGACCGGCGCACCCGAGCACGCCTCGCTCGCCGCGGCGGGCGTGCCGGCGGGCGCGCTCGAGATGCGTCTGGAGGCGCATGATGCCGTGAGGCTCGATGGGGGCGCGCCGCCGTGCGCACTGGCGGCGTTTCGCGGCCGGCAGGCACACGCCATGGCCGGCATCGGCAACCCGCAGCGTTTCTTCGCCGAGCTGCGCTCCCACGGCATCGAAGTGATCGAGCACGCCTTCCCCGACCACCATCCGTTCACGGCGCGGGAGCTGCGCTTCGGGGACGAGCTGGCGGTCCTCATGACGGAGAAGGATGCCGTAAAATGCGCGCCGTTCGCCGACCCGCGCCTGTGGTACGTGCCGGTCAGCGCCCGGTTCAGCGAGCCGGACGCGCGCGCGCTGCGCACCCGCGTGCTCGAGAAGGTGCTGGCGCAGGGGCAGTAGGACCAGGAGTTACTGATGGATACGCGTCTGCTGGAGATTCTCGCGTGCCCCGTCTGCAAGGGCCCGCTGCAGTACCGGCGCGATGCCGAGGTACTCGTGTGCCGCATGGACCGGCTCGCGTACCCGGTGCGCGATGACGTGCCGGTGATGCTGGCGGAGGAGGCGCGCCAGCTCACCGCCGACGATCCGCTGCTGGCGCGCTGACAGCCGCGGCGCGCGATGTTCCGGGTCGTCATTCCCGCGCGCCTCGCCTCGGTGCGCCTGCCGGGCAAGGTGCTGCGGCCCATCGGCGGCCGGCCGATGCTGCAGTGGGTGTACGAGCGCGCCGCGAACGCGGGCGCGCAGCAGGTGCTGATCGCGACCGACGATGAGCGTATCGCGAGCGCCGCGGGCGCTTTCGGTGCGCAGGCGGTCATGACGGCCGCGACCCATCTCTCGGGCACCGACCGCGTCGCCGAGGTGGCGCGCGCGGCCAACTGGAGCGCGGACGACATCGTCGTGAACCTCCAGGCCGACGAGCCGCTCATGCCCGCCGCGCTCATCCGTCAGGTCGCAACGCTGCTCGAGTCGCCGCCGCGCGTCGACATCGCCACGCTCGCAACCCCGATCGGCTCGGTCGCAGAGCTGTTCGATCCCAACGCCGTGAAAGTGGTGTGCGACGCCGCCGGCCGCGCGCTTTATTTCAGCCGCGCGCCGATCCCGTGGAATCGCGCCGGCGCGGCCGCCGGACCCGCGAGCCAGACCGACCCGAGCGGTGCGCGCCGCCACGTCGGCCTGTACGCCTACCGGGTCGGCGCGCTGCTGCGGCTCGCGGCACTGCCCGCCGGCGCGCTCGAAATGCGCGAGCAGCTCGAGCAGCTGCGTGCGCTGGAGAACGGCCTTACGATCCGCGTCGCCGACGCGCACGAGGCCCCCGGCCCGGACGTGAACACGTTCGCAGATCTCGAGCGAGTCGCAACACTGCTCACCGCGGCGAGCCGATGAGCGTAAACTGTGCGTGGAGGAGTGAGCGCCGCAGGGCGAAGGCGGGCTTAACAATTGCTCACACTCGCCCGCTATAGCAGCTGTTGGTTAACGGTTGCTTAACGGCGGCGTGAGCCTGACCCGGAACTTGACGTGCGCAGCGGCAGTCCAATTCGTTGCAGGTCGTGGCGGCTATTGACTGTCAACCGCGTGCCCGCATTGAGCGTTTTCGAGAAGCGATCCGCTTCAGACATGGAACACCCGCGATGATGAAACCAACCCGAGCTTTCAAGCATGCGGCCCTGACAGGGGCTGCTGCGGCGACCGTGGCCGTGGTGCTGTCCGGCTGCGTGGCGCCGCCGCCGCCGCGGCCGGTGTACCAACCCCCGCCGCCGCCACCGCCGCCGGTGGTCCAGGTGTACGCCTATCCGCTGCACGGCCAGACGCCGCAGCAGCAGGATCGCGACAACTATGAGTGCAGCCAGTGGGCCACACAGCAGACGGGCTTTGATCCGAGCGCTCCGGGCGTGCCGCCGCACGATCGCGTGGTGGTGGTGCCGTCCGGTCCGCCGCCGGGAACCAACACCGCGATCGGCGCCGTGGCCGGCGCGCTTCTCGGAGCGGTGATCGCACCGCGCTGGCAGGCGGCCCCGGCCGCGCTCGCCGGTGCAGTGGTTGGCGGGGCAATCGGCAGCACTGCGGACGCGGCCAACGCGGCCACCAACGCCCAGAACGCGCAGAACGCGCAGATGGTGGCGGTTGGGGGCCAGCGCGCGGCGGCGGCCCAGGAACGCAAGGCGGGCGAGTACCGGCGCGCGCTGAGCGCCTGCCTCGATGCGCGCGGCTACAGCGTGAAGTAACTGATGATCAGGACGGGATTGAAACGGTCATGAAGAAGACGAGCAGTACTTGGTTAGGCGCCTGCGGTGCGCTGGTGGCAGCGATGACGCTCGCCGCCACGAGCGCCCAGGCACAACAGAATTTCCACGGCGGTGGTGGCCCCGGCATGCGCGGACCCGAGCACATGGATGCGCGCTACGGGCACAACCACTACTACCCGAACCGCGGGGTGGTCGTGGGCGCCGTCCCCGGGAGGCCGGTGATGTTCGATCGTCCGGGCGGCCGCTTCTACTATTCCGGCGGCATCTGGTATGCGCCGCGCGGGCCGGGCTTCGTGGTGGTGGCGGCGCCGATAGGCGTGTTCGTGCCGGTGCTGCCCGCTTACTACACCACGGTGTGGTTCGGCGGCGTGCCCTACTACTACGCAGACGATACGTACTACATGTGGGATCCCTCGCAGAGCGGCTACCAGGTGGTCGCGCCGCCGGGTGATGCCGCCGCGGCGCCGAACGACGCGCCGCCGCCGCCTGCGCCTCCGCCGCAGAGCGATCAGATGTACATCTACCCGCAGAACGGCCAGAGCGCCGAGCAGCAGGCGAGCGACAAGTACGAATGTCACAAGTGGGCGTCGGGGCAGACGGGCTTCGACCCCACGCAGGCCGGCGGCGGGGTGCCGCCGGATCAGCTCGCCGGCCAGCGGGCGGATTATCAGCGCGCGATGACCGCCTGCCTCCAGGGGCGCGGGTACAGCGCGCGGTAACGCGCGACGCGAATGGGTCTACTCCTTGAGGCGGGCGCCGACCGTCCGCCAGGGGGCCCCTTACGGGATGGCGTTAGGGCGGCAACCCCTGCACCACCGCAACGCTGTCTGCCAGCGCTCCCGCCAGAGCTCCCGCCGGCGCTGGCGCCTCGCGGCAACGGAATATTGCTCACGATCGCCCAAGAGATCATCAAGTTCATCGTATTCGGAGTCAGACAGATTCGTCATGGTCATCCCCTAAGAGAGGCTCCTGCACGCGCATGCAGTGTGGGGATATGGCGGTGAGAAAGTCAGTCGAACGCCGGTTATGGATGCGTCACCGATTGCAGGCCCGCGGTGCCAAAAGGGTTTCAGCGAGTTACGATCGTAAGTGCCAGTATGAGAATCCTGTTCGTCTGTCTGGGAAACATCTGCCGCTCGCCGACGGCCGAGGGCGTGCTGCGCGAGCTGGCGGTGCGTGAGGCTCCTGAGCTGCCGCTTGAAATCGATTCGGCGGGCACCGCCGGCTACCACGTGGGCGAGCCGCCCGATCCGCGCATGTGTCACGCGGCCGCTCGGCGCGGCTACGACCTGAGCGGCCTGCGGGCGCGCGTGGTCGAGCCGGGCGATTTCGAGCGCTTCGATCTGATCCTCGCGATGGACGAGGACAACCTGCGGGCGCTCAAGCGCCGCGCGCCGGCGCATGGGCACGAGCGGCTGCGCCTGTTTCTGGAGTTCGCGCCGGAATCGCCGACCGCCGAGGTGCCGGATCCCTACTACGGCGGCGCCAAGGGCTTCGAGGAAGTGCTCGACCTGGTGGAATCCGCTGCGCGCGGACTGCTGGCGCATTTGCGCCGGCAGCTGCGCGCAGCCTGAGCCTCACTCCTCCGTGCCGCGCTCACCGCTGCCCTCCGGCGGCGGCGCCGAAGACCACACCACGTAAGGTTTACCCGGGTTTGCCTCGGGCTTGGGTTGCGGCTCGAAGTGTGCGATCGGGGCCGGGTTATGAGCCGGTCCTGGATCGCGCGCGGCCTGCTGTGGCTCGGCGTGATACTCGCGCGGCGCGGGCTCGGCCGGCGCGCGCGCCGGCTCGGGCGCCGAGGCGGGCATGGACTGGGCCGGCTCACGGCCCGGCTCGCGTGCCGGAGATTCTTCGTGACCGCCGTTGCCGTAGCTTCCGGCAGGCGCAGGTCCGGCGCCCGCCGCCTCGCCCGAGGCACCCATGGGCGCGCCGCTGCGCGCGCCGCCGCCACCGCGCCGCCCGCGTCGGCGACCACGGCGACCGCGGCCGGTGCGCTCGGGCCGCTCGCCACCCGGCGGCTGGAGAGCCGCCGGCCCGGTAGTCGTCACCGGGCCCTCGGCCGCTGCAGGCTCGACGCGCGGCGCGGCCCCGCGCTCGCCATTGCGTGCGCCGCCACCACCACGTTCGCCACTGCGCTCGGCGGAGCGCTCGCGTCCGCCGCCGCGGCCCTGGTCGCGATGCCGATCCCGGTCACGTCCGTCACGGTGGTCGCGTCCATCGCGACCGCGATCGCGGCTCTCACCGCGGTTTGCGTCGCCGCGCTCGCGCCGGCCGCCGTCCGCGTGGCGGGAGTGCGAGTGCCGGCCGTGATCGCGGCGGCCGTCGCGGCGCTCACCTTCCTCGCGCCGCGGCGCGCGCGCGACGGCCGTGGCCGGCGCAGGCTCCGCAGGCGCGGGGGAGGGCTCGCCCGCGAGCAGTTTCTTCACACGTGACCAGAAGCCGCTGTGCGCCTGCTCGGCGGCGGCGGGAGCCGCCGCGGGTGCGGCCGCAGGTGCGGCCGCGACCATCGGGGCCGCGGTCGCCGGCAGGAGCGTCGCCACCGCCGGCGCTTCCACCGCAGGCCTCTTGTCCTGGGCGCTGCCGGGCTCGGCGACTTCGGGCGCGGTCGGCATGAGGTAAGTGGCCTGGCGCTGCTCGGGCAGCTCCATCTCGTCATCGCGCACGCGCCTGATCGAGTACTCGGGCGTCTGGATGTTCTCGTTCGGCACGATGATCAGCTCCGCCGAGGTCTTGTCCTCGAGCGTGCGCAGCCACTCGCGCTTCTCGTTGATGAGGTAGGTCGCCACGGCGACCGGTACCTGCGCGATCACGCGTGCGGTGCGGTCCTTGCGCAGCTCCTCGCCGATCAGCCGCAGCACCGCGAGCGTCATCGACTCGACGCTGCGGATGCTGCCGATGCCGACGCAGCGCGGGCAGACGATGTGACTGGTTTCACCGAGTGAGGGCCGCAGCCGCTGGCGTGACATCTCCAGCAGTCCGAAGCGCGACAGCCGTCCGATCTGGATGCGCGCGCGGTCCATCTTCATCGCGTCGCGCAGCCGGTCCTCGACCTCGCGCTGGTTCTTGGTGGACTCCATGTCGATGAAGTCGATGACGATGAGGCCGCCGATGTCGCGGATGCGCAGCTGGCGGGCAATCTCGTCCGCGGCCTCGAGATTGGTATTGGTGGCGGTCGTCTCGATGTCGCTGCCACGCGTGGCGCGCGCGGAGTTTATGTCGATCGACACCAGCGCCTCGGAGTAGTCGATGACGATGCTGCCGCCGGAGGGCAGCTGCACCTTGTGGGCGTAGGCGGACTCGATCTGGCTCTCGATCTGGAAGCGGGTAAAGAGCGGGATGTCGTCGGTATAGAGTTTCAGGCGCCGCTGCGCCTCCGCCGGCATGAACCGCTGCATGTACTCCTGAGCCTTCTCGAAGGCCGCCTGGCTGTCCACCAGCAGCTCGCCGATGTCGTCCGAGAGGTAGTCGCGCATGGCGCGGGTCACGGCGTCGCTCTCTCGGAACACCAGAAACGGCGCCGGGCGCTCCTTGACGGCCGCGTCGATCTGTTCCCACTGCACCTTGAGGTTATCGAGATCCCACTGCAGCTCCTCGACCGTGCGGCCGACGCCGGCGGTGCGCACGATGGCGCCCATGCCCTCCGGGATCTTCAGCTGGCTCATGACCTCGCGCATCTGGTCGCGGTCCTCGCCCTCGATGCGGCGCGACACGCCCCCGGCCCGCGGGTTGTTCGGCATCAGCACCAGGAAGCGCCCGGCGAGGCTGATGAAGGTGGTGAGCGCCGCGCCCTTGGTGCCGCGCTCCTCCTTCTCGACCTGGACGACGACCTCCTGGCCCTCCGAAAGGAGCTCGCGGATGAGCATCCGGCCGCCCTGAGGCTGCTGCCGGAAGTACTCCTTGGAGACCTCTTTCAGGGGGAGAAAGCCGTGGCGCTGCGCGCCGTAATCCACGAAGCAGGCTTCGAGCGAGGGCTCGATGCGGGAGATCCGGGCTTTGTAGACGTTGGCTTTCTTTTGTTCGCGGGAAGGTAAATCGATGCTCAGGTCAAACAGTTTCTGTCCATCAACCAGAGCGACTCGCAACTCCTCTTCCTGAGTTGCATTCACTAACATTCTCTTCATGTGCCCCACTTAGCGTTTGAGGGGCCGGCAAGCGGACGGTGGGAGGCCGCGGGACCAGAGGTCCGCGGTAGCGAAGGTGCCCAGAATTTGACCCGGGGAAGCGAGTCTGGTTATTCACGTCGATCACCGCAGGCTTGAGCGTGCGGCGCCAATAGGAAACCTTCGGTCAACTCAACCGACGGCGCCCACTGCGGAAGTCTCAGCTTGAGAGATTCGACGCAGCCGGCGCGATCTTGTCGGCCCAATGCGATGGCCTCGATTCAAGAGGTCCAACAAAACGGGCGGCGGCTAAGTGCCGCCAACCACTGGCGCGTCCGATTCACGGACGACCGCGAGAGTATACTCGACAGAGTATTGTAGAAACAATGCCTTACGCTAAAAACCCTGTGTCCGGCCAAACTTCCGGCGAGATCCGCACCGGCGTGCAGTATTTGGAGGTCTCCGAGGAGGAGGCCGGCCAAAGGCTCGACAACTACCTGCGGCGCCTTCTTAAGGAGGTGCCGCGCAGCCGCATCTACCGCCTCATCAGGCGAGGCGAAGTGCGGGTCAACGGGCGGCGTGCCGGCGCCGAAGCCAGGCTTAAGGCTCACGACAAGGTGCGCGTTCCCCCGGTCCGCTTGCCGCCCGCGGGGACGCCGCCGGCCCCCCGGGCGGCGCTCATGGACCGCATCCGCAGCAGCATCGTTCACGAGGACGACCGGCTCCTGGTGCTCGACAAGCCGGCGGGCGTCGCCGTGCACGGGGGGAGCGGCGTGAGCAGCGGCGTCATCGAGGCGCTGCGCGCACTGCGGCCCGGGGAGCCCCTCGAGCTCGTGCACCGGTTGGACCGCGACACGAGCGGGTGCCTGCTGATCGCGCGCCACGCGCCCACGCTGCGCGCCCTGCACAAGCTGCTGCGCGAAGACGGTTTCGAGAAGCGCTACCTGGCGCTGTTGCGCGGCAGGTGGGAGCTCGGCACCAAGCGTCTCGATATCCCGCTGCGCACCGACGCGCGCGTGGGCGGTGAGCGTACCGTGCGGGCAGACCCGGCCGGCAAGGACGCGGCGAGCCGCTTTCGGCCGGTGCAGTTCTTCGGCAAGACGGCGACACTGGTCGAGGTGACGCTCATCACCGGCCGCACGCACCAGATTCGCGTGCACGCCGCATATGCCGGCCACCCGGTCGCGGGTGACGAGAAGTACGGCGATGCGGAGTTCAACCGCGAGCTGCGCGCGCTCGGCCTCGAGCGCATGTTCCTGCACGCAGCGAGCGTCAGCTTCACGTGGCCGTCGGGTGGGGAATTCAGTGTCAACACGCCGCTGCCGCCGGAGCTGGCGGCGGTGCTCGAGCGGCTGGCGACGCGGCCCACCGGCCGCGCCTCACAGCCGGCTGCACTCACGGCACGCGATAGCCCGCATCGCGCAGCGCGCCGCAGAGCCAGATCAGCGGCAGGCCGATGAGGGCGGTCGGGTCCTGACTCTCGATGCATTCGAAGAGCGCCACACCTAAGCCCTCGGCCTTGAAGCCCCCGGCGCAGTCGAAAGGCTGCTCGCGCTCGACGTAGCGGGCGATCTCATCCGCCGACAGCGCGCGGAACACGACGGTGGTGGTGTCGACGTGAGCCAGGTGCACGCCGGCGCCTGCGCCGAGCAGCACGCATGCGGTATAGAACTGCGCGGTGTGACCGCTGAGCGCCGCCAGCTGCGCACGGCAGGCGGCCGCGTCGCCCGGCTTGTCGAGCACCCGGCTGCCGCATGAGGCGACCTGGTCGCCGCCGATGACGAACGCGCCCGGGTGGCGCGTGGCGACCGCCCCCGCCTTGACGGTTGCGAGGCGCAGCGCCCGATCCGCGGGCGACTCGGAAGGCAGATGATCCTCGGCGACCCCGGGATCCGCGACCGCGAACTCCACGCTCAGCCGCGCCAGCAGCTCGCGCCGATAGCGCGATGTCGAAGCCAGCATGAGCGGCGGCACGGGACTCACGGCAAGGCGAATCGCCTTCGGGAAAACAAGGGTTTGCGGCTTTGACTTGGGGGAAACCGCTACCTATTATACGCGCCCCATGTCCTCCCCCTGGTCGCGGCTGCTTGATGTCGACCGGCTGGCCGACGGCGCAGAGGACGTTGACTTCGCTGTGCCGCTCGCCGAGTTGACCGGTCTGCACTCGCGCGCGCCGAGTATTGCCGGCGAGGTCCATGGGAGGGCGCATTTCACGCGCCAAGGGGGGATCGCGGTCGCGGAGCTGAAACTCGCGGGAAGCGCGACTCTCGAGTGCCAGCGGTGTCTCAAGCCGTTGCAAGTGCCGGTTGACGCGGTGGTGCGCGTCGGGCTGGTCGCATCCGAGGCGGATGCTGCGCGGCTGCCCGAAGACCTGGAGCCGGTGCTGGCGCCCGCAGGCCGGACCACGATCGCCGGGCTGGTTACCGAGGAGCTGCTGCTGAGCCTGCCGATTGTGCCGCTGCACGCGGCAGGCACACCCTGTGCGCCGGGGAACGCGGCGGCCGCGCAGCCCGATACGCCCGAAACGCACCGGCCGTTCGCGCGGCTCGGTGAGCTGCTGAAGCGTTAGAGTTCCATTTGGTTTTCCCATATATAGAGTCAGGAGCTGACCCATGGCAGTTCAAAAGAGCCGCAAGACCCCCTCGCGACGCGGCATGCACCGCTCGCACGACCGGCTCGCTGCGCCGGCGCTGTCGACCGATCCGCAGTCGGGCGAGACGCACCTGCGTCACCGCATCACCCCGGACGGCTTCTATCGCGGCCGGCGCGTGATCGAGAAACCGGCCGAAACCGAAGACAAGGAATAGTCTCTCTCCTGGCATCAAGGGCCAGCGTGCTGCCGATCGCGATCGACGTGATGAGCGGCGACCACGAGCCGCGCGGGTACGTTGACGGTGCGCTGCGTGCGCTCGCCGAGGATCGTGAGCTGCGCGCGCTGCTGGTCGGCGACCCGCGGCTGCTCGAGGCGGCGCTGGCGCCGCTGCCGGCGGCGGTGCGCGCTCGCGCGCAGATCGTGCCCGCCTCGCAGGTGGTGGCGATGCACGACAAGCCGCGCGAGGCGATCCGCCGCAAGAAGGATTCCTCGATGCGCGTGGCGGTGGATCGCGTGCAGGCGGGCGAGGCCTGCGCCTGCGTGAGCGCGGGCAACACCGGGGCCCTGACTGCGATCGCGCATTTCGTGCTCGGTATGCTGCCCGGAGTGGAGCGTGCCGCCATCGTCTCGGCGATTCCCGCCGCCCACGGCCTCACCCACATGCTCGACCTGGGCGCCAACACCACGGCGACGCCCGAGCAGCTGCGTCAGTTCGCCGCCATGGGCGCAATCATCGCGCGCGACGTCTCCGGTTGCGCCGCACCGCGCATCGGGCTGCTCAACATCGGCGAGGAGGACATGAAAGGGGACGATCTGGTGCAGGCAGCGCACGCGCTGCTCGGGGCCAGCGGCCTCAACTACGTCGGGTTCGTCGAGGGCGACGACATCTTCTCCGGGGACGTCGATGTGGTGGTCACTGACGGCTTCACCGGCAACGTCGCGCTCAAGACCATGGAGGGAGTCGCGGGCCTGATCGCCGACCGGCTGCGTCAGGAGTTCGATGCTTCCTGGCCCGACCGGCTCGCGGGGCTGATCGCCCGTCCGGTGCTGCGCCGGGCGGCGGCCGGACTCGACCCGCGCCGCTACAACGGCGCCTGCATGGTGGGGCTCGCGGGGATCGTGGTAAAAAGCCACGGTCGCGCCGACGGTGTGGCATTCGCGCGCGCGATCGGCACCGCCGCACTGGCGGCGCGCCGCGGACTCACTGGGCACATTGCGCAGGCACTGCGCACCGAAGGGGCGACCACTTGATCTACTCGCGCATCGCGGGCACGGGCTCGTATCTGCCGCACAAGGTGATCAGCAACTTCGACCTGGAGAAGATGGTCGACACCACCGACGAGTGGATCCGCAGCCGCACCGGCATCGAGCGCCGCCACGTCGCCGCCGACGGCGAGACCACGGTCGACCTGGCGGAACACGCCGTGCGCAGTGCGCTGGAGGCTGCGGGCGTCGCGCCCGAGGATGTCGACTTCATTGCCTTCGGCACCACGACCCCGGACCTGGTGTTCCCCAACTGCGGCACGATACTGCAGCAGCGGCTCGGGTGCCGCGGCGTGCCCGCCTTCAGCCTCGAGACCGCCTGCGCCGGCTTCATGTACGCCCTGTCGATCGCCGACAAGTACGTGCGCTGCGGCGAGGCGCGGCGCGCGCTGGTGGTCGGCGCGGAAACCCTCTCGCGCATCACCGACTGGAGCGACCGCGCCACGGCGGTGCTGTTCGCCGACGGCGCGGGTGCGGTGCTGCTGGAACCCTCGGACACGCCGGGCGTGTACTCGACCCACCTGCATTCGGACGGTCACTACAAGGACATGTTGTATTGTGGCAGCGGCGTGTCGACCGGCTTCGCGCCGAAGCTGGCGATCAGCATGACCGGGAGCGAGGTGTTCAAGGTCGCCGTCACCAAGCTCGGGCAGGCGGTTGACGAGACGCTCGCGGCCAACGGATTCGACCGCACGGCGCTCGACTGGCTGGTGCCGCATCAGGCCAACATCCGCATCATCGAGGCTACCGCCCGCAAGCTCGATCTGCCGCTGGAGCGGGTAGTCATCACGGTGCAGGAGCACGGCAACACTTCCGCGGCATCGGTGCCGATGGCGCTCGATGTCGCGGTGCGCGACGGCCGCATCAAGCGCGGCCAGCTGCTGCTGCTCGAGGCCTTCGGCGGCGGCTTCACCTGGGGTTCGGCGCTGATACGTTATTAATCGACCGGGATCGGGTAGGGGGTGAGCTTACGCTCACTCCCCTCCCACACCACCGTACGTGCGGTTCCGCATACGGCGGTTCAACGAACACACTGGAGTCGCTGCTGCTCGCGCAGCAGTGAGACCAGCCCCAGGCGCGCAAAGTAAGC